>NZ_JBFAPZ010000003.1:0-593019 GCF_040676935.1 Saccharopolyspora sp. NPDC049426 | reverse complement strand
CGCGCAGCACCCACAGCAGGGGCATCTCCGCGGGGACGTCGACCTCGACGTCCTTGCCGTTGACGGTGAACTCGTACTTGGGCATGTCGCTCGGGAACTCCTCAGAAGTTGATCGGGAAGCTGCGCGGCTGCGTACCGGTCGCCCGGGCGTAGGCGGTGGCCACGGCACCCGCGCACACCGGAACCCCCAGCTCGGCCACGCCGCCGGGTTCGTCGGTGGTGGCCGGCATGACGTGGATCTGCAGCTCCGGCGGGGTGTGGCGCTGGCGTGCCCACTTGAAGTCGGCGTAGCTGCCCTCGCGCACCGCGCCGTTGTCGATGTGGATGCCGGCCTGCAGCACCGTGGAGATGGCGTCGGTGAGGCCGCCCATCATCTGGGCCTCGATGCCCTTGGGGTTCAGCGGCAGACCGGCGTCGACGGCGATGACGGCCTTGGTGACCCGCGGGTTCTTCGGGTCGGTGGCGTTGATCTCGACCAGGCAGGCCGCGACGGACTTGTACTCCTCGTGCATCGAGATGCCCTGCGCGTGGCCCTGGGGCATCGGGCGGCCCCACTTGCCGTCCTTGATGACCTTCTGCAGCACGGCCTTGGCGCGGTCGCTCTTGGCGTTGTCCAGCCGGAATTTCGCCGCGTCGGAACCGGCCTTCTCCGCGATCTGGTCGATGACCAGGTCCTCCGCGGTGCGGAAGGTCGCCGAGTGCACCGACCGCCAGCTGCCGGTGTGCAGACCTTCGATTTCCAAGTCGGTCAGCGAGATGCTGGTCGCGCCGAACTCGTAGGGCACCGACTGGGTCAGGGCGAAGTAGCCCTGACTGATCGGCATCTTGCCGACGTGGGCCTCGATGAGGGTGGAGACGAGCAGGTCGCCGACGCCGTGGCTGAAGTCGACCTGGACGGTTGCCATCTTGTGCGCCCAGGACCGCACCTTGCCGCTGCGGAAGGAAGCCTTCACGCGGTGGTGCGAGGCGGGACGCATCCGGCCGTGGCGGGTGTCGTCGTTGCGGGTCCACATCAGCTTGACCGGCTTGCCGATGGCCTTGGAGACCTCGGCGGCCTCGATCGCCGCGTCGTGGAACAGGCACCTGCCGAACGAACCGCCGGCGCGGGTGACGTGCACCTTGACGTCGGGGATGCCGATCGCCGCGGCGATGTCTTTCTGCCCGTCGACGGGCGCCTGCGAGGGAACCCAGATCTCGGCGCGGCCATCGGTGACGTCGGCGATCGCGTAGTTGACCTCCATCGGCGCGTGGCTGACGAAGGCGAAGTCGAAGCTCGCGTCGATCTCGTCGCCGTCGCCGTCGGCGACCGAGTCGTCGAGGCTGCCGGTCAGGCCGGCCAGCTTCTCCTGGATGTCCGCTGAGGAGGTGTCGGTGAGGGGGCCGGGTTTCCAGGTGACCTTGAGCTCCTTGGCGAGTTCCATGGCTTGCCAGGTGTACTCGGCGCACACCGCGACACCGGTGGAGAGCTTGACGGTGCCCTTGAACCCGGGGGTGTTGCGGAGGGCCGAGTCGTCGTAGGAGGCGACCTCACCGCTCAGCGTCGGCGGGCGAACCACGACGGCCACCACGGAACCCGGGATCTTCAGGTCGCCGACGTAGCGGGCCTTGCCGGTGATGATGTCGACCGCATCGGAGCGTGTGTGCGGCTTGCCGAGGATCGTGAAGTCCTTCGGGTTCTTCGGGCTGGCTGGGACCGCTGGTGCGAGCACCTTGGCGGCGTCCTTGGCCAGTTCGCCGAAGGTGGCCTTGCGGCCGCCGGGGCCGACCACCCCGGTGCCCTGGGTGGACAGACCACTCGCGGGCACGTCCCACTTCTGGGCGGCGGCGGTGATCAACCGAGAACGCGCGGCGGCGGCCATCTGGCGTAACGGCTTCCAGAACGTGCGCACCGAGGTCGAGGCGGCCGTGATCTGGTTGAACAGCAGCTCCGGGCGGGCATCGGATAACCGCACCACGACGTCTTGGGTGCGGGCGCCGAGTTCCTCGGCCAGCATCATCACCACGGTGGTGTTGATGCCCTGCCCGGACTCCAGCCGCGGCAGTTCGAAGAGGACCTTGTTATCCGCGCTGAACTCGAGCTTCAGCAGCGGCATGGTGGGCGCGGTGGCCAGCTTCATCAGGTCTCCGGCGTCGAAGACCCCCGCGACGCTGGGAAGCGGCAGCTGTCCGGAGACCGGCGTGGCAGCGGCGGTGGCCTCGCCCTCCAGCACGAACTTGCCGGCGATCGTCAGCATCGGCGCTGCCGCGACATAAGTGAGGAAGCTCCGGCGTCGCGTGCCCGACGCCGGAGCGGCTTCCTCGTGATCGGTGGCGGGGTGAACCATCCCAACTCCTCTCGCGCGCCGGCACTGAAGGCTTGTCCCGGCGAATAGTCGCCCATACTGTAAGGGCAACAGTAAGAGCGACTAGACGGGGTTGATCACGGCTTTGTCACGGCGACAGCGAGCCACTTCTATGTGCACCAGTCGGGTTCCGGATGGAGATCAACACCGTGAAGATCCGCGCGGCTTCTACGGGTCAGGCGCGCGGTGATCCGGTGGAAGTGTGCTGGTCGAAGGAGTGCAGAGTGGACGATCCACCGAGTAGGGATCAGGCTTCTGGGCACCGTGTTTCGTGTTCTGGAGAGCCCAGCCTTGTCGAGGGGTGCGCTTGCCGAGGCAATCCCGTGCCCGTGGACGCGCAGGTTCCTCGCCGAGGGCGTCTCGCAACTGCACAGCGAAATCCTCCCGTCCATGTGGCGGGCGCCGCGCAGACGGACGCTGGTGCAGTTGGCAGACGGCGGCGTAGACGGTGGCCGGTGTGGTCGGCGCCGGTGGGGACAGGTGGTGCTGTCAGCTCGGCATCACGTGCGCCTTCGTCGTTTCTGGGAGCATTTTCGATTTTTCCGTGCGTCGTGTGCCGACGCAATCATCACGGGGAGAACCACCGATGAGTGGCAAGAGCGTGACCGGAGTTCGTGACTACTTCGACGCATGGACCAGTGTGATTCTGAGCGACGTTGGCCACACGTATCAGGCGGGTACCGTGATCGGTCACAGCGCCACCCCGTATCGCGACACCAATGTGTTTCTCGCCGGCCGTGCGGGTATTGGCGCGGGTATGCGGGTGCTGGACGCAGGGTGCGGCGCGTGTGGGCCGGCGGTGGACATCGTCGAGCACACCGGTGATCTCACCATCGACGCGATGACCATTTCTGAGGTGCAGGCTGCGGCGGGAACCGCCCACCTGCAGGCCCGCGGGCTTGCTGACCGCATCCGGGTGCGCGTCGGTGACTACCATCAGATGCCTTTTCCTGACGGTACTTTCGACGTTGTGTACTTCCTGGAGTCGGCGTGTTACACGGAGGACAACGTGGCGCTGTTCGGTGAGGCGTTGCGCGTGCTGAAACCCGGTGGTGCGCTGTACGTCAAGGATCAGTTCGTCGAAGAAGGCCCGCTGACCCCGGCCGAGACGACCGCGCTGGCGGGCATGAACGAGATATTCGCCTGCAACATCACCCGCCTGCTCGACGAGGTGGCGCAGGCCATCGCCGACGCAGGGTTCATCGATGTGCAGGCGGGTGGCAGGGACTTCTTCGACCACGCCGAATACAAGAAGGCCATGGCGAAATTCCTCGACGAGCGCCCGCTCCTGGGCGCTGACGGGCGTCCCCAGCTGACCTCTCTGGGCCAAGGCCATCAGTACCCCGGCGTCCTCGAGGGAACTCCACCAGTTTTCACCGCCGACATCCGCGCCATCCGCCCGCGCTGACAACGACAAGGAAACGACTGTGGATGCACGGGCCGAGAAGTATGACGCCTGCATATTCGACTTCGACGGCACACTCGCCGACACCACGGAATTAAACCTGGGCGCTCTGCGTGCCGCCCTCGCCCACCACGGCATCACGCCGTCAGCCCAGTGGTGGGACACGGTGCCGGTCACCTCGCAACAAGCCTGCCGCGAGCGACTCGAACACGACTACGGAATTCCTGTCGCTGAACTCGTAGTGGCAGGCCGGCAGTACTGGCTCGACAACAGCACCGGACTCAAGGCCTTGCCCGCCGTGGACGTGGCGATCGAGCTGGCAGGGCAGGGGATGCCGCTTGCGGTTGCCTCCGCCAACTATGCCGACGCGGTGCGGGCGGGGTTGCGCGCCGTGGCGTTCGATGGCCTGTTCCACACGGTGATCACCGCAGAGGATGTCCGCGCCGTCAAGCCCGCTCCCGACGCCTACCTGCTTGCCGCGCGCCGGCTGCGCGTGGATCCGAGCCGGTGCCTGGCCTACGACAACACCGACGAGGGTGTGCAGGCTGCACAGCAGGCAGGCATGACCGTCGTCGACGTCCGACAGGGCCTGACATTCCAACATCCGAGTACGGGGTGAGCATGACAACCATCCACGGGGACGCCGAGGACGTGGGCATCGCACCGTCTGCCGACGACATCCGACGCAGCGTCGATGCCGCCCTGCACCGGTTCCTCGCCACACAGGCCGGGCAGCACGACAAGCTCGGCGACCCGCACTCGGCTGCACTGCTGCGTGATTTCGTCCTGCACGGGGGAAAACGGCTTCGTCCGTTGTTCTGCTACTGGGGCTGGCGCGGAGCCGGCGGCCAGGACGGCGAGGGCATCATCACCGCGGCAGCCTCACTGGAACTGTTCCACGCCTTCGCCCTCATCCACGACGACCTGATGGACGCCAGCCCGCAGCGGCGCGGAAAGCCAAGCCTGCACCGCGCCTGGGCAGACCTGCACGCCCAGCAAGGGTGGCGTGGCGACGGGGACCGCTTCGGCCACAGCATGGCCATACTGGCCGGCGACCTCCTACTCACGCTGTCCGACGAGATGTTTCATTCCTGCCACCTGCCTGAGAGTCACCTCGCGCGTGCGTTGCCTTGGCTGCACGCGATGCGCAGCGAGATCTTTGCCGGCCAATCGATGGAACTACGCGAACAAGCCCGAGGCTCCTCGGACACAGTCGCATTCGACGTGATCCGCTACAAGTCCGCCAAATACACGATCGAACGGCCATTGCACATCGGCGCCGCGCTGGCCAGCTCAGATGCGAGCCTGGCCCTCCACTACACCGACTACGCCATCCCTCTCGGCGAGGCCTTCCAGCTCCGCGACGACCTCCTCGGCGTTTTCGGAGATCCCAGCGCCACCGGAAAATCCACCATGGACGATCTGCGTGAGGGCAAGCCCACCGTGCTCATGGCCATCACCCGCCAGCAGGCAAACCCGGACCAACTCACGCGCATCGACACACTGCACGGCAACCCCGAAATCGATGAGGTCGGATGCGCCGAACTCCGACACATCATCATCCACAGCGGCGCGCTAAGCCGGGTGGAACGGATGATCGACGACCGCGTTACCCGAGCACGCCAAGCCCTGCACAACACCCCGGTCCCCACTGATGTACGCAGCGCACTACAGCAACTGACAACGGCAGCCACACACCGAACAGTCTGAGAGCAAGCCTTTTCTTGGTCATGCCTTCAGCCACCTGAACCGCAACATTTAGTTGCCGGTCCACCCCTTTTCGATTGAGCGGGCGGCTGAACGGCCGAATTAGGCAGGCCTTCCGATGTGGGGTGGTTTGAGGACGACGGCGGAGTTGTGTCCGCCCATGCCGATCGAGGATTTGACCGTCAGACCGGCGGCTGGTCGTGTGGGGCCGGAAAGCAGGCGGGGGTGCCCGGTAGCGACCAGTGGTGGTGCGGGAAGTAGGTCGCGGTCGTATCCCAGTGCCGTGGCGGCGATTTCGACGGCGGAGGCTGCACCTTGGCAATGGCCGGCGAGCGGTTTGATCGAATACAACTCGGCTGTGTCGGGAAACAGAGCGTCGAACACCGCTGCTTCGGCTCTGTCGCATTGGCGGGTGCCGGGGCCGTGGGCGTTGAGGTATCGCACCTGTTCTGGCGCGATACCGGCGTTGTCCAGGGCTTGGGTGAAGCAGCGGGTGATGTCGGTCAGCTCAGGGTCGATCGAGGTGACGTGGTAGGCGTCGTGCGACATTGATCCGCCCAGCACGTGCAGGTAGGGATTGCTCGTGCCGTGGGAAAGGACCATGGCGACCGAGCCTTCGCCCATGATGAAGCCCTGGCTGCCCTCCTGGAACGGGCGGCACGCTTGCAACGGTTCGGTGTCGGTGATGGCGACGCCCAGCTCGGTGAAGTGCTGCAGGTTCTCCGGAGTGACGGAGAGATCGGTGGCCACGAAGATCACGTCGTCAACGATGCCGCTGTCCAGCCATGCCTTGGCGGTGAGCAGGCCGGCGTTGCCGGAGGCGCACATGGCGCCGACGTTCATGGCCGGCCCGTGAAAGCCATATTCCTGCATGAGGGTCGAGATCGGTGTTGACGGCATCAGTGCGAGGTAGCTGCGAACGGACACGTGTCCGTCGTGTGTGAGGTAGAAGTCCTTCCACAGGTCGACTTCGCCGAGCACTACAGCGTGGAGCAATCCGACCCGCCGCCCGGGGCGCCATCCGCGTTCCGTCGCATCTGCGATGGCTTCGCGGGCGGCGAATCGCATCGCCCGCTGGAATCGGCTCGGGCCATCCGTGGTCTCGCCCCCGTCGGGAACGATTGCCGCCCAGGGGGCTCCCTGCCCGTTCTCGCCGTAGTCCTCCTGCGGTCGGGCGGCAGGCGTCGCCGCGGCGAGTCCTCGCCACAGCATTTCCCGGCCCCAGCCGTAGCCGGTGACAGCGCCCAGCCCTGCGATGTCCAACTCTCGTAATCCCATTGCGGATCTCCTCGAGTGTGTTCGCTAGATCACAATTCCTAGCAGGGCGGTTCTGGCCTGTCTCACCCGAGAGTGTCGCTACTCAGGCGCGAAATGCTACAGACGGTGACGCTGCGAGCTTAAGAATAACTCGAATGGACTAGTTAGATGCTTTGGAGTACCTGTTGGGAAATACGAATAGTAGTATTGCCGTGCTGGTGTGCGGCACTCTGAGGAGATAGTTTCCGCAGGTCATCAGCGTCGGAGGGGAGCGGATGTCGCCGGAGCAGGAAGAGGTCGACCGAGGCGTGGTCATGTCCGGTTCGCGGATGGACCGCGCCATGCTGGACCTGACGCTCGCCATTCACGGGGCCGTGGCGTGGCGCTATCGCTTCGCTGACGACACGCTCACATGGTTCGGTGACGGGCTCGGCCAACTCTTGTCCATCCCGGACGCGAGTGCGGAGTCATTGCGGGCCCGGCTGCGGGAATTGCTGGAGCCGGTGATCGTTTCCGCCGCGACGGCATCCGCGTGGCGCGAATTCGAACTCGAGCAGCCGTTCGAGGATCACCACGGGGTGCACCACAGGCTTTGCATCCGAGCGCGCCCGACAGGCCAGCGGCATCCAGAGGAACTCATCGGTATCGCCACGGACGCACACCCCGGCGGAGAGGAAGTTCGGCAACTGGCCGTCCTGGCCGATCGGTACCGTTTGCTGGCTGAGCTGAGTCCCGATGCGATCTGCGTGCATCAGAACGGCCTGCTCACCTATGTCAACCCTGCAACGGTGCGACTGGTGCGGGCCGAGTCCGATGAGCAACTGCTCGGGCACCCCATCAGCGAGTTCGTCGCCGAGCCGTCGCTGGGCGACTTGCGCCGGCGGGTGGCCGGCTTGACCGAACCGGGGATGGCCTCCGAGCCGACCGAGGTGCGGTTGCGCTGCGTGGACGGCGACACCGTGCTCATCGAGTCGGTCTCAGTGCGCACCGAGTGGAACGGTCATCCGGCCTTCCAGGTCCTCATGCACGACATCACCGCCCAGCGCAGGGCTGAACAGGCGCTTCACGAGCAGGCCACCCACGACGATTTGACGGGGCTGCTCAACCGCCGCGGGATGAACGAGATCCTCACCTGGCTGACCTCGGGTGAATCGAAGCAGCTCGGACTCGTGTTCTGCGACATCGACAACTTCAAGCGAATCAACGACTCGCTCGGTCACGAAGCAGGTGACGAACTCCTGATCGCTCTGGCCCGTCAGCTTTCCGCATCCGTACCACCGGAGTGCACGGTCGGGCGACTCTCCGGCGACGAGTTCCTCGTCATCACCGCAGACCTCGACGCGGTCGGCGGACTCCAAGCGTTGACCCGGCGCATCTCCGAAGCACTGCGCATCATGGTCCCCATTCGTGATCAAATGGTCAGTGTCTCCGCCTCCACTGGTGGGGCTCTGTTGACCGGTTCCATGACCGGGCAGGACCTCTTGCGCTACGCCGATGTCGCCATGTTCCACGCGAAAAGTCGCGGTCCCGGTCGCATCTCGTTGGCCGACAGTGAGATCGTCTCCGCTGCAGAAGGACAACTGCAACTCGAAGGCGAATTGCGCCAAGCCATTCACAGCGACGCGCTGACCTTGCACTACCAGCCGATCGTCGGCCGCGACGGCGCGATCGTGGCCGGTGAAGCGTTGCTGCGCTGGCCGCATCCCGAGCGGGGCGAACTGGGGCCCGGGGTGATTCTCGCGGCTGCCGAGCAAGGCGACCTGATGCGCGAACTCGACCAATGGGTGCTGCGAACCGCGTTGGCGGAAGCGTCCCGATGGCCATCGTGCGATGGCGCACCCCCTTCTGTCGCGGTGAACCTCGGTGGGCTTCTTCCTGGCGACCCCTCCTTCCTCGATGTGGTCACAGAGATCATCACTGATTCTGGGTTGGCGTTTGACCGGGTCGTGCTCGAAGTCGTCGAAACGGCTCTGGTGGACCTCAGTCCGCAAACGCATCAGGCCATGACCGACCTCGCCAAGCTCGGGGTGCGCTTTGCCCTCGATGATTTCGGCACTGGTTATTCCACGCTGTCCCGACTCAAACAGCTCCCGGTCCACATCCTCAAACTCGACCGCACATTCGTGGCAAAGATCGACACGGACCAGGTCGATCACGCGATCGCGCGCGCGATCGTCACCATGACCCACGCCATGGACCGCATCTGCGTCGCCGAAGGAGTCGAAACCCACGAACAGCACCAGGTGCTACAGAGTCTGGAAGTCGACCAATACCAGGGATACCTGCTGGCCCGCCCGCAACCGGCCGCTGCCTTCCTCGACCATCTCGCTACGCGTCGGTGAGCCGGCACTTCAGAAGTGCCGGGCAAGGGCGCCAGCAGTACAGCTAGGGCTCCCGATGATCTCGGGCTCTGCGGTTCTCGATGCGGTGGATGGTCGCGTGGGCGGGGATCAGCAGGAGCCAGCAGGCCGGCGCCCACGTGGGAGACACCAGGGCTACGGGCATGGACGCGACGAAGACGGCGATCGTCACCGCGGAGGGTGCGTAGGCCGACAGTGCCTTAGTCTCGGCGCGGAAGCTGCCGGTGTGACGGGCGATGGTGACGATGACCAGCTGCAGTGCTGCGATCGCGGCGACGTTGGCGGCGTAGCTGATCACCGCCACCGATTCGTTGCCGTAGTTGGCCAGCAGCGACGAGGGGAACGGCAGCAGTGCGACGAAGCCCAGCAGCGCCATGTTCACCGCTGCGACGGAGGGGACGATGCGCCGGATGTCGGTGAACAACGCGCGGTGTCCCAGCCACAGCACGCCGATGACCAGGAACGCGATCGCATATCCGGCCAGGTCGGGGGCGAGTCCGCGCAGAGCGTCGTGCAAGCTGCTCGTGTTCAGCCCTTCCGGAACGCGGATGTCGAGGGCGAGCAGGGTGGCCGCGATCGCGAAAACACCGTCGGACAGGGCGAGCACCCGCCCGTCCTGCCCCGAGTCGTCATCCTCGACCGTCACACCCCGAGACTGACCGAAATCCCGTCATCGAGCACGGTGACCTAGGTCCGGGCTGTTCCGCCGGCGTGAGATCGAAGGTGTTTCCCCAGGGCACACATGACGTTGATGCGTTGATGCCTAGTTTCTGATGATGGGTGTCGTTGTGTGGTGCGCAGGTGTTGAACGAAGGACGTCACCAGGGCGGTCGAGCGCCGTACGGCTACAAGGTCGTCGATGCCGGGCCTCACCCGAACCCGTCCCGCGCGGCTGACGGGTACCGGCTGAAGGTGCTCGCGATCGACAACGAGGTCGTTGACGTGGTGCGCTGGATCTTCGCCGAGTACCTCAGCGGCAGGGGCGACCGAGCGATCGCCAACGGACTGAACCGCGACGGCTTCCCGTGCCCCTCGGCCCGTCGGGCGGAGCAGAACCGGCACCGGCTGGCCGAAGCCGTTCTCAAGGGAGTTGCCGCCCACAGCATGTGCTGGGGCAAGACCGGGCCCGCCGCCGCATGCTGGAAAGCGTGCCGCAACGACCCGGGAACGCTGGCGACAGGTTCATGATCTGCTCGATCACGGTGTCGGGCTCCTCGAGGTCTCCCGCAGGTTGAACCTGGCGCTGAACACGGTCAAGCGCTACGCGCGCATCCGGGAGCCCGAACGCCTCGTGCGGGCCCCGCAATACCGGCCGACCCTGGTCGATCCGTTCCGCGACTACCTCCGCCAGCGCCGAGCCGAAGAACCGGCTGTGTCCGTCCAGCGGCTGCTCGCTCTATCGCTACATCACCCAGGGCCGCGTCGAATCCGACCGACCCGCGATCTCGCCACACCGCCTGACCCGCAACCTGCTGGCCCACCCCGACAGGCTTGCAGCCCACCAGCGAGAACGCCGCGACGCCGCGATCGGCTCCTGCCCCGAAATGACCGGATTCACTTCCCTGATCAGAGACTTCGCCACTCTGCTGAGCCCCGATCCCGGCAACGACGCACGCGTGAGCCGCTGGATCGGTGTGGATCATCGGTGATCGCGAGTTGGTCGTCTTCTTGACCGCTGGGGACCAACGAGACCCATTTGACCGGCGTGGAGCCACGCGGTCAAGTGCGTCGGCGGGTGTTCGTCGGTCCTGATGGTCCTTGATGTTGGCTTCGGTGTTCTCGGCATGTGGTCCGCGTTGGAAATGGAACGCGATGTCGTGGCCGTCATCGACCAGGCTGTGGGTCTGGCGCTCTGTGACGACGTGAAGCCCTGGTCCGCCGCGGGCATTGCGGCGGACCAGGGCATCAATCGGACGTCTTCATGTGCTCGTGATCAGGTGTGTGTCGACGCGTGCGAGACCGGTAGTGTCCGCGGACGGACTTGCACACTATTCACCCGCCTTCAGCTTCCCGAGAACGGTTGAAGCAGGGGCTTTTTGCTGTCCCAGGTGTCCCGGTACAAGCTCAATTGGGACACCGTGTAGGGGCAGGCAGGGTTGCCCGGTGAGCTGCGTAAACGTGGAGGGGGCTGGGTCGGGGGCGGGTGTTGCGGGGTGTCCCGGCCTGTCCCTGAACGGGTTTTGGCGCATCCACCGAGCGCCCAGCCGGTGGGCCGCAGAGGCGTGTCCCACGGGTTCCATTCGGATTGTCGAGCTGCGCGGCTCGGTTGGATGGTCGTTCCGAAGAGGCTGGCGACCACCGGCTGGACGTGAGGTGCCTAGATGTGGTGATCGGTTGTGCGTCAGCTTGGTCGGCGGCTCAGCAGGGGCCGGTCGTGGCATGGTCAGGTTCGGAGTCCTGCGAGGAGTGCTCGTCGGCTGGCTCGGACGTGTTCTCGCATGACTTGCTCGGCGCTGTCGCCATCCTTGGACATGATCAGCTCGACGACGTTGTGATGTTCGCGGTCTGACTGGCTGGGGCGACCGGGCTGGCTCAGTGAGGTGGTGACGAGGCGGGAATAGGCCAGCTGGTTCATCAAGGTGCGGTAATGACCTTCGAGTTTGCGGTTGTCGGCACCCACGATGATGAGTTCGTGGAATTCCTCGACGAGCTCGGCGTAGCGTTGCCGGTCGTCTGCGGAGACGGCGATGTCGGCCTGCCTCAGGTTCTCCTCCAGTTGGTCCAGCTCGGGCACACGTCCGCGTTGAGCCAGCAGCCTGGCGGCAGCGCCTTCGAGGAGCTCCTTCATCTCGAACAGCTCGGTGATCTCGCGCCGTGAGGGGGCGGTCACGAAGGTGCCCACCCGGGGCCGGATCTCGACGAGTCCCTCGGTCTGGAGCTGCTTGAAGGTCTCGCGCACGGGTGTCCGGCTGACGTCGAACTCCTCCGCGAGCGCCAGCTCGGACAAGCTCATCCCAGGCTGCACCTCGCCGTCGATGATCCGGCGCCGAATCTCGGCGATCAGCCGGGCCTGGATTGAACCCGTGCTCGCACCGTTGTTGCCGCCCACTGCACGTCTCCTCTTCAAGCCTGCCGACTCGGACCGAAGCCCCCGGGGTCATGCGAGGGGGTCGAGCGCACTTCCGTCGAAGAACTTACCCGCGCTGTAGACCATGGGAGGGAGGTCCGTGACCGTGGCGTGCTCCACACGACAGATGAACACGGTGTGCGTGCTGGCCCGCAGGCGCTCGCGGATCTCCACCTCCATCTGTGCAGCGCTGCTTGTGATCAGCGGGCTGCCGTGGGGGCCCGGGCTCCAGTCCAGGTCGGCGAACTTGTCCGCGGATTTGGTGGCGAAGGTCTTCACCACGTCGCCCTGCGCGGTGGAGAGGATGTTGATCGCGAGGTGGTCGGTCCGGAACAGGCAGTCGTGCGTGGAGGACGTGTGCTGTACGGCGACCATGACCGTCGGCGGTTCGAGCGAGATGCTGGAGAAGGCGTTCACCGCGAGTCCTCGGGGCGTGTCGTCATCGAGTGCGGTGACGACGGTGACGCCGCTGACGAACTGGCGGTTGACCTGCTTCATCAGGTCCAGGTCGGGGATGGTCATCGTGGTGTTCCTCGTGCTGGTGGTCATGGTGCTCACCCGTCCTGGCCGACGGAGATGATGCCGAGCGCGGTGAGCAGGGCGCGCGGATCCCAGGTCACGGACTCCTCGACGATCAGGTCGCCGTCGAACAGGGCGAAGTTGACCCCGTTGACCGCGACTGAACGGTGGGTTGCCGGCACGCCGAGAAACGGGTGTTCGTGCGCACCGGTGCTGTGCCAGCGGATGGCGACGCGGTCGTCTTCGATGATGATCTCGTCGATGACGGTCGTCAGGTCTGGGAACGCGGACCGGGTCGACAGGATGGACGCCTTGAACTGGTCGAGGCTGTGCACTGCCCCGGCGCTCTCGTGCCTGCGGTAGTCGGGGCTGAGCAGGTCGTCGAGAGCGTCGACGTCGCCGCGGTCCCATGCGGCTTCCCAGGCGCGCTGGATCCGTTTCCGTCGCGCGTCGGCGTCGGACATGCGATGTCTCCTTTCGGTTCGGTGGTCGCGTGGGTGCGGGCGAGATTGCGCTCGTGTTTTCGGAGGCTCGACGTCGTCGTGGCCCTAGGGGGCGACAGGCCCTGTGGCATGGCAGGGGGGGCGGAGTGCCGGTGCTCGGGTTCCGTCTCCGAGACCACGCCTGTGGCATGCAAGAGAAAGTAGGCCGGACCACACTTGTATGTCAACGGGTGGGCTGATGGTGGGCCCCACGGCCCCATCGCTGGCGCCCTACGCCGATCAATCTACCTGGATTTATGTCGCAAATAGGCCGCTCAGCCCGCCCTTGAGGTGACTCCGTGGGTGTCCGGTGATGTCTCCGGTTATTGACCGTTGGGCCGGCGAAAGCTACCTTCTGTGGCATGCAAGAGGGATTGAAGGTCGATGAGCTCGACCTACGCAAGGTGGTCGTCTACCGGGAGGAGGTCGTCACAGAAGCCGGCGAGCGGCCGGCGGCCCCTGCTGCTCAGGCCAGCGTCGCGGCGGTGCTGCGGAATCCGTGGCTGGGTACGGGCCCATCGCGAGACCTCTCGCCCGAGGTGCTGGGGGTCGCACCGGGCCTGGCACGTGTCCTGACAGGCCACCTGATCGAGACCCTCGGCAGCGTCGATGCCATCGAGGCCTTCGGGAAGGCCGCGGTGGTCGGCAACGCCGGCGAGATCGAACACGGGGGTGCACTGATCCACACCCCGTACTTCGGCAACTTGATGCGCGAGTTCCTCGACGGCGAGTCGATCATCTGCTTCGCCGACGCCCGCGCGGAGGCGGGCACGACGTTGGTCGTTCCGCTGTGGCACAAGACCCACGCGGCGACCAGGAGTCACTACCAGACCGTGACCGCTCGCATCCCGGATGCGCCGCGGTCCGACGAGCTGGTCATCATCGCCGCTGCCTCGACCGGTCCCCGCCCGCATCCTCGAATCGGGGATCGCACCACCGACCCCGCCGTCACCGCACAGAAGCTGGAGAGTTCCCTGTCATGAACCTGCGCAAGATCGTCACCGTGGTCGAGGAGACCCAGGCGGAGGGCGGCCGCCCGGTCGAGCCCGCGGCCCGCGTGGCTGTCGTGGCCGCCATCATCGAGAACCCGTGGAACGGGCAGGGTTTCGTCGAGGACCTCGCGCCCGGCATCGATGCGAACGCCTCGGACCTGGGTGCCCTGCTGGCACCCCGCGTGTTGGCCGCGTTGGGAGAGCCGGCAGAGGCCTATGGCAAGGCGGCCATCGTGGGGTTGGGCGGCGAGGTCGAGCACGGCTCGGCGCTGATCCACACGCTGAAGTTCGGCGACCACTTCCGCAAGGCGGCCAACGCCACGACCTTGCTGCCCGCGGTGGAGAAGCGCGCCCCCGCCGGGGTCGTCTTCGACATCCCGCTCAAGCACATCACCGACGCGACGATCCGGTCGCACCACCAGACCGTCGAGGTGCGCATCGCCGATGCGCCGCACGCCGATGAGATCGTCGTGGCGCTCGCCGCTGCCTCACAGGGTCGCCCGCAGCAGCGTCTCGCCTCGCTGAAGACCGAGCAGTAGTCACCCATGGCGGCGCCGACACTCGTCCTCCTGCACGGGGTGGGGCTGGACCACACCGTGTGGGAGCCCGTCGCCGGGCTGCTCCGGGCCGACTTCCGGATCGTCGCGCCTGACCTGCCAGGTCACGGCACGCGGCCGCCGGCGTTGGCCGGCACAACCCTCGCCGATCTGGCAGATGGGGTCGTCGACGAGATCCCGCCCGGCTCGCACGTGGTGGGCTTCTCGCTCGGTGCACTCGTGGCGCAGCACCTCGCGGTGCACCGCCCGGAGCTGGTCGCCACGTTGACCTCGGTCAGTTCCGTCTGCCAGCGCACCGAGGACGAGCGCGCAGCGGTGCTGCGCCGTTTGGACTCGGCCACGCAGGATCTCGCTGCCAGCACCGCGGCCTCCCTGCACCGCTGGTACGACGGCACCGACGTGTCGCCGGAGTGGATCCGCGCGACCGAGGCAATCCTGTCGGCCAACGATCCGGACAGCTTCGTGCACTGCTACCGGGTGTTCGCGACGGGAGACGCTGAGATCGCCCCGCACCTGCGTGAGATCCGCGTTCCGTCGCTGGCGGTTACCGGTGAGCTCGACCCGGGCTCCACGCCGGAGATGACCCACCGCCTGGCGCGGGCGATCCCGGACTGCACCGCAGCGGTGATCCAGGGCGCCCGGCACATGCTTCCCATCCAGAAACCCCGCGAACTCGGCACCAGCGTGTCCGACTTCCTCAGAAGGTATGCCCATGTCTGAGATCCGACGGCTTCACCACTTCATCGGCGGTGAGCCGACACCATCGCACTCGGGGGAGTACTTCACCAGCACCAACCCCGCCACGGGCGAGACCGTGTACGAAGCGGCGCGTGGCGACGCCCGCGACGTAGAGTCCGCCGTCCGATCTGCCCGCGCCGCCTTCGAGGATCCTCGGTGGCAGGCGCTCAGCCAGACCCGCCGCGGCCACTTGCTGCGTCGGCTCGGCGACCTGATCGGCGAGAACGCTGAGGAACTAGCCCGTTCTGAGAGCCTCGACAACGGAAAACTGTTGCGGGAGATGCGCGGTCAGCTCGCGACGCTGCCCGAGTACTACTACTATTACGCCGGTCTCGCGGACAAGATTCAGGGCGATGTCATCCCCACCTCCGATCGTCGCGTCATCAACTACACGATGCGCGAGCCGCTGGGCGTGATTGGCGCCATCACACCGTGGAACTCCCCGCTCACGCTCACCAGCAGCAAGCTCGCCCCGGCGTTGTGCGTGGGGAACACGGTCGTGATCAAGCCGTCCGAGTACACCTCGGCCACGGTCCTGCGTCTGGCCGAACTCGCCATCGAGGCCGGATTTCCACCGGGGGCGGTGAACGTCGTCACCGGCTTCGGCGCGGAGGCCGGGCAGCCCCTTGTCGACCACCCGGGTCTGGCGAAGATCTCCTTCACCGGCAGCACCGCGACCGGCTCGCGGATCGCGTCCGCCACGGCAGGCCGGTTCATCGGCTCGACGCTCGAACTGGGCGGCAAGTCGCCGAACATCGTGTTCGACGACGCCAACGTCGCGAACGCCGCCACCGGGGTGGTAGCCGGGATCTTCGCGGCCGCCGGTCAGACGTGCATCGCCGGAAGCAGGGTGTTCGCTCATCGGTCGGTCTACGACGAATTGCTCGAGCGGGTGGCCGAACGGGCCCGCAGCATCCGCGTGGGCGACCCGCTCGCCGACGACACCGAACTCGGCCCCCTCGCGTTCGAGGACCAGCGGGACAAGGTCGCGTCCTATGTCGAGCTCGGCCGCAGCGAGGGCGCGCGTGTGCTCACCGGTGGTCAGGCCAGTGATGGTGGCATGGGCGGCTTCTTCTACGAGCCGACCGTCCTGGTCGACGTCGACAACGGGATGCGGGTCGTGCGCGAGGAGATCTTCGGCCCCGTCGCGGCGATCATGCCCTTCGACACCGAGGACGAGGTCGTCGCGCTCGCCAACGACACCGAGTACGGGCTCGCCGCCGGTGTGTGGACCACGAATCTCGCCCGTGCGCACCGGATGGCCGATCGGCTCGACGCCGGCACCGTCTGGGTCAACACCTACCGAGCGATGTCGCCGATGTCGCCCCGCGAGGGCTTCAAGAGCAGCGGCGTCGGGGTTGAGCACGGCGCCGAGACCATCAAGGAATACACCAGGCTCAAGAGCGTCTGGATCAACACCGACGAAGGTCCCGTTCCGGACCCGTTCGTGATGCGGAGCTGAGATGCCGCTCGTCGAAGTGACTCTTGCACAGGGACGTTCGGAGGAGCAGATCCGCTCGATGATGACCGCCGTGCACGAGGCGGTGCTCGCCACCGTCGGCACGCGACCCGAACACATCCGCGTCATCGTGCGCGAGGTTCCCAGAACGCACTGGGCCACGGGGGATCGCACCATCGCGGAGACGTTTGAAACACCACCGGAGGATGAACAATGAGGTTTTCCCTCTTCGCCCACATGGAACGCTGGGACGAGCAGACCACCCACCGCGAGCAGTTCGAAAACCTCGCAGAGCTGGCGCTGATGGCCGAGGCCGGCGGATTCGGCACCGTCTGGGTCGGCGAACACCACGCCATGGAATACACGATCTCGCCGAACCCCTACCCGGTGCTCTCCTACCTCGCGGCCAAGACCAGCACGATCCGCCTCGGCGCGGGAACGCTGATCGCGCCCTTCTGGAACCCCATTCGCGCGGCGGGTGAGTCGGCGCTTCTCGACGTCATCAGCAATGGGCGGGCGGAGGTCGGGTTGGCCCGCGGCGCCTACCAGGTCGAGTTCGACCGCATGGTCCCCGGCACCAAGGCCACCGACGGTGCTACCCACCTCCGAGAGCTCGTCCCTGCGGTGCGGGCGCTGTGGCAGGGCGACTACGCCCACGACGGTGAGATCTGGCAGTTCCCGACCGCGACCAGCGTTCCGAAGCCGGTCCAGCAGCCCACGCCGCCGATGTGGATCGCGGCGCGCGACCCCGCATCGCATGACTTCGCGGTGGAGCAGGGCTGCAACGTGATGGTCACTCCGCTGATGAAGGGCTACGAGGAGGTCGCCGCCCTCAAGGAGAAGTTCGACAACGCCGTCGCCAACCACCCGGAAGTGGCCGAGCCGGAGATCATGGTGCTGCGCCACACCTACGTGCACTCGCCGGATGAGCCCGAGGGCTGGCGCCCTGCAGCTGAGGCGATCTCGAAGTTCTACCGCACCTTCGACGCGTGGTTCGGTAACAAGACCGTGCCCACGAACGGGTTCCTCGAGCCGAGTCCGAAGTCGAAGTTCGCCGACCGGCCGGAGTTCGAGCCGGAATCGTTGCACCGCACCGCGATGATCGGCACTCCTGCGGAGGTCATCACCAGGCTCAAGGAGTACGAGGCGCTCGGCATTGACGAGTTCAGCTTCTGGACCGACAACAGCATGTCCCACGAGGACAAGCGCGCCTCTCTGAAGCGTTTCATCGACGAAGTGGTGCCAGCGTTCCAGTAGCACGAGTCGCTACCGCGTCCGCGCATCGCCCGACCACCGTCGGGCGATGCGCGAGTTCGCCTGGCGGGTCAGTCTCACAGCAATCTGAATGGATCCTCTGATGACGTCGTTTCTCCCTGATCGCAGCGTTGTCCGTGTTCAGGCGGCATTGTCGGCGATCGCCGAAGGACGCCCGGTGATCGTGGTCGACGATTTCGACCGCGAGAACGAGGGCGACCTCATCTTCGCCGCAGAGCGAGCAACTCCGGAGCTCCTGGCGTTCATGGTGCGGCACACATCGGGGTTCATCTGCGTTGCCCTGACCGGTTCGGACTGCGCACGGCTGGACCTGCCACCGATGCACCACGACAACGACGATCCGTATCGAACGGCCTACTGCGTCGCTGTCGATCGCTGCGACAACGGCACCGGAATCTCTGCCAGAGCACGCGCTCGGACGATCGCGAGCCTGGCTGATCCGGCGATGGCCGCGGACGATTTCCAGCGACCAGGACACGTCGTTCCGCTACGCGCCCAGGAAGACGGCGTGCTCGCTCGACGAGGACATACCGAAGCCGCGGTCGACCTCGCGCGCATGGCAGGGCTGCATCCGGCAGGTGCGCTCTGCGAGATCGTCTCCACCGAACAGATTGGCGCCATGGCGCGCGGCCCGGAACTGGAGCGCTTCGCCGCCGAGCATGGCCTCGTCATGCTCTCCATCGATGATCTCGTCCGCTACCGGCAGAGCACGGAACCGCTCGTGCAACGAGTGGTGTCGACCTCGCTTCCTACCGAGCACGGACGATTTCACGTTGTTGGCTATTCGGGACGAGACCACGCCGAGCACCTGGCACTCATCGCCGGGGAAGAGCACCGGGTCAGCACGACCACTCCGGTGCACGTTCACCACGAATGCCTCGTTGGTGACGTTCTGCGTAGCCAGGCGTGCGGGTGCGGGCGTGAGCTCGACGACGCGATGCGCCGATTCGCAGCTCAGGGCGAGGGCGTGGTGGTGTACCTGCGCGGTGAGGCGCGGTCGTGCGCTTCGCGTACCAGTGATCTGTCCCCGGTAGCGGACTGGATCCTGGCTGACCTCCAGGCCGAAGGTCAGATCGCGACTGCTGAGGCGGAGTGGCAGGACGTGGATCTCGCTGCGGCGAGGTCGTACGACCAGGTGCCGTATGAGGTCGGGGTTGTCGCTCAGGGCTGACGGCCGTCGAATCCCGCATCTCGTTCGGGATGCGGGCTTCGCGTTGTCCAGTCCAGATATCGCTGGGGTCTGGACGATGTTCGGGTCGCGCAAGCATGAGTGGAGACCGGAAGCCTCGCGACCGGTCGTGTCTCAAGGCTTCCGGGGTGCTCGCTCACGCGCCGGAGACGAACTCGGCGATGCGGGACACGCCTGTGGTGAGGTCGTCAAGTCCGAGTGCGTAGGACAGGCGGAGATATCCGGGAGTCCCGAATGCCTCTCCCGGGACGAGGGCCACGCCGGCCTTGTCCAGCAGCAGTTCGGCGAGCTCGACCGTCGTGCTCGGACGGACACCACCGAAGTCCCTGCCCAGCAGTGACTTCACCGAAGGATAGGCGTAGAAGGCTCCCTCCGGCTCGGGGCACACGACCCCGTCGATCTCGTTCAACATGCGCACGATGGTCTGTCGGCGGGTATCGAACGCCGACTTCATCTCAGCGACCGCGGACAGGTCGCCGGATACCGCGGTCAGTGCTGCGGCCTGAGCCACGTTGGACACGTTGGACGTGGTGTGCGACTGCAAGTTCGCAGCTGCCTTGACGACATCGGTAGGCCCGATCATCCATCCCACGCGCCAGCCCGTCATGGCAAAGGTCTTCGCCACGCCGTTGATGACGATGCACCGATCCGCGATCTCCGGAACGACCACCGGCAGCGAGTGGAACTCGGCCGCCCCATAGACGAGGTGCTCATAGATCTCGTCTGTCACGACCCAAAGCCCATGATCGGCGGCCCAGCGCCCGATCGCCTCCATCTCATCGCGTGAATAGACCGAGCCCGTGGGGTTGTTCGGAGAGACGAACAACAAGACCTTCGTGCGATCCGTTCGGGCAGCCTCGAGTTGTTCGACGGAAACGCGGTACCCGGTCGACTCGTCCGCGGTCACATTGACCGGGACACCACCGGCAAGGGCGATCGACTCCGGATACGTCGTCCAGTAGGGAGCCGGGACGATCACTTCGTCGCCGGGATCCACGATGGCGGCAAACGCCTCGTAAATCGCTTGCTTGCCACCATTGGTGACGAGGACCTGCGACGGCTCGACCTGGAATCCCGAGTCCCGCTTGGTCTTCTCCGCGATCGCTTCGCGGAGCTCGGGAAGTCCAGCCGCGGGGGAGTAGCGGTGAAAACGCGGCTCGCGGCACGCCCGAACAGCGGCTTCGACGATGTAATCGGGAGTGGGGAAGTCCGGTTCGCCAGCGCCGAAAACCACAACCGACTCTCCGGCAGCTCGCATCGCCTTCGCCTTGGCATCCACGGCGAGAGTGACCGACTCGCCGATCGCGGAAATGCGCTGAGAGACCCGTCGAAAACCTGTTGGGTCGAGGTGTGAGCTCATGCGTCCAATTTACTCGAATGGCGCCCGAAATTGCAGCTCCTGCGCCACGGGGTGCATCTCACATCGGCCGTTCTCCACTGCCGTGCCGCAGCAATCGTCGCCTGCGGAGCATGGCGCCGTCGCCGCTCGCGACTCTGTCGGGCACGGTCTTGGAGCCGTGCCCGACAGAGCTGCTTTGCCTCGTAGCGAAATTGGTTGGCGCCGGACCCCGGCGTCGGTCAGGGGCGGGTCAGTTCCTCGGTTCAGCCGGGAGTGATGCGGGGACAGGGCCGTCGAGTCGCTCGCTGTCGCTGGAGCCGACGGAGTTCGCCGACGCAGGCAGTGCGACTGTGCTGTGGGCGGCTGTGGATGTCACAGCGCCCTCGATCAGGGAAGGGTCATGTGGGACGAACTCCGTCCTGAGGTCCTTCCAGAAGCCGATGGCGACGCCGATGAGGATGAGCAGGAAGGGTGCGGAGGTGACGATCACCATCTGCTGCAGGGATTCCAGGCCGCCCGCGGCGAGCAGGGCGATGGCGGCGGCGCCGGTGACCACGCCCCACAGCGCGAGGATCCACTGCGGAGGTTGCTCGGACCCCCGGCTGGTGAGCATGCCGAGCACGAAGGTGTTGGCGTCGGCGCCGGAGACGAAGAACAGCACGACGAGCACGATCGTGACGATCGAGGTCAGCGTGGGCAGCGGGAGGGACTGGAGGGTGGCGAAGAACGCCGAGTTCTCATCGGCTGCGGCCGCCACCGCGATGCGGGTGCTGCCGGCGAGGTCGCTGTGGATCGCGGTGCCGCCGAAGGCGGTGAACCAGATGGAGAACACCGCGCTGGGCACGACGAGCACACCGGTGACGAACTCGCGGATCGTGCGGCCGCGCGAGATGCGCGCCAGGAACACCCCCACGAACGCCGCCCAGGACAGCCACCAGGCGAGCATGAAGTAGGTCCAGGACTGCATGAAGTCCAGATCGCCGCTGGCCGGGGTGATCAGGCTGGCTGATACGAGCTCGCTGACGTAACGGCCGATGGTCTGCACGTAGAGGTCCACCAGGTACAGGGTGGGGCCGACGACGAGCACGAACGCGAACAGCAGCGCGCCCAGTCCCATGCTGGTCTCAGAGAGGAACCGGATGCCGCGCGCGACGCCGGTCAGGGCGGAGGCGGTGAACAGCAGGGTGATCACGCCGATGATCGCGAACTGCACGGGTGGGGAGTCGGGGATGCCGAACAGGGCGGTGAACCCACCGTTGATCTGCATCGCCCCGAGTCCGAGGGAGGTGGTGGTGCCGAACAGCGTCGCCAGGACCGCGAACACGTCGATCGCGCCACCCACGGGTCCTTCGGTGCGCTTGCCGAGCAGCGGCCGGAACAGGGCGCTGACCAGGCCGGGGCGTCCGCGCCGGAACATCGACCAGGACATGGCGAGGCCGACGACGGCGAAGATGCCCCAGGCGTGCAGTCCCCAGTCGAAGAAGGAGAACTGCATCGCCGTGACCGCGGCGGCCGGCGTCATCGGCGCGGCCATGCCGTGCGGTGGCTCGGCGAGGTGGGTGATCGGTTCGGCGACTCCGTAGGAGATCAAGCCGATGCCCATCACCGCGGACAGGATCATCGCGTACCAGGTGAGCCTGCGGAAGGCGGGACGTTCGTCGTCGCGGCCGAGCCGCAACCGCCCATAGCGGCTGCAGGCGAGGAACACCAGGAAGATCAGGAACCCGAGCGAGACCAGCAGGTAGGCCCAGCCGAAGCTGCGGGTGATGCCGTCGAGCGCGGCCGAGCCCACCCGGGACAGCGAGTCACCGGCGGCGGTGCCCCACACGGCGATTGCGACCGCCAGGGTGAGCGAGACGAGCAGGACGGGCCCGGGTCGCCGGTGTTCCGGCGACGCGGTAGGTGAATCAGACATCGTTGTCTCCGTGAACTGGCCTGAAAGAACAGTGGAAGTGCGTTGTGCCAGCAGGGGCAGGCAGCCGTGTTGGAAGGAACCGTGGCATGCAACAGCAGCGACGGTCAATACCCAGATCTGTGCTCAACCGATGAGGCTACGCGAGCAGTATTCGGCCTAGACCTGGACTTAATCGGTTCTGAACGGCAAGAGGTCGCGGCATTCTGTTGCAAACAGATCCGGGCCGACCTACCTTTACTTGCATGCAACAGCAGGGTGTCCGGTCCGGCCGCGGTGGAGCGCAAGAACGCGTTGTCGCAGGAGTTCGCAGCGGCATCATTGAAGGTCGCCACCTGCCGGGTGAGCCACTGTCGGAAACGGCGCTGGCCATCGAGTACGACGTCTCTCGGACCCCGGTTCGTGAAGCGCTCAAGCAGCTCCAGATCGAGGGCTTGGTTGAAATCCGGCCACGGGTCGGTACTTTCGTCCGCCGGCCGAGTCGTCGCGAGGTCGTGGAACTGTTCGAGCTCAAGGAGATGCTTGAAGGGATGGCGGCGCGGCTGCTCGCGTCCCGGGGCTCGGTTCCGATCTTGGACGAGCTTGAGGACAACATCGAACGTTCTGGCCACGCCGTCGTCAAGGAGGACGCCGAGGGCTATGCCGGCCTGGTCCACGAGTTCCACGAGCTGTTGGTGCGCGGCGCCGACAGCACGCAGCTGGACACGCACTACCGGAAGCTGATGAATCAGCTCGCCTACCACCGTTTCGTGTCGGCATCACTGACTCGCCCGGGACGGCTCGGCGCCTCGCTATCGGAACACCGGCACGTGCTGGAAATGATCAAGGAGAAGGACGGTTTCGGCGCCGAGTTCGCCATGCGCGACCACGTCCGCTCCAGCGAGCGGGCGACACTGACTGCTGACGATCCGCTCGTGGGTGGCACTCCTCTCGGGAAGGAGTTTTGACGCGTGTTGGACCGCACCCGCGCTGGGATCGGAGCGGCTGAGGCGCTGTGAATCCTCCGGCGGTGCTCGGCGCGTGATCCCTTTTACCTTTGATATCGAGAACTTCCTTTCGAGCAGTGCGCGACGTGCTCGGGTTCGCCGTGGATGCCCAGCCGGAGGCACATGTGGCTGATCGCTGGAACATCGTTCCCTACCTGGCAGCCCAGGCGATCGCGGCGCTGATCAGCAGCAACCACGGCGCCTGCCCTGCCAGAAAAGGATTCGAGGCAGGCACTGAGACCTCCGTGCGCAACCTCGCCGTTTTCGTCGATGGGATCAGCGCACCTGGTGGCAGTGTCCTGGAACCCGCGTCTGATCCTCACGCTGGCGACGCCCCGTCCACCTGACGGGGCGTCGTCAGCTCCAGGCGTCGACTGAAAGACAGGGGGTGCGGCGGCGAGGTGAGCTATCTGGTGGCTCTGTCCGTGGCCGCGGTGTCGTCGTCGAAGGTCATCTCCGGTGCGGGCCGGCGGAAGCCCTTGGTCAGAACGGCCAGATAGACAACGCCGATCGCCAACCATACGCCGCCGATCTGGAGCGCGACGTCACCGAGCTGCGTGAGCAGATAGACGGAGACGGCGCCGCCGATGACCGGCATCACCAGGTACGAGAACAGGCCCAGGCGGCGGCCTCGCCGGCGCTCGCGGACCAGGTGGGCGATCACGCAGATGTTGACCACGGCGAAGCCGAGAAAAGCGCCGAAGTTGATGAACGAGGTGGCCGTGGTCAGGTCGAGCTTCATCGCTAGGACACCGGCGGCCGCGGTCAACAGCAGGTTGCTGACCGGGGTGCCGGTCTTCGCCGACAGCCTGCCGAAGACGGCCTTGGGCAGTACGCCGTCGCGTCCCATGACGTACATGAGGCGGGCGGCGGACGCCTGCAGGGCGATGCAGGAGGCGATGGACCCGGCGATGGTGACGAAGTTGATGATCTCGGCGTACGTCTCGCCGCCGACCTGCACCTTCAGGTGGTAGGCGGCTGCGTCGACGTCGGCGAACTGCGCGCCCGGGTGGACGAGTTGCATCACGAAGGACAGCACGATGAAGATCGCGCCAGCGGCGATGACGCACCCGATGATGCCTCGGCCGATCGTCCGCGCCCCGCCCCTGGCTTCCTCGCCGAGCGTGGAGACGGCGTCGAAGCCGAGGAAGGAATACGCGGCGATGGCCGCGGCCGCGGTGATGGCGCCGATCGAAGTGCCGGCGTTCCAGAGGGAGTCGGTGACCGGGGCGGACGAGCCGTGCTTGCCGAGGAAGACGACGCACAGGGTGGCGAAGAGGACCAGCGAGCCGACCGCGATGAACATCAGGACCTTGTTGACGCGGTCTGCGAGTTTCATGCCGAAAGCATTGATGCCGGTGGTCAGGGCCACCGAGACGATCAGCCAGACCCACTTGGGCACGTCAGGAAACTGGGCGTTGAAGTAGATCGCGGTGATGAGCCAGCCAACCATCGGGATGAAGAAGTAGTCGAGCAGCATCGCCCAGCCGGACAGGAAGCCGATGCGGCCGTCGAGCATTCTGCGGGCGTAGGTGTACACGGATCCCGAACCGGGCACGGCGCGCGCCATCTTCGCGTAACTCAGACCGGTGAGCAGCATCGCGACGGTGGCGACGGCGAACGCCGTCGGGGCCGCGCCACCGCTGGTGGCGGCGACCACGCCGAAGATGGTGACGACGATGCCGGGGGAGATGTAGGCCAGGCCGAAGAGGACGACGGAGAAGAGGCTCAGGTCGCCCTTCAGTCTCATGGTGTTCCGGGGCTCGCTGCTCATCGTGGTGGCTCCTCGGTGGTGGGGACGGGGTTACAAGCTGTGGGGTTCCAGGTGGCGGGGTCGATACGGCCCCCGTACAGCGGGAGTTCGAGGGGCGCGTCACCGGGGCGGAACTGGTCCCAGACGCGGTTGAGGCCCGCAGTGCCGTAGCGGCGGACGTTGCCGACCTCGTCGAGGTCGATCACGTCGGTGAGGGTGGTGTCGCCGGCGTCGACGGTTTCGGTGCGCACCGTGCCCTGTGGATCGATGACGAGGCTGCGGCCGATCCCGGACGGGGCGGCGGAGTTGACGCTGGCGACGAAGACCTGGTTGGCGATGGCGTTGGCGCGGTTGAGGACGACTTCCTGCGTGCGGTCGCTCGTCGAGGTGCGCACCACGTTGACGATCAACTCGGCGCCCAGCCACGCCAGATGGCGGGAGACCTCCGGGAACCAGGTGTCGTAGCAGATGGACAGTCCGATACGGCCGATCCCCGCGAGGTCGACGACTTCGAACCGGTTGCCGGGTGCGGTCGTCTCGTAGGGGCGCCACGGGCAGATCTTGCGGTACGCGGCGAGGCGTTCTCCCTGCGGCGAGTAGACGGGTGCCGTGTTGTGGACGCGGCCGTCGGCGCCGCGTTCGTAGGCGCTGCCGGGCACCAGCCAGATGCCCAGGTCGCCCGCGAGTTCGGCGAGGGCAGCGTCCCGTTTGCAGCCGAGCGGCTCGGCGGCCTTCTCCGGCGAGGACGGAACGCCTGGGGTGGTCTCGCCGAGGTGCAGCTCGGGGTAGACGACGAGGGCGCCTGGTGCGCGCAGCTTCACGCGCCGCTCCACGTCGGAGGTGAAGCCTGCGAGGTCGTCGGCCGGGCGGCCGGGCGCCTGGGCGAGGATCAGAGGCAGGGGGCGGGCCATGCGGGGAACACCAGCCAATCGAAGGGAGGTTTCTGGCGGGAGCAGTCGGCGGTGGTTCAGCCGCCGAGGGCGTGGGCTCCGGGCGGCGGGAGCGAAGGTGAGAAAAGCGTGGGGCCCGTCACCTATAGTTTCAAATACTTCCTAGGGCTGACTTGCATGCCTTTGAGGCATGCAAGTGTTCTGCCTCCGCCGTCTTCCGAGAGGCCATTGCCATGGACCTGCGAGTGCTGCGCTACTTCCTGACCATCGTGGAGACCGGTTCCGTCACCAAGGCCGCCGAGGAGGTCCGCGTCGCCCAGCCCTCGCTGTCGCGCCAACTGCGCGGCCTGGAGGCGTCGTTGGGCATGACGCTCTTCGATCGCGGCGGCAAGCAGCTGGTCCTGACCGCCGCCGGCCGGCGCTTCCTTCCGTTGGCCCGAGATCTGGTCGCCCGAGCCGACGCCGCCGAGGCCGCAGTCGGAGCGCTGGCGTCCGGGCGCGCCATGCGGATCACCGTGGCTGCGCCGCCCACCACCATCACCGACGTGATCGCGCCGTTCCTGGCCACCTGGGGACCGGAGGATCCGCTCGTCACGGTGCAGGCGGAAAGCCCGGCTCGTGCGTACCAGGCCCTGGGGAGGGGCGCCGACATCGCCATTTCCTCGGCGCCTCCGAGACGCCGTTTCGCCGGGCTGCCCGTGGCGCGCCTGCCGCTGTGGGCCTATGTGCGGGCTGACCACGCCTGGGCGGACCGGGACGGCGTCACGATCGGGGAACTCGCCGCGGCGCCCCTGATCGTCCTCACCCCGGCGCACGGCACCCGACGCATCCTGGACCACGCTGTGCAGGACGCCGACGCCTCGTACGACATCGTGCTGGAATGCGACACCCCGCACGTCGCACAGGCGATGGCGGCCTCGGGCCACGGAATTGCGGTGGTCTCCGACGATCCCCGCTTCGACCTTCACCCGCTGCTGATCCTCGACGGCGCGGGCGAGCCGCTGCAGATCCATCTGCACGCCGCGTGGGACGCCGGCCACTATGCGCTGCGCAGCATCGAGGCGTTCGCCGCGGGGCTGTCGCGCTTCTGCATCGAGCAGTACGGGCCTCAGGTCACCGCCCGCGAGTGAGCTGGAGGTATACCTGGCGGGCAGCCTGATCAGACCGGGCAGGTATTGGACGGCGGTCCCGGCGGGCCCCAGCATGCGTCGATATCCGTATCTGCTGCCGGCCCGAGAGGACACGCTCCATGCCCAAACCCTTCCATGGCCGAGGGTTGAGCCGTGCCACCGCCGTTACTGTCGTGCTCGCGGCGCTGTGCACCGTCTCGCCACCGACGATCGCGGCGTCCGCCCACGCCGTGCCCGTACCGGGCGATCCGCTCACCGGGAGCGGTGCGGTGAACCGGGCCGAACTCACCGCCGGCCAACTCACCGAGGGCACCGCCACCGACACGGTGCCCGACAACGCCTTCGCACTCCCCGCCCAGGCAGCGCCACCCACGCACAGCTTCGAAGGCACCCTCACGCTCAACGGTCTCTCCACCACAGGCGGTTTCCGCGCACTGAAGGACCCGCACGGATACGGAGACACGGAGGCCACCCGGCACCTGCCACCGGTTGACATCGCCCTGGTGCAAAACGGTAGTCACCTCGTCCCGGCGAAGCGCGGTTTGCAGTACACGGGGAACCAGGCGTGGAACCTGGCGGTGGGGCCCGGCCGCGCGTGGAACGAGGACGGCGACGGTCAACGCACCCGCGCCTCACTGCCGTTCGCGCTCGTCGAGCGCAACGCGAACTGCGTGCACAACGGCGCCCTGACGTTCCTCTTCGACGCCACATCGGTCTCCGAAGTTCGCTACCAGATCACCACGGAGACCTGCGAGTACTTCCAGTTCGACATGTGGGGCCAGGTGCCGGCCACCTACCGGCCCGGCCCCGTCGACGGCGCCGAGAACCTGCGCGACGCATACGCCTCCGAGGTCGGGGACCGGCTCCCGACCAAGCCCGTCTCGGCGCTGGCCACCGACTACCCGGAAAGTGGGGTGGACGTGGCGAAGTTCGGCGCCGGCATCACGCCGTCCGCGCTGAGCACCTTGGGCTTCTACTTCGGCGGAGTGCACTACGTGGGCAACTGCCGGACCCGGCAAGGGGAGTACCCGTTCTGCGGCCAGATGTTGTTGCCTTCGTACTCGACCGCGAAGTCGGCGTTCGCGGGAGCAGCCATGCTGCGTCTGGCGAAGCGCTACGGCTATGCCGTGGTCCAGGAGATGCTCTCCGACCGAATCCCCGAGATCGCCGGCAACACCGCCTGGAGCGGCGTCACCCTCGACCAGACTCTCGACATGGCCACCGGGAACTACACCTCGCCAGGCTACGAGATCGACGAATCGGGCCCCATTATGGCGGACTTCTTCGCAGCCGAGCCCTACGCCGACAAGATGCGACTCGCCCTGTCCTTCCCGCGTAAGGCCAGTCCCGGCGGCCAGTGGGTCTACCACACCTCGGACACCTTCCTCGCCACCCGCGCGATGAACAACTACCTGCAGGACAAGGCCGGTTCGGACGCCGACATCTTCGACATGCTCGGTGATGACGTGCTCGAGCCCGTCGGTGTCGGGCCCGACTCGCTCGTCTCCTCCCGCACCGACAACAGCCCCGGCGGAGCACCCTTCGGCGGGTACGGCATGTTCTGGACGCAGGACTCCGTCGCCCGGTTCGCCAAGTTCCTCAACAACGACCACGGCGCCGTCAACGGAACACAGATCCTCGACCCAGCCCTGCTCGCGGCCACCATGCAACGCGACCCGGAGGCCCGGGGCATGACCACCACCGGCGCCAAGGCCATGAAGTACCAGAACGGCTTCTGGGGAAAGGAATTCACCTCCGCCGACAACCCCGCCTACACCAGCCCCTTCCACGTACCGTTCATGTCGGGGTACGGCGGCATCACGGTCGCGATGATGCCGAACGGCGCCACCTACTACTACTTCAGCGACAACAACGAGTTCAGTTGGAACGCCGCCGTCGCCGAGGCCAACAAGCTAGCGCCCATGCCCGGCGCGGCAGCTACTGCGAGGTAGATCCCCGGGCGGCACGCGTGCACGCTGTGCCGCCCGGCGGGGAACTCGTCATTCCTCCGATCGCTGAGACCACGTCGGCTCAATTCCGGGTGTGCTGATCGCGGGCGCTTGCGTCCAGCGATCGTCTTGGGTCAGTCCCTCGCACCGCCACCACGCACGCCCACCGAGATTCGCTGGTATCTGGACACGAGCAGGGTGGATACTTCCTCTGCCAGGACGGATCCGTTGGCGTGGTGTCGGCGACGAAGGGAGGCTCCGGTGGTGGAACCAGTGGACGACATGATCCCGTTCAATGGCGCGCGGCGGTGGCTGCAACCGGAATCCGGGCGCGGGAGCGGCAGTGATGCGGCGTTCTTCGCGGCGCGGCCGGATCTAGTGCTCGTGGCGAAGCGTGCGGTGCGCGCGTTGGGCGGCGGGTTCGTGCGCTACCTCGACATCGCCGGTAGCGGGGTGCGTCGTGTGACAGTCGATGTGCCGGACACGCAGCGGCGCGTCGCGCGTCTCGACATCGTCGACGTCGAGGCCCCCTACGGGCTGACCGTGCGCGAGCTGCAGGTCGCCACGTGCGCTGCCAGCGGGCTGGGAAACCAGGAGATTGCCTCGGCGCTCGGCTGCACACGCCGCACGGTGGCCACACACCTTGAGCACGTCTTCGCCAAGACCGGGGCCACCTCCCGTGCGCTTGTGGCGACGCTGATCGCTGCGGAGGACGCCTACGTGGCGCCCTTGCCGAGCCCCGATCTGGTGCTTCCTGGACCGCTGCTCGCGGTGCTGCGTGGTCCCGTGACAGCACCGCGGGTGGCAGTGCGTGCTCCGCGGCCCCGGCCGGCGCTGCTCGGCGCGGTGTACCCGGCGAACCCGTCGGCCGGCGGAGACGTCGTGGCGATGCGCCGCGGGGCGAAGCTCGCGGTGCAGGAGCTCAACGCGCGCGGTGGCATCGCGGGTCGCCGTGTCGAGCACGTGACCGTTGCCGCGACGTCAGAGGAGCTGTTGGAAGCGGTCACGGCGCTCACCGCGCGCGGCGTGGACGCCATCATGCTGGGGAATTTTCCGCTGCCGTTCGCGCGACCTGCGGTCGCGGCCTCGGCAGCTGCCGGAGCGCCGGTGCTGCACAGCATGACCGGGGCAGTCCTGTCCGAAGACGTGCGCGCGGACCCCGATGGCCTGGGTGCCGTGTTCCAGGTCTGCTCGACCGAATCCGCCTATGTGCCGGGTTTGTTGCGGACGGTCCGGTACCTGGAGGACAGCGGTTCGTTCCGGCCGAGGCGCCGGAGGCTGGCCGTGCTCCAGCGGGAGAGCACGTTCGACACGGGAGTCTTCGATCGCGTGCAGCGCCAAGCGGCAGAGGCCGGCTGGAAGCTCGTGTTCCTCGAATCGGTTCCGGACCGCACCGCGAGTTTCAGCGGCCTCATCCGGCGGCTGGAACAGGCCGAGCCGGATGCCGTGTCCTTGTCGATCTTCCCTGAGCCGACACTGCGCGCGTTCCTGTCCACCGCCGGGGCGCTGCGCGAGCACGCGCTGGTGCATGCCGCGTGGTCGCCGGTGGCCCCGGGTTTCACCAGGCGGTTCGGTGAAGTCAGCGAGGGCCTGGTGTGGTCTACGGTGATCGGCAACGTGGACAGTCCCGTGTGCGACGGGTTCGAGCGGCGGTTCCGCGCGGCCTTCGGGGCCGATCCGGGGCTCGCGGCCGCGGCGGTGCATTACGACATGGTGAATGTCCTGGCCCAGGCGTGGAGTCTGGTCAGCAGGCCGTGGGACTTCGCGGCCGTGCAAGAGCGGTTGCGATCGACGTCGTCGTTCGGAGTGACAGGAGCGCATCAGTTCGTGGGGCGCGGTCAGCACGGGCTCAGCTACCCCGACGACACCGACGACCCGACGCGCGGCCACCCGCACTTGGCGTACCGCATCTCGGGCGGCACCAACCGGAGGCTGGTGCCGCCCGTGCTCAGCTGAGCCACGTCGGGGCGGTCACCGAGCCGATGCCATCACCGCCATCAACGGGCACGGTGCGCCCGTTGACCCAAGAGGCGTCCTCGCTGAGCAGCCAGGCGATCACGGCGGCGATGTCGTCAGGACGGCCAATCCGGCCCTGGACGCTGGCCGCGCGAACCTCCTCCACGTACGACCGGGGCACGGGGTTGATGGCCGAGGCAACGTCGACGAACCCGGGAGCCACGGCGCAGCACCGGATCCCGTCGCGGCCGTGCTCAAGTGCGAAGCCGCGTACCAACGCATCGAGCGCCGCCTTGGACGCCGCGTAGACCGCCGTGCCCGGCCGTGCTCGGCTGGCGGCGCCGCTGCTGACGAATACCAGCGTTCCCGGCCGGGCTTCGGCCACGCAGTCGCGGACGAACTGCGCCCCGGCGCTCAGCGCCGAGCGCGTGTTGACGGCCATGACTCGGTCGAACAGATCCTCGTCGCTCGCTGTCACCGGCGCTGCGGGGAAGACGCCCGCCGCGTGGACAAGCGCGTCGAAACCGCGGTGCTCGGCCCACAGCCGCGCCACGTGCGTCGCAACGACGTCCCGCTCGGCGAGGTCGAGTTCGGGCAGGTCGACGCCGGTGACCGTGTAGCCCGCCGCCTCCAGCCGACTCGTCACGGCACGGCCGATGCCTCCCTGCGCTCCGATCATCAGGACCGACCGCTTCGCTGCCACGTTCACCCTCCTAGCAAAGCGGGGCGGACCCGCCGGGAGACATCGACGCACGACTCGAAGGCGACGCCGAGCTCGTGGCAGCCGGTGATGAACTGCTCGAGCGCGACCATGCGCGCGCCCCGGCCGATGACTTGAGGGTGCAGCGTCACGGTCGCGACCCCGTCCGCGACGGTGTTCGCCATGTAACGGACGTCGCCGAGGAAACGGGCGAACATGGTCTCGGCGTCCTGGAGCCCTGGCATCACGAACTGCGACGTGCGCACGAATTCCAGGTGCGGGTAGTCGTCCAGCGTCCAGGAGACGGGCAGTTCGACCACCGGTGCGGTGTCGCCGAAGAGGTACGGCCCATCGACCTCGCACCGGTCACCGGAGCGCGCGAGGTAGGGCTCGAAGTCGGTGCCCATCAACGACGAGTCGTATTCGACGCCGAGCTCGGTGAGGATCGCGACCGTGCTGTCGGTGAAATCGAAGCTCGGGGTGCGGTGTCCCGCGGGCGGGTGTCCGGTCAGCGCTTCGATCAGCTCGGCCGATCGCCGGTTCACGGCCACCTCGGATTCTCTGTCCAAGGTGGTCACCGGCTCGTGTGCGTAGCCGTGCAGCGCGATCTCGTGACCCGCCTCGGCGATGGCCGCGCACTGGGCTGGGTAGGTCTCCAGCGTGTGCCCTGGGATGAAGAACGTGGCCGGGACCTCGGTGCGGTGAAGCAGCGCGAGGATGCGGTCGATCGCGTACGCGCCGAACTCGCCTCGGGAGATCGGGCCAGGCGTGGTTTGGCCGCGCGCGATCCACAGCGAGATGGCGTCGAAATCGAAGGTCAGGCAGACGGTTCCACGGATCATGCGGACACCACCTCGGGTGTGGACTGCGTGTCGGGCGGGAACTCCACCGGCGCGACGCGTGGGTCGTCGAAGAGGGTGTCCAGCTCCCAGCGCGCGTAGCCGCGGCTGCTCGGGGGACCGGGCGCGATCCACAGCACCCGGTCGGTCAGGTCCATGACCAGGGAATAGACGGTGGCCACGCGTTCGGAGGCCGGGACGTCGGGATCGGGGTGGCGGCAGATGCCGTCCGGATAGGACCACTCGTCTCGCAGCGTCGCCACGATGTCGGCCACCCGCACCCGGCGTTGCTCGAGCGCGGGTTCGAGAAGGTGCCTGGCCCGTACCGGACGCAGCAGCGTGAGGGCGCTCGTCGCGGCTTTCCGGTCGTGCAGTGGCAACTGTGCCTGGAAGTGGTTGGAGTGGGTGAGCAGACCGCCTTGGGGAACAAGGGTGCCGAAGACTCCGGGCGCGAGTTCGAAGTCGATGGATTCGCCGCCCGCGTCGGCGAGCAGCACGTTGCCGGAGGAGATCCTCTCGACGGGCAGCAGCTGCTTGTGCGCGCCGGACATCGTCTTGGCCTGCAACGCGCCGCGCAGCAGGTAGTGGTACGGCACACCGGCACCGCCGCGGTCCAGGTCGGAGACCAGCAGGTTGGCGCACACTCCGAGCCCCGCGGAGTTGAGGCCGCTCTTGGCGAGCATGCCCGCCTCGGTCAGTGACAGCACGCGGAACCCGGTCTCGTCGCGGGTGGCCAGCAGGAACGTTGCTGCAGCCTGTTCGGGATGCCAATCCCAGTTCTGGGCCAGCAGGGTGTGGCCGTTCTCCGCGTAGCGGGGCAGGACTGACAGCGACGTGCACCCTTCGTCGCGGTAGCCGGTGCCGTACAGCATTTCCGTGCGTGCGTTGAGCGCGGCGAGCCGGTGCGCGGGGTGCCCGGAACCCGTGGCCATGCCCTCGAGCATCGCGGCGATCTCGGGGGAGTAGGAGGCGGCGACGTCGAGGTACACCCGGCCCCAGCGGTCGATGTCGGCGTTGCTGAGTCCGGCGTCGTCGCGGAACCGGCCTGTGTAGGTCTCCAGGCTGCGCGCGATGAGATCCGCAGTGCGCGCGCCGAGGTCCTCGCCCATCTGCCGGTAGCTGCCCTGCACGACGATCAGCCGTGGATTGCTGTGTTCGCTCATGGTCGATCTCACTTCAGTTCGGTTCGGTAGGTTTCCGGCATCGAGCACACGGTGACGAAGGTGATGACCGCCGCAGCCGTGGGCAGCGCGGCCACGACCAGCGCGTTGCCTGTGACGTCGATCAGCGCGGTGGCGATGAATCCCGCCGTGCCGCCGAAGGCCATGACGGAGAAGTTGTAGCCGATGCCCAGTGCCGAATACCGGACGTTGGTGGGAAACAGTTCGGCGAGCGTGGCGGGGCCGGGACCGGAGAACGCAGCGAGGACGAGCGCGATCAGCACCTGACCGAGGTACACGCCCGCGACGCTTCCGGTCTGGAACAGCCACATGACCGGAAAGCTGAGGAGCACGAACCCGCCGGAACCGATGAGCAGCAGCGGTTTCCGCCCGATTCGGTCGGAGAGGACGCCGAAGCCGAAGATCGCGACCGTCAGCACGACGAGTCCTACGATGTTCGAGGCCTCGACCGTGCTCGAATCCAGGCCGACCTGCTTGCGCAGATGGGTCGGCAGGTAGGTGAGGAAGAAGAAGTAGGCCACCGTCCAGCTCACGGTGAAGAAGAAGCCGCGTGCCATTGCGGTCTTCTGGGTGTGGAAGGCCAGTCGTAGCGGGCTGTCGCTCGTGGTGCCGGCTGCCGCCTGCGCCTGGTAGGCGGGCGTGTCCTCGAGGCCGAAGCGCAGCAGCAGCGCGACGAGCGCGGTCACGGCACCGATCAGGAACGGCACCCGCCAGCCGAAGTCGAGCATGCCTTGCTCGCTCCAGAACAGTGAGTTGAGGGCGACCACTGCCGCGGCGACCAGGAAGCCGGCCGCGGTGCTGACCTGGTTGAGGCTGCCGTAGCGGCCCCGTGAGCGCGGGCCGGCGTATTCCACGAGCATGGCGGCGGATCCTGCCCACTCGCCGGCCACGGCGAATCCCTGGAACAGCCGCAACACCACCAGCAGCACGGGCGCGGCGAGCCCGATCGTCTGGTAGCCCGGCAGCAGTCCGATGAGGACGGTCGCCGCGCCCATGAGGATCACGCTCGCGATCAGCGCCGGTCGCCGGCCCAGTTTGTCGCCGATGTGGCCGAAGAAGATGGTTCCGAGCGGCCGGGCGAGGAAGCCGACTGCGAAGACCGCGAATGTGGACAGCAGGGCTGAAGTGGAGCCGCCCACGAAGAAGTGGGCGCTGAGGTACACGGTCGAGTAGGCGTAGACGAGATTGTCGTACTGCTCGAGCAGGTTTCCGACGCTGCCGGAGATGACCGCGCGGAGCTTGAGCCCGGGCCGGGTGCCGGTCGCCGGGGGTCTGTTGTGTTGTGCCGTCATGGGGTTCGCTCCTCGGGAGGGGCCGGTCGGGGTCAGGAAGCTGCCAGGTAGCCGCCGTCGACGGGCAGCAGGACACCGGTGACGAACGAGGACTCGGGGCCGGCGAGGAACGTGAGCGCGTTCGCCAGCTCGTCGGTCTCGCCGGGGCGGAACATCGGTGCGCCGGAGATCCGCGCGTCCAGCGCCGCCGGCGGGAGGTGGTCGAGCAGGGGAGTGCGGAACACTCCGGGTAGCACCGCGTTCACGCGGATCCCGCGCGGCGCGAGCTCCACCGCGGCGATCTTGGTCAGCTGGTGCACTGCGGCCTTGCTCATCTGGTAGGCCACCGACGTGGGAACGGTGTCGGCGTCGGCGGGTGGGGTGGTGACCCCGTAGATCGAGCCGACGTTGATCACGACGCCACGCGTGCGCGCGAGGTCCTCGGCGAAGGTTCTGATACCCCGCCAGGGGCCGAAGGCGTTCACGGCGAGCACGCGGGTGAAGTCCTCGTCGGTGGTGGTGAGCAGGTCCGTCCGGGCGCTGATGCCGGCGTTGTTCACCAGCAGGTCCACCGGCCCGAACCGCTCGTGCACCAGGTCCCGCAGCCGGTCCCACGAGGCGGGCTCTGCCACGTCAAGGTGCAGCCGGTCGTCGGTCTCGGCGTCGTGGTCGAGGTCGGCGCGCACGACGGTCGCGCCGAGCCCCGCCAGCCGGTCGGCGAAAACGGCACCGATTCCTCCGGCGGCACCGGTCACCACTGCGATCTTGCCGTTCACTGCCACTCCTCGTTCGTTCCTGGTCGGCGACGGTGGCGAGGACAGTAGGGACGGCTCGCACGCCGGACATCGGTCGTTCGACCGATGTCGACTCGCGATGTCTTACGGCGACAGCTCCAGGTACCGCTGCGTGTGCTGGTGGCAGTAGGCGCGCAGGCCGTCGACCAAAGCGTGGATCGCCGAGCGCGCGTAGTGCGCTGCGTCCCAGCCCGCGTACAGGGGGACGATCAACGGGCCATCGGGAGCTTCCACGATCAGCTCCCGCAGGTCGAAGCGGGCCTGGTCGGTAACCAGGCACACCCCTCGGCCCGCTGCGGCCAGTGCTTGGGCGAAGGCGGAGGAGCCGGTCTCGGCGACACCGGCGGGGGTAAGGCCCGCGCGGTTGACGGCATCGTCGACGACCAGCCGGGCCGCGTTGGCGCGCGTCATCAGGATCAGTGGGTCGGTGACCAGTTCAGAGAGGCTGATCGTGGTGCGCCCGGCCCAGCGGTGATCGGCGGGCACCTGCGCCATCACCGGAGTGCGGCCGAGGAACGCCGATTCCAGCGGGGCGGGGGCCGGGTTGGTGGAGATGCCGATGTCGGCGTCGCTGAGCAGCAGCGTGTCGAAGACCTTGCTCGGCTCCTCCTGGATGGCGTCGTGGAGCGCGGGCCCCGCCGTGTCGCCGCCTGCCATGAACGGGGCGAGCAGGTACGCGACTGTCGCGGGCGGAGCGACCACAGTCAGCGCCGCCCTTTCGCCCTGGCCTGCGGCTGCCATCGTCTCGGTGGCCTGCTCCGCGCGGCGCACCAGGTCCTGGGCGATGGGGCGGAAGCGGCGACCAGCGGCGTTCAGCGTCAGTGAACCGGCGCCGCGGTTGAAGAGGACGACGCCTAGGTCCTTCTCCAGGGCGCTCAACTGGCGCGAGATGGAGGGTTGGGCGATGTGCAACTGGCGGGCAGCGGCGGTGACCGACTCGGCGTCGGCGACGACGAGGAAGTAGCGCAGCACCCGCAGTTCCATGACGACCTCCTGAATGCCGGTATGCCTCGAAGGCATGGGGATCTTAGGAAGCAAGTATTAGACAGCATCGGCGGCCGAACTCAAACTACCGCTATTCCACATAGGTCCTTGTCGTGAACGCCGAGTCCGCCGGAGGCCCCATGAACGTCCCACGCCCAGCCCTCGCCGGTGCTTCGCGGCAAGCCCGTCGCGCGGGTCTTGCCTCGTTCGTCGGCACCACCATCGAGTGGTACGACTTCTACATCTACGGAACGGCGTCCGCGCTCGTCTTCGGAAAGCTGTTCTTCCCCGCCGTCTCGCCCGCCGCCGGTGTACTCGCCTCCTTCGCGACGTTCTGGGTCGGTTTCCTCGCCCGGCCGCTCGGCGGCATCGTTTTCGGTCACCTGGGCGACCGCATGGGCCGCAAGACAACCTTGGTCATCACGCTGCTGATGATGGGCGTCGGGACGTTCCTCATCGGCCTGGTTCCCACACACGCGCAGATCGGGATCGCCGCGCCGTTGCTGCTGGCATTGCTTCGAGCGGTTCAGGGCATTGCCGTCGGTGGTGAATGGGGCGGTGCGGTGCTGATGGCGTCCGAGAACGCGCCGAAGGGCCGCGGGTCACTTTTCGCGATGCTGGTGCAGCAGGGTTCTCCGGCCGGGGCGATTCTGGCCACCGTGGTCTTTTTGGCCGCCGGAACCCTGGATGACGCGGCCTTCGCCTCGTGGGGTTGGCGGGTGCCTTTCCTGCTGTCAGGCGTGCTTGTCGTGGTCGGTCTCGTGATCCGCATGAAGGTTGAGGAGTCGGACGAATTCGAGCAGATCAGGGAGAGCGGCGAGGTGGTGAAGCTGCCGATCGCCGAGGTGCTGCGGACCGCCTGGCGCAGCGTGCTGCTCGGTATCGGTGCCTCGATCATGGGCATCTCTTCCGCGTATTTCACGAACACCTTCGTGCTCTCCTGGACCACCAACGAACTGCACATGAACCGGCAGACGATGCTCTACGTCCTGCTCGGGATCTCGGTGGTGCAGTTCGTGTGGCAGCCGCTCGCAGCGCTGATCTCCGAGCGAGTTGGCGAGGCCCGGTTCATGGTTTGCTCACTGCTGGTCAGCGTCGTCCTTGCGGTGCCGATGTTCCTGCTGGTCAATACCGCGCAGCCAGTGCTCGTCTTCTGCGGCATCGCGCTTGCCACCATCGCCGGCTCCGGCTACTACGCCGTTCTAGCCGGATTCCTCGCCCGCTCGTTCACTTCCCGGGTCCGCTACACCGGAATCTCACTGTCGTACCAGCTGTGCTCGACTCTCATCGGCGGCACAACGCCCTTCGTGGCTCAGGCCTTGCTGACCGCCAGCGGCTCGATCTGGCCCGTGGTCGTGTTCTACACGGCCCTGCTGCTGATCACCACGGTCTGTGTCGCTGCGCTCGCCCGGCTCACCGCGCTGCGCACAGCTCAGGAGCGGCACGCTGCGGCGTCCGTCTGATGTCTTCCAAACAAGAAGGAGTTGAGGAATTTGCGCCTCGATGCGGTGTTCCACAATGGACGGTTCACCACCCTCGACCCGGACCGCCCCACCGCTCGCGCAGTCGGTGTGCTGGGCGGCCGGATTGTCGCACTCGACGAGGAGTTGGAGGGCAGCTCCGCGGACGTCGTCGTCGACCTCGGCGGCGCGCACGCCGTGCCGGGCTTCAACGACGCGCATCACCACTTGAGTCTGGTTGGTAAAGGCCTGCGTGAACTGGACGTGTCCTACACCTCGGCGCCCAGCCTTGACGCGCTGTACAAGGCCGTGGCCGAGCGGGCCGCGGCGCTGCCTGGCGGCGCGTGGGTACTGGGGGCGGGGTACGACCAGAACAAGATCGGCGCTCATCCGAGGTCTGAGGAACTGGACCGGGCCGCTCAGGGCCGGCCGGTCTGGCTGGTGCACACCTCGCACCACATGGCCGTCGCCAGCACGGAGGCGTTCGCCCGAGCTGGATTCACCGATCGCACCGCACTACCCGAGGTGCCTGGCGGCCACGTCGTGCGCGACGAGGACGGGCGGGCCGCGGGGTTGCTCCAGGAGACGGCGATGCAACTGGTCGAGCGGGTGTTTAGGCCGGAGCCGAGCGAGCAGTGGTCCGCCAACATCGCCGCCGGTTCGCAGGCCGCCCTCGCGGTCGGCTTGACCAGTGTGACCGAACCAGGCATCGGCGTCGTCGACGGAATCGGCAACGGACCGGCCGATCTGGACGCCTACATGCGGGCGCGCGAACGAAGCGCTCTCGGCGTCCGGATGACGGTCATGCCCTACATCACCGCACTGCACGATTGCGGCGCTGTGGAACCAGGTGTCACCTGGTACGGCCTTGATCTCGGCTTGCGTACCGGCTTCGGCGACGAGTGGCTGCGCATCGGACCGACCAAGATCCTCTCGGACGGTTCGCTGATCGGTCGTTCCGCCGCGATGTGCTGCGACTACCACGATTCGCCAGGGAACAGCGGACTGCTCCAGTACGAGGCCGAGCAGATCCGTCGGTACATCGTCGAGGCACACCGCTGCGGCTGGCAGGTCGCCACGCACGCCATCGGGGACGCCGCCCTGGACGTCGTCCTCGACTCGTACGAGCAGGCGCAGTGGTTGCACCCGCGTACGGATGTGCGCCACCGCATCGAACACGCGGCGGTGACGAGCGACGCGCAGGTCGCCCGGATCGCCGCGCTCGGCCTGATTCCGGTACCACAGGGCCGGTTCCTGTCGGAGATCGGTGACGGTCTGCTCGCGGCCCTCGGTCCGGTCCGGGGCAAGCTGGCCTACCGAATGCGGTCGTTCCTGGACGCTGGTGTGGAGCTGCCGGGCTCTACGGACGCTCCCGTGGTCGCTTCGGCTCCGCTGCTGAGCATCCACGACATGGTCAACCGGCGGACCGCCTCTGGTGCGCCGATCGCGCCGCATGAGGCCGTGACGGTGCAGGAGGCGTTGCGCGCGTACACGATCGGCTCGGCCCACGCCGTCCACGAGGAACACATCAAGGGAACCCTCTCCCGCGGCATGCTCGCCGACTTCGTGGTCCTCAGCGACGACCTGTTGCGTGTGGAACCTGAACGCATTGGAGAACTGACCGTGGGAGCAACCGTCGTCGGCGGCCATGTAGCCCATGACGTCGGGGCGCTGAAGGTCTCCTGAGCACGTGAAGTCCACTTCTAAGTATGGCCTGCCCCACACCCGTGCCTGACTGATTTGCCGCTGATCACGAAACCGTTTCACCATCCCCGCCGTGACCCGGAACCCAAGACTCCGAGCAGCGCGGGTCGATCTCGCGGTCTCGGTGCTCAACGGCGGCATGATGGCCATCTGTCTCGCCGCCGTCGGCGAGTCCAGCGGGGTCCATCCGCTGCCGGTCGCGATGGCCACCGCAGCAGGACTCGCCGTGTTCGTGGTCGCCGGTGTGCGCTACGCCCGCGCCCGCCGAGGTGATCGGAGATGAGCGAACGACGGATCTCTGTAATCCGATGGAGTTGGACGGCCAATGGCTAGGCGATGCCCATTTGGCGAGGTTGGTTCGTTTGCTTATCGTTCCGGCACCTGCGGTTGACGTTGATCGGCGGTCCCATCGGGGTCTCTAAGAGGTCCTAACAGAATGATCTTGGATGTGGTTTGATCTTGAGGTCGTCGTGGGATCGTCTGGTTGGGGTTGGTGTGGCGCAGCGCAGGCCGTGGGAAGTCGAGGACGGGCTCTGGGACCGGATCGAGCCTTTGTTGCCGGTGGTCGAGCGGCGGTTTCGCAACCCTGGTCGCAAGCGGCTGGACGATCGCAAGGCGTTGTGTGGGATCTTGTTCGTGCTGTACACGGGCATGCCGTGGGAGTTCCTTCCGCAGGAACTCGGGTACGGGTCGGGCATGACCTGCTGGCGACGGTTGCGGGACTGGACCGAAGCCGGCGTGTGGCAGCAGTTGCACGAGGTGCTGCTGGCCGAGCTGAACGCCGCCGGATTGATCGACTGGTCACGTGCGGCGGTAGACGGCTCCCACCTACGAGCGTTAAAAGGGGGCCCAAAACCGGCCCCAGTCCGGTAGACCGAGCCAGAACCGGGTCGAAACATCATGTGATCGTCGACGGCGGTGGAACGCCGCTGGCGGCCACGCTCACCGGCGGGCAACGCCATGACGTCACCCAGCTGATGCCTCTGATCGAAGCCGTCCCGCCCGTGCGCGGACGGCAAGGCCGCCCACGCAAGCGACCCGAGGCGCTCTACGCCGACCGGGCCTACGACTACGACAAGTACCGCAAGCTCGCCCGAACCAAGGGAATCCAACCACGATTCGCCGAACGCGGCACCGAACACGGCTCCGGACTCGGCGTGCACCGATACGTCGTCGAACAGACCATCGCGCTGCTGCACTGGTTCCGGCGCCTGCGCATCCGCTGGGAGATCCGCGATGACATCCATGAAGCCTTCCTCAGCCTCGGCTGCAGCATCATCTGCTGGCGCAAACTCAAGAACAACTCAATCTGTTAGCACCTCTAAGCATGGGTGGGCGACGACTTCGCAGCCGTCGGGTGCTGGGCTGGCTGAGGGATCCTCGGCCAGCCCAGTTCTCTCCGTGCCCTGCGGAAACGCAACGCCCGCACGGTCGTGGGCACCGCGAGGACCAGCATCTCCCGGTGTCCGGCTTCCCCGGGGGGGGAGGGGGTCACCCCCGGGGCCTGCGCAGATCGGATGAAGTTCGTCGCCGCGGTGATCGAAAAGCCGTGAGGGCGGGTGGTGCTGCGGTCGGTACCGGACCGGCCTTTCTTACCTGCCATGTGTGCACCCCCCGGGGTTGTTAGAACGACCCCAGGGGTTGTTAGAACGGTCCTGGGGGCGTCATCTAGTCAAGGTCAATCTCCGGTTGCATGGCCCCGGCGAGCAACCAGGTGATGGCGCGCCGGGCGTCGGCGTCGTCGGCGAGGGCAACGGTGATGCCGTCCCGGCCGTGGGCGGTGTAGTTCAGGGTCCATGCGCCGCTGCGGTGCCGGGTGATGTCCAGGCACGCGCCGTCGCCAAGGGAGATGGTGCGCTGCATCGGTTCGGGGGCCTTTTCAGATCTGCTCGTTCGGGGGAACTCCTAACCAGTATCCGAACGGTCGAACTGCCGATGCCGATGGTGAGGGCCTCGCTCCAGAGCGATTTGGTCCAGGTATCGGCCGTCACAGCGGTGCACAGCACGTGGAGTTCGTCCTTCTCCGGTGCCAAAGCCGCGACCGACCCGTACCGGGCCGGCGCTGTTTCGGCACGGCTGAGGGCTCGGCGCAGTTCTTCGCGAGGCCCCCGGAGCCGAATGACCTTGACCGACTTGGGGAGACTTTGGGCCGTTCCTTCCGGATCGGCGGCCGCGAGCACCACCTCGGCGGTCCGTGCTTCGCCTTGCAAAAGGAGGTCGAAGGCTCGCCTGCGCAACGTTCGCGCGGACTCTCGCTGCTCGAGGCGGCGTTCGAGCTCCAGACTCAGCAACGACATCGAGGTGAGCACCGCGGTGCGCTGGTACTCGGTCAGCGGGGCCGGCGTGCGGACCGCGACGTAGGCCTCCGGAGGCTCACGCAACCCGATGGGTTGCACGACAGTCGAGGCTTCCGGCGACGACCAGTTTGCCGAGGCGCCCAGGCCGTGCGGTAGCAGCCCGACGACCTCATTCCTGACCTCGGCGAGTCCTGTCGGATCAGGCGAGGTTTCGGAGATGGTCCTGCCGTCGGGGCCCAGCACCCACACCGTGCCGCGAACATATCCGGCCAATTCGTCGGCGATCGAGTCTGCCGCGTCGCGGCGACGCGCGGCTTGGGCGAGGCGCCGTTGCAGGGCGACCGCATCGCGCGCCGCCGCTCGGTCGGAGTCCTCGAGCAGGCTCGCGACTGCCTGGCTGATCGAGACGAAGCTGGTCTCCATCGGTACGGCGAGCAGGTTGACCCCGAGGGCCGCGCAGGCGCTCCGCAGCCCCTCGGGCACATCGGCGTGCGTGAGTCCGGTAGCGATCCCGAGCGCCGCAACACGGGCCTCGCGGAGGTGCTCGGCGTAGCGGTACCACCGCGACGGCGACCAGTCCATTGTTTCGAGGCCGGTGAACAGGAGAAGCTCACCGCCCTCCAGGAACGGCCGAGGATCGGGAATCTCGTTGGTCGCGACCCACCGCACCTGTGCCTCTGGCAGCGGACAGGCGACCGCGTGCAGGACGACATCGGTGTTCAGGACGTCGGCAACACTCACCATGGCTGCCATTCTGCACTAACAGAAGTCCGAACTGAGTGCGAAATGGCACTGCCCTAGGTGATCGCAGCTGCTTAACGTCGGTTCAGTTCCGCCCACTGTCGTGAGGAAGAGGCTGATGACGCAGCTCGCAGATCCAGCAGTCAGCGCACCGTCGAATCCACTGGAGGACGCCCGGACGCAGCTGGCTGACGCGATCGAGATCCTCGGCTACGACGAGGGCCTCCACTCCATGCTCGCCACGCCTCGTCGCGAGGTGACGGTCAGCATCCCGCTGCGGCGCGATGACGGGAGCACCGAGCTGTTCACCGGCCACCGCGTGCAACACAACTTCTCGCGGGGCCCGGCCAAGGGCGGATTGCGGTTCAGCCCGGGTGTGACTCTGGATGAAGTGCGCGCGCTGGCCATGTGGATGACGTGGAAATGTGCACTGGTGGACGTGCCCTACGGCGGCGCGAAGGGCGGGGTTCGCATCGATCCCCGTGAGTACTCATCGGCGGAGCCCGAGCGAGTCACGCGCCGCTACACCAGCGAGATGGTGCCGGTCCTCGGGCCCAACCAGGACATCCCAGCGCCGGATATCGGCACGGACGACAAGACGATGGCGTGGCTCATGGACACCTACTCGGTGAACAAGGGCCACACCGTGCTCGGGGTCGCCACCGGCAAGCCGCTCAGTCTCGGTGGGTCCCGCGGACGTGCGAGCGCGACCTCGCAGGGAGTCGTCCACGTCGTGCTTGAGGCCCTGCGGTCGCGTGAACTGGATCCGGCCACCTCATCGGCGGCCGTGCAGGGCTTCGGCAAGGTCGGTCGTGGCGCGGCGCACCTGCTCGTCGAGGCCGGTGTACGGGTCGTCGCCGTCAGTGACCAGTACGGGGCCGTGCATCACCCGCGCGGCCTCGACATCGCGGACCTCGCCGACCACGTCGACGGCACGGGCACCGTGGTCGGGTTCGCCGGAGCGGACAAGACGTCCAACGAAGAGCTCCTGGAACTGGACGTTGACGTCCTGGTGCCCGCCGCGGTCGAGTCGGTGATCACGACGCGCAACGCGCACCGGGTCCGCGCCGGAATCGTCGTGGAGGGAGCCAATGGCCCCACCACTCCGAAGCCGACGAGGTGTTGCTCGACAATGGTGTGCTGGTCGTTCCGGACATCCTCGCCAATGCTGGTGGCGTGATCGTGTCTTACTTCGAATGGGTGCAGGCCAACCAGTCGTACTGGTGGAGCGAGGACGAGGTCGGTTCTCGGCTCGCGAACCGGATGAGTGCGGCGTGGCAGAGCGTGTGCGAATTCGCTGCCGAACGCCACGTTTCATTGCGCAAGGCCGCCACCGCGCTCGCGGTTGAACGCGTGGCTTTGGCCCACCAGCTGCGCGGACTCTACCCGTGACGAACTCGCCATCACCAGCCCTACCCGACAGGAGTTGACCTTCGTGCCGATAAAGCTCGCCACCCCGCTCGTTGCTAGCGGTTCCAGTCGACAATCCGTGGTTGTTGCGCAGGCCCGCGGACGCGGTGATGCCTGATCTGGAGGCTGTCGTCGCGCGCCAGAAGCCAAGGAACAAGCGCAGTCGGAGCTCGCGCACTTCCGGACTGCTCCAGCCACAGCGGACTCTACGTTTGCACGTGCGCGTCAACGACCCGGCGAGCGTGCCGGTGCCAAGACCTGAGCGTGCTGGGAGGGATCTTCGAACTCCACGCCTGGTGCGTGCCCGCGCAATGCACGCGGGCACGCACCAGGGCTCAGCTCGGCATGACGGGTCTCAGGCCGCTGCCGGGGAGATGCGTTCGTGCCTCGAAGCCGGGGTTTGGACCTGTTCGGTTCTCGATCAGGCGGCAGCGCGGGTTCGGGCGAGGTGCTTGCCGACTCGATGGGCGCGGACGATGGCCGAGCCGAGCGTTGCGCCGCCGCCGGGGTAGGCGTCCCTGAACAGGGTCGCGGCGCAGTTTCCCGCGGCGTGGAGACCTTGAAGCGGGTCGCCCGCGTGATCGAGGACGCGCCCGTCGGCGTCGGTGGCGAGACCGCCGGCGGTGCCGAGGACACCTGCGTGCACGGGCACGGCGTAGAACGGGGGGCTTTCGACCGGAGCGAGGCATGGGTTGGGCTTCACGGCGGGGTCGCCGAGGTGACGGTCCTGAGGGCTCCCACCTCGCCCGAAGACAGGATCCGCGCCCTGGCGGGCGTTCTCGTTGAAGGCGCCGACCGTGGTCAGCAGACCGTCCTGGTCGATACCCGCGACCTGGGCGAGCTCGTCGAGCGTGTCGGCGCGGATCATCCACGGCTGCGCCGACGACGCACCCGCCACCGAGTAGCGGTCCAGGTGCGCCTGGTCGAAGACGAGGAGCGCCGGGCTGTTGGCGAGTTGCCCGGTAGCCGGATCGATCGCGCCGAAGGCCCGGTTGAGGTCGTGGTAGTTCGTCGCTTCGTTGACGAATCGGCGTCCTGAGGTGTTCACGGTGATCGAGCCGGGGAGGGTCATCTCGACGTTGCCCATCCGGCCCGAGGGCATGCCGTCGTAGCGGGCGGTGGGCGGGGTCAGGACCGGCACGCCCCACACCGCTGTCATCTCATCGACCGCGGCACCCGCCCGCAGGCCGAGGACCAGTCCGTCACCTGTGTTGCTGGGTGCGCTGATCGGAGTGATGGGGTAGGGGAGGAAAGCCTTGCGCAGAGCGGGATTCCACTCGAAACCGCCGGAGGCGAGCACTACCGACGAGGCGCGGGTCCCGGTGCTGCCGACGGTGACGTCCCACCCGCCGTCCCGGCGTTCCAGGCCCGTCACCCGGGCCGGTGCGACGACGTGGACACCGCGCTCGATCGCCGCGACCAGTAGCCGCCCTACCAGCGCGCCACCCATGGTGCGCACGCCCGCAGCTGCACGGCGATCGAGCAGTTCGGCGTCGATCGGCGCCCCGGCGAGAGCGTCGCGCTCGGCCATGGTGATCAGGGGGAAGTAGGTCGGCGGTCGGAGCAGTTCCGCAAGACCCGGCCAGGGGTGCGGGTCGAAGGGTTCTTGGTCGAGGCCGCGGCCGGAGGCGGCGCCTGCCCACTCCGGGTGGTAGTCCGGGCGGGCGAGGGCCCGCATGCGCACCCCGACGTCGCTGAGGAACCGGACGGCCTCGGGCGCGGTCGTCACGTACCGGTCGATCTCCGCCGCGCTCATCCGGCCGCCGCTGCCGGCGTGGAGGTAGGCCTTGGCGGCCTCGGCCGAGTCCTCGAATCCGGCCTCGGTCATGAGGTGGTTGCCGGGTGCCCAGATGACTCCACCGCCGACGGCGGAGGTGCCGCCGAGCTGCTCGGCCTTCTCCAGGACGACAGTGGCCAGGCCCGCGTCGGCGGCGGCCACAGCGGCGGTCAACCCGGCGGCGCCGCTGCCGATGATCGCCACGTCGTAGTGGGCGCGAGGGCTTGAGGTGAACAGGCTCATGAGGTCATCAGCTCCACGGCGACCTTGCCGACCAGCTGGGATCGGGATCGCAGCAGCGGGAAGGCCTCATCGATGCGGTCGAACGGAAAGCGGTGGGTGATCAGCGCGGTGGCCGCGTCGCGGTGCTCGTCGAGCAGTTCGAGGGCCTCGCCGATGCGGCGCTGGCTGTTGCGGCTGCCGAGCAGGTCGATGTCCTTGACCGGCAGCGTGCGCATGGACAGCGTCACCGACCTGTCGGAGATACCGACGAGCACGACGCGTCCCGCGGTGGTGACCGCGTCCACGGCGGTGGTCAACGCAGCAGGGGACCCGGTGGCCTCGATCACCAACGAGGGCTCTGCGGGAAGCGCGAGGGCTTGATCGGGTTCGACCACGACGGTGCTGGTGGCGCCGAATAGCCTGGCGAACTCGCTGCGCTCGGGGGTGGTGTCGGCGGCGATGACGTCGACACCCAGCGAGGTGAGGTGCAAGGTCGCCAGCAGTCCGATCGGACCGCAGCCCAGGACCAGCGCCTGCTCGCCCTTCTCCGGCCGTCCTCGCAGCACCGCCTGCATCGCGATGCTTGCCGGTTCGGCCAGAGCTGCGAGGCCGGTGGGCAGGTTCTCGGGGACCGGGTGCAGATCGCCCAGGGGGACGGGCAGCAGCTCGGTGAGCCCGCCGTCCTCGTAGCAGCCGAGGCACGACGAGTTCCGGCACGCGTTGACCCGCCCGATGCCGCACGCGTAGCAGGCCCCGCACCAGCGCATGGGCGAGACCGCAACCCGATCACCAGCCCGGACGCCGCTACCGGGCGGGGCGGACTCCACGACGCCGGCGATCTCGTGTCCCTGCACGATCGGCAGTTCGGTGGCGTAGTCGTCCTCCCAGATGTGCAGGTCGGTGCCGCACAGCGTCACGGTGTGGACGCGGACGAGCGCTTCGCCCGGACCGGGATGCGGCAGCGCCACGTCCTGGATCTCGATGCGCTCGCGGGCGAGCGTGCGGGCGACCTTCACCGCAGGCCGCCGAACACGATGGTCCACTCCCGCACCGAGCGGTCGGCGATCAGGTCGTGCTTGCGGAACGGGTCTTCGTCGAGCGCGGAGGTGATCTCCGCTGCGGATTCGCCCTCGAGGACCAGCAGCGCTCCGGCTCCCGAGTCGATCGGTCCGGAGATCCGCAGCCTGCCAGTGGCGTGCAGATCGGCGAGGAAGTCCTTGTGCTGCGGCCGGATCGCGTCGCGTTCGGTGTCGGTGTCGGTGCCGTAGGTGTAGATCACCGCAAAAGTGCCCATGTCGGAAGGACTCCCGTGTCGTCGGAGGTTGAGTGCTGAACACTCATCAGCTTCGCCCGGAGATTGTGCCGAGTCCAATACATGGTTGGTCAGACATCATGTGCCGATCGCACATTGTTCGATGGTGGGCAGCACTTCGGACGCCACGTCGAGCAGGGCGCGCATGGCGTCGGTGACCCGCTCGGGATGCCAGAGCAGCGCGCTCCGCAGCCGAGGGGAAGTGCCCTCGAGCGGTACCCACACCGCCCCGGCCGGCATGATCGGCTGGAGGCAGGTGGGAGCCAGCGACACCCCGAGACCGCCGGCGACCAGTGAGAGGACGACGTAGGGGTCCTTGACTTCTTGGGCGACCACGGGCCGGAAACCGGCTGCGTGGCAGGCGGTGAGGATCACCGCGCGCAGGGCGGACTGGCCCGGCATGAGAACCCAGTCCTCGTCGGCGAGTTCGAGCAGCGAGAGGCGTCCCCGCGTGGCCAACCGGTGGTCGGAGGGCAACGCGGCACCGAGGACCTCCTCGGAGATCGTGCGACTCGGCAGCGCGCCCGGCGCAGGAAGGCCGACGAACGCGACGTCGAGCGTCCCGTGTTCGATCAGCCCGACCGCGTCCTCGGTGGTCACCCGGTCGACCAGGTGGAGGGCGACTCCGGGGTGCTCGGTGCGCAGCGCGCGGGTCAGCCGCGGGAGCGTGAGGTGGTTGAGCGCACCCGAGAACCCCAGGCGCACTTGCCCGTATATCTCACCCGGGCTGGCGCTGGTGGCGCGCAGGGCGAGGTCGGCTTCACCAACGATCCGCCGGGCGTGCGGGAGGAACGCGTGCCCGGCGGAGGTCAGCGCCACGGTTCTGGTGGTGCGCTCGAAGAGCGGTGTGCCGACGTGCTTCTCCAGCTTCTTGATCGTCTGGCTCAGTGGGGACTGGGCCATGTGCAGCCGTTCGGCCGCGCGTCCGAAGTGGCGTTCCTCCGCGACGGCCAGGAACGCGTCGATCCACCGCATCTCCACGTGGTCACCGGTCCTCTCGTCAGTAGGTCGCGCGGCCGCCGCTGGCGTCGTAGACCGCCCCGGTTGAGAAGCTGAGCTGCTCCGAGCACAGCCATCCGATGAGCTCGGCGATCTCGTCGGCTTGGCCGAACCGGCCCATCGGGGTCAACGCCTGCGAGCGGGCGAGCACGGCGGTATCGGTGCGCGCGTTCATCTGGGTCGCCACCGCCGCCGGGGCGACCGCGTTGACCAGCACGCCGGTCGTGGCGAGTTCCTTGCCCAACGACTTCGTCAGCGCCACGACCGCGGCCTTCGAGGCCGAGTAGGCGCTCTGCGCCGGGTTGCCGTCCTTGGCGGCGATGCTCGCCAGGTTCACGATCCGGCCCCATCCAGCGCGCACCATGCCCGGGACGACGCTGCGGCAGAGCAGGAACGTGCCGTCGACGTTGACCTGGAACGTGCGCCGCCACTCGTCGAGATCGAGTTCGGCCAGCGGCCGGGAGGGACCCACGATTCCCGCGCTGTGCACGAGGATTCCGAGCGGACCGATGTCCCGCACGAGCGCGGCGACGGCGTCGGGATCGGTGACGTCGAGCTTCTCGTCCGCCCCTGGCGCGACATCAGCGGTGACGACCCGGACGCCGTCGCCGCGCAGCTTCGCGGCGGTCGCGGCGCCGATCCCGCTGGCACCACCGGTGATCAGGGCGACCGCGCCCGCCGGGTAGCTCACGCGGTCCTCCCGATCCGGGCGTGCGAACCCGCGAGCTCGCGGCCGCTTATCCAGCCGAACGTCATGGCCGGTCCGATGTTGATCCCTCCGGCGGGGTAGTGGCCGCCCAGCACGCTCGCCTGATCGCATCCGACGGCGTGGAGCCCTAAAACCGGGTCGTCCTGGGCGTTGAGGACCCGCGCGCGCTCGTCGGTGGCGAGCCCGGCGAAGGTGCCGAAGCTGCCAGGTACGACCCGCACCGCGTAGAACGGCCCCTTCTCCAGCGGGGCGAGCGACGGGTTCGGCGCGACGGCCTGATCGCCGCCGTACCGGTTGAAGGGCGTGGAGCCACGTCCGAACGCGGGGTCCTCGCCACGACGTGCGGCGGCGTTGAACTCCGCGATGGTCGCGGTGAGCTCGGCTGCGTCGATGCCGCACTTGCGGGCGAGCTCTTCGATCGTGCGGCCGCGCTGCAGGTATCCGCTGCGCAGGTAGGGGAACAGCGGGACCGGACGGGGTTTGGCCATGCCGAGCGGGTAGCGGCGGACGAACCGGGAATCGGCGATCTGCCAGGACTGCACCGGTTCGCCAGCCGGGGTGGCGGCGATCATCGCGGAGACGTAGTCGTGGTAACCGTTGGCCTCGTTGACGAATCGGCGCCCGCTGCGCAGCACGCCGATGCTGCCCGGCTTGGCCCGGTCCATGATGTGCGGGAACACGCCGGTGCGGCCGTTGCGGTAGGGCACCAGGGAGACCGGGCACCAGGCGGCGGGGGAGGCGAGGTCGGTGCGCAACCGGCCGCCTGCGGACTCACCGAGGGTGATGCCCGAGCCGTCGGCGGTGGCCGGCGCCAGGCTCCAGTGCCGTTCACCGCGCGGGAACAGGGCGAGGCGGCGGTTCTCGTCCTGCGGAAAGCCGCCGGCGGCCAGCACCACGCCCCGCGATGCCGAGATCCGCACCGGGCCGTCCGGAGTGGACGCCAGCACGCCGGTGACACGGCCGCTCTCGGTGGTCAGTCCGGTGACCTCGGTGGACACCCGGATCTCGACGCCCAGGTCCAGGGCAGAGCGCAGCAGCCTGGCGATCAGCGCGGTGCCGTTGACCAGCTGCATGCCGCGACGCTTGCTCGCCAGGTCCACCAGGTGCCGGGTCACCCGGCGGGCGGCGTGCAGCAGTCCCCGGACGTCGCCGCGCGACGCGGCCAGGAATCCCGCGAGATCCGGCCCGGCCATGATTCCCATCCCGAGGAACGAGGTCTCGTAGAGCTGGGGGCGCAGGAGCCGCGCCACGTCGCTCCCGAGCCTGCGGAGGTCGGCGGGAGCGGGTGCGACCGAGCGGTGTCCGGTGCCCGCGCCGGGGAGGTCGCCGTAGACGTCGCAGATCTTCGAGCCCGGGGCGAACGTCAGTGCCGTGCGCTCGTGGAAGAACCGCACCATCTCCGGGGCGGCGGCGAGGAAGGCGTCCACACGTGTCGGCTCGTAGTCCTCGCCCAGCGCGTTGCGGAGGTAGGTGCGGAACTCGTCGGTCTCCTCGCGGACCCCGTCTGCGCGGGCGAGCGGGTTGCCCGGTGCCCACATCCAGCCGCCGGACCAGGCCGTCGCGCCCCCGCATACGTCGGCGCGTTCGAGGACCGCGACCCGCAGGCCGTGGTGGGCCGCGGTCACCGCGGTGGCCAGCCCCGCGGCGCCGGAACCGACGACGACCACGTCGTGGTCGAGCGAGGGAGGGGAGGTTCGGGTGGTGGTCACGCTGGGTTCCTCCAGGCGTCCCGGGCGGATTGTGTGCGTCGCGCACCGGGACTATGTAAGATTCGATGTAAAATAGTTAATTGACTGTGCTTTTCAGCGACTATAAGCGGATCGTGCTGCAGCGCAAGCCCCTGCAGTCAGAAAGGTGCACTGTGGAGATCCGGTGGCTCGAGGCGTTCATCGCCGTGGCCGAGGAACTGCATTTCGGCCGCGCGGCGGCCCGGCTTCGGCTGGCCCAGTCGCCGCTGAGCCAGACCATCCGCAAGCTGGAGAAGGAGCTCGGGGCGACGCTGTTCGACCGCAGCACCCGCAGCGTCGCCCTCACCCCGGCCGGGCAGGCGTTCCTGCCGCACGCGCACCGCGTCTTCGAGGAGCTCGAACTCGCCCAGCAAGCGACCCGGGCGACCTCGGGCGTGGTGTACGGGACGGTGGCCATCGGGTTCTCCGGAGCCCTCAACCACCTCACGCTGCCGCCGCTGACCAGGGCTGTCCGCCAGCGCTACCCGAACATCTCGCTGTCGCTGACCGGTCGCGTGATGACCAGGGGTGGGGTCGAGCAGCTGGAGCAGGGCGGCCTGGACATCGCGTTCGTCGGGCTGCCGATCGACCCGTCCCCGGTGCGCACGCGGCGGGTCGGGCGCGAACCGCTCGGTGCGGCGCTGCCGATCGACCACCCGCTCGCGGGGGAGGCCGCCATCGACCTCGCCGACTTGGCCGAGGACGGCTTCATCACCATCCCGGCGGCCGCCGGATCGTCTCTGCAGGAGCTGACCACGCAGGCGTGCGTCAAGGCGGGTTTCCGCCCGCGCGTGGTCCAGGAGATCACCGACCCGTACATGATCCTGACGCTGGTGTCGGCTGGTGTCGGCGTCTCGCTGATGCCGGCGGGCATCTCCGGCATCATGCCCTCGGCCTCGGTGTTCGTGCCGCTGCGCGGCGAGCAGACCCACATGGAGCACGCGTTGGCTTGGCTGGACGACAACCCCTCGCCGGTGACGCGGGCGGTGCTGGAACTGGCCGAAGAGGTGCTGCCCCATCCGGCCGACTGATTATGTTGTTTGAACACATGGTGTAGGTGAAACCAAGTATTGGACTGGGCATAGTCGTTGCTGCGATTCTCTTCCGCACCGCCCGGCACTCCCCGTTCGGGAACCGGATCTCCGTCGATGACGCCGGATCGGAAGGAACGCCATGTCCCCCAGGCCAGCAGAGGTCCCGCCGTCAGGCGGTACCCGCAACAACCCCCGGAAGGCCGCGCTCTCCGGATTCCTCGGCAGCACGCTGGAGTACTACGACTTCTTCATCTACGGCTCGGCCGCTGCGCTGGTGTTCGGCAAGGTCTTCTTCCCCGACGCCGGCGCGACTGGACCGCTGCTGTCGATCGCGACCCTCGGCGTCGCCTACGTCGCACGCCCGCTCGGCGCGATTCTCTTCGGGCACTTCGGCGACCGGTTCGGTCGCCGCAACGCCCTGATGGCCACGTTGCTGCTCATGGGCCTGTCAACGTTCCTGATCGGCTGCCTGCCGAGCTACGGACAGGTTGGCATCGCCGCGCCCATCATGCTGGTCGCCCTGCGGCTGCTGCAGGGCTTGTCGGCAGGTGGTGAATCGCCCGGCGCGAGTTCGCTGACCGTGGAGCACGCCCCCGACGGGCGCCGCGCGTTCTTCACCAGCTTCACCATGAGCGGGATCATGTTCGGGATCGTCATCTCGAGCCTGGTGTTCATCCCGATCGCCGCGCTGCCCGACGAGCAGCTCCTGTCCTGGGGCTGGCGAATCCCGTTCTGGCTGAGCATCGCGGTCACCGCCATCGCCTACTTCCTGCGCCGCTCGCTGGCCGAGCCCGAGGTGTTCTCCGAGCTGCAGGAGTCCGCGGAAACCGCCAAGGCCCCGGTGTTCGAGCTGTTCCGGCACCACTGGGCGACCCTGCTGCGCATCGCGATCTGCGCGAGCTTCGCCATGGTCAACACCATCGTCAACGTCTTCGCTCTCTCCTACGCCACACAGATCGCCGGAATCTCGAAACCGACCATGCTCGCGGTGATCTCGGTGGCCAACATGGTCGCCGTCGTCACCCAGCCCGCCTACGGGCTGCTCGCCGACCGGGTCGGGCGCAAGCCGGTCTTCGTCACCGGACTGCTCGGGGTCAGCGTGATGGTGTTCGTGTTCTTCCACGCGATCGGCACCCAGAACGTGCCCTGGATCTACCTCTCGGCGGTCGTGCTGATCGGCTTCTGCTACGCCGCGCCCAACGGCGTGTACCCCGCCTACTTCCCGGAGCAGTTCCCAGCCCGAGTCCGTTACAGCGGCATGGCGATCGGACTGATGATCGGCCTGCTCGCTGCCGGGTTCACCCCGTTGCTCGCCTCGACCCTCACGACCGGCGACGAGGCGAACTGGACTCCGGTGGCCTGGATGTGCGCCGCGTTCGTGCTGGCCTCCGCGGTTGCTGCGCTGACCGGGCCGGAAACCTTCCGCACGCCCACATCCCGCCTCGGCGAGAGCCGGGCGCAGATCGCCGACGCACCAGCACCGGCGGTGCGGTGATGCCCCGGGCCCTGCGGGCAGCGGTCATCGGGTGCGGCAACATCGCGGGCAACCACGCCGCCGCCTACCGCGGCCTTCCTGGCGTCGAGCTGGTGGCGTGCACCGACGTCTCGTCGGAACGGGCCGAGCTGTTCGCCGCCCGGCACAGCACGTCCGCGGCCGACCCGGACGAGGTGTTCGACCTCGACCTGGACCTGATCAGCGTCTGCACCCCGCACCCGACGCACGAATCCGTCGTCACCCGGGCCGCGGCGCATGGCGTGCACGTGCTGTGCGAGAAGCCGATCGCCATCGAGCTCGGTTCGGCCGCCAGGATGGTGGCAGCGTGCGAGGTGGCAGGCGTCACCCTCGGCGTGGCGTTCCAGCGGCGCTTCTGGCCCGCCGCGCAGCGGGTCCGCGCCGCGATCGACGACGGCACGCTGGGAACCCCGGTGCTCGGGCACGCTTCGGTGCTGCTGCACCGCGAAACCTCCTACTACACCGCCGATGCGTGGCGCGGCTCGTGGGCGAGCGACGGCGGCGGGGTCCTGATGACCCAAGCCGTGCACAACATCGATCTGCTGCAGTGGTTCATGGGAGACGCGGTCGAGGTGACGGCGGCCCACACGACCGCCAAGCACGGCGAGGCGATCGAGGTCGAGGACACGGCCGTGGCGACCCTGCGCTTCGCCTCGGGCGGTCTGGCCACGCTGGCAGCCTCCACCGCGCTCACCCCCGGCCTCGGTACTCGGGTGCAGGTCGTCGGACGCACCGGCGCGAGCGCTGGTCTCGCCGAGTACCCGGAGGGAAGCGAAGCCCGGATCGACGTGTGGGCGGTGCCCGGCGAAGAGGCGGCGGAATCGCCGTTCGGTCCCGGCCTGCGCGCCGACCTCACCTTGCCGGAGATCAACGGCAGTCTCGCTCCGCTGCACACCCTGCAGATCGCGGATTTCGTCAGCGCCGTCCGGGAACGCCGCGATCCGGCGGTCACCGGGCGGGAAGCCGCGAAGTCGCTGGCGATCCTCACCGCGCTGTACGCCTCGGCCGCATCCGGCTGCCCGGAGCAGGTCCCCGCTCTGAAGGAGGAGATCACCTCATGAACCCCATCGGGCTCGCCCACCTGACCCTGCTGCGGTTGAGTCCTCCCGAACTAGTCAGCACCGCCGCAGAAGCGGGGTTCGACTTCGTCGGCGTCCGGGTCAACTCGGTGACAGCGGGGGAGCACCAATACCCGATGGAGCCGGGCTCGCCGATGTCGCGCGAGACGTTGCGGCGGCTCGACGACTCGGGTTTGAACGTCCGCGACGTCGAATTCCTGACGCTCCGCCCGGAAACCGGACCGGCCGAATGGCGGCCCGCCCTCGACGCCGGTGCTGCTCTCGGTGCCCGCACGATCAGCGTCGTCGGCTCCGACCCGGACCGGAAGCGCTTGGCCGACACGCTGGCCGCGCTGACCGCCGACGCCACGCCGCTCGGCATCCGGCCCACCCTGGAACCCATCAGCTACCAATCGGTGAGCACCGTGGCCGAGGCCGCCTCGATCGCCGGGGCCACCGGTGCGGCCGTGCTGCTCGACGCCCTGCACCTCCAGCGCGGTGGCAGTTCGATCGACGACGTCCGAGCTCTCGATCCCGACCTCGTTCCCTGCCTGCAGGTCTGCGACGGCCCGCTCACCGCCCCGGAACACCTTGACCTGCCCGAGGAACTCCCGCTCGGGATGAAGGCCGACGGGTCGGTGTTGCAAGCAGAGGCCCGGGTCCAGCGGGAACTCGTCGGCGACGGCGAACTCCCGCTGCCGGAACTGCTCGCCGCGGTGCCCGCCGGAACACCGCTGAGCGTCGAGGTTCCACACGCCGCGCTGCAGACGCGCCTCACCTCACTGGAATTTGCGCGACGCAACCTGGCCGGCGTGCGCGCACTGCTGACCGAGACGAGCGCCCATGTCTGAGGTGATCGCTCCGGTCCGTCACCGAGTGGCCCTGGTGGGCGCGGGAATCGGCGGTTCGCTCTCGCCCGCGCTGCACGAGCGCGAGGCCGCTGCGCTCGGTCTCGACTACAGCTACCGGCTGCTCGACCTCGACCACCTGCCAGCGAGGTGGAACTTCCGGGAGGCGGTCGGGGAGGGCACGACCGGGTTCAACGTGACGCACCCGGCGAAGCAGACCGTCCTCGACCAGCTCGACGAGCTCTCCCCGGACGCGCGGGCGCTCGGCGCGGTCAACACCGTCTCCGTCGACGGGGACCGGCTCATCGGTCACAACACCGACCACAGTGGATTCCTGTCCGGTCTGGGCCACGGGCTCCCGGGCGTCCTGCTGGACCGGGTCGTCGTGGTCGGTGCCGGGGGCGCCGGTTCTGCCGTCGCCTACGCCCTGGTCGGTGCCGGAGCGGCCGTGGCGATCGCCGATGCGGACCCCCAACGCAGCGTAGGCCTGGTCGCCAGGCTGCGCGCGAGGTTCCCGGGCGCCGCGATCACCGGTCTGCCCGCCGAGCGGGTACCAGCCGCGCTCGCTCGGGCAGACGGAGTGGTCAACGCGACCCCGATCGGCATGACCGGCCACCCCGGCCGGCCCTTCGACACCGGCGCCCTCGAACCCCGGCACTGGGTCGCCGAGGTCGTTTACCGCCCGTTGATGACGGCCTTGCTGCAGGACGCGCGCGTGACCGGGTGCCGATGCCTCGACGGCGGCGCGATGCTCGTCTCCCAGGCAGCGCGAACTCTCGCCCTGCTCACCGCAACCACACCCGACCTCGATCGGATGCGGCGGCACCTCAGCGAACTCGTCGCCGGCGAGGAGGAAGCGAACCATGACTGACGATTGGGACCACGAGGTCGACCTCCTCGTTCTCGGCTCCGGCGCCGGCGGCATGGGTGCCGCGGTCGTCGGTGCCGAAGAGGGACTTTCCGTCCTGGTGCTGGAGAAGACCGAGTGGCTCGGCGGCACCACGGCCTACTCGGCCGGGACGTGCTGGATCCCCGGGCACCAACACCAGGACGATCCCGCCGCCGACACCGCCAGCGCGAGCAGCTACCTCGACGCCCTCGTCGGCGACCGCGCCCCGCGCGAACTCCGCGAGACCTACCTCGCGCAGGGGCCCGCCATGCTCGACTACCTGAAGCGGGTCGGCGTGGAGTTCTGGCACTCCAAGACCGTCGTCGACTACCACCCGGAGATCCCCGGGTCAGGCGTCGGCCGTGCGCTGGAACCGCGCACCTTCGACGGGCGCGAGCTCGGAAAGGCCCGCTTCGGCCGGATCCGGCGGCCGGTCCCGGAGTTCGCGCTCTTCGGCGGCACGCTCATGGTCCGGCGGTCGGAGGTCAATCAGCTGCTGACTCTCTTCAACGGATCGATGCGCGGCGTGGCGGTAGCACTGCGCCTGGGGGTGCGCTGGGCCGCGGACCGGCTCCGCTACCCGCGTGGCACCCGGCTCGCCATGGGCAACGCCCTGGTCGCCAACCTCTACGACAAGCTCCTGCAGCGCTCCGGCGACGTCTGGTTCACCGCCCGCACCACCGAACTCATCGCCGACGAGTCCGGACAGATCGTCGGCGCGGTCGTCACGCACCGAGGTCGCACCGTCCGGGTGGCGGCTCGGCGCGGCGTCGTCCTGGCGGCCGGCGGTTTCTCCGCCAGCCCGGAACTGCGAGCCGAATACCTGCCCCGACCCACGCCGCAGTTCACCCGGGCCGGGGAGGGCGCGACGGGCGACACGATCGCCCTCGCCCGCTCCGTCGGCGGCGTCCTCGGCGAGCCCTCCGGCGACAACGCCCTGTGGTTCCCCAGCTCCATCGGCCGCCGCCGCGACAGCTCCACCGCGGTCTTCCCGCACATCTGGGACCGCGCCAAACCCGGCATCATCGCGGTCAACGCCGCAGGACGCAGATTCGTCGACGAGTCGGTGTCCTACCACCGCTTCACCCGCGCGATGTACGACTCGCACAAGTCAGTTCCGACGATTCCGGCCTGGCTCGTCCTGGACTCCCGGACCCTGGGGCAGTACGGGCTCGGCGTGGTCTACCCCCATCTGCCCAAACCGCTGCTCAAGCGGCACATCGATGCGGGGTACCTGCATGCCGGGCGCACGATTCGAGAGCTCGCCACCGCAATCGGCGTCGATCCGGATGGTCTTGAGCGCACGGTGGCCGACACCAATCGCGATGCTCGCACCGGAGTTGACGAGGAGTTCGGGAAGGGGAGGAGTCCCTTCGGTCACCAGTACGGCGACCCGGCTCATGCTCCGAACGTCAACCTCGGCCCGATCGAGGCAGCTCCCTTCTACGCGATCGCCGTGGTCCCCACGCCGCTCGCGACCGCGCTCGGGTTGCGCACCAACACGGATGCGCAGGTGCTGGACGCATCAGGTGAACCGGTTCCCGGTCTCTACGCCTGCGGAAATGACGCCAACTCGATCACGGCGTCGGAATACCCGGGAGCTGGCTGCCAAGTAGGAGCAGGTCTGACCTTCGGTTACCTCGCAGCACGCCACGCTGCTCGTCGGTAACGGGTGGGCCCGTTTCTCCTTCGGGCCCTTACCAGGGACGAATCTCAGGATGTCGCGGCCGCACTGGTGTAGACCGCGTCGTTGGAGCAACGGTCAACCGATCGCAATGGCTGGTGATCGCCTGACCGGGCCTCAATACAGTCCACTGGGTATTACTCATTTGGCTTGGGACACGGTCGTCCTGAGGTGCCGCTAGACCTGGTCGTCGTGCGTGGGCGACGGCGGAGCAGGCTCCGCCGTCGCCCACGCACTCGTCGGTACCGGGGCGGGAGTTGTTCTGCCGGCGGTACCGGAGCCGACGGCCAGGTCGAAGATGAGTTCGGACCTGGTCAGGCTGTGCTCGCGTTCGAAGTGGGCAGGGCCTAGCAGGTGAGCCACCCGCCGTTGATATCCAGACTCGTCCCGGTGATGTAGGAGGCCTGCTCGCTGACCAGGAATGCGACCGCGTCGGCGATCTCTTTCGGTTGGGCGAACCGCTTCATCGGCACTTGGCTCAGCAATGAGCCATCAGCGATCACTTCACCTAGCATCGGAGTCTGGACGAAGCCTGGGGCGACCCCGTTGACGCGGATGCGCTGTCCGGCCAGTTCCCGAGACAGGCTCGCCGTCAGATTCTGCAGCGCGGCCTTACTCGCGGCGTAGGCGATGCTGGAGGGCAGGTATGGCGGGAAATCCGCGCCTTCGACGCCCCCGGCGCCCAGCTTCGCGGTGATGGAGAGCAGGTTGACGATGCTCGCGCTGCCGTCGGCGGGCATGAATGGGCAGACCTCCCGAATGAGGAAGAACGGTGCTGCGACGTTGACCGCCATCACTCGGTGCCATTCCTCGTCGGTTAGTTCGGTGAACGGGATCTTGCGGCCGTTTCGCTTGGGTGAGATGCCGACCGCGTTGACGACGGCGCCGATGGGGCCGCCAGCCCCGGCGAATACCGCGAGTTCCCGATTGACAGCCGAGTCGGTCAGGTCCCCTGCGAACCCGCGGTGCTCGGTGCCTGCGACCTCCGGAAGCCCAGTGGCGACCTTGTCAGCCGACTCCGAGTTCATGTCGGCGACCACGATTCCGTAGCCCAGGCGCGCCAGGCGGTCGCAGATCGCGGAACCCAGGCCGCCGGCACCACCCGTCACGATGGCGGTCTGTTTCGGTGTTTGGGCAACCGTCTTTTTGGTCGAGGTCTGTGTGGACGATGGCAGAGAAGGTTCAAGGCTCACGGCGATTCCTTTGTCGATGGAGCGGTGGTGTGCCGGGGCGGCTCGAGAGCGCCTGGCGGTACGTGGTTTCCAATTCCCGGTGCTTTGCACCGGAATCGATGCCGTCTGATTGGTCTTCGATGGGGTCGGCAGCACCTCTTCGGCGAGGTCGAGCACGGTCTTCAGAACCCGAAACGGGTTGTCCGCCGACCACGCGAGCCCGTGGTTCGTGTAGGTCTGCTCGCCACGAAGCGGTAGGAGACCGATCCCGAGAGGAGGAGGCGGGTGCTGGTCACGCCGGATGTCATCAGTGCGATGCCAACGCCGGCCGAGTCCAGGGTGAGGATGCTGTACGGATCACGATCCGCGGCCGGACTCCCGCCTGGACGCAGGCTCGGATCGCGGAGTCCTGCAGGGCTGAGTCCGTGCTTTGCAGAGTGGTTATGAATCCGGTCGGGTCGGCGAGAACGATGTCTGGGCGACGAAGGCCCGCAGCCATTGGCGCTCCGTGGTGAGGGAGTCCTTTGGCGATGCTTGCGCGCACTCGAGGCACTATATAGCTTGGTGCGGTCACAGTGAAGGAAGGATTAAGCGCAAATGCAACATAGTTTGTGCGCTCGATGCGTCTGAATTGCGACTGGAGTTCAAGCGAAGAAGGATGCAGTGTGAACCGTGATCTGGAAGCGTTGTCGCATGTTGCCGTAGACCTGGCTCACCAGGCCGGGAGGCTTCAGCTTGAGCGGCGCGCCGCACTCGTCGTCCGAGGTGCGAAAGCCCACGCGAATGATCTGGTGTCGGATGTGGACCTTGAAAGCGAGCGTCTACTCGTCGACGGTTTGCGGCACCATTGTCCCGACGATGGGCTACTTGGCGAAGAAGGGGCGAAGCAGGCGGGAACCAGCGGTTGGACCTGGGTCGTCGATCCGCTTGATGGAACCCGCAACTACATCTCGGGCACAGGCCCGTGGTCGATCTCCATCGCTCTGCGCAAGGACAACGCCACTCGACTCGCCGTCGTGCATGACCCGGCCGCCAGGGAGACCTTTACAGCGGTGGCCGAGCATGCGCCGCGCCTCAACGGGCACGGGATCAGCGCGAGGCGTGCCGTTCGCCTGACCGAGGCCCTCGCGGGCATCTGCTACAACACCTCCACTGCGACGAAACAGCGAATCGGACCGGTTTTCGCCACCCTGGTGCCGCACGTCGGCGACATCCGTCGGCTGCCCGCCGCGCTGCAGCTCGCCTACCTCGCCGCCGGGCGCCTCGACGTCGGCGTCGTCCTCGGCACGCGACTCTGGGACGTCGCCGCGGGGTTGTTCCTCGCCTCCCAGGCCGGTCTAGTCGTCACCGGACCGGAAGGCGAGGCGACGCCGCAGCTGACTGTCTGCGCCACGCCGGAACTGTGGGAGGACTTCGCGGCACTCCTGGCTTCGACCGGTTTGCTGCCCTGACGCCGTGCCCGCGGAGTCCGGGTTACTCACGCTGGTGGCAGAAACGAGTCGCGGTCAACGCCGTTGTCGTCGAGGACGGCTGGCTCATTGGCAACAACGCGGACCGCACGGGCTTTCTCGCCGGACTCCGGGTAAGGGCTGCCGGGAGCTAGATCCAGAGGCGTCTATTCCGGTGGGTTGAGGGGCCACGTGGTTTGGTAGGTTCGGAGCCATGGTGACGAGCAACGACGTGGCGCGGCACGTCGGGTTGTCACAGACCACGGTTTCGCGTGCTCTGCGTGGGGACGCCTCGGTCACTCCGAAGACCCGTGACCGAGTTCTGGCGGCGGCTCGCGAGCTGGGTTACGTGCCGCACTCGGCCGCGCGCACACTCGTGACCCGACGTTCCCGTGCTGTCGGTGTGGTCGTGGCTGATTTGTCGAGCCCGATCTACGCGGTCATCGTGGAGAGCCTGCAAGGCCGTCTGGATGAGCGCGGCTACCGGATGATCCTGATCCGGGACCCCGATGAGCCTGGATTCGAGAACGCTACGGATGTTCTCACCAGCGCAACCGTGGACGGCATGCTTTTCGTGTCTGCTCGTGACAATTCCGCGGCGGTGCAACTCGCGACGGAGCGCGGTGTGCCGGTCGTCCTGCTCAGCCGTGACGACTCAAGTGTGACCACGGACGTCGTCCTTTCCGACGACCGTGCAGCGGGTGAGCTCGTCGTCTCCCACCTCGTCGACTGGGGCCACGAGCGGATCGGGGTGCTGTCCACGCCTCGAGACCGTTCCAACGGTCGCGACCGTGAGGACGGGGTGCGGGAGGCCCTGCGCCGACGAGGGATGCAAGTACGAGAGGAATGGATCAAGCGGACGTCGTTTGGTCATGCCGACGCCGTTCGTGCGGCCTGCGAGATTCTCCGGGAGCCCGAGGCTCCGACAGCCCTGTTCTGCGTTGCGGACTCCTTCGCCTTCGCGGTGCTGGACGCCGCGCACCAGCTTGGTCTCCGCGTTCCCGACGATCTCTCTGTCGTTGGTTTCGATGACTCCGAACCGTCGCGTTGGTCCTTCGTGCGGCTGACCACGGTGCATCAGCCGATTCGGGAGATGTCGTGCGAGGCTGTGGATCGGTTGGTGAGCCGGATCGAGACCTCCGGTACCCACCAACCGACCACTCGCGTGTTCCCGGTCACGCTCCGGGAAAGGGCGACGGTAGCCCGTCCCGCGCGCTGATCAGGCGGTGTTGCGGCCACCGCTGAGGTCGAGGGTTTGGCCGGTCATGTAGCTGGCCTCCGGGGAGAGTAGCCAGGCAGCGAGCGCGGAGAACTCCTCGGGGAGCCCGACCCGGCCCATCGGCACCTTTGCGAGCAGAGCCGCGTTGCGCTCGGCGCTGAGGTCGTCGAGCAGTCGGGTCTTCATCATCGACGGGGCGATGCAGTTGACGGTGACTCCATATGGTGCGACCTCCTTCGCGGCGGTCTTGACCAGGGCGACCAATCCGGCCTTCGACGCGGAATAGGCCGCTTGGTGCGGATTGCCCTCGCGGGCCGCGATTGAGGAGAGGATGGCGATCCGTCCGTAGCCTTGGTCTTGCAGCTTGGGAAGCAACGCGGCAAGTCCGTGCAGGCATCCGTCGAGATTGATGTCGAGCACCCGCGACCAGCCCGCGACCGGCATGTCGGCCACTGTCGTCTCCGGGCCCTGGACGCCATGGGCGAAGAGCGCCCCGTCGATGTGGCCGTGCCGGTGCAGCACCTCGGCGGTCAAGCGATCCCAGTCGTCACGCTTGGTGACGTCGAGGGCGAGGCTGTGCTCGGGGGTGGACCCGTCGCCGCGCCCACCGGCGACGACGTCGGTGCAGATCACCGTCGCGCCCTCGCGCATCAGACGCTCGGCTGTGTTCGATCCGAGACCCCCTGCGGCCCCTGTCACAAGGAGGACCTGGCCGTCGAACCTGCCGGGCCAGAACGTCTCGGGACTCGCCATGAGCGATCGGGAAGCCGTGCCGTCACTACGATTCGCGGTACTGGTCACGAGATTCCCTTCATCGCACTGTCGTTGTGGTCGAAGTGGGACACATATGCCCGGTGAAGCTGTTCGAAGTGCTGGGCGTGTCCGAACTCAGCGCAACCGGCAACATCGGGCACCTCGATGCTGACCGGTGCTGACGGGAAGGTCTCGAGGATGCTCCGGAGCGGGAAGCTGCCTTCGCCGGGGCGCTGTCGTCGTGAGCGTGATTCGAGTGGAAGTCGGTCGGCGCTGACTGTCTGTCCCAACGGCATTCGCTCCGGAACTGGCAGTGGGGGAGGCGTTTCGGGTCCGTCGCAGAGCTGGATGACGCGGAGTGCATCGGCCGGCACGTCCTGGAGGTCTTCGACTTGGCCGCCTGCGCGGACGAAGTGCAGTACGTCGAGCATGATGCCGCAGCCGGTCTCGCGTGAGAGCGCACATGCGGCCGAGACCGTGTTGATCGGCTGGTAGGCGATGGGTTCGAGGCTGGGCTGGATGCCGTGGTCGCGGCCGTCGGCGACGAGTTCGGCGAGCGCTTCCCTCAAGCGGTGTTGGTCGGCGTCGCCTCCGATCACGTTGAGCACGGTGGCGCCCAGTGCCGCACCTGCCTCGAGGGCGGGCAGCCACTGCTCGCGTCCCCGGGTCCCGTCGAGGGTGAACGCCTCGACGTCCAGCACGGTCACGCCTGTCTCGGCCATCGCGCGCAGTGTCTGCCGGGACATCGGGGACCCGGGGGTCATCGGGTATCGCTGCTCTCCTGGGGTGGCGGGAAAGACCCGGAGGCCGACGGAGGCGAAGCCGGCGTCGGCCGCCTGCCGGACCAGGTCTGGTGGGGCTAGGTCGAGGGCTGACAGGTGTGCCACGCCCAGTGGCTGACTCATGAAATGAACGCTCCTGCGAGTTCGGGTATTGACGGGCCCGCAGACGGCTCGTACCGTCCTGCACCATCCGAATGACTACGCAGTCATTCAAACACTCGACCTGCTCCGAGGCAACGGCGCACATCAGGAAGGTCAAGGCGAACAGCTCATGACGACGCACCCTTCAGGCCCCACCCCAGACGCCGGCGAGTCCGGTCCACTCGACGCCTCGACTCCGATGCGCCCTGGCACCGGCGATTCGGGATCCAAGCGCAGCGCCATGGCCAGCACGGTCGGAGCGATCGTGGATTGGTACGACTTCTTCCTGTACGGCACCGCTGCAGCGGTCGTGTTCGGGCCGCTGTACTTTCCGTCGGCGAACCCATTGGCCGGGCTTCTGGCCTCAATGGGGTCCTTCGCGGTGGCGTTCGTGTTCCGGCCGATCGGGGGCGCGGTCTTCGGGCACTTCGGTGACAAGGTCGGGCGGAAGAAGATGCTGGCCATCACCGTGCTGATGATGGGGCTGGCCAGCACCGGAATCGGCTTGTTGCCCTCGTACGCGGCGATCGGTCTCGCCGCTCCGGTACTGCTGGTCCTGTTGCGTGCGATTCAGGGAATCGCAGTGGGCGGGGAGTGGGGTGGCGCGGCCCTCATGGCAGTTGAGAATGCACCCCGGGGGAAGCGCAACTTCTTCGCCTCCGGCGTGCAGACCGGCTCGTTCATCGGCCTTCTGCTCGGCACGGCTGCCTTCAGCCTCGCTCGCGGTCTCACGACCGACGAGCAGTTCATGGCCTGGGGCTGGCGGATCCCCTTCCTGATCAGCATCGCCTTCGCCCTCGTGGCGTTCTGGGTTCGATCCGGTGTCCCTGAATCGGCGAAGTTCAAGGAGATCGCTCGGGAAGACCACAAGGCACGCGCCCCACTGGCGGTTGCGCTGCGGACCAGCCCCAAGCAGATCCTGGCCGTCATCGGAATGCGGATGGTCGACCAGAGCACCTTCTACATCGGCTTCACGTTCGCCCTGGCTTACACCTCGAACTTCACCGACAACTCGCCCGCGAACGTCCTCACAGCCTCGATGATCGCGATGATCCTGGCCATTCCGTCACTGAGCCTGTGGAGCACGCTCGCTGACCGCTACGGGCGTCGGCCCTTCTACATCGCCGGTCCGATTCTCGCCACCGTCGCAGTGTTCCCCCTGTTCGTGTTCCTGGAGAACGGCTCGCTCCTCGGCCTGACGTTGTCCTTCGTGGCTCTGATCAACCTCGGTCACAACATCTCCGCGTGCGTGCAGCAGACCTGGTTCACGGACCTGTTCGACGCCCGCATCCGGTACAGCGGCGCGGGCTTCGCCTACGCGCTCGCCGGGGCTGTCGGCGGCTTCATCCCACTGACCGCGACGGCGCTGCTCGCCTTCAATCTCGGCTGGTACCCCGTGGCCGGCCTCGTGACCGGGCTCTGCGTCCTCTCCGTTGTCGCTGCTCTGTGGTCCCACCGCTGGACCACGTCCGCAGGTGAGAGCTCCACGGCGTGACCGCCGACGAGTCTTCTCAGCCGGGCCGACCGGTGGCGCACAACGACCACCGACAGCAATCACGATTTCCTGCCACATCTGGTAAGTCTGGAGAACTGCAACCGTGACCATGCCGACGAGCGCACCCGTCACCACCGACGTCATCATCGTCGGCTCCGGAGCCGGAGGACTGTCCGCCGCAGTGACGGCCGCGCAGGGCGGTCTACGGGTCACGGTGCTGGAACGTGCCGAGGTGTGCGGTGGCGCCACAGCGTGGTCGGGAGGCTGGATGTGGGTACCGGGCAACCACCTCGCCCGGGCGGATGGTGTCGACGAGGACCCGGCGGCCTTCCGCGCCTACCTCGCCGCCGTGCTGAAGGAGGACTTCGACGAGGAACGTGTCGACGCGTTCCTCGACTCCGCTCCCCAGATGGCACGCTTCTTCCACGACAACACCGCACTCGCCTTCACACCCGGCTCCAAGATCTGCGACATCTACGGCGACCTTCCCGGAGCCGGGACGGGTCACCGCTCGCTCGCACCGGCGCCAGTCAACCTCCGTGAGCTCGGGCCGGACGTGGCCCGGTTGCTCCGGCGTCAGTTGTATGAGACCTCGTTTCTGGGGCTTGGGATCATGGCCGGGCCGGATCTCGCCGGATTCCTGGCCGCATCGCGCGGTGACGCCCGCGGCCTGGCACACGCGGTCCGGCGCGTCACGCGACACATTGCCGACCTCGCCTTCTACCGACGCGGGCAGCAGTTGGTGAACGGCACCGCTCTGATCGGTCGCCTGCTGCGCGCGGCGCTGGACTTCGACGTCACCATCCGCACCTCCAGCACAGTGACCAACATCGTGCGCGATGACGAGGATCGGGTGATCGGGGTCGAGGTCACCACGCCCTTCGGCAGGGAACGCCTGCACGCGGAGCGAGGTGTGGTGGTCGCCGCAGGCGGGTTTCCTCACGACCGTGAACGGCGCCGTGCTCATTTCCCCACGGGGCCGGATCACCACTCGCTTGCCCCGGTCACCGCCGACGGCGCCGGAATCGACCTTGGCCAGGCCGCGGGCGGGCGTCTCCGCACTGATCTAGCGTCGCCGGCGGCATGGTGCCCGGTTTCGCTGGTGCCCTACCGCTCCGGGCGAATGGGGGTGTTTCCCCACATCATGGACCGTGCCAAGCCCGGCAGTATCGGCGTCCTGCGCAACGGTCGGCGCTTCGTCAACGAGGCGAACGGCTACCACGACTACGTCACGGCCATGATCGCCGCGAGCTCGGAGGGCGACCAGCCTGAGGCGTGGCAGATCGCGGACGCGCGTTTCGTGCGCCGCTACCCGTTTGGCATGGCCAAACCCCGCCCGGTTCCGCTGTTGCCTTATTTGCGCAACGGCTACCTCAAGCGTGGTCGGACCCTAGCCCAACTCGCAAAGGCATGCGGCATCGATGCTGCAGGCCTCCAGAGCACGGTCGCCAACTTCAACGAGCATGCGCGGCAAGGACACGATCCGGAGTTTGGCCGCGGTTCCACCCCGTTCAATCGATACGGCGGGGATCCTTCCACTGGCTTCCCGAACCCGTCACTGGCGCCGATTGAGAAAGGCCCGTTCTACGCAGTCCGGGTCGTGCCGGGCAGTTTCGGGACCTTCGCGGGCTTGGCCACCGACGCCCACGCTCGAGTGCTTGACGATGACGACAAAGCCATTGCTGGCCTGTACGCGGTGGGTTGCGATCAGGCGAGCGTCATGGGCGGGCACTATCCGGCCGGTGGCATCAATCTCGGACCGGCCATGGTCTTCGGCTGGATCGCCGGCATGGATCTGGTGGCTTCGACCGGTCGGGGAGCTCGCCTCAATCGGGTTGGAGACTGATTCTCCCGAGACCTGGGAAGTTTCAGCCGGTGCGCTCGTCACCGGCTGAACTCTCCGCCCCCCGGCCACACTGATGCCGGTGACGGATCCGTGGCTGCAACCCTTCTCGAGGTGATCGACTGGGTGAACCTTCTCCCTGGTGCCTGACCTGTATGAAGGTGGCTTCCGGGCAGGAGGGCGATGAGACGTCGCTCTCCGCAGCGTTCTGGACGCCCCGGCGCTGTTGGCTGCTTGGTCTTTCTGAGCGTCATTGTTGCGTGTGGTCGGTGACCCAGGTGGCGATTTGCAGGCGGGAGGTGAATCCGAGCTTGACGAGAATGTGCTCGACGTGGGTTTCCGCCGTGCGTCGGGAAATGACCAGACTGGCCGCGATCTCCTTGTTCGACTTGCCGGTTGCGATGAGGCTGGCGACTTCGCGTTCCCGCTTCGTCAGCGTCGGCTCGGCTACGGGCACCTGTTGTGCGTCATGGGCAGGTGAGGGAGGTGTTGTCTCGCCCAGTGCATAGGAGATCGTCTCCTCCCGGCTTAAAAGTGCGCCTTTCTGGCCGGCGGCCTCGAATGCTGCGTCGCCGAGTCGTTCGCGGATCTGTTCCCGTGCCTGTGCGCGCCAGGACAGCAGGGTCCCGCCGCCGAATAGCGGAGTGCCGATCAGATCCCACAGCTTTCCGAGCGCACCAAACAACACGCCAGCACGTTCGGAGTCCCCTTGAGCGGCGGCCACCCAGCTCAGCAACTCGACGCAGCATGCGATGCCGAGCATGTCCTCAAGATCCTGCTTGGCTCGAAGTGATGCCGATACGTGTAGGGCTGGCTCTGCGGTATTGCCCGCCGCCCACCAAGAGACTCCGACGTTCCACTCCGTCCATGACAGAGCCCAGCGCTCTCCGAGCGGGGTGCAGACGGATTCGCACTCGCGCAGGAACTCCATGGCCCGGGCGACGTCTCCGTGCAGGCCTGCCCTTTGTGCTTGCTCGGCGAAGACGATCAGCGCCGGGGCAGTCCAGTGGGCAGAAGCGCGGTGGCGGGCCAGGGCTTGGTCCAACAGCAACCGCCAGTCTTCGACCGTGTCAAGCATCCTCTATCTGATCACCGAAAGGTCCAGTCGGGTTGGGGTCTTCCGTCTGCGCTTGCACGAGTCCCTCACCGGTGCCCGCGGTCCGCAGTCGCCACATCCGCAGGGCGACGTGGCTGTCGAGCATCCGGCTTCCACGCCGCCAGTCAGTTCCGAGCAGCTGGTCGATGCGTTCGAGCCGTTGCCGGACGGTGTTCAGGTGCACTTTCAGGCGTTGTGCGGTTGGCGCCAGGACCGATCCGGTGTCGAGGAAGGTCCATGCCGTGAACGTCAGATCGGTGTTGCGGTGCCGGTCGTAGTCGAGGATCGGGCCGAGCTGGAACTCGACGAAATCTTGCGCCAAGCGCCGGTCCGAGAGCCCCAGCAGGATTCCGGCCGTTCCCAAATGTGTCAGATCCGCTGCCTCGCCTTCGCGGCCGAGGACTTCGAGTGCGTTCACGATCGCTTGCGCGTAGCGGTGCCCACGTCGGACTCCCGCCAGGCCGTTGACCGGTCCGGAACAACCGATGGTTGCGGTGACGTCGGCGGCTTTCAGTGCCTTCAGTGCTCCCTGCCCGTCCAGCAGGGCGACCTCTCCCGGTGTCACGAGGCACAGGTGTCCTTCGTGCAGCGACACCAGGCCGGAACGTTCGTGCAGGTATGTGCGCAGTACGACCAGCGCCCTGTAGCGTTGTTCGACCGCAACGTCGACGATGTGCACGCACCATGGTCCGTCCGGCGTGAGGCGGTATTGGGACACGCGGCGGCGAAGTGCCGGACCGTGGTCGGACCGCTCGGCGAGCATGTCGTCGATGAGTTCGCGCTGCTGGTGCTCCTCGGCATCGAGGACCACCTGCTCGAAGAGCAGCAGGATGCTGAGGTATACCGCCGATCGTTCGACGAGAGCGGTCGAGGGCGGCATCGGTTCGGCGACGAGCAGGGCGCCGAGGCATTCCGAACCCGCGGTCGCAGCGACCAATGTCCAGGGCTGGCCCGCGACGCTGAGCTCGACCGCGCCACGGGAGTTCGCCGAGCGGGCAGCGGCTTGCTGGATTCCGGTGATGTCATCGACGATCAATCCGTCCCTCGAACTCGTGATCAGCGTGCCGGCGGCATCGACGACAGCCACGTCGGACCGCAGGAACTCTGCCAGCAGGGGAACGATCTTTTCCACGCTTTTGGACTCGAGCAGGGCAGCTGTCAGGACTTCGTCGAGCCGGACCAGGCCCTGCAGAGCCTGCAGGTGTTCGAGATTGCGGGATCGGGCCTCGTCGAGGGCTGATAGTGCCTCCCCCATCTCACTGAAGGCCCGGGCATTCTCCAACGCGACAGCGGCATGGGCGCCGATCGACTCGACGAAGGCCACGTCGTCGTTGCTGAAGGTGTGCCGGTGCCGGTTCGCCACGAGCAGCGCACCGATCAGGGTCCCGCTGGCCCGCAGCGGGACACCCATGATTGCCTTGACTCCCTCGCCCGCGACGGCGTCGTCGATCTCCGGTATGTGGATGAACGTCTCGTCGGTGAGGTAGTCCTCGGTCTGCGCGGGCGAGGCACCGCGGGCGACCTTGCCGAGCACCCCGGCCCCCAGCGGCATGCGGATGGCCCGATACGCAGCGGTGGTGACACCGTCGGCCATCCGGATGTAGGTCTGCCTCCGCGAGTCGTCGTTGAGGCTGATGTAGGCCATATCCGTACCCATCAGCGATCGGGTCCGGCGAACGATCGCACTGAGGATGGCCTCGACGTCGCGGATCGCGGTCAGATCCGTCGCGGTTTCATGCAGCGTGCGCAACAGCGCCTCACGCCGCCTGGCCTCCCACAGCGAATTGTTGACCCGGCGCAGCGCAGCTGCGGCACGTGGGTCCTCCGTCCCAGTGCGGTGCGAGGCTAGGACGTTCTCCAGTTCCAGCGGCGCAATGCCCTTGTCGAGAAGCTCGAGCAGTGCGGGAACGCCCTTGTCATCCTGCGGCGAGTTCGCGCCAGTCACGCAACGAGCGTAGCCCACATTTCGGTGTCTTGAGTGCACACAGATGAGCGTCAAGTATGGCATCTCGTGCCATATACAGCCCATATGCAGAGCTGGAGAATTGCTCCCCACTGAGCCGCCATTCACACCTAGGCGCTCATTCACACATCGGCATTCTTAGTCAGACAAACAAGGGCGATTGTCATGGCGAATAACATGAAGGTCCACGTGCTCTCCACCGGTGTCATGGAAACCGATTACACGTGGCTGCTGCTCAAGGGCGGGAAGACGATCGTCGACCGCCATCACCGCAACACCCTCCCCGTCTGGGGGGACTGTCCCACGCACGCTGTGCTCATCGAGCACTCTGATGGACGCATCTTGTGGGACACCGGCGTGCCCAGGGATTGGGAGACCCGATGGGCGCCGACCGGATTCCAGGACTTCTTCCCGGTGCAGGACGATCCCGAAGGTCCCGGCTACCTGGACTCCGCGCTCGCGCAACTCGAGCTGACCCCCGACGACATCGACATGCTGGTCCTCTCGCACCTGCACTTCGATCACGCCGCCAACGCGAAGATGTTCGACCCCAAGCGCACCAGGATCATCGCCAACTCAAACGAGATCGACGGTGCACTGGCCATCGACGGAGCCTTCAAGGGCGCGCACCTGGTTTCAGACTACGAAGGCCTGCCGCTGGAAGCGGTGTCCGGTGACGTGGAGATCGTTCCCGGCGTGAGCGTCATCGAAACTCCCGGTCACACGTGGGGCACCATGTCCCTGCGGGTCGACCTCCCCGAGGACGGGACGAAGATCTTCACCTCGGACGCGGTGTACCTCAACGAGAGCTGGGGGCCTCCCGCAATGGGCGCGGCGATCGTGTGGGACAACCTCAAGTGGTTGGAATCCGTGGAGAAGCTGCGCACGATCGCCGACAAGACCGGCGCCGAGGTGATCTTCGGCCATGATGCCGAGCAGTTCTCGCAGCTGCGTGTCGCCCCTACGGGATTCTACCGGTAGGTCACGATGATTCTCTACGACTTCACCTGTGCCGACGGCCATCGGTTCGAAGCGGGGATTGCATCGATGCACGCGCCAGATCCCGCCTGCCCGGTCTGCCAGCGGCCCTCGTCGCGCCGCCCGTCGGCAGTGACCATGGCCGGCCAAGCGGACCCCGGCCCGTCCCGGGACGAGATGCCGCGCAGCTGGCAAGCCGTCCGCGGAGGCGAACGATCCACGCTGGATGGCTGGCGGAAACTGGCTGTGGAGCGGGAAAAACTCGAGCACAAGTATCCCGAGCTCGGCGGCGATCGCCGACCGGTGCTCGCGCACGAGGGCATCTTCGCCAGCAACCCGTTGAGGGTTGGCGACGACATCCCCTCCCGGGTGACTGAGGCAATCGCCGAGACGAAACCAACTACGCAAGCAGAGATTCCCTCTAAGGACACGAAGTGAAGATCTCCGGAGCAGTTCTGGAAGAGATCGGGCGACCGCGCCCGTTCGGTGATTCAACCCCCATTACGATCTCGGAACTCGAACTCGACCCACCGGGCCCCGGTGAGGTGTTGGTGCGGCTGGAGGCGGCCGGGCTGTGCCATTCCGACCTCTCGGTCCTCGACGGCAACCGCGTGCGCCCCGTGCCGATGTTGCTGGGACACGAGGCCGCGGGCCGCGTCGAGGCACTGGGCGAAGGGGTGGCCGACGTCGCCGTAGGCCAGCGGGTCGTGATGGCGTTCCTGCCGCGTTGCGGAGAATGCGCCGGCTGCGCCACGGACGGCCAGATGCCCTGCCTCCCAGGAACCCGGGCGAACAACGAGGGCGTTCTCCTTAACGGTGGTGTCCGCCTCCACCGTGACGGCTCCGAGATCAAGCACCACCTCGGCGTCTCCGGGTTCGCCACCCACGCAGTGGTCGACCGGCACTCACTCGTGCCCGTGGACAGCGACGTGCCGCCCGACATCGCGGCCGTTCTCGGTTGTGCCGTGCTCACCGGCGGCGGTGCAGTGCTCAACGCCGGAGCGCCGAAGCCGGGTCAGTCGATCATGGTCGTCGGGCTCGGGGGTGTCGGCGTGGCCGCCCTGCTCACCGCGCTGTCACTCGAGAAAAACGAGGTCATCGCGGTGGATTCGCTCCGCGACAAGCTCACCTTCGCCGACAAGCTCGGTGCGAACGCGTCGTACACGCCCCAGGAGGCACTCGCGCAGGGCGTCAAGGCCGACGTGGTCATCGAGGCCGCAGGCAAAGCCCGTGCCTTCGAAACTGCGGTCGCGGCGACAGCGCCCGGAGGCCGCACTGTTACGGCCGGTCTGCCCGGCGCCGAGGCGAGGGCGTCGATCTCCCCGCTGGGCCTGGTCGCCGAGGCTCGGACCATCATCGGCAGCTATCTCGGTTCGGCCGTGCCGTCTCGTGACATTCCCGCCTACGTCCAGCTGTGGCGCGAGGGGAAGCTGCCTGTTGAGGAACTCATCTCGTCCCGGATCGCGTTGTCGGACATCAACGAAGCCATGGACTCCCTCGCCGACGGCACGGCGATCAGGCAAGTCATCATCTTCGATCAGGAATGAGAAACGCCAGGCCATGAAACCTGAAGAGAAGCTCCTCGCAGAGGTCCGAACAGGACTGTTCATCGATGGTGATTGGAGGCCGGCCAAGGACGGCGCGACATTCGACGTCGAGGACCCGTCGACCGGCAAGGTCCTGACCTCGGTGGCGAACGCGACCTCCGCCGACGGGGCGGCGGCGCTGGACGCCGCCGCCGCCGCGCAGGAGTCCTGGGCGGCGACATCACCCCGGGAGCGCGCCGAGTTGCTGCGCTGCGCATTCGAAGCCGTCACAGCTCGCGCCGAAGATTTCGCACTGCTCATGACGATGGAGATGGGCAAGCCACTGGCCGAGGCGCGTGGCGAGGTCGCCTACGGTGCCGAGTTCCTGCGCTGGTTCTCCGAGGAGGCCCCACGCATCTCCGGCCGGTTCGCAACCGCCCCGGACGGGAAATCTCGACTCATCGTGCTCAAGCGGCCGGTCGGCCCGTGCCTGTTCATCACGCCGTGGAACTTCCCGCTGGCGATGGCGACTCGCAAGATCGCGCCGGCTATCGCCGCGGGGTGCACGATGGTTCTCAAACCGGCGGCGCTGACTCCTCTGACCGCCGCGTTGTTCACCCAGGTGCTCTCGGATGCAGGGTTACCCGCAGGCGTGCTCAACGTCGTCCCCACCACTGAGGCAGGTGCGGTCACCGGACCGCTGATCAAGGACTCACGGCTGCGCAAGCTCTCCTTCACGGGATCGACGCCGGTGGGCAGGAAACTGTTGGCCGACTCCGCACACCAGGTGCTACGCACCTCCATGGAGCTCGGTGGGAATGCGCCGTTCCTGGTTTTCGGTGATGCCGATCTGGACGCCGCTGTTGACGGAGCGATGCTCGCGAAGTTGCGCAACATGGGCGAGGCATGCACTGCGGCGAACCGGTTCATCGTGCACAGCTCCGTTGCCAAGGAATTCAGCAGCAAACTCGTGGAGCGGATGGAGCGGCTGCGGCCCGCTCGCGGCACCGAGCCGGACTCCGACCTCGGTCCGCTCATCGACGCCGCCAGCCGGGACAAGGTGCACGACCTTGTCATGGACGCGGTCGGCAGGGGTGCGGAGGTCCGGACCGGAGGCGCCCCGATCGACGGTCCAGGCTATTTCTACCCGCCGACTGTGATCACCGGAGTCAATGAGGACGCCCGCATCCTTTCCGAAGAGGTGTTCGGGCCGGTCGCGCCGATCATCACGTTCGACACGGAGGACCAGGCCGTCGCCCTCGCGAACAACACTGAATACGGGCTGGTTTCCTACGCCTTCACCCGCGACCTCCGCCGCGGCATGAGGTTGATGGAGCGGCTCGACTCCGGGATGTTCGGGCTGAACAGCGGCATAGTGTCCAACCCCGCGGCCCCGTTCGGCGGCGTCAAGCAGTCCGGACTCGGCAGGGAAGGCGGCCTCGAAGGCATCGAGGAGTTCCTCGAAACCCGATACGCGGGTATTTCCGACCCGTTCGCAGGCTGAACCACATTGTGCGGCTCCCGGCGAACTGAACTTGGGCGCAGCACAGCAGGCCACGACTCCCTAGTGCGCATGCTGCCCAGCTCGGCTTGGTAACGGCACCGCAGTCCGGCACCGCTACGGGTGAGTGCTGCAAGGCGGCATATGTGGCCGCCTTGCCGCACTCCAACCGCGCGCGGACCGACCTAGCTCGAAAATCCTGCTCCGACGACGAAGCGACCTACCATGACACGCGAATCCACTCCCTCGCGCTCCTCCATTACTCGAATTGTCGGCGCCAGCCTGGTCGGCACAACCATCGAGTGGTACGACTTCTTCCTCTACAGCGCTGCTGCAGCGCTGGTGTTCAACAAGCTGTTCTTCCCCAACTCCGATCCGCTGACCGGAACCTTGCTGGCCTTTGGCACCTACGCGGCAGGATTCGTCGCCCGCCCCGTGGGCGGGCTGGTGTTCGGACACTTCGGCGACAAGCTCGGGCGCAAGCGGCTCCTCGTGCTGAGTCTGCTGATGATGGGCGGCGCGACATGCGCGATGGGGCTGCTTCCCACGTATGCCTCCGTCGGCGTGGCTGCTCCGCTGTTGTTGACCGCATTGCGCCTGCTGCAGGGTTTCGCGCTGGGTGGCGAATGGGGTGGTGCGGTGCTCATCGTCTCCGAACACGGTTCGCCACAGCGGCGCGGGTTCTGGGCCTCGTGGCCACAAGCCGGCGCTCCGGGAGGGAACATCCTGGCTACCGGGGTGCTTGCCGTGCTCGCCGCGGTGCAGTCGGACGAGGCGTTTTTGGCTTGGGGCTGGCGCGTTCCGTTCTTGCTCTCCGGTGTGCTGCTCGTTATTGGACTGTGGATCCGGCTCTCCGTCGCGGAGTCTCCGGTGTTCCTCGAAGCAGCGGAACAGGCCAGGCGGAGCTCGGTGGTCGTTCGCGCACCGATCGCTCAGGTACTGCGAGACTACTGGCGCGAGGTCCTGATCTCGATGGGTGCGCGGATGGGCGAGAACACCACCTACTACGTGATCACCGCGTTCATTCTCGTCTACCTGACCGGCCCGGTGGGGCTGCCCAAATCGGTCGGTCTCAACGCTGTCCTCATTGGATCGATCGTGCACTTCGTGACCATTCCGCTATGGGGTGCGTTGTCGGACCGGTGGGGCCGCCGACCTGTCATCATCGCTGGCGCGGCAGGCAGCGGCGTCTGGGCGTTCGCCTTCTTCGGCCTGCTCGACACCGGTTCCTTCTTCGTGATCATTGCGGCGACCGCGGTGGGACTCGTTTTGCACGGCGCGATGTACGGGCCGATGGCGGCCTACTTCTCCGAACTGTTCGGGACGCGGGTGCGCTACTCCGGGTCCTCGATCGGCTACCAGCTTGCTTCAGTGGTCGCCGGAGGGCTCGCGCCCCTGATCGCCACCGCATTGCTGCAATTCTTCGACAGCGCCTTGCCGGTCGCGCTCTACGTCGCGGCGACGACAGCGTTGACCGTGATCGCTGTGGTGATCTCCCGCGAGACCCGGGCAACCGAGTTCGGTGACGTGCCTGACAAGCCGGCCACGAAGATCTGACGTGCAGCTTTGGGGCACCGGCCCAGCCCCCGTCCGGGCTGGTGCCCCATCCACATCCAAGGAGAATGGGCTTGGTTGGAGGTCTGACCTCGTTGCTCCGGCCCTCACAGCCGCTCCGGGACTCGGTAACGCGGAGGCTGCGTCATCCGTGCTTCTGGGTTTACGAGGCGCCGTTACGGGTGAAAGCGCCGGAGAACGTTGTCGGTGATCGTGGTGATGGAGTGGTCGCCGATGCGCAGACCGTTGACCCACTCGCAGGTGCCTGCGGTGAACACTTCGCCTGCGCCGCGTGGGAACGACACGACCATGCCGGCTCCACGGGCGAAGCGGCGCCGGTTCTGCTCGGTGTAGTCCTCGCCTGCGATGCTGGCGCGGTATCGGGCGTCTCCGTCGCCGAGCATGAAGTAGCTCTTGTCGGACTCGCGACCGTCCTCGGCTGCGGTGGACCAGTTCATGGCGATGATCTGCAGGCCTTCAGGTGCGCCGTCGGTTCCGCTCGGATGGGGGAGGCCGTGGCGGAATTCGTAGTCGAGGCCGTCGACCTCGTAGGAGAACACGGCGGCTTCATCGCCCAGGGTGTCGGCGTAGCCGAGGCCGGTGTCGTTGAGCGACCAGTGTTCGGGGCGGAAGACGGTGTAGCCGCGTGAGGATCGTGGTGCGAAAGCGCCGAAGCCTGCGTACATCCCCCGTAGTGCGTTGACCCCGAACGTCGTGGCGCCGGGGTTGCCGACCGCGGGGTCTTCCCAAGCGGCGGTGAGCAGGTGCTGCTCCTCGGTTCCGGCTACGGGATCGTGGTCGGCCGCGTCGTACTTGTAGGCGATCTGCCTGCCGTGTTCCAGGTCGAGTCGGATCTGCCACATGAAGTTGCCGGCGAACCGGGCCACGTGACCGCCCGCGGTGACGTACTCGTCGACGTGGGCTCGCATCTGCGCGGTCCAGTACTCGTCGTGGCCGCTGAACACCGCGCACCGGTAGGGCGATAGCGCCTCGGGGTTGCCGTGGAGGTCCTCCTGGACCAGCAGGTCGATCTCGTAGCCGCTGCCCTCGGCCCAGCGGAAGAAGTGACGTTCGTAGGTGGCCCAGCCCGCTGCGGCGTAGTACTTCGCGTACCCGTTGAGGTAGGCCCACTCGGCGAATTCGTAACGGGGCGGCTGGGGTGTTCTTGGCCGAGTGGCGCTGACCATGCGTGGGGCGCCGTCGGGCAGCCACACCTGCCCGCGTGCCCACGGGCGCTGCGTCGAGAGGACCGGGGAACGTCCCCGGGCGGTGTTGGGGTGCAGGCCGAAGTAGTGATTCGCTCCGCCCCAGTCGTTGTAGGCCGACCAGGTGCAGGTGGCGAGGACCTGCACGAGCGCTTCGGGTCGGGCTGTCGGGCTCCGGACGACGAAGAAGTGGTGCCCGAGCGGACGCGCTCCCGCCGGGGCGTGGGGGTCGCGCATCTCGACGAGGTATGGACCGGGTTGCAGGTCGTCGGGGAGTGACCATGTGGTCGTGACACTCCAGTCGCACCCGGTCTCGTACGCGTTGGCCGCGACGGGCTGGAAGCCGACCGAGTTGAGGTGGCTCCGGTGCACGGTTGTCTCGTGGAACCCATCGCGGTAGATCCGCAGGTCCAGCTCGGGAGCAGTGGCGGAAAGGAACAGGTTCACCGTCTCGCCCGGTAGGTACGACCGTTTGTCGGAGTAGCACCAGGCGGCGGGGTAGCCGTCCTGCCGAGGGACCTCGACCCAGACCCGTTGCGGTCCGGGTGGGAGGCCGGAGACGCGTTCGGGAGTGATGTCACCGCCGGGGCGGGATCCGTTCGCGGTGGAGGCAACCATGTGGAGTCCTTCCGGTCAGGTTCTCGCAGTTCAAGGCCTCGACAGGTGCTGTCCCGGCTGGTCGTCAGCGGCATCCGCCTCCCATGTCGGCAGCTGTTCCCCCACGGGGGTGATGTGGTCGTGGCCTCCCTTGGAGGGTGCGGTTTCGGGAAGCACGAACAGCGTGAGCAAGGAGACCGTGACGGCGATGGCCACGTACCAGGCAGGCATCAAGTCGCTGCCCGTCGCGGAGATGAGCCAGGTGAGCAAGAACGGTGAGGAGACCGAGGCGATGACCGAGAGGTTGAATCCCAGCGAGACACCGGTATAGCGCACCCGGGTCGGGAACAACTCGACCCACGTGCACACCAGCGGACCCGTGTAGCAGCCCAGCGCCAAACCGCCCGCGACGACCTGCAGCACGCCGATCAGCGCGAGGCTGCCGCCGTCCATGAACACGAACGTCGGGAAGATCAACACCAGCATGGAGATCGAACCGAAGAACAGCAGGGGCTTGCGCCCGATTCGATCCGACAGGTGGCCGGCCACCGGGATGGTCAGGGCGTAGGCGGCGATGGCCAGCGAGGTCGTGACAAGCGAACTGCTGGCGCTGTAGCCGAGCTCGGTGCGCAGGAACGTCGGGGTGTAAACGAGAACGACGTAGTAGCAGACGGTCTGCCCCAGGGCAATTCCCGCGACCTTCAGCACATTGGCCAGCTGAGTTTGCACGGTCTCGCGGACGGGGGAGGACGCGACCGCGTCAGAGTCGGCGAGTTCCTTGAACGAAGCCGTCTCCTCCAGACGCAGCCGGATGTAGAGGCCGATCAGGCCCAACGGAATCGCGACCAGGAAACCGACCCGCCATCCCCAGCTCTGCAGCTGATCCGCAGTCAGCGAGCCGGCCAGCACGAACGAGAATATGGACCCGGCCAACAGCCCAAACCCGGTGCTGGAGGGCATCAGACTGACCATCACTCCGCGCCGCTTGGCCGGCACGCTTTCAGCGATCAGTGCGGCTCCGCCGGCGTATTCGCCACCAGCCGAGAACCCCTGCACGATTCGGGCGAGGACGAGCAGGATCGGTGCGGCGACGCCGATCGTCGCGTAGCTGGGAATCAGACCGATGGCGCCGGTCGACAGCGACATCAGGACGAGCACCAGCGCGAGCGTGCGCTTGCGCCCGATCTTGTCTCCGAAGCGGGCGAAGACCACACCGCCGAGGGGGCGAGTGACGACCGGTAGGGCGAAAACTCCGAAAGTGGCCAGCAGGGCCGCAGTGGGGTCCTGGCTCGGGAAGAAGACGGCCGAGATCGTGACGGCCATGAATCCGTAGATGCTGTAGTCGAACCACTCGATGAAGTTGCCGATGGCACCGGCTGTGGTGGCCTTCGCTGAGTTGGTTCGTGTCGTTGCCGTCATACCTGTTCCTGTTCGTCGCTCAGGCCCGCCAGTGTTCCCGCGGCCACCATGGAGATCTCTTGTGCTGCGACTCTCGGTCGGTCTCCCTCCGCGTTGAAGGAACGGTAGGTCAGCTCTCGGTATAGGGGTAGGCGGTTGTGGCTACACCAGCCATAGGGTAAGCCTGTGCTTGCGCTGGACTCCCAGATGAACGGTGGTCCGGGCTACGGCGTCGTGACCATGTCGAAACGCCAAATCTTCCGACGCGGAGGTGTCGCACAACGATGACGCTGAACCAACTGCGCGCCTTCGTCACCGCCGAGCGCCTGGGGTCGTTCACCGCGGCGGCCTCGGAACTGGACATTGCCCAAGCTTCGGTATCAGAACTCATCCGACGGCTGGAAGAGGAGCTCGATGCCGTGCTCTTCGTGCGAGGATCGAGGCGGTTGTCGCTGACCACCGCCGGCACCGAACTGCTGCCCTACGCGCGGGAGAGCATCGCCGCAGCTGAGGAGGGCGCGAGAGCAGTCACATCGCTGGGATCACTCGGCGGCGGCACCGCGACCTTCGGCGTGCTGCGCAACGCCGACTTCTACCTGCTGGGCAACCTCGTGCAGACCTTCCACCGCAAGTACCCAGCGGTGCGCGTGCGGCTCGTGGGGCAGAACTCGGCCGAAACGGCCGCCGCCATCTCCGCGGGAGAGATCGAAGCCGGACTGGTCGTGCTGCCCGTTGACGAGGACGACCTGATCATCACCCCGCTCATGCAAGACGAGGTGCTCTACGTCAGCGCCGATCCCAACAGCGTGGCGGCCGCAGGAATCACGATCGAACAGTTCGCACAACGCCGCCTCGTGCTCTACGACGCCCATTTCGGCTGGAAGGACCCGACTCGCCGGCAACTCGCCGACCGCGCTCAGCTGGCCGGCGTTCGGGTTGAACCCCTGATTGAGATCGAGCACGTCGAAGCGGCGTTGAAGCTGGTCGCCGCCGGAGTCGGCGACACGATCGTGGGGTCCGCCCTGCTCAGAAGTCCGGCTTTCCCGGCCGGGCTACACACGGCGTCCTTCGCCGAGCCGCTGTTCGACACCATCGCGTTCGCCCGTAAAAGGGGTCGCCCGCTATCGCGAGCGACACGCGAGCTGGCGAGGCTAGCCGAAGACGCCATCAGCGAAGCCCGCGGCCCTGATGCTCGACCTCGACGGCAAACCTGACAGCCGAGTTGCTGGGCAGTTTGAGCAGCCGGGCGCGGCGCTGATCGGGCAGATCGGCAGGCCTGCTCATGATCCACGAGGGCAGGCGCCGCGGGGACGGGATGATCCGGTCCCTTGCTCTCGGCCCTGGTTGAGGTACTTGTACAGGCTTGGGTGCCGCGCGGTGCGCAGCTGCTAACGCCCGTCCGGAGTCAAGCTCACTCGCTAGATCCCCACCGCCGACTGCCTTTCACCGCTCGGCGGGCGAGGTGTCTTGTGGGCCGGGCCGGTTCGCCAGCGTCGAATGCGGCGAGAGCATTTGCCGGTGTCTGGTCTCGTGCGCGTGCTGGTCAGCGGGTGTTGGAGTCTGGGCTGTCTGCTCGGTTCTGGCCGTGGAGCCGGTGTTGTCGAGCTCTGTGATACGCAAGCGCGCGGTGGTCAGGTCGCGTTCGAGTTCGGCGATGCGGCAGGCGGCGGCGAGGACGGTCAGGCCGCAGTCGAGCAGTTCGCGTACGCGGGCGGCCAGGGCGAGTTCGGTGCGGCTGTAGCGGCGGTGCCCGCCGGTGGAACGGTCCGGCGCCAGCAGCCCGGCGGCATCGAGGCTGCGCAGGAAATCCGGGGTGACACCGAGCATCTCGGCGGCGCGACCCATCGTGTAGGCCGGGTAATCGTCATCGTCGAAGGCAGTGGTGGCCCGGCTAGTCGGGGGCTGATCGGTCATCTCCACCTCGCGTGCTTTACGGCGTGTCCGGGCCCGCAGCCATTGCGGGCCCGGACACAAGCGTCACTCAGCTGGAGCCTTCAATGATCTTGCGGCCGCTTCCGTGGCCCACTTCGATGCGCCGCGGCTTGGCCTGCTCGGCCACCGGCAAGGTCACGGTCAGCACCCCGTCGGTGTAGTCGGCGCGGATGTTGTCCAGATCCAGGCCGCCGCCGAGCGTGAGCTGGCGGGAGAAGGTGCCTCGGGGCCGCTCAGCGGTCAGGTAGCTGATCTCGCGATCGCCGCCTGTGCGCTCAGGGCGCTGGGCTCGCACGGTCAGGGTGTTGTTCTCCGCGCTGACCTCCAGCGAATCGGGGTCGATGCCGGGCAGGTCGAACTCGACCACGTAAGAATCCCCGGTCCGGTAGGCATCCATGGCCATGGTCTGCGGCGCCCGGGAGCTGCCGAACACCTCACTGGTCAGCCGATTGAGATCACGGAAAAGCGGATCAAACGCCAACGTCATCACTCACCACTTCCTCGGCTGTGTTTGTCACACAATTTCCAACGAATTCCACTGGTGAGCACCGGGGACGATCCCACGCGAGCTGCTCCGCTCCCCAGTGCCTGGCTAGAGGAACTATCGTTACGCAGCCTGTCATCCTCTTGATCTGTGCTGGTCAACCTCTTGTCAATCAGCCTGCGCCATCTATTCTGGAACTGCCACCTCAGATTTTGCAAGTTTTTGCAAGTCCGCTAATTCGCATTATATGTCGGCGCGTGGCTAGATTTTTCGAGAGTGAAAGGTGGTGCGTGCAGAAATGACTGGGCAGCATGTGGTCTATCGACCGGATCGAACCACCACTGCACGCCCGGCACCGCCGCGATGGCACGAGCGACTCCTGCACGATGTCCGGGGCGACCACGACTGAGTGGTTCTACTGCGATACTCGCAAGGGTGATCCGATTCGCGCTGCTTTATCCCACTCCGGAGGCTGCCGAGGACGACTTCATCGACATCGCCGCACGATGTTCGCCGCCGGCCGAGCTCGTCCCGGTCCACTTCCCCTGGCCAGAAGGGGCCGAAGACCTCACCGTGCTAGGCACCGAGCAAACCTACGCCGCGGTCCGCACGCTCGGCTCAGACACCCACCTCCAACAGGTGATCCATGCACTTCACGGATTCGACGTGGCAATCTTCGCCGTGACCAGCGCCAGTTTCCTGCATGGCGAGCACGGCGTTGACCACCAGCTTGACACCCTGCGGCGTCTGACCGGACTGCCCACAGTCAGCACCACATCGGCGTTTCAGCATGCCGTGAGACATCTCGGGTTGACCAGAGTGGCGCTGGCCTCGGTCTATCACCCCTCAGCCAGCGACCACTTCATCCAGCGCCTCGCCGAGGCCGGCGTAACCACCGTCAGCCGCGTCGACGCCGATGCCTCGTCCGACCGCGAACTCGCCGACTGGACCAGCACCCAGATCGACGCGCTGGTCCAAGCATGCCTGCACGACCAGGCGCAAGCCGTAGTCCTGCCTGAGACCGCACTGCACACCGCCGCGATCGCCGAGCGACTGGACGAAACTGCCGGCCGTCCGGTCCTCACCGCCACCCAGGTCAGCATCTGGGCCGCCTACGACACCATTGCCCGACGACCCCGCACGACGAACGCTGGCGTCTTGTTCGTCGGAGCCGGAGCAGCCCGTCCCGCTGGGACCAACCTTGGTTGACTTCTCAGCAAAGGCGCGTGCAGATTCGCCGGAACCGACCCGCCCGATGTTCGCTGTTCGGCACCTCGTGCGGCTGCAGGTAGGCGGCTGCTTTGATGAGCGCCTTTCCAAGCGGGTTCATGGCCCGGTACTGCGAGCACTGGCGAAGTGATGTCTCCACGGCTCGTTGCCCGATCGCCTCCGTCCGTGCGCCGCGCATCGGACAGGAGGACGGGCGTTTCACCACCGGAGTGCGCGGATACTCGCTGGGTGACCAGAGTTCACGCCGACCACCCGGGTGATCGGGTGTCGAGGGGGAGTGCGGTCATGCCGGAACCCGGAAGCCACCAGTACGACGTCGCGCGCGCCCGGCGCCGCAAGAAGCACAGCGACGAGGGCATGTCGGACGAGAACGCCGACCGGGTCACCCAGCGCGAGCTCCAGCGGGACAACCCACCGCGACGGCCGTCGGACGATCGCGCGCAAGGCCCGCTGGGTGAGCGGCCGTCGGGCGAGCCCGGCGGCAAGGGACGCGAGCGGGACCGGAAAGGTGGCGGCATACACCTCCGCAGCAGCACCTTCAACGACCACGACGTGCTCCCGCGCTGGTCCAGCAAGGACGGCGAGGACATCGCGCCGACGCTGGAGTGGGACGGCGTGCCCGACGACGCCGTCGAGCTCGCCGTCGTGTGCGCGGACCCGGACGCCCCGAACGGCACGTTCCTGCACTGGCTGGTTTCGTCGCTGCCACCCTCCGTGGACCGCATTGACCACGGCGAAGCACCCGCGCGTGCGGTGGAATCACGCAACGACTTCGGCGAGTACGGCTGGTCCGGTCCGATGCCACCGGTCGGCGATGCCGCTCACCGGTACTTCTTCCACGTCTTCGCCAGCAACCGGCCGCTGAATCTCGGTTCTGACTCCGGACTCGACGAGCTGAACCGCGCGTTGGCCGACAGCGAAGTGGCGCGAGGAACCATGGTCGGGCTGTACCAGCGTTGACCTCCTCACCACGCGCGGCCACCGGTCGTCGACGACCACACCTGCGGTGCTCCTGAGCCCGCTGCTCCCGCGGGCGGCGACCGGCCTGCGGGGGCGCCGACACCGATCCGCTCGCGCCCTGGCCTCCAGGCCGGTGGGAGGCCCATGCTGGTTCCGTGACGTCGGAGAAGGTGCTGGGTCCGCTGACGTTGCTGCGGCAGCGTTGGGGAGCCGCGCTGTTCGAACGCGTCGCCGGCGCCGATGGTCCGGCCAAGCGGGCCCGCATCCACGGCCTGCCGGGCCCGCGCTGGTTCTCCGAGGACCGGCCGATCCGCCGGGTGCACGCCGATGCCGCCATGTTCGTCGGCGGGCTGCGGGCGCTGCTGCTGCAATCGCTGCACCCGCTGGCCATGGCGGCCGTGGCCGCGCACTCCGGATATCGGGGAGATCCGTGGGGGCGCCTGCAGCGCACGAGCACCTTCCTCGCGGTGACGACCTTCGGCACCGCCTCCGACGCCCAGGACGCGGTGGCCACCGTGCGCCGCGTGCACCGTAAGGTGCGCGGCTCGATCCGCGATGGGCGGACCTACCGCGCCAGCGACCCGCACCTGCTGGGCTGGGTCCACGTCGCCGAGGTGGACAGCTTCCTGCGATGCCACCAGCACTACGGAGCGGTGCCGCTGGACGATGACGCCTGCGACGCCTACATCGACGACATGGCGCGCATCGGCACCGAACTCGGCGTCGTCGATCCACCGCGCGACCGCGCCGAGCTGGCCGCACGGCTCGCGGCCTACCGCCCGGAACTGCAGGGCACGCCCGAAGCTCGGGCGGCCGCCCGTTTCCTGCTGCTCGATCCGGCGGTGCCGGTGGTCGCCCGGGTCCCCTACGCCTTCCTGGCTTCCGCGGCGGTCGCAGAACTGCCCGCGTGGGCGCGGTGGCCGCTGCGCCTGCCCTACCTGCCGGTCACCGAGGCGACGGCGGTCCGCCTCGGCGGGCACGGCATCGTGGGCGCGATCCGCTGGGCGATGACGGCCCCTGCGCAGGCGGGCGGCGCGGACCGGAGCTGAGCAGGCTCGCGGCGGTGCTGGCCACGATCGCGCTACCGAGCGGTCGTGGCGAGCCCGGCTGCGCCCCGCCTTCGTTTGCCGCCCACGCGCTCGGGTACGCCTGGGCCGAAGACTAAGAGGAGCGCAGGTTTTGGCAGAACGCGTCACTGGTCCGCTCGGGTGGAGGCTCGTACACGCCGTGGAGGGCGTGCTGCTCATGGTGCTCGGGGCCGCGGGACTGATCGCGTTGGCGGTGCCACCGGAGGACCAGCCGCTCGTGGTGTTCGAACTCAATCCGGCGCATGCCGTTCTCCTGCTCCTCACCGGGGTGCTCGCCTTGATCTCGACGTGGTCGTTGCGCACGATCCGGTGGTTCGCCGCAGCTGAACTGGTCGTGTTCCTGGTTCTCTTCGTCTACGGCACCGCCCAGAGCACGGCGGACGAGTCGAGCACGATCTTCGCCCTCGACCCACCGGAGAACTTCCTGCACGCCGCGCTCGCGTTGCTGGGCTTCATCGTCCTCTGCGGAGCTTACGTGGTGCCGGGGTCGGCGGGCCGGCGGCGACTGATCACCACCACGCATCGCCCGAAGGCTCGCGAGGCCAGGAGCGGTGAAGAAGACACGCCGCGGTAGCTCCGGCCAGATATCGGTGAGGGGTTTTCGCGGTTCAGAGCCTGTGGAGACCCTCTTTTTTGTTCTTGTTTTGCTCCCGGAGTCAAGCACGCCGCTCATGGACACCTTGACTACGGAGATTTCGAATGGCTGTTTTTGATCTTGGCAAGCTCACCGAGGGCCTGTCGACGGTGTGGACCGGATACCTGCGGGACTGGGAGCGCAGCCTGCGTTCGGTGAACCATCCCGAGACCACTCGCTACAACTATCTGCTCGCCGCCGGCCAGCTCGCTGGCTACCTCGCCGAGCACTCCCCGGACCCGGATGCCGACGACGCTGCGGAGGACCCGACCGAGGTCACCCGCGATCACATCGAGGCGTTTCAAGGGACACCCGCTGTCGAGGCCACGGCGTGTGCGTAGAGCCGTCCGGCGCGGTAGGAGGACCGCACCAGTGGTCCCGCCAGTACCCCTGCGAAGCCGGTTTCGGTGGCGAAACGGGAGTGCTCGGCGAACTCTTCGGGTTTGACCCAGCGTTCGACGGGGTGATGTTTGGCGGATGGCCGGAGGTATTGGGTGATCGTGAGGAGGTTGCAGCCGGCGTTGTGCAGGTCGGTGATGGTGGCCTGCACTTCATCCGGGGTTTCGCCCATGCCGAGGATGAGGTTGGACTTGGTGACCAGCCCGTGTTCCCGTGCGGCGCTGAGCACGTCCAGGGATCGCTGGTAGCGGAACGCGGGGCGAATTCGTTTGAAGATCCGGGGCACGGTCTCGACGTTGTGCGTGAGCACTTCTGGTCGTGAGTCGAAGACGTCCTTCAGCAGTCCGGGATCGCCGCCGAAGTCGGGGATGAGGTTCTCGACGCCGGTGCCGGGGTTGAGCGCGTGGATCTGGCGGACTGTTTCGGCGTAGACCCAGGCTCCGCCGTCGTCGAGGTCGTCGCGGGCGACGCCGGTGATGGTGGCGTAGCGCAGGCGCATGGTCCGCACGCTCTCGGCGACCCGGTGCGGTTCGTCGCGGTCCAGTTCGGTGGGTTTGCCGGTGTCGATCTGGCAGAAGTCGCAGCGTCGGGTGCACTGGTCCCCTCCGATGAGGAAGGTGGCCTCGCGGTCCTCCCAGCATTCGAAGATGTTCGGGCAGCCCGCTTCTTCGCAGACGGTGTGCAGTCCTTTGCGTCGGACGAGGTCCTTGAGCTCGGTGTAGTGCGGGCCGGTTCGGGCGCGGGTGCGGATCCAGTCCGGCTTCGGTTCGATCGGCGTTCGCGCGTTGCGGGCCTCGATGCGCAGCAGCCTGCGTCCCTCGGGGGCGACCGTCATGTTCTACTTCCTCGCTGAAATCCGGGTCCGCGGGGCGTGTGAGGCCCCGCGGACCCGGAGGTCGTCAGGTGTTGAGCGGGCGGCCGAGTGCGGCGAGCACCGACTCGTGCATGGCCTCCGACAGGGTCGGGTGGGCGAAGACGACCTCGGCGAGGTCGTCCGCTGTGGCTTCCAGGGAGCGGGCGATGCCGAAGCCCTGGACCTGTTCGGTGACCTCGGGGCCGACCATGTGCGCTCCCAGCAGTTCGCCGCTGGTGGCGTCGAAGATCGTTTTGACGAAGCCCTCGGGTTCGCCGAGGGCCAGCGCCTTGCCCGATGCGGTCAGGTCGAAGCGCCCGATGCGTAGTTCCCGGCCGGTGGCCGTGGCCTGTGCTTCGGTCAGTCCGAGGCTGGCGACCTGTGGGCGGGCGTAGGTGCAGCCAGGCACGTAGTCGTGGTCGAGCGGTGAGACGTGCCCGACTCCGGCGAGCTTTTCCACGCACAGCACCCCTTCGTGGCTGGCTTTGTGGGCCAGGCACGGGGCTCCCGCGACGTCTCCGATCGCGTACAGGCCGAAGACGTTGGTGCGGCACCACTGGTCGGTTCGCACGAAACCGCCGTCGAGCTCGACCCCGAGTTCCTCGAGGCCGAGCCCTTCGACGTTGCCCTGCACACCCGCCGCCACCAGCACCCGGTCGACGGTGATCGGGTCGCCACCCAGAGTCGCGGTCACCGCATCCGTGCCGACGGCGATCTCGGAGACCGAGGTCGAGGTCCGCACGCGCATTCCGCGCTTCTCGAACCGCGTGCGAACGTGGTCGGCGACCTCGGGGTCCTCGGCGGGCATGATCTGCGGCGCCAGCTCGACGAGGGTGACCTCGCTGCCCAGATCGGCGTAGAGGCTCGCGAACTCGACACCGATGGCTCCGGATCCGACCACCAGCAGGGACTTCGGCAGTTCCGCGGGAACCAGCGCTTCGAAGTAGGTCCACACCCGGTCGCCGTCGGGAATCACACCCGGTACTGGCCTCGGGCGCGCACCGGTGGCCAGGATGACGTGATCGGCGCGGTACTCCGCACCGTCGACGTCGACGACACCCTTGCCCGTCAACCGGCCGGAACCGGTGATCACATCGACACCGTTCTTGCGCATCAGGTAGCCGACGCCGCTGGAGAGCCGCTCCGACACCGAGCGGCTGAACTCCACCAGTCCCGCCATGTCGAAATCAACACCGGTCGCGCTGAAACCCAGCGGCTTGAGATTCGCCAAGGTGTGGGCGACGTCCGCGCCGTGCAGCAGCGCCTTGGTCGGGATGCAGCCCCAGTTCAGGCAGATCCCGCCGAGCCGGTCGCGCTCGACGACCGCGGTGCGCAGACCGAGCTGCGCGGCGCGGATCGCCGCCACGTAACCACCGGGCCCGGCACCGATGACGAGCACGTCGTACTTCTCGCTCATGGACACTCCCTAGACCAGCATCAGGGCCGGTGACTCGACGAATCGCTTCAACTCGGCCAGGAAACCGGCGCCCAGCGCTCCGTCGATCACCCGGTGGTCGCAGGAGAGCGTGACCGTCAGGATCGTGCGCGGGACGACCTCGCCGTTCGCGATGACCGGTCGCTGGGTGCCCGCTCCGACCGCGAGGATCGCTGCCTGCGGCGGATTGATGATCGCGTCGAACTCGCGCACGCCGTGCATGCCGAGGTTGGACACCGTGAACGTGCCGCCCTGGAATTCCTCGGGCGCCAGCGTGCCGCTCTTGGCCTTGGTGACCAACGAGTGCACCTCCTCGGAAACCGATGCCAGAGAGCGGGTGTCGGTCTTGCGGACGATCGGCGTGATCAAGCCGGAGGGCAGGGCGACCGCCACGGAGACATCGGCGTGGGTGTAGCGGCGCACCGACTGGGTCTGCTCGTCGAACTGCACGTTGACCTCGGGCACTCTGAGCAACGCCGCCCCGCACGCCTTCACGATGAAGTCGTTGACCGACAGCTTCACCGACGGCACCGTGGCGTTGATCTGCTTGCGCAACGCGAGCAGATCGTCGATCTCGAGGTCAGCGGTGAGCCGGAAGTGCGGGGCATCGCGCTTCGACGCTTGCAGCCGCTGCCCGATCGCCTTGCGCATCGAGTTGAACGCCACGGTTTCGAACTCCACCGGGGTCTCGGCATCGCTCGAGGCTTCGGCGTTCGCCGTGACCAAGCCGAATTTCCGCTCGGCCTCGCGGACGTCTGCTTCGCAGACCCGCCCGCGCGAACCGGTCGCCCGGCAGTCGTGCAGGTTGATGCCAAGGTTGCCGGCCAACCTGCGTGCGACCGGGGTCGCATCGACCTCGCTGTCGTCCTGAGACGAGCGGCCAGGCAGACTGGAGCGAACCGGGGGAGGGGCAACTGATCCCCCAGCTGCGCGGATGGCGTTGTGCACGTCCTCCACTGAGACCCGACCGGCACGGCCGCTTCCGGTGACCTTGCCCAGGTCGATCGTGAGCTTCGCCGCCAGCTTGAGCGCGTGCGGGGTCGCGAAGACCTCGCCAGTGGCCAGCCCCTGCAAGGACTCCGGCACTTGAGTGGAGCCCGACGACGCCTCCGGCTTCGGGACGGGAGGCGCCGTCGAGGTAGGAGCCGCTGCCGGAGCGCGTGCTGCTGCCGGAGCGGCGGCTTCGGCCGGGGCGGGGACTTCGGCCGGTACCGGGGTCGTCCCGCGGGACGACAGGAACTCGTCGATCTCGGCATCGGACACGGTTTCAGCCGCCGACACGGCCAGAACTCCGCCCACCGGGAGCGTCTCGCCGGGCTGGGCGACGATCCGCCGCAGCAGCCCGTCGAACGGTGCCTCGAGCTCGTTGGTGATCTTGCTGGTCTCGACCTCGCAGAGCAGGTCGCCCTTGCGGAAGCTGGTTCCCTCCGACACGCGCCACACGGTGACGGTGCCCTCCTCCATCGACAGGCCCCACTTGGGCACCTCGATCGCGTTGATCTCGCTCATGATCAGGCCGTCACCACCTTGCGCACCGCGTCCTCGATCCGCGCGGCGTCGGGCATCCAGGCGTTCTCCAGCTTCGGTGAGAACGGCACCGGCGTGTGCGGGGGCGTCACCAACTCGACGGGGGCACGCAGGGAACCGAGCGCCTTCGTGGCGATCAGCGCGGCGACGTCGTGGCCGAACCCGCACCGCGCGGCCGACTCGTCGACGATCACAACCCGGCCGGTGGCGGCCACCGACTCCAGCACACCCTCCTCGTCCAGCGGCGACACCGTGCGCGGGTCGACCACCTCCACCGAGATCCCCTCGGCGGCGAGCTTGTCGGCCGCGGCGTTGGCGGCGTTGACCATCGCCGACAACGCGATCACCGTGACGTCGGTGCCCTGGCGGGTGTAGTTGGCGATGCCGAACGGGATCGTGAACGGATCGTCGGGAACCTCGCCCTTGGTGTCGTAGAGCGTCTTGTGCTCGCAGAACACCACCGGGTCGTCATCGCGGATCGCCTGGATCAGCAACCCCTTGGCATCGTGAGCGTTCGAGGGCGCGACGACCTTGAGGCCGGGCACCGCGGCGAAGACGTTGTACGGCGACTGGGAGTGCTGGGCTGCGGCGTTGAACCCGGCGCCGATCATCCCGCGCACCACCAGCGGGGTGCGCGCCTTGCCGCCGAACATGTACCTGAACTTGGCCGCCTGGTTGTACAGCGCGTCGTAGCAGACCCCGAAGAAGTCCATGAACATCAGCTCCGCGACCGGCCGCAGACCGGTCAGCGCCGCGCCGGCCGCCATCCCGATGATCGCCGACTCGGTGATCGGGGTGTCGATGACCCGATTCGACCCGAACTCGCCCCACAGGCCCTTGGTGACCCCGAGAACGCCGCCGAAGGCCTCGATCTTCTTCGTTTCCAGATCCGGATTGGTTCCGGCGTGGCCGCCACGCAGATCCTCACCGATCTGCACCACGGTGGCGTCGCGCTGCATTTCCTGGGCCAGCGCGTCCTTGACCGCTTCGCGGTAGGTCTTCTTCGACGAAGTCATGATTTCCGTTCCCTCAGTACGACACGTAGACGTCGGTCAGCAGGCTCTCGACCTCCGGGTATGCCGCCGCGCGGGCCTTGGCCACGGCGTCGTCCACCCGGAGCCGGGCTTCCTCTTCGATCGCGTCGAGTTCCTTCGCACTGGCCTTCCTGGAATCGACCTTGGCGCGGAAGTTCAACAGCGGGTCCTTGGTGCGGCGCAGTTCCGCGACCTGCTCGGGCGTGCGGTAGAGCTGGGCGTCGCCCTCGAAATGGCCGAACCAGCGGTGCGCCCGAGCCTCGATGGCGGTCGGACCGCCACCGTTGCGTGCGCGTTCGACGGCCTCCCGGGTCGCCTCGTGAACCTCGAAGAAGTCGGTTCCGTCGACCGAGACGGCGGGCATTCCGAAGGAGGCGGCGCGCGCGGCGATGTCCGGGGCGCCGACCGCGTAGTCGGTACCGGTGGCCTCGCCGAACCCGTTGTTCTCGATGACGAACACGATCGGCAGTTGCAGCACGACCGCCATGTTCATCGCCTCGAAGACGGTGCCCTGGTTGGAGCCGCCGTCACCGGTGAACGATGCCGCCACGCCGCCGTTGCCCAGCGTCTTGGAGCTCAGAGCAGCGCCGATGGCCAGGGACGGTGCGCCACCGACGATCGCGTTGGCGCCCAGCATGCCCACCGACAGGTCGGCGATGTGCATCGAGCCGCCCTTGCCGCGGCAGAGTCCGTCCTCCTTGCCGAAGATCTCGGCCATCATCCCGTGAATGTCACAGCCCTTGGCGATGCAGTGCCCGTGTCCGCGGTGGGTGGAACCGATGTGGTCGGTGTCGCGAAGGTTCTCGCACACGCCGACCGCGATCGCTTCCTGCCCCGAATAGAGGTGGATGAACCCGGGAATGTCGCCGGTCGCGTTCTCCTCGTGAAGGCGGTCCTCGAATGCTCGAATCTCGGACATTCTCCGATACGCACCCAGCAGTGCCTGCTTGTTCAGCGCCATGTTGCTCCTCTTCGCCGCCGTTGGGACGCCAAAGGTATGGCGGAGTCGTGAGCGGTAACCAGCGTTGCGGCAGGTTGCATCGGCGCCGGAATGCTCGTACCTGAAAACCGAGATTCGATTCAAGGAGAATCGGAATGCAACCCGTTGCAACCCTTGCGTGGGAATTGGGTTGAGCAGTCTGATGTGGCGATGTCACCTCGGCGACACATCGCGGTTACCGGCGAGGACGCACGTGGTCAAGATGAAAGATCCGCCCACGAACAGGAGGACTGTCTCCAGTAAATCGATCGGCGTGAGGACATCGCGGTCCTCCGACTGCCGGGTTCGGTGGGGCCGCGACCGGATGCGCCAGCCCAACCGACAGGAGTAGCCGATGAAGACCGACCGTCTCGAAACCGCTGTGCCCGCCGGTGTTGACCCGCACCAGTACACGCGCGCGCTCTCCCGGGTTCACGAGGCGGTGCTGTCGGGGCAGCACCCGCCCGTGCAGCTGCGGCCGCTGATCCGCCAGTCCTGGGGTCGAGTACGCCGCCAGGGCGTCGACCCCGACCGCGGCGGCGGCTGGCGGACAGCCTCCTCAGGCGAGGTCGAGGAACGTCGCGCCGCCTGCGGTCTCACCGAGGATGCGCTGCTCGCTCTGCGAACCGGCCTGGTGCCCGTGGCCCGGAGCGCGGGTCACATCGTGGTCATCGTCGACGTCGACGGCCGCGTGCTGTGGAGGGACGGGCATCCAACAGTGTTCCGGCGCGCTGATCGCCTGGGCCTCGTTGAAGGGGCCAGCTGGGCCGAGAACGCGGTCGGTACCAATGCCATCGGCACCGCTCTGGTCGAGGACCGGCCGGTGCAGGTCCACTCGGCCGAGCACTTCGTCCGCACCCACCACGCCTGGACCTGCTCCGCGGCGCCGATCCACGACGCCGCCGACGGACGACTGCTGGGTGCGGTCGACATCAGCGGGCCTGCCGACACCGTGCACCCCAGCACGCTGGCACTGGTGCACGCCGTCGCCGGTCTCGCCGAAGCCCGGCTGCGCGAGGCTCACCGCACCCGCCTCGACAGGCTGCGCGCGATCGCGACGCCGCTGCTGGCCAAGCTCAACGGGCAAGCTCTGGTGACCGACCGCCACGGCTGGGTCGCCGCTTCCACCGGGCTGCCGCCGACCGACCGCGTCGTCCTGCCGGAACGCGCTGACGTCGAGCAGGTCTGGCTGCCCGCGTTCGGGACTTGCTCGCTTGAACCGCTCCCCGAAGGAGTCCTGCTGCGCCCGCAGGGGGAGCGGTCGGTGGTCGGAACCCGGCTGGTGCTCGACATCGGTTCGGCCCGACCAACGCTGACCGTGCACCGCGACACGGGCAGCTGGACCTATCCCCTGAGCGGCAGGCACGCCGACATCCTGGTCCACCTGGCCGCGAACCGGGCGGGCAACAGCGCCGCCGATCTCGCCGAGCACCTGTTCGCCGATCGCACCAGGACCATCACCGTCCGCGCGGAGATGTCCCGCCTGCGCAAGCGGTTCGCCGACCTGCTCGACCACCGGCCCTACCGCTTCCTGCCCGACCTGGACATCACCGTCGCAACGTGAGGTATCAGGCCGGCTCGGGCGACCGAGCACCGCGCGTTCCCGACTCCCTCCACCCCACGGCGTGGCCGGTTCCTGACGCAGGTGGAACCGCTGAGCACACGAGAGGAATTCGACATGACGGACACCATGCAGGCAGCGGTCTACCGAGGACGGCGCAGTCTGAGCGTCGAGGAGGTGCCGGTGCCGGCTCCCCGCTACGGCGAGGTTCTCGTCGAAGTCGGGTTCAACGGGATCTGCGGCACGGACCTGCACGAATTCTTCGCGGGACCGATCTTCGTCCCCGACGGCGTCCCGCACCCCTTGACCGACGAGGCGATGCCACTGGTCATGGGCCACGAGTTCTCCGGCACGATCCGCGAAGTCGGCGCCGGTGTGACGGGCTGGTCAGCGGGAGACCGGGTGGCCGTCGAGCCGGTCTACCGGTGCGGCGAGTGCGCCCCGTGCAGGGCGGGTCACTACAACATCTGCCAGAAGATCGGCTTTCACGGGCTGATGTCCGACGGGGGCATGGCCCGGTACACGACGGTGCCGGCCTACATGCTGCACCGGCTGCCCGACTCGGTGTCGCTGGAGCTGGGCGCACTGGTCGAGCCGATGTCGGTCGCCTACCACGCGACGACGCTGGCCGACCTGAACCCCGGGGACACCGCGCTGGTGTTCGGGGCCGGCCCGATCGGTATCGGAGTCTTCCACGCGCTGCGCGGGCAGGGAATCGAGAACACGCTGGTGGTCGAACCTTCGGCGACGCGGCGCGCGGCGATCGAGCGGCTCGGTGCCCGCACCGTCGACCCCGCGGACGTGGACGTGGCCGCGCTGGTCGCGGATGAGACCCGAGGGGCGATGGCGGACGCGGCCTTCGACGCGGCTGGGGTCGCGGCTGCGGTGCGCACGGCGCTCGGGTCGGTCGGTGCCCGTCGCCCCGTGGTGGCTGTCGCGATCTACGAGACGCCGCTCGAAACGCCACTGCTGGAGCTGGTCATGCACGAGTCCCGCATCCAGGGGTCGCTGTGCTACACGGGCTCGGATTTCGAAGCGGTCATCGCCTTGATGGCCGAGGGCAAGTACGACACCACGGGCTGGGTGGAGGCCATCGCGCTCGGCGACGTCGTAGCGGAAGGCTTCGAATCGCTCCACCGCGGCGAGAAGATGAAGGTGCTGGTCGACCCGGCCCGGTGACCGTCGGGAAGCGGTTGAGACGCCTGCCGGCCGCGAGCGAACGGGCTGGATGTGGGCGCGTCGCAGGTGAGCAGCTGCTCGTCCGGGGCGTCGGCACTTCCTGCGGGGGTGAATCGTTGATACTGCAGGAAGCCGGATCGACGAGCATCGGAGGAGTCCGCCATGAGCCTCATCGGCACCGTGCTGGGGTACGTCCTGACGGCGTACCTGCTGCTGCTCATCGCTCGGATGGTGCTGGATTGGGCTCGGGCGGCGACCGAGGGGCCGCACTGGGTGAGGCGCGCTCGCGCGCTGACCCACGCCGGGACCGAGCCGGTGATCGCGCCGGTGCGGCGGGTGTTGCGGCCGGTGCGCGTCGGCGAGATCTCGATCGACCTGGCCTTCACCGCCGTGTTCGTGGTCGTGCTGATCCTGCGTTCGGTCGCCTTCAACCTGTAGGGGTGTTCGGGCGCTTGCTCGCTCGTCCTGACAACCGGCAACGTGGCGGATGTCAGGACGGCTGGCAGCGGGGTCAGCACCCACCCGACACCTCGGTGTTCGCGCCACCAGTCGGTCACAAAACCCGAGGCTTCGCCGGTGATCGGCGCTCTCCTGATCTGCGCTCGGCCCCGATGCGCCATCAGCCTCCGCCCGGGCGATCGGGTTCACGCGACCGGCTGGGACCGCCGCTCGTGGTCGTTGTCCTGGTGGCCACCGTGGGGGCTGGTCAACCGGGCGCGGATCTGTTGGCCCTGCTCGCGGGCGACTCCCGTCGTGTCGAACGGTGTTGCCATGACCAGCGCTGCGGCTCCTTGTGTCCAGGTCTGGTCGTCCGAGCGGTCTACTTCGACGGGGAGGTGGCTGCGGAGGGCGGGCAGGTGGGCACGGAGTGCGGGTTCGAAGCCCGGGCGCCAGTGCTGCCAGGCGGTGGTTCCCTCTCCGTAGATCGCTACCGTTTCGGGATCGACGATGTTGACCAGGCCGGCAACCGATCGTCCGAGGATTTCACCGGCGTCGCGGAGGATCGCTTGTGCTGGTCGCTCTCCCTGGTCCGCGGCGGTGTGGAGATCGGCGATCGTCTCGTCGGCGGTCAGAACACCCTCGCGGCGTGCTGCGGAGACCAGCGCGCGATCACCGATGATCGCTTCGAGGCACCCGCGGTTGCCGCACACGCATTCCGGTCCGTTCGGATCGACCGGCGTGTGGCCGAGCTCGCCGGCGTCTCCGTGCGCGCCTCGGTACACCACACCGCTGGCCACGATCGCCGCTCCGATGCCGGCTCCGATGGTGACGATCAGGAAGTCGCGGTGTTGGCGGCCTCGGCCGTAGAGGCAGTCGGCGGCGGCCAGGGCGTTGACGTCGTTGTCCACCAGCACGGGCAGCCCGAGGCTGGTTCGCAGTCGTCGTCCGAGGGGCAGGCCGCGCCAGCCCAGGATGTCTGCGTTCACGACTCCCTCGGCGGGATCGTGGACCCCGCCGGGAACGCCGAGTCCGATTCCCAGGATCGAGCTGTCGTCCCCGTCGATGCCGTCGATCACGGCTGCGAGTGTGTCGGTGAGGTGGCCGAGCGCGTCTGCGGAAGTGGGATCGAAATCGTGGACCGAAAGATCGCGCACGGTCCCGTCGAGTTCGACGGCGGAGATGGCGAGGCGGTCCGGGGCTATCTTGACACCCAGCGCGCGCTTGGGTGACCCGGCCAGGCCGAGCAGCTGCGCGGGTCTGCCACCGCGTGAGGGAGCTGACGCGAGTTCTTCGAGCAGGCCGTGGGAGATCAGTTCCTTGGTCACCTGAGTCACGGTCGCCGGGCTGAGACCCAGGCGCTGCGCGATCTCGGTCCGGCTCAAGGAACCGGACGTCCCGGCCAGGGCGAGGACGGCCGCGCGGTGGTGGTCTGTCGACGGTGAGGCCACCAAGCAACCCCTTTCGCTGTTTCTAAACGAAGCCCCAGATTAGGTGCCGGCCCCAAGGGGGTCAACGCGGGGGCTCCTTCGCCGCCGTGTGGCGATGTGAACTGCGATTACTGCTGACGTGAGGGCTGGGGCGGTTGCGTTCGGATTCGGCCGACCTCGCCCCTTGACGTGGCTGCCGACACAGCTTAACTTTCTACGCACTTAAATTAATCACGAAGAAACCCGCCGAGGGCTTCGGTCTGCCCAGCTCAGGGCCACCCCCATCGCACTGGCTGGCCGTTCCCGGCTTCTCAACGATCTTGAGCTGGCCGCGGGAATCGCCCCATCACGGCGGGTGGCCGGACGGCCGCAACACCGTCTCTGCAACTCGTGACTGGCTCCGCGCAGCCAGTCAGAGGTCGAACAAAGGAGATCGACGTGAAATTGAGACGCGCTACGACTGTATCGATCATGATCTCGTCGTTGCTGCTCGCCGCCGCGTGCGGCAACGGCTCCCAGAATTCGCAGCAGTCCGACGAGCTGGAAGGTCGAGGGCCGATCACCTTCGCCACCGGCAAGGACGACGGCTCCGGGCTCAACCCGAGGATCGTCGACGAGTGGAACCGAACTCACCCGCAGGAGCCGGTCCGCCTGATCGAGCTGCCTGCCTCGGGCGACGACCAGCGGCAGCAGATGATTCAGAACGCGCAGACGAAGTCGGACGCGTTCACGGTGCTGGACCTGGACAACGTGTGGATGTCGGAGTTCGCCGCCAACCGGTGGATCTCGCCGCTGCCCAAGGACCAGTTCGACACCTCGAAGTTCTTGCGGCCGAATCTGGAGACCGCCGAGTATCGCGGCCGTCTGTTCGCCGTTCCGCACGGCTCGGACGGGGCGATGCTGTACTTCCGCAAGGACCTCCTCGCCAAGGCAGGCGTTGTTCCACCGAAAACCTGGTCGGAGATGCAGCAGGCGTGCGCGAAGGTGCTCGCGCTGCCCGAGGCCGCCGGAATGTCCTGCTACACCGGTCAGTTCGAGAAGTACGAGGGCATGGTCGCCAACTTCGCTGAATCGGTGCACAGCGCCGGCGGCGAGATCGTGGGTGACGACGGAAAGCCGCACGTCAACACGCCGGAAGCCAAGCGCGGTCTGGACTTCCTGGTCGAGGGATTCCGGTCGGGGATGATCCCCAAGGAAGCGATCGCCTTCAAGGAAGCCGAGTCGCGCAAGGCGTTCCAGGACGGCAAGCTCGTCTTCACGCGCTGGTGGCCCGCTCAGTGGGCGAGCTTGAGCAAGACCGACGGCTCTTCCTCGGTGGCCGGGAAGTTCGACGTCGCTCCGCTGCCGGGACTGTCGGGCCCGGGTGTGTCGAGCTTGGGCGGGCACAACCTGGCGATCTCGGCCTACGGCAAGAACAAGGCGACCGCGCTGGACTTCATCAAGTTCCGCACCGGTGAGCAGCAGCAGAAGTTCGCCTTGGACCTGGCTGCCTCGGCGCCCTCGCTGGCTTCTGTCTACGACGACCCGGCCCTGCAGGCGAAGTACCCCTACCTGCCGGTGCTGAAGGACTCGATCACCCGCGCCGAACCACGCCCGCGAGTCATCAACTACGGAGAGATGACTCAGGCGATCCAGGACGACGCGTACAGGGCGCTGACCGGCGACAAGAGCTCTCAGCAGGCGCTCGCCGACATGCAGAGCCGGCTGGAGCAGCTGAGCAAGCCGTGACGCACGAGCGCACGAATGCGAGGGATGTCATGACGATGACCGCGGAGCGTCCCACCGACGAATTGAGTCAGGTGCGCACGCCGGGCGAAGACGGTAATCGGAGGAGAAACCCGTCCGGTAGAGCCGCGTCGACCGCGAGGCTCGCTGGTCTGCTGGTTTCACCGACGTTGCTGGTGCTGGGACTGGTCGTGGTGTACCCACTCCTGTCGGCGTTGCGGCAGTCCTTCTACACCGAAGGCGAGAACGTCGACCCCGAGGGGTTCGTCGTTGAAGGTGACCAGTTCGCCGGGCTCGCCAACTACACCAACGCGGTCGTGGGCGAGGGCGCGGGCCGATTCTGGAACGCGATGTTCAACACGACGTTCTTCACCGTCACCACGGTCACTTTGGAGGCGCTGCTGGGCGTGGCGATGGCGCTGATCATGCACCGGGCGTTCCGGGGCCGGGGCCTGGTGCGGGCGAGCGTGTTGGTGCCGTGGGCGATCCCGACCGCGGTCTCCGGTTTGCTGTGGCGGTGGATCTTCGCCCCGGACGGGGTCGCCAACACCATGCTGGGCCAACAAGTTCTGTGGAGCGCGGACGGCCCCCAGGCCCAGCTCGCGGTCATCATCGCCGAGGTGTGGAAGACCGCTCCGTTCGTCGGGTTGCTGACCCTCGCGGGCCTGCAGATCATCCCGAACGAGGTCTACGAGGCGGCCAAGGTCGACGGCGCCACCGCGTGGCGGCGCTTCTGGAACATCACGCTGCCACTGGTCAAACCCGCTCTGCTGGTGGCGGTGCTGTTCCGGCTGCTGGACGCGCTGCGCATGTTCGACCTGCCGTTCGTGCTGATCGGACAGCAGAAGCACTCGGTGGAGACGTTGTCCATGCTGGCCTGGCAGGAGGCCACCAATGTCCACTACGGCCCCGCAGCGGCCTACGCCACGATCATGTTCGGCTACGTGGCCCTCGTCGCCTTCGCCTTCGTCAAGTTGCTCGGCGCGGACGTCATCGGCGAGGCCCGCAACCGGCGTCGCGAGGGACGGAAAGCCCGCTCCAAGCAGGGAAAGGCGGTGACGGCATGACCACCACCCACGCATCCGCACGCGGTTGCGGGCGGGAACCCGCTTGGAAGCGCTGGCTGCCCAACCTCGGGATCGTCGTCATCGTCGGGTTCTGCCTGGCGCCGTTCTACTGGATGGTGATCACCGCCTTCCGGCGCCCATCGGACCAGTACGACACCTTCCCGCTCCCGCGCATCTGGTCGGTGGACAACTTCCTCGCCGTCTTCGCACCGGACACCGGTTTCGGCCGCGCCTTGGCCAACAGCCTCGCCGTGGCGGGGGTGACCACGGCGCTCACCCTGATCGTGGGGATATCCACGGCATACGCCCTGGCGCGACTCGACTTCCGCGGAAAGAACCTCGTGCTGGCGCTGATCATCGCCTGCAGCATGTTCCCGGGGATCTCGCTGATCGTGCCGCTGCTGAAGCTGTTCACCAGCATCGGCTGGATCAACACCTACCAGGCCATGATCACACCCAGTCTGTCGTTCGCGCTGCCGCTGGCGGTGTGGAACCTGACGACGTTCTTCCGGCAGATGCCGGTCGAACTCGAACAGGCGGCCATGATCGACGGTTGCACGCCGGGACAGGCGTTCCGGAAGGTGATCCTGCCACTGGCCGCCCCGGGCGTGTTCACCACGGCGATCTTGACCTTCATCATGGCCTGGAACGAGTTCATCATCGCCCTGTCGATGGTCAACGAGAAGGAGATGCAGACGGTCACCGTCGCGATCTCCAAGTTCACCGGCTCGCAGGGGTTCGAGCAGCCCTTCGGCACGCAGATGGCCGCCGGTGTCGTCGTCACCGTCCCACTGGTGATCGCCGTGCTGATCTTCCAGCGCCGCATCGTCGCCGGCCTCACCGCCGGCGGCGTCAAGTAACCCGCAACTGCCCGCACACCATCCGAGGAGGACCTCACCGATGCACGACAACGACTTGATCGATTCGCACCAGGGATCCGCACCGTGGTGGCGAGACGCGGTGATCTACCAGGTCTACATCCGCAGCTTCGCCGACGGGAACGGCGACGGCATGGGCGACATCGCCGGAATCCGGTCGAAACTGCCCTACCTGCGCGACCTCGGTGTAGACGCCATCTGGATCAACCCCTGGTACCCGTCACCGCAGGCCGACGCCGGCTACGACGTGGCCGACTTCCGCGACATCGAGCCCCGGTTCGGCACCCTCGACGACGCCGACCAGCTCATCGCCGAGGCGCACGAGCACGGCATCCGCGTCATCCCCGACCTCGTGCCCAACCACACCTCCGACCAGCACGTCTGGTTCCAAGCCGCGCTGGCGGCCGGGCCCGGCAGTCCCGAACGCGCGCGCTACATCTTCCGACCGGGCCGCGGGCCCGACGGCTCGGAGCCGCCGAACAACTGGAACTCCTGCTTCGGCGGCCCGGCCTGGACGCGGGTGAGCGAACCCGACGGCAGTCCGGGGGAGTGGTACCTGCACCTGTTCGCCCCGGAACAGCCCGATCTGAACTGGGCGCACCGCGAGGTCCGGGAGGAGTTCGAATCGGTCCTGCGGTTCTGGTTCGACCGCGGCATCGACGGCTTCCGCATCGACGTCGCGCACGGCCTGATCAAGGACACCGATCTCCCCGACGTCGTCGCACCGCAGGGGTCCGGATACGTCTACCCGGAGGGCGAGCACCCGCACTGGGACCGCGACGAGGTGCACGAGATCTACCGGCGCTGGCGGCGCATCGCCGACGAGTACCCCGGCCACCGGAAGTTCGTGGCAGAAGCCTGGGCCGATACCCCGCAACGGCTGGCCAACTACGTCCGCTCAGACGGCCTGCACACCGCGTTCAACTTCGATTTCCTGCAGGCGACCTGGAACGCCGAGCGGCTGCGCGAGGTCATCGACACCACCACCTCGAGCCTGAACGCGGTGGGCGCCCCGGCCACCTGGGTCCTGTCCAACCACGACGTCCCTCGCCACGCAACCCGGTACGGACGCCCGCCCGTCGACTGGGTTCCGGGCCAGAACTACAGGGCGGCCGGCGAGGCGGACCCGGAGCTGGGCACTCGCCGCGCTCGCGCCGCAGCGCTGCTCATGCTGTCGCTACCCGGCGGCGCGTACATCTACCAGGGCGAGGAACTGGGCCTGCCCGAGGTCGAAGACCTCCCGGAGGAGCTGCTCCAGGACCCGGTGTGGGAGCGGTCCGGGCACACCGAACGCGGCCGGGATGGTTGCCGAGTTCCGATTCCGTGGTCCGGTGAGAAGCCGCCGTTCGGCTTCAGCCCTGCCCACGCCACGGCTGACCCGTGGCTGCCGCAGCCGGAATCGTGGAAGGACCGCACGGCCGAGGCGCAGACCGGCGACCCCGGCACGATGCTCGAGCTCTACCGCTCCGCCCTGCGCATCCGCCGCGAGAACCCCGCGCTCGGCGAGGGAGACCTGGCCTGGAACGACGCAGGTGAAGGCGTCCTGTCGTTCACCCGCACGCCCGGCTTCGCCTGCGCCGTCAACCTCTCGGGGCAACCCCACCGACTGCCCGCGCACGACCACGTGCTGCTGGCCAGCGGCGAGCTGGACGACGACCTTCTCCCGCCCGACACCGCGGTCTGGCTGTCCCTGTGATCACCCGCGGTCGAGGAAAGAGGTAACTGATGGCAACCATCACCTACGACAAGGCGACCCGGCAGTACCCGGGCGCCGACCGGCCCGCGGTGGACGACCTGGCTCTGGACATCGCCGACGGTGAGTTCCTAGTCCTGGTGGGTCCGTCCGGATGCGGGAAGTCGACGAGCCTGCGGATGCTGGCAGGGCTCGAGGACGTCGACTCCGGCGCGATCCACATCGGCGACCGCGAGGTCACCCACCTCTCGCCGAAGGACCGGGACATCGCGATGGTGTTTCAGAACTACGCGCTGTACCCGCACATGACCGTGGCGCAGAACATGGGCTTCGCCCTGAAGATCGCCGGATCACCGAAGGACGAGATCAACCGGCGGGTCGCCGAGGCCGCGACACTGCTCGACCTGGAGCCGTATCTGGATCGCAAGCCCAAAGCCCTCTCCGGCGGGCAGCGGCAGCGGGTGGCCATGGGCCGAGCCATCGTCCGCGAACCCCAGGTGTTCCTCATGGACGAGCCGCTGTCCAACTTGGACGCCAAGCTGCGCGTGTCAACGCGTGCGCAAATCGCCGCCCTGCAACGCCGGCTCGGTGTCACGACGGTCTACGTCACCCACGACCAGGTCGAAGCCATGACCATGGGCGACCGGGTCGCGGTGCTCAACAACGGCGTGCTCCAGCAGTGCGCCTCCCCGCGCGCTCTCTACGAGCGGCCCGCGAACGTCTTCGTCGCCGGCTTCATCGGCTCGCCCGCGATGAACCTCGCCACCTGCGAGCTCGTCGACGGTGGGACGCAGCTGGGCGGACTGTTCCTCCCGCTGCCGCGAACGACCAGAGAAGCGGCCGGCGCCGACGGTTCCTCCACGGTCACACTCGGGTTCCGGCCGGAAGACCTCGACATCGTCGGTCCGGGCGCAGAAGGGTTGACGGGCACGGTCACGCTCGTCGAGGAACTCGGCTCCGACGCCTACGCCTACTGCAGGCTCACCGAAGGCTGCCGCACCCACGGCGAGGTGGACGTCATCGCCCGCGTCGACCCGCGCACCGGCGTCACCAAGGGCGAGCAGATCCACCTGCGCCCACGGCCGGAGGCACTCCACGCGTTCTCCGCGACCACCGGCGAACGCCTTCCCGCCTAACCACTCCACCCCGGTGCGGGCGGACATGCCGCCGCCCGCACCGGGACCACCACGGCTCCAGTCGCCGCCGGGCACCGGCTCTGTCATCGGCAGCGGAGCGACTTCACAAAGGCGGGTTGACTACTGATCAACGACCAGCTCGTGCGATTCCGACATCTTCGAGCACATCGAAAAAGAGGTCACCCCCCACGCCGGGTGAACGGCGGTCCGGATCGTCCCCACTCAACGGGCTGTTGACCTGGCCACGACCAAGAATGAGGCCCGTTCCTTGCAACCCCTGCTATCTCCGTGTCACCGCACTCTGGGGTTTGTGCCCGCTCCCGGGGCGGGGAACGGAAGTCGCACTCATCGCGGCGGCACGGCGTCAGGCGAGGTGGTGGTGTGTGGGGTGGCTTTGTAGCGGATGGGTCGGGTGCTGTCGTCGCGTTCGGCTTGGCCGTCGTTGGCCATGCGGCGGAGGAGTTCGGAGGTGGCGTTGCGTTCGATGGTGTCGGAGGTTCCTTGCTTGGTGAGGTTGGTGATCTGGGTGACTGTCATCCAGGTCCGTGGTTTGGTCAGCAGGACCTGGCTGATGCGGTCCCTGCGGCTCGGTAGGGTCTGGTCCTGGGCGGTGTCGGTCGGCTCGGGTTCGGCCGCCGGGGCTGCGTTGGTTTTTGCGGTGGTGGCGGGGGTCTCGGGGGTTTCGGCTGGGGATGGCGTGCTGTGCGGTGGTGTGTGGCGGCGTGGGTTGGTGGTTTCTTCGCGCCACTGGTCGATGACCGTGCGTTTGAACTGGTTGTTGACCGGTACTGGGAGTCCTTTTTCCTCGGCCCACTGGCGTAGTTGGGTGCGTTCCTGCGCGGACAGGTCGCTGCCTCGTGTGCCGTGTGGGCGGGTGGTTCGCCGGGGTGTGGTGGGTTGTGGGAGGTCGGGCATGGAGGCTTCGATGCGCCCGGCGTCGAGGTAGGGCCGCAGGAGTTGCAGGAGTTTGCGGTATTCGTCGGCGGCGAGGTCGATTTCCACGCGCATCTGGTCGATGTTGATCTCGTGGGTTTCGACGTCGTGTTCGGTGCCGCTGATGTCGCAGTATCGGATCTGGCGGGTGCCCATGGATCAGCGTGCCTTGCTGTTTTTGCGTGCGGGCTTGGCGGTTTTCGAGGCGCTGCGCGAGGTCTTGGTGGTGGTGCGGGTGGTGGCTTTGCGCAGGGCGGCGAGGCTTTGCCCGGCCAGTGCCTTGGAGGCCACGGAGTCGCCGATCTGGCGGGGGGTCATGCGGCCGCGTCCGGTGGGGGAGAGGTAGGTCTGTCCGTCTTGGCCGGTGCGGTACTCCAGTTGGGAGGTGACGCGGTGGAAGCGGGTACGGCCACGCGCCCGGGTGCCTTCCCACTTCTCCACCTTGACGGCTAGCTCGCAGCAGGTGCAGGTCAGCCGGCGGACGAACAGGCCGTCGGAGTCGATCTCGGAGAAGTGGATCCCGGCCTGTCGGATGGTCGGGAACAGGTGGCGGCCGCGTTCGCGGCAGGCCAGGACGTCGTCGGTGACGCGGTCGACGTAGAGGTCGACATCTTCGTCGGAGGCCTTGATGTAGCCGGTTTCCTGGTGTTGTTCACCTTGTGTCGACAGGACCTTCGGTAACTCGGTCACCTTGTCTGCCACCGCATACTCCATCCGTTTCGTGGTGTCCCGGTGATGCCGCACAGCTGTGTGGTGGGACCGCGGACTGCGGGTCGCTTAGGTGTTGTGGAATCACATTAGCGATTCCCACGTTGATCATCCACGTGTGCGGGCCATTGTTGCAAGCTGGTCTGCGAGCCGAGAGATCTTAGTGACCGCTTCCCTGCTCAGGTGCCTGGTTTCGTGCAGCGAGGTTCGGCAGTTGAATCGAAATCAATGTTCTCCTGGCCGCACTAGCCTCGCGACTAACCGCATGCGACCCGTGGAGGCGGTGGGCGATGGGACGGTGGTGGCAGGATCCGCTGAGGCGGTACGGCAAGCCGGTGCAGCAGGCATTCTTGGCCGTGGACTGCCTGATTCCCAGCTGTTCGGTCAAGTTCCGTTTATCGATCTAGGCGTTCACAGCAGGGGGTGGGCCGGGCCTTGTCCGATGAGCAAGATTCCGGCCCACCGCGCGAACAGCTTCGCTGTCTGGCCGCGGTCTAGATCACTGGGCGGCGGCTTCGGACGCGACTGGTGTCGAGCGGTGCGAGGCGGTGGGCGTTGTCGAAGAGTGCTCGTTCGGCTAGTCGGGTCGCGGTGAGGGCGGCGATGGTGGTGGCGGCGAGCAGCATGTACATGACGATGATCTGGTAGCGGATCGCGGTCATCGGGTCGACTCCGGCGAGGATGAGGCCTGTCATGGCTTCGGGCAGGCTGATGAGTCCGACGACTTTGGTGGAGTCGAGCGTGGGCAGCAGTGCGGTGCGCAGGGCGGAGCGTTGGAATGGGAGGAACGCTTCGCGGCTGGAGAGTCCTAGTGCTAGGCGGGCTTCGATGGCTGGGCGGTCGGACTGCGCTTGTTGGCGTACGCGGTGCAGTGACACCGCAGTGGCTTGCATGGCGGTGGCGACGATCATGCCGCCGATGGGGACCAGCACGCGGGGCTGCGGGGAGATCGCTCCGAGCGCGACCAGTGAGCCCAGGGTGATGGCGGTGCCGGTGGCGATCGCGATGGTGGCGGTGGTTCGTGCCTGTGGCAGTGCGCGGCCTCGGTAGCCGGCGACTTGACCTCCGAGCACGACCATGAACGCCACCCAGCCGAGTGCGCCGGGGAGTCCGGCGTGTTGGAAAAGCAGCACCAGCACGGCGCCCACGGCTGCGAGTTGGAGTCCGGCCCGGCCGGCGGCGATCACGAGCTCCTTGGTGAGGTGCAGGCGCTGGTGGCGTGCGATGAGCGCGGTCAGGGCGACCAGCAGCAGTGAGGCGGCAACGGCGCCCCAGCTGGGCACGGTGAGCTCGGTCATGATCCGCTTCCCGGGCGGTCCTGGATGGCGGCGGCATTCCCGCTGTCGTGGACGAACACGTCATCGGCGAGGTCTTCGACGAGCCGGTGGTCGTGGCTGACCATGACGGCACTGCCGCCGTCGGCGATGAAGCGTCGGACGGTCGTTGCGATCGCGTCGGCGCTGGTGCGGTCGAGGGCGGAGGTGGGCTCGTCGAGCAGGAGAGCTTCAGGGTGCAGGGCGAGTCCTCTGGCCAGGCAGAGACGTTGCGCTTCGCCGCCGGAGAGCCCGTGGGTGCTGCGGTGCAGGAAGAACTCGGGTGGCAGCGCTGCCTGGAGCAACAGCTCGGCGGCTTCGGCCTCGTTGAGCAGCGGGTTTGCGACTCGGAGTTCGTCGAGCACGGTGTCGGTCAGCAGCGTGGGCCGTTGGGCGATGAACTGCACGCGGCGTCGCAACGCCAGCACGTCGAGCTGGTCGAGGCGAGTGCCGCGGAAGGTGAGATGGCCGTCGTCGGGGTCTTCGAAGCGGGTCAGCAGGCCAGCAGGGTGGTCTTCCCGCTACCGCTGGGGCCGAGCAGTGCCGTGCAGCGGTGTTCGTTCATCCGCAGGGACACATCGTTGATCACCGTGGTGCCGTGGCGGTGCACGGTGACCGCGGAGAGGGTGAACAACTCTGGCTGTCCCATGAAGTGGTCGCGCCCTTCCCATACCTTGTTGTAACCGTGGTTGCAATGTAACCGTGGCTCATGACGTTGGACAGTGCCGAGGGTTCGCCGGGGAGTGGGTGCTGCTGTCGTACCGCATGCCAAGCAGGGGTTCTTCCTGCGCGCGGAGACGGCGTTTCAGATGATCGAGAACCTGGGCGGGGTGCCACGCCATTGGGAGGACAACACCGCCGAGGTGTCGCATGGCGAGGGCTTCCTGACGGTGTTCCGGGAGATGTTCAACAAGCCCGGGTTCTACATCCGTGATCATCATGACGGTGCCGACGGCGGACCCGCTCAACCCGGTCCTGAGGTGTCTGCTGCAGATCGCGGGGTGGTGCCTGGCCCGCAGGTGCGCTTGCTCGTGGGCCACGACCACGCAGGATCTACTTTCGCGGCAGTCCCCCGGGCGACGTCTGCGGTCACTGTTGTTCACTGAAGCCGCAGGCCGGTTCTTCGAGATTTCAGTTCGGTCGAGCTGAATGATGAAGTCCGCCATGTCGGGTTACGTTGCTTGGTATGACATCTGACGCGGACTCCCCAGACGTCGCCGAACCGAAGCCGACGTGGGGCGCCAGGTTCAAGCAGGTCGGACCGGGCATCATGGCCGCGGCCACCGGAGTGGGAGCCGGTGACCTGGTGGCAACCCTGGTTGCGGGTTCTCGCTACGGGTATGCGCTGTTCTGGGCGGTGATCCTGGGCACCGTGTTCAAGCTGGCGCTCGGGGAGGCGGTCGGCCGCTGGCACCTGGCGTCCAATCGCACGATGCTCGCGGGCTGGCGGACGCTCGGGCGCTGGGCGGTCACCTACTTCGGCATCTACGCCGTGGTGTGGGGCTTCGTCTACGGGGCCACCGCGATGTCGGCTTCAGCGCTGCCGCTGAACGCACTGTTCCCGGTGCTGCCGGTCAGCGGCTGGGCGGTCATCTGCGGCCTGGCGGGTCTGATGCTCGTCTGGTTCGGCCGCTACTCGGTGCTGGAAAAACTGATGACGGTGCTGGTCGGCGTCATGTTCGTGACCGTGGTGGGCACCGCGATCCTGGTCGGCCCGAACCTGGTGGAACTCGGCGCGGGCCTGGTGCCAAGGCTGCCGGAAGGCTCCGTGGCCTACGCGTTGGGTCTGATGGGCGGCGTTGGTGGCACGATCACGATGGCCGCCTACGGGTACTGGACGTTCGCCAAGGGTTGGCGTGCGCCGCGCTGGATCCCGTTCATGCGGACCGACAACGCGGTCGGCTACGTCACCACCGGCATCTTCGTGGTGGCGATGCTGGTGGTCGGCGCGGAAATCCTGCTCGGTCACGACCTGACCGAAGGCGACAAGGGTCTGCTGACGCTCGGGGAGACGTTGGCCGCGGATTACGGGCAGTGGGCGCGTATCCCGTTCCTGGTCGGGTTCTTCGCGGTCGCCTTCAGCTCGATCATCGGGGTGTGGAACGGCGTGAGTCTGCTGTTCGCCGACTGGTGGCGGACCTGGCGGTTGCCGAAGGACGCCCCGCCGGAGACCTCGGAGGACTACGACCACAAGGCCGGCATGCACAGCACGCCCTATCGGGTCTACCTGCTGTGGGTGACCTTCCCGCCGATGCTGTTGCTGCTGCTGGGCAAGCCGTTCCAGCTGACGATCGTCTACGGCGTGCTGGGCGCCTTCTTCATGCCGTTTCTCGCGGGCACACTGCTGGTGCTGCTGAACTCGAAGACGATGATGCCGGCAGCGCACCGGTCCCGGTGGTTGTCGAACACCCTGCTGGGGATCTGCCTGCTGCTGTTCGTCGGTGTCGCGGTCAACGAGATCGTCGAGTTGTTCGAGTAACGCCTGCCGGGGTCGACCAGGGGCTCGTTGCCGGGCAGGGTGAGGACTTCGTCGTGGGTCCGTGCGTGGGCGGGTCTCCTGCTGCGCGGCACGAGTGAGCTCGCGGCTGGTGACACAGCAGCTGGGGCGGAGGCACGTGCCCACTTGGTTTCTCCGCAGTGCACGGACGAAGCGTCAGGCCATCGGAGTCAGCAACCCGGGCGCTATCAGCAGGACCACGCCCGCACCGATCAACACGGCACCGAGCGCGGAGCTGACGATCTCCGCGCGGGGGAGGACCTTCTCCATCGCGATGACCGCGGCGAGAACGGCCATCCACAGTAGGTTCATCGCACCGACGGCGAGCAGGACGACCATCAGCGCCCAGCAGCAGCCGAGGCAGTAGCCGCCGTGGTGCACGCCGACCCGCAGCGCCCCCAGCCTGCTGCGGACCACCGTGTCGCCGTGCTTGACCACGAGTGCCAGCGGCGATCGGCAGCGGACCAGGCACCAGCGCTTCAACGGGCTGAACTCGTACGCTCCGGCCACCAGGAGGACGACCGCCCCGACCCGCACCGACGTCGCGCTGTGGTCGATCGCGTCGAATCCGCGCAGGATCGCCCACGCGGCAACGCCCGCGGCGGTCCAGATGAGCAGGTACCCGAGGGTCAGGGGCGGCAGGACTCCGCGTTTCTGCCGCGCTCGCACCAGCCTGGACACCCCGATCGTGAACGGGGTGATCGCCGGCAACATCATCGCGGCCATCATCACGACCCAGATGCCGAGGAACAGGGCGAAGGGCGTCGGCCCGCCCGACATCTCCGCTGGTCCCATGCCGGTGAGCAGGCCCATCCGCATGTCGGGCATGCCGAGGACGGCGCTGAGCAGCCAGGAAATCCCGGCCAGCGCGAGCAGGACCGCAGCTAGCGCCAGCTCCACCCCGGACCAGGATCGCAGCGATGGGATGCCGCGCGCCTGCGCAGTGCGGGTCATCCGGCGTCCGGTCCGGTCCAGTCGAAGGGGATGTACTTGCTGGAGTAGCCAGAGCGGTCCCAGCTGAAGCCGAACGCGTCGGCCCGGTCAGCGGTGGCCTTGCCCCAGACGGCCGCTCCGTGCCCTGGCCCGACTTCCGAGCCGGGCAGGTTGTGCACCTGCACGCGGGCGCCTTCGGGGCTGGCGGGGCCGGTCAGCGCTTCGACGGTCGCCTCTGCCTTGCCTGGGATGCGGATGCTCCAGGTGGCCAGATCATCGGCGATGGAGGCTTCGATCGGGCTGTACTCCACGCCGACGATCTCGGGGCCGAAGAGCTCGCCGAACTGCTTCGGCCAGCCTCCTGCCTCTCCGCCGAAGATCTTCTGCAGTGCGGTGCGCTGCGATTCGTCCGCTCGCTCGTCGAGGAAGAGGGCCGCACGGGCGTCGCTGTGCTCACCGCTCCACACGTTGCCGACGAACGAGGCGAGCATCGCGACGTTGAGACCGTCCAGGGCGGTGTCTCCGTAGTTGCCCTCGCGGATGTGCCACAGCAGGACGCCGTTGCAGTCGCCGTATGTTGGCGGCTGCGCGAAGGAGCACGGGCACGGAATCGCACACTTGCACGCGTCGAACCAGCCCCCGGAGACGTGCCACTGCGGAGTGCTCGGAGTGGTCATGCCGACCTCCACACCATCGCGAACGCAGACCTCAATTCCAGTGTCGGCGCGCTTGGCGGCACGAAACACGGTCGAAAGACCCGATGCATCCGCATCCTGCGGGCCCCAGCGGTGGGTCCGCGGCGTCGCGACGTTTGGGACGGTGGCCGGGAGTACGTCCAGGAGTTGGCCGACGATCGCGTCCACCTGGGCAGGCCGTCTACCTCGTGAAGAGCATTGGATGACCATCGGGACCGCAGTTCCGCAAAGGTTTGACGGGATCAACGTGCCCGGGTTGGGAGCGTGGCGCTGCGGAACCCAACGCTTCCCGCGCCCACCCGCGCCGGGGTTAGGAGGTGACCGGTTCGGCTAGCGGGACAGGTTCGGGGGAACGCCACGGCCGCAGCCACGCCAGGTCCTGGCGGTCAACCGTTCGTCCGCAATGGACGCACTTATCACCGGGATTGGTTTCGTGACCGCATTCCCGGTGGATCAGCGTCATCGGCTCAGCGGGTTCGGCTGCTTCGGTGTACCGCTGTCCCCACGCTGCGAGTGCGTGCATGACCGGAAGCAGATCTGCACCTGCGGCGGTGAGCCGGTATTCGTGTCGGGTGCGGCCGTCGTCCCGGTAGGGGACGCGGACGAGCAGCCGGGCGTCGACGAGGCGGGACAGCCTGGTCGAGAGCACGTTGTCGGCGATTGCGAGGTCCTCTCGGAATTGGTCGAAGCGCTTCATTCCCACCGTGGCGTTGCGCAGGATCAGCAGCGCCCACTTGTCGCCGAGGACGTCGATCGCGCGTCCGATGGGGCAGGGCACGTCAGCCCACGCTGTCCGTTTGGTGCTCATCGCGCACATCCTCCACTGGCTTGCAAATAGAAAGTCTGCGTCCTACCGTACCCGCATGCCGTCTGACGTTCACAATGCAAGTCAGCTCGTGGTGGATCCGCCGAGATCGGGTATGAAGGTCTTCGCGGCGGGCGCGCTGGCACTGGCGGCGTTGTACGTGGGCAACAATCTGCCTAGCGCGTTATATGGGGTCTTCCGGGAGGACTTCGGCTTCTCCTCGCTGACTCAAACGCTGTTGTATGCCACTGCGGTCGCGGTGATCCTGCCCGGCCTGCTGGTGTTCGGTCCGTTGTCCGATGTCGTCGGCAGGCGGTTGCCGATGGTGCTGGGGCTCCTGGTTTTCGCCGCCGGGGACGTGTTGTTCGTCGTCGCTGACGATGTTGGGTGGTTGTTCGCCGCGCGGGTCGCGCAGGGGCTCGGGATGGGCACGGCAACCGCTGCCGCTCAGGCGGTGCTCAGCGACAGCGTCGGCGGCTTCGTCCGGGATCCTGTCCGGGCACAGCGGCTGGCGGCCGCCGTGGCGACAGCGTGCATCACGTTCGGGCTGGCGCTCGGCCCGCTGCTCGGCGGGGTTCTGGGTGCGTTTGGGCCGGCGCCGCGGCAGCTCGCGTTCATCGTGCACCTGGGCCTGGTCGTCCTGGCGGCAGCTCTGGCGTTGCGTGCGCCAGGTCGAGCTCAGGCGGAGGGAGGGCGATGGCGCCCGGCACGCATCACGATTCCTCCTGTGGTGCGGCGGACCTTCACGATCGCTGCTTCTTCATCGTTCCTGGCATGGGCGGTGCTCGGGATGTTCTCCGCGGTGCTGCCTTCGCTGGTCGGTGACCTGCTGGGCACGCGAAACCTCGCGCTCACGGCCAGCGCGCTGACCTTGATGATCGGCACCTCCGGTGTGGTTCAGCTCGTGGCTCGCCGTCTCGCTCCGCTCACCGCCCAAGCATGGGGGCTGGGTGCTCTCGCGTTGGGGCTCGCGTTGCTCGTGGCCGCAGGCAGCGCCGGGAGTGAACTGCTGACCGTGCTCGCCATGTTGAGCACCGGCGCCGGGCATGGCCTGGTCTACTCGGGCGCGTTGCACGAGATCATGGTGGTGACCCCCTCCGCGGATCGCGGCTCGGTCGTCGGCGCCTACTTCATCGTGAGCTACACCGGCCTGGGCGGACCCGTCGTCGGCGTCGGCCTGCTCGCCGTGAGCCTCGGCTTGGAGTCCGCGACGCGGGTGGTGGCCTTGGTGATCATGGCTCTGTGCGTGGTTCTCATTCCTTCGGTGTTGAACGAAATCCGGCGCCGCGCTCGTTCTGCGGTGACGGAGTCATGGGTCTGAGATCGGCGGGAACGGAGCCGGTTGGGGCGCTCGAAGGCAATGGCGCCTCGGGGTAGCGGTGAATCCCTGGCGGCTCAATAGTCGCGCAGCGGCGCTGATGATCCGGTGCCGAGTGCCGCACGAGTCGCCCACGGATCGAGAGTCTCAGGCGCCTCACAGTGTTGCCGGACCGGAACGACTCTGACTATAGTTGACCATAGTCAGAGTAAGTCTGACTCTCTGTCTTCGCATAGGCAGCGTCGTTGGAGCCAAGGAGACCGGTGTGTCCAATGAGGAGGACCTTGACCTCGGGGATCTGATGAGCATCCTGGCTGAGGATCTCCAGGTGGTCATCGCACGGACGCTGGCTGACCGGTCTCCCGAACCGGCAAGGCTCTTCGGTGCGCGCGTGGCGGCGACCGACCGGCGCGTCGCCGCGGAGGCGAGGCTGCCCGAAGACCGCCACGAAACGCTCGGTGCAACGGTGGGATGTCTGATACTGACCGAATGGCTCGCCGGGGCGCGCGTTCACGACGAGCTGGACCTCGCTGGGATGCTGGGCTCCATCCACGCGGATCTCGGTCCTGACTGCGCTGACCTCGCCCGCGATGCCACCGCCCTGCTGGACGGCCCAGCGCAGCCGCCGGACGAGGATTTGCTGGTCGCGTTGATCTGGCTCGCCGCGGCGGTGGTGCGGCACTATGGCAACGACGATGTCGCCTGGTTGTGCGGAAGCCCCGCTGACTCCCGGTGACAGGGACGTATTTGTCGACGCGCCAACGGTCTCCAGCTAAGCGGACCAAAACGGGCAACGAGGTGAGGGTGGGTGCCGAGCAGCGGTAGAAGGCCTGCGCTGCTGGAACGCCCTCCGGCGGGTACGGTCATTGATCGTCCGACCTCAAGCAGCGTGAGCCAGCGTTCCCGACGCCCTGGAGCCGACTCTGATGCGCCTTCCCGAACGGGTCATCCCCCTGTATCTCCGTGCCGTCGGCAGGAATCGCGTGTTCCGCTCCCCTGGACGTGCACGTGCCCACGTCGACCGCCTGGCGCTGCGGCCCCGCCCTTACGCACCGCCGCGTCGGCTCGGGTCTCCGGTGACCATCGATGTCTCGCGCCGCGACGGCTGGCCGGTGTACCGCGTACGCCCTGCGGACGCCCGACCTCAGGGGTCCGTGGTGTACGTCCACGGCGGAGGCTGGGTGAACGAGATCTCCGCGGCGCACTGGCGGCTGGTGGCCCAGATCGCCGCCGAGGCCCGGACCACGGTGGTGGTGCCGATCTACCCGCTGGTCCCGTTCGGCACGGCGGAAGCCGTAGTGGCTGCCGTCGTCGAACTCGTCCGGGAGGCGGGCGAGTTGCACGGGGAGGTACGGCTCGCTGGGGACTCCGCCGGGGGCCAGATTGCCCTGTCCGCCGCGATGGTTCTGCGTGACCAGCACAGCGTCACCCTGCCGAGGGCCCTGCTCATTTCGCCAGCGCTGGATCTCGCCTGGTCAAATCCGCGGATCCCGCAGGTCCAGCCCAGCGATCCCTGGTTGGCGGTGCCCGGCGGCCGCGCGCTCTCGGACCGCTGGCGCGGCGAGCTGCCCACCGAGGACCCCCGCGTGAGCCCGCTGGCCGGGGACCTAGCGGGGCTCGGCCCGCTCACCGTCTTCAGCGGCACCCACGACATCCTCAACCCGGACGCGCACCTGCTGCGGGACCGCGCGAGAGTGGCAGGGGTCGAGGTGGAGTTCCACGAGGGGGAGGGGCTCGTGCACGTCTACCCGCTGCTGCCCACCCGAACGGGCGAGGCAGCGCGGGCGATCATCGCCGAGCGCCTCACGGTCGGATCACCCTCGAACGGGCCGGAGGACGGCGAGCGTTCGGCAAGGTCGACGAGCATCCGGATGCCTTAGCGCTCCAGCCGGACTTCGTGATCGTGTTTGGTGAGGGGGCGCCGGAAATGGGTGCCACCGCCAGTTGATCATGGTTGATGCTTGTGATCTCTGGAGCGGAGCGTTGAGGCACGGTTCGGCTGCTTCCTGCTCCCGGCGCGATTATTGATGGGGGTCGGCGTGCGACCGGAGCCCTTCCCGGCGGCGTCACTGGAAGTTCTTCAACACCTCCTGGGCTTGTTGGACTCCGGTCTGCATGTCGTTGAAGGAGCGGTTCTCCTGCATCAGCACGATCACGTGGTCGACAGCGTCGAGACCACCGGTGGGCATCGGATTGGCCATGGCCCGATGCAGTGATGGGGGCAGGAGCGATGCGGCAGCGGCGCTACCGAGGGCGCCGGCGAGCACGCGGCGTCGGGAAACTTCTGGCATGGCAGGGGACGATAGGCAGTCCGCCTCACATGTGGAGGTTGCGTTCGTGGCGCTCAGATGAACTGGCGGCGCCGAAATGGTTCCGGATCTCGATGACGGCTTCGGCGCCGTCCAGCAGGCAGCTGATCATCAACCGGATGACCACGGTCTGTGCCGCGAATCGCTGCACGCCTTCGGGCTCGTGCTACAAGTTGCGCAGCGCGGCCTGCGGAACCCTTTCGGCCCTCGCCGCATCATCCCCGACCAGGGCGGGAGTGTCAGTGAAGCTTCGCGATCGACTGTGCAGTGAGCGCGGTTTCTGGCGTGACACAGGGCCCCGGAGAAAGCTTGTCGTCAGAAGGGCGACGGGCGAGGCAGTTGGGTTCGGCGGGTTCGGCTGTCTGAGGATGTGTGAGCGGGTCAGCGGGGGAGGGGCCGTCGACCGGACCGGGACTCTGCTGGCCCGGTCGACACCCCCGATTGAATCAACGAAGCACTGCGTGTTCGCAGGCCTTGATGCCCGCGGTCGTCACGAGACAGCTTGTCAGAGAGTGGTGCGGAAGGGGCCGGTGACTTCGTAGGTGATGCCGCCGCTGCTGGAACCGCTGGTGCCGCGTTGGGAGGAGAAGTACATGCGGTTGCCTGCTGGGTTGAAGGCCACGCCGCACAGTTCGGAGGCTGATTGGCCGGTGACGTGCAGGAATGGGGCGATGATGTCGTCGGGGGTGATGATGCAGATTTCCATGTTGCCGCCGTCTTCGGCGACGTAGAGGTCGCCGACGGTGGCGCCGGTGATGTTGTCGACGCCGGTCAGCGGCGGGTTGCTGGTGAGGTTGTCGTCGTAGGCGATGTGCAGTTGGTTGGTGGCCGCGTCGTAGGCCCACACGCGGTTGTCGCCCTTGGTGGTGAAGTAGCAGATGTTGTTGCGGTAGAAGGCTCCCTCGCCGCCGTTGAAGAGCTTGGCGCCGGCGACCTGGTCACGGGTGGGTGTGGGGCTGCCGTCGGGGTCGGGAACGGTCACCCAGGACAGGGTGGTGCCGTTTTCGACCAGGACCTGCAGGGTTCCGCCGGCCGACAGGTCGCCCCAGGTGGTGGGGATGAACCGGTAGAAGCAGCCGTCGGTGGTGTCCTCGGTCTGGTAGATCACCTTGCGGTCGGGGTCGCAGGCGGCGGCTTCGTGCTTGAACCGGCCCATGGCGTCCCGTCGTACGGCGGCTTTGGTGCCCCAGGGGTCGGTTTCCCAGGTGTATCCGAAGTCGGTCTCCTCGCACGACAACCAGGTGTTCCACGGGGTCGGGCCACCGGCGCAGTTGCGGGTGGTGCCCGACAGGATGCGGTAGGCACCGGTGGTGTTGCCGTTGGCGTCGAAGCGGATGGCGCTGACGCCCCCTGCACCGGTGCCCATCTCGGAGTTGGAGACGTAGATCCACCCGGCGCCATCGGCGAAGCACGCGCCGCCATCCGGGGCGCTGTGCCAGGTGTAGCCGGTGCCGGCCACGGTTTGGGTGGAGCGGGCGATCACGCGGCTGGAAAAGCCCGCCGGCAGCTGGATGCCGTTGGCGTCAGCGGCCTGCAGGCCTCCGTAGGGGCTGGGGCCGGTCTTGGCCGGGTAGGCGATGGATTCGCGGGTGACGCTGAATCCGAGGGTGACCACGGTGCCACCGACCACGGCGGCGCGGAGGAAATCCCGACGTTCCACGGCGTTCTCCTTCAGTCAGAAGCCGGAACAGGTTGTGCCGCAGCAAAAACGACGCGGCAAACGGGAAATCTATGGCGCGTACGGTGTCCGATGAGTGCCCGCATCATGAACACTTCCAGGACGGTGGATGATCGCAAGAATCACCTGGGTCAAACGGAACTTTTCTCTCCGATTGGAATGGATGTCCAGGTGTGGACCATTTCTCGGATAATGGCCTCTTCCGTTGGACCGCACATCGAAAGTCCCCGCTATCCAGGGGGTCTGTGATGGGTGGTTGCTCAGTTGTCGTGTGCGGCGACACCGCACCACGCGTAGGGCCGTTCTGTTTCTGCTTGTGCTGTCGCTTTCGGGTGGGCGATGAGGTCGGGGCACCAGTCGGGGAGCTGGGCCACGCCGGGGTTGAGCAGCGTCCACTGGTCGCCGAGTCCGTCGAACCAGTCGGTGATAGTGCCGCGGTCGCGCAGCCACACGGGTTTGATGGCGCCGTATGCGGTCCGGAAGCGTTCCATGGCGGCGCGTGACAGGGGGTCGGGGACGTCGGAGGCGAAGTGGGAAAGGGCGATCCGGGAGCCGGGGGCGAGTTCGCTGCCGTAGCGGCGCAGCACGTCCGCGATGTTGTCGTCGGGGCCGACGAACTGCAGCGCTGAGACGGCGAGCAGGCACACGGGCTGGTCGAGGTCGAGCAGGCGCTGCGTGGTGACGTCGGCGAGAACCTCGCGCCAGTTCAGCAGGTCAGCCTGGGTCACTCCGGCCCAGTCGGTGTGCTGCAGGTAGGCCCGGGTATGGGCTGCCGCGACCGGGTCGCATTCGACGTAGACCACGCGCACGGGTTCGCTGGTGCGCAGTTGCAGGATCTCGTGCACGTTGCCCATGGTCGGAATGCCGGAGCCGAGGTCGAGGAATTGGTGGATACCCGCGTCGAGGGCATCCGTGACCACTCGTTGCATGAAGGACCGGTTCTGCCGTGCCACGCCTGCCGCCTGTGGCCACATGCCGAGCAGTCGCTGGCCGAAGACGCGATCGATGGCCCAGTTGGAATTTCCGCCCAGGAACCAGTCGTAAACACGGCCCGGATTGGGACGGTCAACGTCCAGTTTTGCTCTGCTATGAGATGACCTTCCGAGCACCGCCGTCCTCCTCGTTCCCAAGGCGCCCTCTGATGATCGCATTCTGACCAGACCTTGCTCCTGTATGACCGTCTCAGCGTCACCCGAACAGAAGGAATTGGAGCTGTGTCGTCCGATTGTTCGTGTTCGTGGTGCCTTTCAGGCCTCGTCCGCTTGCCTTCCGATTTCATGGTTTCGGAAGATGTCAGGGCAGGTGCCGGTCGTCTTCTTGTCGGTGGTTCCCGGAAGGAAAATGGCGGCGACGTCTACCGGCAGCAGACGGAACCCAGTCATGGGTAGGCGTTTGTGCTCGACTGCGCCCGTGGGGCCATGGTGCCGACGCCCGCTGGTGAGATGGTGTGTGACCGCCATCCGCTAGCGGGCGTCGGCACGGCTGATCCTACGTAGCCCGATCGGATTAGTGAAGACGCTTCCTACTGGCCGATTTGTTCCGCGGACTCGGGTGGTTGGTGCGGAAACTGGAGGCTGGGGGCGATGGTCATGCCGGTGCCTCTGCACCTTGGGCATAGCCGTTTGCGGGTGACGAACTGCGGTGCTTGCCCGGCTTCGGTGAGGACTTGCACCGCGGAGACCTCGCGCTGACCCTGGCAGTGCTCGCACTTGGGCCGTGGCCAGCAGATGCTTGGCAATGCCTCGGCTCGCGTGATGACCTGTATCCGCAGCTTTTCCAGGTGCGGAAAGCGTTCGTCGGAGTCAGCGTGGCGTCCGGCAGTCTCAGTTTCGGCCAGTGCGAGCTCATAATCGCGCACCGCCTCTTCCACTTCTTCGCCGATACCACCCCGGCGCGTTTCCCTCATGTCCTCGTGCCCCTCTTCGTTCAGCCGCCCATGGACTCGGCGGTGGTGATGACCTCGGGGGGAACCGGGGAGTCGGATGCCAGCGCCTCGAAGAGGGTTTGGGACTTCTGCTTGTCCCACTTGACCACTGAGCCGCCGGCGTCGGTCTCGCCGAAACCACCGAAGGGCACGGTCGTGGTGATGCCGTCGCCGGAGGCGATGCCGTTCATGGCGAAGGCGAGGCTGCCCAGGTGCCACACGTGGTCGTCGCGGTTGACCAGGAACGTGCTGGAGGTGTTGAGGATCAGCGGGAACAGTCGCAGCGGGTTGAGGAACACCTCGGGGCTGGATGCCTTTTCCGACAGCGCGCTGAGGAATTCGCGCTGCCGTTCCACGCGGTCGAGATCACCGCGCGCGGTGGCGCGGGTGCGCACGTAGCCCAGCGCCTGCGGGCCGGTCAGGGTTTGGCAGCCCGGCTGCAGGTCCAGGTTGGCCTTGGGGTCCTGCATCGGTTCCTTCACGCACAGGTCCACGCCACCGACCGCGTCGGTCATGTCGGCGAACCCGCCGAGGCCGACCTCGGCGTAGTGGTCGACGCGCAGCCCGGTGTTGGCCTCGATCGTCTTGACCAGCAATTGCGACCCGCCGTGGGCGAAGGCGGAGTTGAGCTTGTCCTTGCCCTGTCCCGGGATCGACACGTAGGAGTCGCGCGGTAGGCTGACCATCGTCGGCTTGCCACCCGCGGCGGGCACGTGCACCAGCATCATCGTGTCGGTACGGCGCCCTGCGGTGTCGCCGGTGCCGAGCTCGGCCTGCCGCTCGGAGTCCAGGCCCTCGCGCGAATCCGAGCCCACCAGCAGCCAGTTCGTCCCCGGCCCATCGGCCGGCCGTTCGCCGTCGGTCGGGATGGCGTCCTCGCGCTTGAGCGAGAAGTCCACGTAGACCAGGAATCCCACCACGACCAGCAGGAAGACCGCGATGACCGCCAGGATCTTGCGGCCTGGGCGACGGCGCGGACGGTAGTTCTGCGGCGGCCCGTAGGGATGCTGTCGCTGTGCGTAGGTCATATCGCCTTCCGAAACAATCGCCGGATACGTATCCGCCCCCCCGGCGGCACCGGCGCGAAGCATCGCAGAGCGACACCGACGAAAGTAGGGCCTAGCCCACTTGGGTGACCTACGGTCTGAACACAGAGTCATCACGCGGCGGTAACCATCCGCGCAATGTGCAATGTAGTTGCATTAGGCAAATTCGATATTTCAGCTGCATACGGCGACAAAGCGACACAGATTCAGTTTTGTCGCGAGATCCGGTGAACCTTCTCTCGCATCACCCGGATGAGGGCTGGGTTGTTTCGGCAGGGTCAAGACGGACACAATCCGCAGCCATGAACTACGACCCGCGCTACGGTCCGCCGCCCCAGCAGGGCTACCCCCACCCGCAGCAGCCAGGTCCATATCAGCAGCCGCCACCGGGCCCGTACCCGCAGCAGCGGCCTCACCAGGGCGGATACTACGACGAACCACCGCACGGCCGTCGCCGGGACGACAGCGGCGAGACCATCGCCCACATCGTCCGCGTCGTCGTGGGCGTGGTCATCACGATCTTCACGCTGCACGTGCTGTTCGTGGTCTTCGACGCGAACCAAGGAAATGGATTCGTCTCGTTCGTTTACGCGATGGCGCAGGTCTTCGTGCTCGGTCTCGGCGACGTCTTCACGCCCGACGACGAACTCCTCGGCGTCGTCCTCAACTACGCCCTCGCCGCCCTCGTCTGGGCCGTCGGCGGAAAGCTCATCATCAAGGCGCTCCGCCGCTGATGCTTGCGAAGCCGGAAGGCCTCCATCGAAAGTAGCAGGTCGCATTTCGGTTGTTTCGGTTCTGATGCCCGTCAGCATGCTGGATCCGATTGCTCCGCATAGGTGGGCCGGTTGCCCTTCCCCTCGGCTGGCCCGCCTATGCGGTACTTCGGGTCAACACCCATCAGGTTCTCCCAGGCGACGCGGTGCGCTCCAGAGGCTGTCGAGATCATCAGTAGGGGAAACCCGCAACGCGCCATGCCGACAGCGCCGTTGCGGAACCATGAGTGGACTGGATCTCGACCTGTCGGAGTCTTTCGAATTTCCCTGAGCACCTACGTATTCGCCGATTCCCTCGGTGGCAGGATCTCGGTTGCAGTCACGTCGTCGTCTTCGTAGCGAGCGCCAACTTTCTCGGAACGCCACAGTTCCAGCCGCCGAAGGCACTGCCGCAGCTCTTCGGCACGCATCGCCCAATCCCGGCGACTCTCACGACTGCATGCCGGGTCGGTCATCATCTTCCGGGCGAAAGAAAACCGTCCGTAGAGGTAGGTCAAGGCCGTGTCATCGTGGCGAGCCACCAGCACTCCTTAGCTTCGAAAACAACGATCACCCGTGTGGCCGCACAGGGGGTTCGTAGCGCTACCTTTTGTAGTTCAGCGCATGAGATCCACTTGCCCTATCGGCCAACCAGGCGAAGCGTTACGGGTCACCCCTCGACCTGAGATCGCGCATCGTGATCAAGAGTCGGTGGACGTCCGGTTGCAGTGACCGCCCGGCACGCTGGTGCGCAGGATCCTCTGCTCAACACCCTGGGCGTTTGGTAACCACCCCGCTACAGAACGCCGCGGATGATGGAAACGCAGCGCATCCGGCACCTGGTCACCCTTGCCAGAAACCTCGCGAACGCGAACTCGATTCCTCCGCTTCATCTTTGACAACTGGTGGGTAACCTGCGCAATTCATGCCGTAAGCGTCATTTGACCTGCGGAGATGAGTGCGCGCGAGTAATTGTTTACGCCGCAGTAAAGAACTTCGCGAGATTCCTGTAGTGGTCCACCCGCGTGCGAGAGGGTGCGATCAAAATATGACCCATTCCACAGTCCCTTGAATCGATTTGAGAACGCTCGTATCACGGTCGGGCAACTATGTTGTGGAACTTTTGGTTGATACTTGTAATAAAATGGGAAAACGGCTGGTCACAGTGCTTTTCTGATCGAATTTCGTCTCTTGCTGAGGGGTGGCGGGAAGTAACGCGCTGGGCGGCGTGCGGGATTAACGCTCGGAGATGACGGATGGCGTCACGGTGCGTTGCGCATCGCAACGCCATGCGATCACTCGCCGGGTTCTGCAACGACACAACGACACGATCGCGCTACGCCGCCTACCCGGCCGGTGGCGTCGCTGGTCAGATCGGAGGGAAAATGGGCTGCTCCCATGCCAAAACATGCCCTCTCTTCCCGTTGCTGAACGCAAGTTTGCGCGGCTGGCGAGAGTCCTATTGCGACAGCGAGGCGCGTTGGCGCGAATGCACGCGGTACCAGCTGGCATCCAGAGGCCAGCTCGTGCCAATCTCACTGCTGCCCAACGGAGCTGACGCGAGGCACATCCGAAACGCCGCCGAACGGTCCGCTGCCGCCGAACCGACACCGCCGGCACCCCTCATTTCCGGGGCGCCCGGATCCGAGGCTTGGTTCGAACCTACGCCGATACCGGAATCCGCCAGACCAGTCGAGGCGCCGGTTCAGCGCCACGAGCAGTCAGCACGGTCACACGTCAACCAAGTCCCCGACACTCCACCGGTTAAGGGGCGCAAAGCACGGTCCACTCGGACGCGGATCTCCAAGCGCCGATGGTGGACCCGACTCGCCGAATGGATGCGAGGTCCTTCATGACCACCTACTGGCCCTGGTGGGCGGGAGCGATCGGACTCGCCCTCGTCACCATCAACTACACGCTGATCACCGATCGGTCCTTCGGTGTGTCCTCAGCGTGGGACCGCGTGCTGCACTGGCGCTCCGAACGTCGCTTCGAGAAGCAGGAAGCCGAGTTCGCCGACGGACGCGCGCTCGAGGAAGCCTTCGCCGCAGCGACCGCCGCGGAGTTCGGCACCCACGCCGTCCCCTCCCACCCACCAAAGGCGACGCACGACGACGACCGGGACATCGAGCCTGTCGCCGCACGGGTGCGCCCGGCACCTCTGGTCACCCAGGCCGCATTACTGCTCTCGATCTTCATCGGCGGATGGCTCGCGGCGATCAGCATGGGCAAGTTCGAAGTCCGCTACGACATGGGCGAGGGCTTCAGCAGGCTCGTCACCGCCGATCCCAACGTCATGATCGGCGTGCTGTTCGCCGGCGGGATCCTCGTCGGCTTCGGCACTCGGCTGGCCGGTGGCTGCAGCTCGGGCCACGGGCTCAGCGGATGCGGCCGGTTGCGGCCTGTCAGCCTCGTCGCCACGACTGTCTTCTTCGGCACCGCCGTGGGTGTGTCGTTCCTGCTGTGGAAGGTGATCTGATGAATACCAGGGGCGCTGTTCTCGTCGCCAACATCATCACCGGGCTCGCCCTGGGTTTCATCGTCACCAGCATCGGGTTCGGTGACTACGCCGAGCTGAACCGCATGTTCACCTTCCAGGACCCGCGCATGCTGTACGCCTTCGCGGGGGCAGTGGGGATCATCGTCGTCGTCTTCACCGTGGTGGGCGTCCGCCGCGTACCGACCCTCATCCACGGCGGTGTTGTCCCCGGTGCCGTGCTGTTCGGCACCGGCTGGGCGATCTCGGGTGGCTGCCCTGCGATCCCGATCATCCAGGTCGCCAGCGGATACCTCCCGGCCCTGGCCACGATCGCCGGCGTCATGGTCGGCATCTGGCTGTGCCGCTGGGTCAACGCCAGGTTTTTCCAACTCGACCGCGGCGCCTGCGGCCTGTAGCGGAACCGAAGTGGTGGGGCGGGCGCCCCCCGACTGCCGCCCGCCCCGCCCCGACTTGGCTGGACCTCCGATGTCCCGACGTCAAGCTTGCATCAGGAGTGAGAGATCGCTCTGCCGCGGGAGAGGGTGGTCCAACTGCTCGCCGACCGGCACACATGTCGAAGTGGTTGCGGGGGTCTGGTGCTGCATGAGCCGCTGAGTGGGGTGCACGGGCAGGTCGGTACCGAATCGCGGGTCGTGATGCAGATGGGGAGGCAGAAGGTCAAGCGCACCGAGACCATCACGCGCCGGGAACCGGCAGACCTGCGCGGGATCCCGACAGGGAGCGTCGTTCACTTCGACCGCGAGATCGTCGCCGAGCACATGTGGAGCGCCGTGCGCGACCGGCTGACCGAAACCGGTCCGGCAACGACGCTCTGGGTGAGTGAGAGCGAATACCGGCCCTCACGGGCGTGGTGATCGCTGTACGTGAAGGCCGCGCGAGACCGAAGACCGCCCCGGGTCCGACACCGAACAGAGTTCGCAGGCAACCGGGGATCGCGAAACGATATCGGTTGCATCACTCACGGGTATGACCCATCGGATTCGAAGCCGGAAATGCGATGCCGGCGCCGAAAACCGGAGTACTCGTTTCCGCTGGTCGCCAGGCAAGCACTTGCTTGGGTTGCTCCATTCTGCGTCACAGAAGTGCGCATTCGGACGAGAGAAGCCCTGCTGTCGCAGCATTCGGGCGGCTATTCACTCCGTCACTGCTCCGCTAGGGTGCTCCGCCATACCTAGCAGGGTGAGTCTGCGCACAGATGCCAACACGCACAGTCACATCCGCGAGAACCCGAGGCGTGGGGTGCCGGACGCTGCGTGTGGGCTTGTCTCGCCTTGCTCGCTGTGTTCGAGCCGAGCTTTGGGTTGTTGCCTGGGCAACCCTTGAGAGGAGTCCTGAATGGTCACGCCCGCCACTCCAGAGGAAACCGCGGAGGGGGCAGCGGTGGCGGAACCGGGGCAGGCGTCCGGTGTTGGGCGTCGGCGCTTCCTCACCTACTTGATGGCCGCCCCGACGCTGACGGTCGCCGCGCAGCTGGTCCCCGAGGGTGAGGTCGCCGCTGCTGCGGCCAAATCCCAGATCCCGGTTCCGCTCCCGCCACTGGAGCCGATGGTCGACTTCGCCGACGCCGTCACGATGCTGGCGATGCCCACCATGCCGCTGATGCGGCTGGAGATCGCCGCCAACAACAAGGTCCGCTTCGAGATGCCCCGGCTGGAAGTCGGCCAGGGCATCAACACCTCGGTCGTCATGATGATTGCCGAGGAGATGGACGCCAAGCCCTCCGACGTGGTCGTCGAGATCTCCGACGCCCGCCCGGAGCTGTTCATCAACCACTTCACCGGGTTCTCCAGCGGTGTTCGCGCCCTGTGGCAGCCGCTGGCGTCGATGGCGGCCGCCGCCCGGTCCCGGCTGGTCACGGCCGCTGGTAAGCGCTTCGGCGTTCCCGCCACCGACCTGACCGTCTCGGACACGGCCGTGCACGCGCCCGACGGACGCAAGCTGAGCTTCGGAGAACTGGCCAAGGACGCGGCCAAGGTGACCCTTCCGGCGGTCCCGGCGCGTCCGAAGAAGATCGAGCAGCACAAGGTGCTCGGCAAGCCGATGAACCGCGTCGACGCGCGCGGCATGGTCACCGGCGCCACCAAGTACGTCGGCGACATCAAGATTCCCGGCTCGGTCGTCGCCGTCGTCGTCCGTCCGCCCACCGTGGACGGCAAGGTCGCCGCCTTCGACGACTCCTCCGTCCGCGCCCTGCCTGGGGTGTCCGACGTGGTCGAACTGCCCACCGGAGTGGCGGTGTGCGCCGAGAACACCTGGCAGGCTCTGGAAGCCGCGAAGAAGCTCCACGTCAGCTGGGTTCCCGGGCCGGGGGCGAGGACCTCGGACACCGACATCAAGGCGACGCTGAACGAGAAGACAGGCAGCATGATGGACACCCTCGACTTGGGCGACGGCGAGGGCAAGATCGACGCGAGCTTCGACTTCGCCGGTGTCAGCCACTCGCCCATGGAGGTCAGCTACGCCGTCGCCGACGTGCGTCGAGACCGGGCGGAGGTCTGGTACCCGGGCCAGGTCGGCATGGGGGTGCAGGTCGACGTCGCCAAGGCCGTCGGGCTGCCGCAGCCGGCCGTGACCGCGCACATCACGCGAGCCGGTGGTTCGTTCGGTGCGCGCGGTTTCAACGACGCCGTCGTGGAGGCCGCCCGCGTGTCCAAAGCGGTGGGCAAACCGGTCAAGCTGATGTGGACGCGCAACGACGAGACCCGGCACGGGCGGATGCGTCCGCCGACGCACCACCGCATCATCGCCTCCTACCGGGGTGGGAAGGTCCGCTCCTTCCAGCAGAAGATGAGCGGCGTGATGGTGGACCTGTCGCACGGTGCGGGCATCGTGCTGACCTCGGAGATCTTCTCGGCCATCAACAAGCCGGTCGACGAGATCGTCTTCTACATCAGCCAGAACGTGCCGTACGAGTTCGGCCTGGTCACCATCGACGGCAAGGGCGAGCGGATTCCCGGCGTGAAGACCGCCGAGTGGCGTGGTGTGCACGGTGGTTCGTTCCGCGCCGCGCAAGAGCTCATCGTCGACGAACTGGCGGCGAAGCTCGGCAAGGACCCGCTGAAGTTCCGGATGGACTCGCTCAAGACCGACCGGGCGAAGGCGGTGCTGAAGAAGGTCGGCGTCGAGGGCGGCTGGGGCCGCCCGATGCCCCAGGGCTGGGCCCAAGGTCTCGCGGTGCACGAGGAGCATCGCTCCTCCTCGGCGTGCCTGGTGGAGATCAACGCCACCGACCCGGAGAACCCACGGGTCACCAAGGCCTTCGTGGCGGTGGACGTGGGCCGCGCGATCAACCCGCGCGGTGTGGAGGCGCAGATGCAGGGCGGGCTGATCGACGGGATCTCCACGATCCTTCAGGCGGGCCTGCACTTCGACAACGGTGCCGTGCGGGAAGGCAGCTTCAGCGACTTCAAGTGGGCGCGGCAGCGGCATTCGCCGCTCGAGACGAAGGTCTTCGTGATGCCCCCGACCGGCGACCCGGGCGGTGTGGGCGAGCTGGGCGTTCCGGTGTGCGCGGGTGCCGTGGCCACCGCTTATGCCCGGGCGACCGGTACGCAGCCGCGCAGCTTCCCGATCAACTTCTGAGGAGTCCTCGAGCGACATGCCCAAGTACGAGTTCACCGTCAACGGCAAGGACGTCGAGGTCGACGTCCCCGCGGAGATGCCCCTGCTGTGGGTGCTGCGCGACGAGCTGCGCATCACCGGTCCCAAGTACGGCTGCGGTGTGGGCGTCTGCCGCGCCTGCACCTGCCTGCAGGACGACGAGGCCGTCCAGACCTGCATGGTCAAGGCCGCCGACGCCGACGGCACCGAGATCACCACGATCGAGGGCCTGGCCGACGACGACGAGCTGCACCCGGTGCAGCAGGCGTGGTTGGACCGGGACGTCGCGCAGTGCGGCTTCTGCCAGCCAGGACAGATCATGCAGGCAGTCGCGCTGATCAACGAGACCAGCGAGCCGACCGACGCGGACATCGACAAGATCGAGAACGTCTGCCGCTGCGGCACCTACGGCCGGATCCGCCAAGCCATCAAGCAGGCCGCCGAGAACATGTGACCTGCTGACAAAACGACGAGAGGCGCCCCGGACTCAACAAGTCCGGGGCGGTCGTCCCCTGACGGTGTGGTCGTGGTGCTCGAGCCGGCGGTGATTTTCTCCGAGTCCGATCTCACTCCCGCTCGCGGGGAGAGGTGTACTCGTGCATCTGCTGAGCTTCTTCCCAGTACTGCCCGGCGTGCCGCATCGCTGAGGTGAGAACCCCGTTCATCTTTTCGAGGTCTCCGATCGCGCGGTCCAGAGCTTCGTGCGGATGGTCGCGCAGCGCTTCGCGGTACAGGCGGTCGCGATCAACTTGGTCGAGCTTGTTGGTCAACTCGTGGGCCAGGTTGTGCAAGGACCCCAACACACCGAGCAACGCCGCACCGAAGGGAGGCCAGTCCAGCGACGCCAGATCCGCATCAGCGCAATCCCTCACGGCGCTGTCGAGCGATTCACGGGCGGCGTACATGTCTTCGAGGGGATGTTGAGCCATGGCTTCCCACCTTTGCCAAGCTGGTCGGGCTTTTTGTTACCCGCTGTGCGGCGGGCCCAAACCCCGTCGCCTCGGCCGGTGCGAGTGCGGCGACCACGGGTGATCGCCTTTCAGTCGTGGCCGGCGGGGTCGTCGTCGATGATCTTGTTGAGCCGCAGCGCGAGTTGGACCTCCAGGGAACCGTCCGGTTCCTGCCAACCGTCGCCGAGGAGTGTGCCGATGCGCTCCAAGCGCTGCGAGACGGTGTTGACGTGGATCTGGAGGCGGTCCTTGGTGCGGTTGAGGTTCATGTGGGAGGCGAAGTAGGCCTCGAGCGTCTCGGTCAGCTCGGTGCCGCGCTGCGCGTCGTAGTTGAGCACGGGCCCGAGGACCGACCGGATGTAGCGGCGCGCGTCGGCTCTTTCGCCGAGCACCATCCCGAGGAACCCGAGATCGGCCATTGCCGCGCCTTCGCCGTGGCGATCGAGCGCGAGCAGCGCGCGCACGCACCTCCTGGCTTCGGTGTAGGTCTGCGCGAGGGCTTGCGGCCCCGAGGCGGGACCGGCTGCGCCCACGGTCACGCGAGCACCGAGGGAGTCGGTGAGCCCACGGGCGAAGGCCTTGGCGGCCTTGCCGGGTTCGGTGTTCGGCAGCAGCGCGACCTGGTCCTCGAGCGCACCGGCGACGCCACCGGCGGCCCGGGCGTTCCAGGCGACGGCCGTGGCCAGCCGCTCTCTCGGGACGCCCTCGGCGTGCGCCACCAGCACCGAATGCGGGCTCGTGAGTTCGACGCCGAGCCGACGTGCTCGCACCACCAGCCCCGCGGGATCTCGCTGCGGGGCGGTGAGCAGGTCGGCGACCAGCTCACCACCGACCTTGTTCTCGGCTTCGGCGGTGGAGCGTTGGAGCAGGAGCAGCAGGGCGGTGACCACGCCGGCGCGTTCGAAGACGCGCCGGTCCACGTCCGACAGCGCAGGGCATCTGGTGAGGACCAGGCTGCCCAGGAGTTCGGGTCCGGCGAGAACGGCGTACACCCAGTGGTTCTCGTGCGCCACGGCCCGACCGGCCTTGCGCGAGGCCGTGACCGCTTCGTGCGGCTGCGGCAGGGGACCGGTTCCGACGCGCGCGAGTTCGTTGCCGTCGGCATCGTGAACGACCAGACCGCCGGAGAACATGGTCGCGACCGCTGCGGCGACCTCGGAGATGTCCTCGCCGCGAAGCACCAGATCGGTGAGTCGGTCGTGGGCGCGCTCGGAGTGCTGCATCGCCTCGTTGTGCTTGCGGATCGTTTCGTTGGCCTCGTTGAGCTCGTCGACCGCCTTGCGCGTTTCTTCGATCAACCGGGCGGTGTCGATCGCGATGGCCGCGTGGTCGGCCAGCGACGCCAGCAGTGCCACCTCATCTCGTGAGAAGTCGTGTGCTGTGCGGAAAGCCGCGAACAGCACACCGATGACCTCGTCGTTCAACGACAGCGGCACGCCGAGGATGGCGACCAGGCCTTCTTCGTCGACGGCAGCGTCAATGGGAGTGGTGTGGGCGAACCGGGAGTCCGCGGCGTAATCGGCCGTCGCGTACGGGCGGGCTGTTTGCGCGACGAGGCCTCCGAGGCCCTCGCCCATGCCGAGACGGACCTGCTGGAAGCGCGCCGAGATCGATCCGTCGGTCACCCGCATGTAGGTCTCGTCGCGCGTTTCGTCGTTGAGCGACAGGTAGGCGATGTCAGCGGCCAGCAGCATGCGGGCGCGGTGCACGATCGAGCGGAGGACAGCGTTGAGGTCGCGCACCCCGGCCAGGTCGCTGGCGCTGTCGAAGAGCGCGGCCAACTCCGTTTGCCTGCGTTCGTGTTCGGCGACCTTGTGGTGCACCCGGAGCGCGAGCTCGCTGGCCTTCTCGATCTCCTCGAGGTCGGCCTCGGACGCTCCGGACGTGCGGGCGGTGACGGCGACCTGCGCGACCTGCTCGCTCGGCGCGTTGTTTGCGAGCAAGGTCAGCAGGCGCCGCAGCGCCGCTGCTGCCTGATCCATGCGCCCATTCTCCTCGGTGGAACCGGGGGCACCAGCCGGGACGGGGGGAGCCGGCTGGTGGCCCCGAGGCAGGACGGAGCTAGACCGTCTGGCTCGGCTGTTCCGCAGCCGAGCCCAGCCCGGTCGCTCGGGTCTCGCGGGACATCGCGGTGGCGATCACCGTGAGCGCGGCTCCCGCCGCGACGTAGAGGGCGACCGGCACCGCCGTGCCGTAGCCCTTGAGCAGCGCCGTGGCGATCAGCGGTGCGAGACCACCGGCGACGACGGACGCGAGCTGGTATCCGATGGAGGCGCCGGAGTAGCGCACCTGGGTGCCGAAGAGTTCGGAGAAGAACGCGGCCTGCGGACCGTACATCGCGCCGTGCAGGACCAAGCCGACCGTCGTGGCCAGCGTGATCACCACGGGCGACGCGGTGTCGAGCAGCCCGAAGAACGCGAAGGCCCACGCGCCGCTGCCGAGCGCGCCCATGATGATCACCGGACGTCGGCCCCATCGGTCGGAGAGCGCCCCCCACAGCGGGATCGTCGCGAAGTGCACGATCGATCCGATGAGCACGGCGTTGAGCCCCACGGACTTCGGGAGGTCCACCGGACCGGTGAGGTAGACGAGGATGAAGGCGGTGATCACGTAGTAGGCGGTGTTCTCGCCCATGCGAGCACCCATCGAGATCAGAACCTCGCGCCAGTTGTCCCGCAGCACCCGTGCGATCGGGGCGCGCACCACCGCTGAGTTGCGCCGGGCCTGCTCCGCGGCCTCCAGGAACACCGGGGACTCCGTCACCGAGAGCCGGATCCACAGGCCGATCATGACCAGCACGCCGGACAGCAGGAACGGGATGCGCCAACCCCAGTCGAGGAAGGCCTGGTCGGACTGGACTGCGGCCAGGATCGCCAAAACTCCTGTGGCCAGGAGGTTTCCGCCTGGGGCGCCGGCCTGCGGCCACGACGCCCAGAAACCGCGGCGTTGCGGGGAACCGTGTTCGGAGACGATGAGAACCGCACCGCCCCATTCACCACCGAGCGCGAAGCCCTGCACGAGACGCAAGGTGGTCAACAAGATCGGGGCCGCGATGCCGACGGAGGCGTAGGTGGGCAGCAAACCCATCGCGCAGGTCGCACCGCCCATCAGGAGCAGGCTGAGCACCAGCAGCCGCTTGCGGCCGACCTTGTCGCCGAAGTGCCCGAAGACCAGGCCGCCCAGCGGCCGGGCGCCGAACCCCGCCGCGTAGGTGCCGAAGGCTAACAACGTCCCGGTCAGCGGATCGGAGTTCGGGAAGAAGAGCTTGTTGAACACCAACGCTGCGGCTGAGCCGTACAAGAAGAAGTCGTACCACTCGATCGTGGTGCCAACCAGGCTGGCGCCGATGATCCTGGAAATCGATGTGCGTTCGGGTTTGGGTTCCTGTGTCATGATGCACCGCTTCGTCGTTGGAGCAGGATGTCTGGCAGCAGCACGGTCAGTGCGCGGTCCACCCGCCGTCGAGGGACAACGAGCTTCCCGTCATCGAGGGGCACTGGTCGCCGCTCAGCCACAGAACGGAGTTGGCGACCTCGCTGGGTTCGATCAGCTTCTTGATGCCGGTTCGGGAGAGGAGGACGCGTTCGGTCACCTCGTCCTCGCTGATCTGGTGGGCCTGTGCTTGGGTGGCGATTTGGTCCTCCACCAGAGGCGTGCGCACGTATCCGGGGTTGACGCAGTTGCTGGTCACCCCGAACTCGGCGCCTTCGAGCGCGGCGGTCTTGCTCAACCCCTCCAGCGCGTGCTTGGCCGCGACGTAGGCCGACTTGTACGGACTCGCGCGCAGGCCGTGCACGCTGGAGATGTGCACCAGGCGCCCCCACCGCTGGGCGTACATGTGCGGAAGGCACTGCTGCATGAGCAGGAACGGCGCCAGGACCATCACCTTGTGGATCAGGGAGAACCGCTCGACCGGGAACTCGTGGATCGGAGCCACGTGCTGCAACCCGGCGTTGTTGACGAGGATGTCCACCTCGCGAGGTAGTTCTGCGATCGCGTCGGCGTCCGCCAGGTCGACGACGTGGGACTCGCCCCTGATCTCGGTCGCGAGGGACGCAGCGCTGTGCTGGTCGACGAGGTGCACGGCGGCGCCGGCCGCGGCCAGCGCCTCGGCGCAGGCCTTGCCGATTCCACCCGCGGCGCCGGTGACGAGGGCTACCTTGCCCTCCAGCGCCCCCGCGTTCGCCGCGGTGTTGTGCGGGTCACTTGTGGTCATGACGGACAAGGTAGGACGCCCGCCCGAGGGATGGCATGTGGCAACCGCACACAAACATGACCAGGTCCATGTTGGTGTGCCACATGCATCGAAGGCCCGGGCGTGGGCGTCCGGGGATCTTGTTGTGGGTGCGTGCAGCAGGGACCGGGCTCGTCTTCCCAGGACGCGACGGGGGCGGGGCGCACCTACAGTGGGCGGGGTCGTGCACCACCACGTGTTCCGGGGGGCGTCGTGGAACGAGACAGGTGGCCGGTTCCGGAGCAGGGGCTCGTCCTGACGCACTTCCTGACGGTCCACGACGTCGTCCGCGCGCGGGAGTTCTACGCAGCGGTGCTGGGCGGCGACGTGGTGCTCGAGGAGAACCCGTGCATCGTCAAGGTGGCCAACAGCTGGATCATCATGAACCCCGGCGGTGGCCCCACCCCCGACAAGCCCGGCATCACGCTGCAGCCGCCGGAGCGCACCGGCACCGTCTCGGCGTTCATGAACGTACGCGTAGCCGACATCGCCGCCTTCTACGCGCAGGCGCGGGAGAAGGGTGCGGAGTTCCTCACCGAGCCGATCGACCGCAAGGCGGAGATCCGCTGCTACATGCGCGATCCCGACGGGTATCTCATCGAGGTCGGGCAGGCCACCGGCATGCTGGAAGGGATCTTCGCCGACCCGTCGGCAGGTTCAGGCGACTAGCCGGCTCTGGCGGAGTTCGCGCTCCGAAGCCGGGCGCCCAGCCGGGCGCGGCCACGGTGGTTTGCGCAGCTCCCGCCGCTTCCACCTGCTGGTGCGAGCGCCACCGAATCACTCAGGCCTAGATCCGCAGCGGTACCGCGCACGCTGGCGGCGAGCTGATCGGTCCGGGGTGGCGGGAGGCTCCAGGCTCCGACGGTGGCCGGGGCCCGCTCGTTTCGGGTCGTTGGACTCTGGTGGGCGCGGGCCGGGCCTCGCATGCTGGGGATCGAGGTCATCGCGACCTGCGAGGTGATCGTGTCGACAGGGCTGGGGCGGAGCCGTTCGCGCGCCTGGGGGGCGGGATCCTGGCGGTCCTGCCGGACGGCCTGTCCCTGGTCCCGGGTCCTCCCGAGCGGGTAGGAGCTGAGCAATGAGCGATCGCACCAGTCGGAGATCGCCCGCCGAGCCGAGACGCCGGCACTGGCTTTCACCGCACGTGGCCACGGGTTTGGTGCTCGCCGCGCTGGCGGTGATGCTGATCGTCGGCGTCGTCATCGGACTGCTGGTGAGCCGTTCCAGGAAGTGAACAACCGGCCGCCCGGAAGCACGAAGGGGATGAGGGCCGTGGCACAGGCAGGACATGGCGCCGCCCGCTACCCGACCGCGAAGCAGCACTGGGCAGGCGGGCTGGAGCTGTTCGCCGCCATCATGCTGGTCATCATCGGTTTCTTCCACGTCATCGTCGGACTCGCGGCACTGCTGCAAAGCTCCTACTACTACGTGGTCACCGAGAACTACGCGTTCACCATCGACCCCACGGCCTGGGGCTGGGTGCACCTGGGACTGGGAATCCTGCTCGCGCTCACTGGAGGCGCGCTGGGAGCCGGCCAGTCGTGGGCGCGCGTGGTCGGCATGATCATCGCCGGGCTCAGCGCCCTCGGGAGCTTCCTGTTCATCCCGTACGAACCGGTGTGGGCGCTGCTGATCATCGCGATCGACGTCGCCGTGATCTGGGCGCTGGCCGCGCACCTGCGGGAACCGACCTCCGGAAGGACGGCGTCCAGCGAGTAGCGTGCGAGAGAAGAGCGTGATCTCGTCAGCCGCGGTGCCGCGCGGGTGGCCGACTTCCCGGCGGTGCGCGGCTGCGCCACCTCTCCTGCAACCTGGGGACGCACGTCTCTGCGGCCGACGGCGTGGCCGCCTTCGGCAACACGCAGGTGTCAGCGGGTGTCTCGTGCGCGGGTTCACTTCGTCGATCACGGCCGAGAACCCTGATCCACCTGGCTCGGTCCGAAACGGGATGAGCGCACGCCGTTCACGGCACTCTTGAGCTCTCCCTGCGGAAACCGTTGCTGCCACGTGTGAAGTGGCTGCCAGGACGTCCCACCGAGGGGTGCGGTGGACCGATCGGAGACGCCCGAACGCCGTGCGATACCGAAACTGCACCCCAGTCGCTCCGGTGGTGGCGCAACGGGCTTCGAGGGTCACGGGCATCGCTGCTCCCGTGCCTCGCGGAGTGGTTATGTTAGCGCTGTTATTCTTAGGGGTGAAATAGTCTCTTGAGCTCGGAGGTGGCCGAGGTGGCGCGACGCAACCGGTCCCGGCCGGATGCAGTGGACTTCATGCTGGCGGAGTGGCAGCGGGAGTGCCCGGATGTCGATGCGTCGGGGATGGCGGTGTTCGGGCGCCTGCACCGCGCCTTCCACCGGTACCAGGACCAGCTGAACCAGCTCTTCCAGTCGTTCGACCTGACGATGGCCGGTTTCAGCATCCTGGCGTCGCTGCGTCGAGCGGGCAGCCCGTACCGGCGCACGGCTGGTGAGCTGGCCGACGTCGCGTTGGTGACCACCGGCGGGATCTCGCAGCGGGTGGACAAGCTGGCCGCAGCCGGGCTGGTGTCCCGCGAGCGCGACGAGCGGGATCGCCGCACGGTCCACGTGCAGCTGACCGATGAGGGCTTGGCGTTCGTCGACCGGGTCAGCGCCGCGCACTTCGCCAACGAAGCCCGGATGCTGTCCGGCCTGACGGCCTCGGAGCAAGAACGCCTGGCGGACTTGCTCAGCCGCCTGGAGGGCTCGCTGGATCACTCGGCGGCCCAGGCCGAGACCGCCGAGTGACCGGGCGCGAGGATCACTGGGCCCAGGGCAGCGGGTCTTCGTCGAGTCCCCAGTAGATGCTCTTCTGCCGCGTGTAGCGCAGGATCGCGTCGCGGCCCTTGTCGGTGCCCACGCCGCTGGCCTTCATCCCGCTGAACGGCGTGGCGATGCTGAACTGCTTGTAGGTGTTGATCCACACCGTGCCCGCATCGATGGACCTGGCCAAGCGCCAGGCCCGTCGGTAGTCGCGGGTCCAGATTCCGCAGGCCAACCCGAAGATCGTGGCATTGGCCTGGGCGACCAGGTCGTCCTCGTCGCGGTAGGGCAGCACGACGCCGACCGGTCCGAAGATCTCCTCCTGGCAGGTCAGCGAGTCGTTGTCCAGTCCGCTCAGCAGCGTCGGCGGGTAGTAGGCGCCGTGCGCCAGGGCCGGGTCGTCGGGCGCTTCGCCGCCGCAGAGCACGGTGGCTCCTTCGGCGCGCGCCCGGTCGACCATCGCCGCGACGCGGTCGCGGTGCTCGAAGGTCACGAGCGGACCCACCTGGGTGGCCGGATCGGTACCGGGGCCGACCCGCAGCCGGCGGGCACCGGCGACGAGCCGTTCGACGAACTCGTCGTGGATGCTCTCGGGTGCGAAGATCCGGGAACCGGCGATGCAGCTCTGCCCGCTGGAGGAGAAGATCCCGTAGAGGATCCCGGCCGCGGCCTGTTCCAGGTCGGCGTCGGCCAGCACGATCGTCGGCGACTTGCCGCCGAGTTCGCTGGTCAGCGGCATGAACTTGTCGGCGGCGAGGCGGCCGATGGCGCGACCGGTGTCGGTGCCGCCGGTGAAGGACACCTTGCCCACCAGCGGATGCCGCACGATCGCATCGCCGACCACCGATCCCTTGCCGGGCAGCACTGACAGCAGCGCCGGGGGCACCCCGGCTTCCACGACGAGGCGTGCCAGCGCGAGCGAGACCAGCGGCGTGGCTTCGGCGGGCTTGAGCAGCACGGCGTTGCCCGCGGCCAAGGCGGGGGCGATCTTCTGCGCGTCGCTGGCGATGGGGGAGTTCCACGGCGTGATCGCGCCGACCACGCCGATCGGCTCGGCGACGCTCATCGTCAGGTACGGCCCGCGCGGTGGTGTCAGCGGGGTCTCGGTGGTTTCCAGCGCTGCGGCGTAGAAGCGGAAGGTTCCGGCGGCGCTGCCCACCAGGGCCCGGGTCTCGGCCAGCGCCTTGCCGGTGTTGCGGGTTTGCAGGTGGGCGAGTTCGTCCGCGTGCGCCTCGATCAGGTCCCCGATGCGCGCCAGGTACCTGGCGCGCTCGTGCGGGAGCAGGTCGCGCCAGACGGGGTCGGCCGCTGCGGCGGCGCCGGCTTCGGCGGCTTCGGCGACGTCGCCCGGTGAGGCCGCGGTGAGCTTCGCGATGACCTCGCCCGTGGCCGGGTCGACGCATTCCAGCGGTCTGCCGCGGCCCGCGCGCCAGCGGCCCGCGACGTGGATCTCATCCGGCACCCCGGAACTCGTCATGCTGCACCTCCAGGTCTGAGTGGCGATGACCAGTTACCTTACTGATAAGGGAATGAGCGCAACAGGGCGCGCTTTTCCGGGAAGTGGTTCGGGGCTCTCACCTGCGACGATTAGCTGATCTACAAGGAATCTTGCGGCGGGGGGTTGCGTGGGTCACGCCCGTCTGGCAATACTGCTCACCGCTAGCTCACTTACCGCTAAGGGATTATGGAGGTCGCCGCGATGACCGCTGCAGACGCCGAGGCGCACACCGACCTGGACGGGCTGATCGACTCCTGCATCGCCTCCCGGGCGAGCAGGCACGAGGACTGGGACACCCTGGCGTTCCAGACCAAGGCCGGCGACGAGTTCCGCCGCGCGCAGATCCGCTACATCGGCTCCGGCGCCACCGGCAACCACGACGGCGACAGCCGGTCGCTGCCGTCGGAGCACTTCACCTTCTCCAACATGCGGCTGCCGGTGGGCTCGGTCGGCCCGGAGCACACCCACCACGACGTCGAAGAGGTCTTCTTCGTCCTGGAGGGGCAGCTGGAGGTCAGCGTGCACGACGTCGAGGACGGCACCAGGACCGCCACCCGCGTGCTCGGCTACCGCGACCTGATCCGGGTGCCCGCCGGGGTGCCGCGCAGCCTCAAGGCCATCGGCGACACCGATGCGCTGTTCTGCGTGGTCATCGGCGCGCAGAAGCCGCAGCTGCCCACCTACCCGGCGACCTCGCCGGTGCACGGCGTCACGCGCGACTGAGAAGAGTCGAGGAAGGTCCGGGTGAGGAGCATGTCCCACGAAGTTCGCGTGCACAGCACGACGTGGCTGGCATCGGGCGTGGTGCAGGTGGAGTTCCGCGACCCGGCGGGAGCCGACCTCCCGGCGTGGGAGCCGGGAGCGCACCTGGCGCTGCAGCTGGGCAACGGGATGACGCGCGAGTACTCGCTGTGCGGCGACCCGGCCGACCGGCGCAGCTGGACGGTCGCGGTGCTGCGGGAGCCGAACTCGCGCGGTGGCAGCAGCTGGGTGCACGAGCGGTTGACCGCCGGCACGCTGCTGCAGGTCGACGGGCCGCGGAACAACTTCCCGCTGGAACCCGCCGAGCGCCACCTCCTCATCGCGGGCGGCATCGGGGTGACGCCGATGCGCGCCATGGCCGCCGAGCTCGCTGACCGCGACGGTGACTGGCAGATGCTCTACTGCGGACGGTCGCGGGAGAGCATGGCATTCGTCCCGCAGCTGCGGCAGATCGGCGGCGACCGGGTCCGCGTCCACGCCGACGACGAGCACGGCGGTCCGCCGGACCTCCGCGCCGAGCTCTCGAAGCTCGCGCCGGGCGCGCTGGTGTACTGCTGCGGCCCGGAGCCACTGATCAACGCGGTGGAATCGGCGTTGCCCGACCCGTCGGTGCTGCGCGTCGAGAGGTTCCGGGCACCCGAGCAGCCCCAGTCCACATCGGACGACGGGTTCGAGGTCGTCTGCGAGGACTCCGGGGTGCGGGTGTTCGTCGGACCGGACGCCTCCGTGCTCGATGCGCTGGCCGACGCCGGCGTGGAAGTCCCGAACTCCTGCCAGGAAGGCGTGTGCGGGACCTGCGAGACCAAGGTGCTCGGCGGCGAGCCGGAGCACCGCGACCACGTGCTCAGCCCGGGGGAGCGGGAAGCCGGCGACACCATGATGATCTGCGTGTCCCGCTGCCGCTCCGCCGAGCTGGTGCTGAGCCTGTGAATTGAGAACGACCATGACCGCCGTCGCAGCGCTCAACCACCGGCAGAGGGCCATGTTGCGGGCCGTCGCCGGTGGCCGAGCCGAGATCACCTGCAGCTGCGAACCCGACCTCTACGTCGACGGACTGCCCTGCTGCGACCAGGGCAGCGCCCGAGACCTGGTGCAGACCGGCTTGTTGCGCGCAACCCGGACCGGGCCGACCGGTCAGCGCGTCACCGCGGCCCTGACCGATCTCGGTCGAGCCGCACTGCGCTAGGAGGCACGGGAACCGGTGTCGAAGCACTGGAGGAGAACTGACATGTCGCTGAACCTGGAGCCGGTGCAGACCCGGCTCGGGCCCACCACCAGCTACGCCGACGCCTTCGGCGACGAACTCGAGGCGATCTACGGGCGAGGCGTGCACGACCTGCCCGGCGTGGTCGCCGCGCTCAACGAGGCCGGGGTCCGTCCGGCCGACGGCTCGGACTGGACGGAGCAGACGTTGACCGGTGAGCTCGCCCACCTCGGTGCGAAGGAGATCTGATGACGACCAAGCTGCGGACGGAGCAGGACCTCCTGATGCTCGGATTGCGGGATCGCTGGTACCCGCTGTGCCCGTCGCACCACGTCCGCTCCGGCGAGCTGACCCGGCTGGAACGCGCGGGCGAAGAACTGCTGCTGTGGCGGGACAGTTCGGGTGCCGTGCACGTGCAGGAGGACCGCTGCCCGCACCGCGCGGCGCGGCTGTCGATGGGCGTGCACATGGGCGATCGGATCGCGTGCAACTACCACGGCGTGCAGCTCGACGGCGATGGAGTGGTCGCCTCGGTGCCCGGCAGCCCGGGGTGCGCGCTGGAAGGCCGCCGAGCGCTGCGCACCTTCCCCGCCGAGGAGCACGCCGGAGCGATCTTCGCCTGGTTCGGCTCCGACGAGGACGCCGAGCCCACCCCGCTGCAGGTCCCCGCACCGATCGGCGGAGGGGAGTGGGACGAGTTCCTGTGCTACGTCGAGTGGGACGCCTCCTACCTGCTGTCGCTGGACAACCTGCTCGACCCGATGCACGGCGCGTTCCTGCACCGCAACAGCCACACCATGTACACCGGCAAGCGCGAGGCCGCCTTCCAGATCCGCGACACCGACACCGGTTTCGTGTTCGAGAAGACCGACCAGCGCGGCGTCAACTTCGACTGGTCTGAGTGGCTCGACACCGGCGGCCTGCAGTCGGTCACCCTCGACATCCCGTACCCGGAAACGGCCGGTCCGGGCGGGCCGTTCACCATCGTCGCCTGCGTCACCGCGATCAACGAGCAGCAGCACGCCGGGTTCTTCTGGCGCTGCCGCAAGGTCAGCGGCTGGCAGCGGGACAGCTGGCGGTTCCTGTACAAGAACCGGATCGAGGCGCGGCACTGGCAGGTGCTCGAGCAGGACCGGGTGATGGCCGAAGGCATGCCCGACGACGCCTGGGCCCGCGAAAACCTCTACCAGCACGACATCGCCCTCGTCCGGCTGCGCCGGGTGCTGCGCGCCGAGGCCAAGCGGCAGGCCAGCGCGGCAGCCGCTCGCGCCGAGCGCACACCCGCCCGCGCGGCGGCCCGCTGATTGGAGTGCCCGAACATGCGATTGCCCGATGACGGACCGGTGGTGAGGCTCCGGTCGCTGCGCTCGGTCAGCCTGCGCACCGAGCGGTTCGCCGAAGCCGCCGAGTTCTACCACGAGGTCTGGGGCCTCACCCCGGTCGAGACCGACCGGGATGCCGCGTGGTTGCGCGGCACCGGTTCCGAGCACCACATCGTCGAGCTGCAGCAAGCCGAGCAGAACGGGCTCGGCAAGATCGCCTTCGCCGTCGGCACGCCCGCCGAGATCGACGAGGCCGGAAAACGCCTGGCGGGCCTGGGGATTCCGATGCTCGCCGAGCCCGGCCCGCTGGATCAGATCGGCGGCGGCTACGGGCTGCGCTTCGTCGACCTGGAAGGCCGGCTGGTCGAGCTGTCCTGCAACGTCGAAGCCGTCGTGGCCCAAGACCCCAACGGTCTTCCCGCGGTGCCGCGCAAGGTGGCGCACGTGGTGCTCAACACCGTCGACATCGACGCCGCCTGCGACTTCTACACGCGGGTGCTCGGCATGCGGATCTCGGACTGGTCGGAGCACCAGATGGCGTTCCTGCGCTGCAACTCCGACCACCACGTGATCGCCTTCAACCAGGCCGAGTGGACCTCGATCAACCACGTCGCCTACGAGATGCCGTCGATAGACCACTTCATGCGCGGCATCGGGCGGCTCAAGCACAACGGCATCACCCCGCTGTGGGGGCCGGGACGGCACGGGCCCGGGTCGAACACCTTCTCCTACTTCGCCGACCCGGCCGGACTGGTGTGCGAGTACACCTCCGACGTCGCCCAGGTCGAAGAGGACGCCTGGCTGTGCCGGGTGTGGCGCCGCACCGCGGAGCTGTCCGACCAGTGGGGCACCGCCGGCCCGCCGTCGAAGGACGCCCGCGCGCACATGGCGGGCAAGCCCGACACCGGCTACCGGGAGTGGGTGCGGGCATGAAGGTGGCGATCCTCGGCTGCGGCGCCATCGGCGGCGTCGTGGCGCGCGCGGTGCACAGCGGGCAGGTCGTCGGCGCCGAGCTCATCGGAGTCGTGCACGCCGAACCCGTCGAACCGCCCGGGCTTCCGGTCCTGGACGTCGAGTCCGCGATCGCGCAGGCGGACCTGGTCGTCGAGTGCGCCGGTCAGCGCGCACTGGCCGAGCTCGGGCCCTCCATCGTGGCCGCCGGGACCGACCTGCTGGTGGTGTCGGTCGGTGCGCTGGCCGACGACGCGCTGCTGGCCAAGCTCCGCGACACCGGCCCCGGCCGGCTGCACCTGTGCAGCGGCGCCATCGGCGGGCTCGACGCGCTGGCCGCGACCGCGCGGATGGGCGGGCTGGACGCGGTGCGCATCGTGACCACCAAGAAGGCGCCCGCGCTGATCCAGAAGTGGATGGATGAGCCTGCCGCGCAGCGGCTGCGCACCACCGCCGAACCGGTCCAGCTGATGCGGGCCCCGGCCCGCGAGGTCACCGCCGCGTTCCCGGCCTCGGCCAACGTCGCGGCCTCGGTGGCGCTGGCGGTGGGGGACTGGGACCTGGTGGAAGCGACCGTGGTCGCCGACCCGAACGCGCCGCTGACCAGCCACGTCATCACCGCCGCCGGGAGCGCGGGCAGCTACCGGTTCGAGATCCGCAACCACCCGTCACCGGACAACCCGGCCACCAGCGGTGTGGTGCCGCACGCGGTGCTGGCCTGCCTGGCCCGGCTGGCCCAACCCACCGGAGCGTTCGCATGACCCGGGCGAGTGCGTCCGAAGTGGACGTCGTGGAAGCGGGCAGCGGTAGGCCCCTGGTGCTGCTGCACGGGATCGGTGGTGCGGCCGAGGCCTTCACCGCGCAGCTGTCGGGCCTGGCCGGCGACCACCGGGTGATCGCGTGGGACGCCCCGGGCTACGGGCGCTCCGCCGATCTGCCCGGCGAACCGGATCTCGACGCCTACGCCGACGCGGTCATCGCGCTGCTGCGCGGCCGGGACGCCGCGCCTGCGCACCTGCTCGGGGTGTCCTGGGGCGGGGTGATCGCCACCCGGGTCGCGCTGCGCGCACCGGAGGTGCTGCGGTCGCTGGTCCTGGCCGACTCCTCGCGCGGGTCCGGTCGCACGGACGCGGGCCGCGAGGCGATGGCGTCGCGGGTCGAGGAGCTGCGCACCCGTGGGGCGGGCGCCTTCGCCGCCGTGCGGGGACCGCGCCTGACCGCGCCGGGTGCCGCGCAGCCGGTGGTCGACCAGGTCGTCGCGCTGATGTCGCGGGTGCGCCTGCCCGGCTACCGCAACGCCGCGCGGGTGATGGCCGCGACCGACCACTCCGCCCAGCTGCCGCGGATCACCACGCCGACGCTGGTGATCGTCGGAGCCCAGGACCAGGTGACCGGGGTGGCCGAGAGCCGCGCGCTGGCCGAGCAGATCCCGGGCGCCCGGCTGGTCGAGATCCCTGAGGCGGGACACGCGGCCAACCAGGAGAAACCCGAGGAGTTCAACGCCGTCGTGCGGCGCTTCCTCGCCGAGGTCGACGGCAGCGGAGGTGCGCTGTGCTGAACGGACGACTGGTGGTGGTCACCGGAGCGGGCCGCGGCCTGGGCCTGGCCATCGCGCACGACCTGGCCGACGCCGGGGCGCACCTGGTGATCGCCGAGCGCAACCCCGAGTTCGCGCAGGCAGCGGTGACCGAGCTCGCCGAGCGCGGCGTCCCGGTGCACCGCGTGGACACCGACGTGTCCGACCCCGACTCGGTTCGCCGGCTGGCCGAGCGGGTCGCCGAGCTCGGCGGCGCGCACGGGGTGGTCAACAACGCCGCGCTGGCAGACGGCGTCGGCGGCAAGCACTTCCAGGACATCGAACCCGAGGAGTTCGACCGGATCATCTCGGTCAACCTGCGCGGGACCTGGCTGGTGTCGCGAGCGCTCTACCCGCAGCTGCGGGCCGCCGGTGACGGCCGGATCCTCAACATCGCCTCCGACGTCGCCTTCTACGGCCCGCCCCGGCTGATGCACTACGTGGCGTCCAAGGGCGCGATCGTGGCGATGACGCGGGCGATGGCCCGCGACGCGGGTCCGGACGGCATCACCGTCAACGCCGTCGCGCCCGGCATCACCGAATGCGAAGCGACGCAAGCGGTTCCGGCCGAGCGCCACGAGCTCTACCGGATCAACCGGGCGCTGTCGCGGCCGCAGCAGCCCGAGGACCTCGTCGGTGCGGTGCGGTTCTTGCTGTCCGACGCCGCCGCCTACATCACCGGCCAAACATTGTTGGTGGACGGTGGGTTCGTATGCCGTTGAGGAGGACATCATGGATCTGGGCCTGAGCGGTCGCACCGTGCTGGTGACCGGCGCGAGCTCCGGCGTCGGGTTGGCCACCACCAGGATGCTGCTGGCCGAGGGAGCCAACGTCGCGGCGTGCGCGCGCGACGCGGAGCGGTTGAAGACCGCCCTGGACGGGCTGCCGGGCAACCTGCACCTCGGGGCGTGCGACGTCCTCGACAACGACGCCGTGCAGGAGTTCGTCGAGGGTTCCGCCGAGCGGTTCGGCGGAATCGACGGGGTGGTCAACAACGCCGGGCGCTCGCTGATGGCGCGGCTGTCCGAGACCGAGGACCGGCAGTGGTGCGACGAGCTGGAGCTGAAGATCTTCAGCGTCCTGCACGTGGTCCGGGCGGCGCAGCCGTGGTTGCGCGAGTCCACCGCCGCGTCGGTGGTCAACATCAACGCGATCCTGGCTCGCCAGCCGGAGGCGCGGCTGGCCGCCACCTCGGCGGCGCGGGCCGCGCTGCTCAACCTCAGCAAGACGCTGGCCGGTGAGCTCGCCGCGGATGACATCCGGGTCAACTCGGTGTGCCTCGGGCTGATCGACACCGGGCAGTGGCGGCGCCGCTACGAGCAATCCGGTTCCACCGCGGACTTCTCCGAGTGGAGCGCCGAGCTGGCCGCCGACCGCGGCATTCCGCTGGGCCGGCTCGGCACCGCCGACGAGGTCGCCTTCCCCGTCGTCGCGCTGCTCTCGCCGCGCGCCTCCTACCTCACCGGCACCGCCATCGACGTCGGTGGCGGCATCGCCCGATACCTGTAGCAACCGAAGAGGACTGTCATGCCCCAAAATCACGGCGGAGACCTGCTCGTCCAGGTCATGCGCGACAACGGCGTCGACACCGCGTTCGGCGTGGTCAGCGTCCACAACCTGCCGCTGGTGGAAGCGGTGAGCCGCGAACTGCGGTTCGTGGCGGTGCGGCACGAGGCCGCCGCCGTCAACGCCGCCGACGGCTACGCCCGCGCCACCGGCGGGCTCGGCGTCGCGATCACCAGCACCGGCACCGGGGCGGGCAACGCCGCCGGTGCGCTGGTGGAGGCGCTGACCGCGGGCAGCCGGGTGCTGCACGTGACGGGTCAGATCGACTCGCCCTTCCTCGGGAAGGGGCGCGGCGTCATCCACGAGACCAAGGACCAGCTCGCGATGCTCGGCGCGGTGTCCAAGCACGCCGCCACGATCACCGAGCCGGAAGCGGCGGAGACCGCGCTGCGGCAGGCGGTGCGCACCGCGCTGTCGGTGCCCTGCGGACCCTCCAGCGTGGAGTGGCCGATCGACCTGCAGTACGCCGCGCAGGAGATCATCCCGGCACCCGCTGAGCGGGGCGCGGCGACACCGGCCGCGGACCCGGAGGCGCTGCGGCGCGCCGCCGAGCTGATCAGGGCGGCCGAGCGGCCGATCCTGTGGGTCGGCGGTGGCGGTATCGGCGCGGGTGAGCAGGTGCGCGAGCTCGCCGAGCTCCTGGACGCGGGCGTGCTGACCAGCAACTCGGGCAGGGGCACCGTGCCGGAGGACCACGAGCTGGTGGTCGGCAACTTCGCCGCCAACCCGGCGGCCGCGCCGCTGCTGGCCGAGGCCGACCTGCTGATCTCCATCGGGACGCACTTCCGCTCGAACGAGACCAAGCACTACGCGCTGGAGCTGCCCGCCGACCACGTGCAGATCGACGTCGACCCGGCCGCCGTCGGGCGCGTCCACCCGGCCACCGCGGGTCTGGTCGGCACCGCCGAGCAGGTGCTCCCGCAGCTGATCGCCGAGCTGGCCGGCAGCGCCGGCGCCGGGCGGGACTGGCGGGAGGCGGTCGCCCGCACCCGCGCCGCCGTGCGCGCGCACCTCCGGGAGGGCATCGGCACCTACGCGCTGATCTGCGAGGCGATCCGGGCGACGCTGCCCGCCGAGTCGGTGATCGCGCGGGACGTGACGATCCCGTCGAGCCAGTGGGGCAACCGGCTGCTGGACATCCACGATCCCCGCACCAACGTGTTCCCGGTCGGCGGCGGCATCGGCCAGGGGCTCGCGCACGGCATCGGCGCGGCGCTCGGCTCGCCGGACGCACCGACGCTGGTGCTGGCCGGCGACGGCGGGCTGAGCGTGCACCTCGGGGAACTGGCCACCTTCGCCCAGGAACAGCCCTGGATGGTGCTCGTGGTGTTCAACGACGGCGGCTACGGGGTGCTGCGCAACATGCAGGACAAGCACGCCGGACGGCGTTCCGGGGTGGACCTGTTCACCCCGAACTTCGGCCGCCTGGCCGAGGCGCTGGATCTGCCGTACGCGCTGGTCCAGCGCGCGGAATCGTTCGCCGAGACGTTCACCAAGGCCGTCGAGGAACGCGGTCCTTACCTGATCGAGGTCGACGTCACGGCCTTGGAGCCGACCCCGTCCCCGTTCGTGCCGCCGGTGCACGTGCCCAGCTAGAGGAGGCGCAGCGATGCCGCCCGAACCGGCCCACCACCACGCGCACGGCCCCGCCAACCGGGGACGACGAGTGCTGCGCACCGCCGCACCGCTGTTCGTGCGCTTCCCGCGGACCCCGCCGCGCGCGGCGGTGGTGGTGCTGCACGACGCCTACGGACTGACCGAACCGATCGAGGACTGCTGCCGGGCCCTGGCCCGCTTCGGCTACGTCGCCGTCGCCCCCTACCTCTACTACGAGACCGGGGGCAAGGAGTTCCGCCCCGAGCACGAGCAGACCGCGAAAGCCGCGATGTCCCTGCTCGCCGCCGACGACCTGGCCGCGGACGTCGCCGGTGCGCTCGACCACCTCGGCAGCAGGCTGGCCGTCCCGGCGCGGACCACCGCGGTGCTCGGCGTCGGCACCAGCGGGCAGCTCGCGACCCGGGCGGCGGCCGACCACGAGCTCCCGATGGCCGCGGTGTGCGACCCGCTGGACAACACCGGGCACCCGGGAGTCGCACGCGACCGGCGAGACGAGGCGATCCGGTTCATCAACGGCCGGATCGGCTGACCACAACCATCACGAGGATCCCACGACCGCTCTCCAGACCCAGGAGACACCACGCGCGAGACCGACCGGACTCGCCCGAAGCCACGGCAGTTACCGTTTCATGCCACGAGCCCACCCGTGGCATGCGTGTCCCAAAGGAGGGGCGCATGAGCATCTCCGCTCCCGACCACACCGTCCAGCACGACATCGCCGCCAGACTCGAGCGGCTGCCGATGTCGCGATGGCACGTGAGCATCCGCCTGATCATCGGCGTGGTCACGTTCTTCGAAGCCTTCGACCAGCTGCTCATCGCGTTCTCGCTGCCCGAGATCACCCGCGAGTGGGGGCTTTCGGCGGCGGGCGCCACCGCCACCCTCACCGTCGGGTCGATCGGCATGCTGGTCGGTGCGCTGGCCTCGGGCTGGCTGGCCGACCGTATCGGCCGCGTCCGGGTGATCACGCTGTGCGTGGTGATCACCGCGCTGGGCAACCTCGGCATGGCGTTGAGCCCGGCGCTGCTGCCGCTGCTGATCATGCGGTTCGTGCAGGGCTTGGCGATCGGCGGTGAGGTCCCCACCGCCGCCTCCTACATCGCCGAGCTCAGCCGGGCCAAGAAGCGCGGCCGCTTCGTGCTGATGTACGAGGTGGTGTTCCCGGCCGGGCTGACCGTCGGTGCGCTGGCCTCGGCGTGGATCGTGCCGAACTGGGGGTGGCGCGCGCTGTTCCTGATCGCCGCTGTCCCGGGCATCGCCGCGTTCTTCCTGCAGCGCAAGGTGCCGGAGTCGCCGCGCTGGCTGGCCGCGCGCGGCCAGAACGACAAGGCGCGCGAGGTGATGTCCCAGATCGAGGCGAAGGTGCGCGCCTCCACCGGCCAGGACTTGCCGGCCCCGGCTCCGGTGGCGGGTGTCGTCGGCACCGGGTCGGCGCGCAACGGCGCGCTGCGCGACCTGTTCACCGGCCGCTATCGGCGGCGCACGCTGGTGGTGTGGACGATCTGGTTCGTCGGCTACCTGGCCAACTACGGGCTGACGTCGTGGCTGCCGACGCTGTACAAGCAGGTGTTCCACCTGCCGATCGGCACCGCGCTGTGGTACAGCACGTTCGCGTCGGTGGCCGGGCTGGCCGGCTGCGTGCTGGCGGCGCTGACCATCGACCGCCTCGGCCGCCGGGTGGTGCTGAGCATCGGGCTCGGCGGCACCACGGTCGCGCTGGGCGTGCTGGCGCTGCTGGGCGTGACCTCGGCCGGTCAGCTCGTGGTGTTCTCGGCGTTCGCGGCGATGTTCAGCTTCACGGCCAACATCAGCCTCTACCTCTACACGCCGGAGCTGTACCCGACCCGCAACCGCGCGCTGGGCTGCAGCATGGGCGGGGTGTTCAACCGGCTCGGCATCATCACCGGCCCGATCGTGGTGGCGATGGTGCTCTCCAGCGGAGCGGGCCTGTCCGCGGTGTTCGCCAGCATCGCGGCGATCTGCCTCGTCGGCACGATGATCACCGCGGCCTTCGCCGAGGAGACCAAGGGACGCACTCTCGAAGAACTGTCCCCGTGAACGTCGGCGAGGCGGGTCATGAGCAGGTGCTCTGACCCGCCTCGCCGAGGACGGTCTGCTTCAGCGCTGATCAGAGGCGGGTGCTCGCTTCCGCAGGCGCAGGCCCAGTGCCGAGGCGGTGAGGAACACCGCCCCCACCAGCAGCACCGCGACCGGCCCACCGAGCGCACCGTCCGTCCAGTCCCAGACCGCTTCGGGCACCGCCACCGTCACGGCGAGCACACCCAGCGCCAGCAACACCACGGCCCGCTCGACCAGGTAGCCGCCGAAGCACAGCAACCCGATCAGCAGGGTCAACCCGTAGCCCACCCACGACGGGTCCACACCCACCGCGTACTGCGCCCCGGCCAGAGCGATCAGCACGCCCGCCCCGAGCACTGGGCGGCGGTGGCCCATCACCCTGAGAGCGGAGAGTGCGGTCCACACGGCGCCCAGCGCCACCAAGCCCGTTGTGGTGGCCGGTGAGGAGCTGTCGAACCATTCGGCAACCGCGGCCATCACCACGCCGACGCTGAACCCGATTGCCACCAGCAGAACGGGAAGTCCGCCCACGACCACGTATCCGAGCAATGCGACGAGCAAACCGGTCACCGAGGCCGCCACCGACTCGAGCACGTCAACCCCGCTGCCGACCGCCAGCGCCGCCGTGCAGGAAGCCAAGGCGAACAGGGCTGACACGATCCGGCTGCGCGCGGACGGATCCGCTTCGCCGAACGCTCGCAGCGCACGCGGCCCGCCGGCGATGACCAGTCCGGCGCCGACCAGGGCGAGGGTCGCGGCCACCAGCAGGGCAACGCGCGCGGGGACCGCCAGCTCTTCCCAGTACATCCCCACCAGCAGAACTGCACCGGCGAGGACCAACGCGCCGCCGATGTAACCGAGCACCTCCCACACGGCGGTGCGCGAACCCCAGGGCGCACCGCGCTTGATGTCGAGCTCGTCGAGGACTGCTGCGACCTGCTCACGGGAAAGCACTCCCCGTTCGCCCAACCGCTCCAGGCGTGCGCGTTGCTCCGGGGAAAGGCGCTGCGAATTGCTCATCGACGGCATTACAGCATCACCGCAGCGATATGTCGTTAGGTACTTCTACGCAAGACGTCCTGACTCGTGCGGCGATGAACTGCCTCAACCGGTCGTGTTCAACGCGGACATTTAGTCCGAAGTGGTGGCCGTACTCGGAGCGAGGCATGGGCGCGTCATCGTCTGGGAATCCTCTGGTCGTGACAAGTTCTGCACTGGTGCGTGCACGACGAGGACCAGAGGAGGCGCGATGGGTCTGGTTCAGGAGACTCAGCGGTCGCTGTATGCCACGGTTGGGGCGACAGCGTGGGTGGTGGATGCGCTACGTGGTGCGCCCGGCTGGGTCGGGAATGCGTGGCGGGAACGCGATCAGGTGATGCACTGGCTCGGCAGTGCTTACGAGGAGCTCTCGGAACGCGGCCAGGGCATTGTGGGCGGGGCCCAGGAGGGGCTCGAAGTCGGCGCCGGCGAGGTGAACCAGGCTGCGCGCCGCATCCCAGGGGCTGCCGAGGCCGAAGGGGCGGTCGTGGGGGCGTTCACCGGCGAGGAAGATCTGCCGATTTCACACTACGACCAGCTCAGGGCGGACGAGGTCGTGCACAAGTTGCCGGGGTTGTCCCAATTCGAGCTGCGAAAGGTCCGAGGCTATGAAACGCGCAATCAGGCGCGTGCGACGGTCATCGGGCGCATCGACAAGTTGTGCGAGGAGCAGCCCTGGCCGGGCTACGACGAGATGAAGTTGGACGAGATCCTTCCGAAGGCGCGGGAGTTGCCGGCTGAGGAGCAGACGAAACTGGTCAGCTACGAGCACCGTCACAAGAACCGGCGAACGATCGTTGACGGTTTCAGCCACGCCTGAATCGTTCTGAGGTCACGTCGACGAGCTCTGGTGAGGGCTGGCGTGCAGGGCGCTCAGCAGTGCGAGGGCGTGGGCGCTGGGGGTGGCCGGTTCCGCGTGGTAGATGATCAGTTGCTGCCCGGGGGCACTGCGCACGTCGAAGGCTTGGTAGGTCAGCGTCAAGGGCCCTACGTCGGGATGGACCAGGTGCTTGGGTTCGCGAGTTTTGCCGCGCACCTGGTGGGAGCTCCACAGGGCGCGGAAATCCTCGCTGCCGTCGCGGAGTTCGGCCACCAGGTGCAGCAGAGCGGGGTCGTTCGGGTCGTAGCCCGCGGCGCTGCGGAGGTTGGCCACGGTGGCTTGGGCGGTCCAGTTCCACCGCGCGTAGAAGTGGCGTCCAGCGGGGTCGAGGAAGGTCATGCGGGCGAGGTTGTCCGGCGGCTGAAACGGTGAGAACAGCGCGTCGGCCAGGGCGTTGCAGGCGAGGACGTCCAAGATCCGGTTGAGCACGAAGGCCGGGGTGTTGGGGCATCCGTCCATCAGCTGCCGCAGTTCCGGGCTCACGGTCTGCGGTACCGGGGCCGGGGCGGTCTCCGGTGCGGTGCGTGCCAGCCGGTACAGGTGCTCCCTCAGGTCGGGGTCGAGATCCAGCGCGCGGCACAGAGCGTCCAGAACCTGGGGAGACGGGTTGGATTCCCGTCCTTGTTCGAGGCGGGTGTAGTAGTCGGCGTTCACGCCGGCGAGCACGGCTACTTCCTCGCGGCGCAGGCCGGTCACCTTGCGCCGACCCGAATACACCACGCCCGCGTCCTCAGGTGACTGTTGCGCGCGCCGTGCCCGCAGGAACTCTCCCAACTCCCCACCGCTCATACCGCCACCGTAGACCGGGATCCCCTGTGGCTGGGTGGGTGTGGTGCACCCAGTCACGGCGCGTCCTGCCGGTGAGCGCACCTGCGTTGGAGGCTCGGTCCTACGAGACCGAGAGCAGGGATCGGGGTGAGCAGGTGAGCACGGGAACCGGTCGGCCGAACGCCGACGTGGTCGGAATGTGGGTCACCGCGGACGGGTGCATCCGGCAGGAGCTGCGCGTCGACGTTGTGGCCTCAGCCCGGTCCAGCTTCATCACCGGCGCCATCGTCGCCGCTGACGGCGGCTGCACGGCCGCCTGACCGATCCCGTCAGCAGAAGAGGAACGAAACATGACTGCAAGGCTGACTGGCAAGGTCGCGCTGATCACCGGCGCGACCGGCGGCATCGGACAGGCCGCGGCGGAGCTGTTCGCCCGCGAGGGAGCACAGCTGGTCCTCACCGACATCGGCGACGACCGACTGCGGGGACTGGCGGCGCGGCTCGAAGCCGACGGCACCGACGTGCTGGCGCAGCGGCTGGACGTCTCCTCACCCGAGCACTGGGACGAGGTCATGGAACTGATCGACCGGCGCTTCGGCCGACTGGACGTCCTGATCAACCTCGCAGGTGTCGTGGACTGGCCCGGCATCGAGGACACCGAGCAATCCGCCTGGGACCGCGTGATCGCCGTCAACCAAACCGGCACCTGGCTCGGGATGAAAACCGCCATGCCGCTGTTGCGCGCGTCCGGCAACGCTTCGGTGATCAACACGTCGTCCGTCCTCGGTCTCATCGGCAGTGGGGCGGCGGCTGCCTACCAAGCGTCCAAAGGAGCCGTGCGGATACTGACCAAAACGGCTGCCGTCGAGTACGCCACGCAAGGTGTTCGGGTCAACTCGGTGCATCCGGGCGTGATTCGGACACCGATGATCCATGATCTGCTCGACGAGCAAGGCGACCAGCAACCCGACATCGTGCGCACTCCGATGCGCCGCGCGGGCCGCGCCGACGAGGTCGCTCCGGCGATGCTGTTTCTGGCCAGCGACGAATCCTCGTTCATCACCGGAGCCGAGTTCGTCGTCGACGGCGGGCTCGTCGCACACTGACACCGACCCGGCACCCACCCCGGCCATCACACCGACTCCGATGACGAGTGGAACCCGCCGCGGAGTCGGTGTGACCTCGCAGGTCCCTTCAACGGCGGTCACCTGGTTTTGCCGGTCCTGTCAACGATCACCGGCGTGCGTTGGTGCGTGCTGCAAGACGTGCGACACCCTCACGCGGCTGGGAACGGTGACTTCGTGCGGGCGGGGGATCAGCTGCGGACGATGCGCCGGTGGTTCTGGCGCTGTGATGGTCCATTTCGTGCCTCGGCGATCCACGGGCCGTCGATGGACGCGTCGAGAATGCCTTCCTCCAACCATTGGTACCGATTTTCGAGCACCTGGCGGGAGATCACTCGGTCGTTGGCGTCGGTGTTGCGCCAGAGTCGACTGAACAGGTGCTCGACGCGACACCGGGACTGGTTGCAGAAGGCCTCGGCCAGCTCCACTGCCGATTCCTCCTGCCCGGGCGAACGGGCGTAGACGCAGCTGGCGCTCATCGCGTACAGCTCGGCGCCGATGTCGACGATGCGGCCTAGGAAGAGCTGATGGTGTTCCAGGCGAGCTTGCCAGCGCGACATACCGTAGAAGATCTGACGGGCGAGGCGCCGGCTCGCGCGTTCGACGAAGCGCTGGTGCTCGGAGAGCGGTCCGTACGCACCGAAGGCGCTCGGCACCTGGCCCCTGCCTGCGACCAGGGTGGGCAGCCAACGTGCGTAGAAGGCACCGGCGCGGGCCGCGGCGCGGGCCTTGTGTTGCATGTCGGCCTTGGGGTCGATGATGTCTCCGGCCACCGAGAGGTGCGCATCGACCGCTTCCCTGGCGATCAGCAACCGCATGATCTCGCTGGATCCCTCGAAGATCCGATTGATCCGCATGTCTCGGAGCATCTGCTCGGCGGGGACCCCGCGCTCGCCGCGCGCGGCCAGCGACTCCGCTGTTTCGTAGCCGCGACCACCGCGGATCTGCACGAGCTCATCAGCGACCTGCCAGGACAGTTCCGTGCTGAAGAGCTTGGCCAGTGCAGCTTCGATGCGGATGTCGTGCCGGTCGGCGTCGGCCAGCCGACCGGACACCTCCAGCACGGCCTCCAAGGCGAACGATGTGGCAGCGATGAACGAGATCTTGCCCGCGATGGCCTCGTGCTCACCAATCGGCCGACCCCACTGGACGCGCTGGGACGACCACTGACGAGCGATGCGCAGGGACCACTTCGATGCCGCCGTGCACAGCGCGGGCAACGAAAGCCGCCCGGTGTTGAGCGTCTTGAGGGCGATCTTGAGTCCATCGCCCTCACGGCCGATCCGGTTGGCGGCGGGTACGACAACGTTGTGCAACCGGGTCACGCCGTTCTCAATGCCGCGCAGGCCGAGGAAGGAATTCCGGTTCTCGACGGTGATGCCCTCGGCGTCCGCCTCGACGACGAATGCCGTGATACCACCGCGGTGTCCCTCCGACTTGGGTACCCGCGCCATCACCACGAGCAGGTCGGCGAGCACGCCATTGGTCGTCCAGAGCTTGACGCCGTCGAGCGTGTAACTGCTGCCGTCCTCGTTCGGGACCGCGCTGGTGGCCAGCCGCGCCGGGTCGCTGCCGACGTCGGGTTCGGTCAGCAGGAATGCGGTGATCTCGCGAACGCAGCGCGGCAGGAATTCTTGTTTCTGCTGCTCGGTCCCGAACATCTTGACCGGCTGCGGCACGCCGATCGACTGATGTGCCGACAGCAGGGCACCGATCGACGGATTTGCCGTGCCGACCAGCATCAGCGCGCGGTGGTAGTACACCGCGGGCAGGCCGAGCCCGCCGTAGGCCCGGGGGATCTTGATGCCGAAGGCTCCGAGGTCCTTCAGTCCGTTGATCACCTCGTCCGGGATCCACGCATCGCGCTCGATCTGCGGTCCGTCGACCTTCGTCTCGCAGAACACGCGCAACCGTTCGAGGAACGCCTCTCCTTCGACCGAGGTCTCACCCCGGGGAAGCGGGTCGATCAGGTCGAGCCGCAGCCGTCCGAGGAACAGCTCCTTGCCGAAACTAGGTCGGTCCCAGCGAGTTTCGCGGGCTTGTTCGGCTACCTGCCGGGCGTGGTCCGCGTCGACTCGCGTCCTGTCTTCGTGTATGTCATCGACCTTGGTCATCTTCGACTCCCAACGCACTAGGGCTGGGGCTGGCACCGGTCACGACAGTACTGCCGGTGGGAGGCACGCGATAGTTCGCGAGTGCGGCGCAAGGGGAGGATGGCTGGAGCACCTGATCATTGACGCTGCGAAGACGACCGTTCCGGTGCCAATTCTTTGGCCTCGATTGCTACCGAGCGTGAATGTGGCCCACTCTGCCGGGTAAGCATCAGGTATGGCCTCACTCATCAGGGATGCAGGCTCGGCGAGAAGGTAGTCGCGGTGGAGACGATGGTGCGCTCGCCGGTGAAGGTGTGGATGACCCGGACGTGTAGGTGAGCACGAGTGCCGCTCATAGGTCGAGGTCGCGTAGGAAGGTGAGGCTGGTTCGGACGTCGGCGGTGGGGCCGTCATCCGTGGGTTCGTCGGGGAGGATGGTGTCCTGTTCCATTGTGTACCAGCCGTGGTACCCATTGGATTCGAGCACGGTGATGATGCTGGCGATGTCGATGTCGCCTGCACCCAGTGGCCGGTACATGCCGTCGCGGACGGCGCTGGTGTAGGTCATCTCGCCCGCGCGCACTTGGTCGGCGAGGGCGACGTCGACGTCTTTGAGATGGGTGTGGGTGATGCGCTCGGGAACGGCTTTGGCCAGCTCGACGGGGTCTGTGCCGCCGATGAGGAGGTGGCCGGTGTCCAGGCACAGCGGCACGGTCGAACCGTCGAGGATGCGCTCGACTTCTTCGCGGTTCTCGACCACGGTGCCGACGTGCGGGTGCAGGGCGGGGCTGATGCCCCGTTCGGCGGCGCGTTCGGTGATTCGGCTGAGGTTGGCGAACAGGGTTCGCCACGCCGTGGTGTCGAGTTCGGGACGTGTGTCGTAGCCGTTCAGGCCGGTGGCCGCGGCCAGAACGAGGGTTCTCGCGCCGGCGGTGACGAATCCATCGAGTTCGCGGTCGATCTCGGGCAGTGGATCGTGCGTGGTGTCGTGCAGGACGACGGGGACGAACCCGCCCACCGCGGACAGCTCGTGTTCGCGCAGCGTGGCGGCTTTGGCCTCGGGTGCGGCGGGGAGGAACCCTTCGGGGCCGAACTCCGTGGCCACGAGACCGAGTTGGCGCATCTCCGGGAGAACTTCTTCGGGCGTGAGCTGGTGACCCCAGCCCGGCACCTCGCAGACGCCCCAGGAGATCGGGGCCCCTGCGATTCGGTTCATGATCATGGCGTGGCTCCGTTCGTTGCGTTTCTGAGGAAAATTGTTGAACGCGTGTTGAAATGACGTTCCAGCCCAAGGGGCGCATCCGCGCCACCCGGACAACTGCGTGCTATCGCCGTCCATCCGGTCGCCCCGTGGGCGTTCAGATCGTGCGGATGACGCGGGTGAGTTGGTCGTTGGGCTCGTGCGGTTGGCCGTTGCCGGCTGTCAGGCTGGGGTTTTGACTGCGAGAACGGGAACGGGACTGTCCAGGAGCAGTCGTTGGCTGATGCTGCCCAGCAGGGCTTTGCCCACTGGCGATCGTCGGCGCATGCCGATGACGAGCCGGTTGATGTTGGATCGGGCGTCGATTTCGTCCAGCACTGCGTCGACCGGGTCGCGGTCGCCGGGTCCGTTGCGCTCGACGATCGTGATCTCGAGGTCGTCGGGCAAGCTCGAGTCGTCCAGCGGCTGCAGGCGCAGGTTGACCAGGACGAGGTCGGTGCCCAGCAGTCGGGTCTCGGTGATTCCCGCGGTCAGCGCGTGGTCTCCTTCGCTGCCCTCGGCGATGGCGGTCATGACGGTCATGATGTGCAGGCCCTTTCTCCCGGGGCAGGTCCGGTCAGGCGTAGCGGGTGCGGAAGTCGTCCTCGAGCTCTTCGAGTGAGCGGTCCTTGGTCTCCGGGACGCAGGTCGCGATGAACGCGATGGCCAGCACGCCGAAGGCGGCGAAGGCGAGGAAGGTGTTCGAGATGCCCAGGGCCTTGACGACGGGCGGGAAGCCCAGAGCGACCAGAGCGTTGGCGATCCAGAGCACGAAGATGCTGATGCCGATGGCCAGGCTTCGGATCTTCAGCGGGAACATCTCGGAGAGGATGAGCCAGACCAGCGGGCCGATGGTGGCCTGCATGGAAAACACGAAGAGCACGACGAACACGAGGATGAACCAGGCCTTCGTGCTGCCTTCGGGTATCAGCATCGCCGAGAGGCCGACGAGCAGGTGGAACGTCGTGGTCAGGGTGAAGCCGCCGAGCATCATGGTGCGCCGCTTGATCTTGTTGATCATCGACAGGCCCACGGACACACCGATGACGCTGAAGGCTCCGTTGAGGGTGTTGGCGATGATGGCGGAGTTGTTCGAGAACCCGGCGTCGCCGAGCAGCTGCGTGCCGTAGTACATGACGGAGTTGATGCCGGTGAACTGCTGGCAGATGCCCAGGCCGGCCCCGATGAGGATGAGCAGGCGGACCCAGCGCACTCGGAGGTCGACCGCACCGGCGGTCTTCGCGGCGCGTTCTTCTTCGGCGAGGCGGTGAACCTCGGCTATCTCGGCTTGGGCGCGCTCGGTGGTGCGGATCTGGGACAGGACCGCGAGTGCCTCCTCGTCACGGCCTCGGGTGACCAGCCAGCGCGGGCTCTCGGGCAACCGCAGCATGCCGACGAACAGCGCGATCGCCGGCAGGAGGGCGACCAGGAGCATGACCCGCCAGATCCAGGCGGTTTCGCCCCAGATGCTGAAGATGATCGCGTTGATGACGAACGCGGAGAACTGGCCCACCACGATCATCAGCTCGTTGCGGGTGACGATGCCGCCGCGACGTTCGGCCGGAGCGATCTCGGCCAGGTAGACCGGCACGGTCGCCGAGGCCCCGCCGACGGCGAGGCCGAGCACGAAGCGGAACAGCGCGAGAACCTGCCAGCTCGGTGCGAGCACGCAGCCCACCGTTCCGAGCATGAACACCAGGGACAGCAGCAGGATGTTGTGGCGGCGGCCGTACCGGTCGGACAGGACCCCGCCGGTCATGGCACCGAAGGCGGCGCCGAAGACGAGGTTGCTGACGACGATTCCCTCGGTGAGCGGGGTCAGGCCGAGGTCGGCGGTGAGAGGGTCGAGGGCACCGTTGACGACGCCGGTGTCGTAGCCGAACAGCAGGCCGCCGAAGGTGACGACGACGGCGATCAAGCCGAGACGTCGCGAATGGGGCCCTCGCGTGTCAGGGGGTAATGCGTGGGGTGCGGGCGAGGTGGTGTTGGTCATGACTGCTGCTCCTCGTTGAGCGCTCGGGCGTCGCCGGTTCGCTGGCATCGAATGGTGCGCGGTCAGAGTTGGTCCGGCGATTTCTCGAACCAGGACTTCTTCGCGAAGTGCTCGGGGCCCGAATCGCGAGGCGATCTGGGGCGACCGCCTCTGCCGCCAGGGGATCGTGTCGTTGGACGAATGTCCAGGAGAAGTCGCGGTGTGCGTCTTCTACTGCTGATCAAGGCTGTCGAGGCGAACGGTCTGTCCTGTTCGGACGGATTGGATCGCGGCCAGCGCGATGGCGAGGGCGAAGCGGGCGTCTTCGCCGGTCGTCTGCGGTGGCGTTCCGTTGCGCACGCACCGGGCGAACTCGGTCAACTGTGCGGTGTAGGCGTCGTGGAAGAGGTCGACGTTGCGCCGCACGCTGTCGTTTCGCACGCCGTGCGCGTCGTATGCGGTCATGGTGCTGGGCCGGATGTCGCCCATGGTCGCCATGCCTTCGGAACCGAATACCTCGCCCCGGACGTCGTAGCCGTAGACAGCCTGGAAGCTGGCCTCGGCCGTGGCCATGGCTCCGTTGTCGTACCGGAGGTGCACCAGGGCGGTGTCCAGCAGGCCGCGGTCCCTCCAGTCAGGACGCACGAGCGCATCCGCCGTGGCGTACACCTCGGTCGCGCGGGCGCCGGGGTTGAGCCAGTTGAGGGTGTCGAAGTCGTGGATCAGGGTCTCCAAGAAGATCCCCCACGCAGGCACCCTGGCCGGGTCGTTCAGCTCCGGGTCGCGGGTCAGCGACCGCAGCAGTTGCGGTCGGCCGATTCCGCCCGAGGTGACCAGGTCGTGGCCCGCGCGAAATCCCCCGTCGTACCGGCGGTTGAAGCCGACCTGCAAAGCCACTCCGGCTTTGGCGGTTGCGGTGATGGCCCGGTCGGCGTCGGCGAGGGTCAGCGCCATCGGCTTCTCGCAGAACACGGCCTTGCCCGTTTCGGCTGCGGCCTCGATGAGGTCGGTGTGGAACTGAGGCGGCGTGGTGATCACCACTGCGTCGATGTCCGGATCGGCGAACACCTCGAAGGGATCGGTGGTGGCTCGCGGAACGTCCAAGCTGGTGGCCAACAGCTTCGCGGCTTCCAGGCGTGGGTCGGCGACGGCGGCCAACCGGGCCTCGGGAATGCGGCGGGCGAGGCTTTCGGCGTGAAAGGCGCCAATGGCTCCGGCGCCGATGAGCCCGAAGGCGACAGGGGTGGTCGTCATGAGGTTTGTCCTTCCAGGAGCAGGTGAGCGGCGGCCGAGGTGTCCGGGGCTGGACGGGAGAAGGCGTCCCGGAAGCGTTGAAGAGCGAGTTCGCTGTCGCCGGAAGCAAAGGCCTCCAGCCCTACAGTTCCCCGGTAGCCCATGTCGTCCAGAGCGTCGGCGATCGCCGGGTAGTTGATCTCGCCCGTGCTGGGTTCGCACCGTCCCGGCACGTCGGCGATCTGGACTTCGCCGATGAGCGAGCCCGCGCGCCGCAGCAGCTCGATGAGGTTTCCCTCGCCGATCTGGGCGTGGTAGAGGTCCAGCATCATGCGCAACCCGGGGCTGTCCACGGCCTCGACCAGTGCCAGGGTGTCCGCCGCTCGCGCGAACGGGACTCCCGGGTGGTCCACGGCGGTGTTGAGGTTTTCCAGGCAGAACGTCACGCCTGCGCGTTCTCCCAGCTCGGCGATCCGTGACAGCGTGCGGCAGGCGGTCAGCCACATCGCGCCGGTGACCTCGTGTTCCGGGCGCACCGGCAGGCCGCCTTCGCCGAGTTCGGTGCCATGCAGGTTCAGCCGGGGGCAGTCGAGCTTCTCCGCGACGGGTAGCAATGCTTCCGCGGTGCGAAGCAGCTCGGTGGCGCCGTCCTCGTCGGACAGCCGCCCGTGGACGTATCCGGTCATCGACGAGAATCGGGCTCCCGTCCGGGCCAGGACGTCGACGTCGTGGACCGTGGAGTTCCAGATCTCCACCCCGAAACCTAGATCATCAATCCGGCGCACGCGCTCCTCGAACGGTCGATCGAGGAACACCATTTCGGCGCACACGGCAAGGTCGAACACGGTAGATCTCCCCTGTTGAGCAAGTCAGCCGGTAGTACAGGTGGCCACCGAAGGCGGATGTAGCATGCGATCCACATCACTGAGACCGGTCTCAGTTCGTGACCTGGCGAACAGTTTCACGCCATCGACCGGGCATAGTCAATACGTAAGGACAAATTGAGGAGTAACTCTGATGGCCCGTTCATCTCGCCGCGCTGCGGTCACCATCGGGGACGTCGCCCGTGCCGCCGGCGTCTCGCGTGCCACGGCCGCCCGCGCGCTCGGCGGCTACGGGCAGGTCAGCCAGCGGGTCCACGAACAGGTCACCGCTGCCGCTCGTGAGCTCGGCTACCAGCCCAACGCCCTGGCCCGCAACATGAGCACCGGGCGCACCCAGTCGCTGGGCGTGGCCATCGCCAACATCGACGACCCCTTCTACGCCCGGCTCACCCGCGGCATCACCGACGTCGCCCGCGCCGAAGGGCTCGAAGTCCTGGTGGCCAACACCGACGAAGACCCCGAACTGGAGCGGCGAGCCGTTCAGGTGTTCCAGGCGAATCAGCTCGAAGGCATCCTGCTCACCCCCGCACCGACCGCCCACGCCGAGCACCTGATCGCCGCCAACGAGCAGGGGACACCCGTGGTGCTCATGGATCGCCACCCGCGAGGGCTCGGGCTCGACGCCGTGGTCGTCGACAACCGCGAAGCGACTCGCCGGGCCATTCACCACCTGCTCGACGCCGGGCACACGCGAATCGCGTTCGTCGCCGGAGGCGGGCGTCCCGACGCGAGGGAAGAATCCCCGCGACCGAGCCCCGACTCCTCGGACGTGGCACTCGCGGCGACCACCCTCGAACGCATCGACGGTTATCGCGCTGCCCTCGCCGAGCGCAACATCCCTGCCGACTCACGGTATCTGCGCTGCGGGGACTTTCACCGCGAAGCCGCCAAAGCCGAGGCGCACCAACTGCTCGCGCTGGACGAACCGCCGACTGCGATCTTCGCGGCCGGCAGCATCCCCGCGCTGGGAACCGTGGAAGCCATCTACGACTCAGGGCTGCGCATCCCTGACGACCTCTCCGTGATCGCTTTCGACGACGCCGACTGGTCCAACGTCGTTCAACCTCCGTTGACCGCGATCTCCCAGCCGGCCTACGACGTCGGAGCACTCGCCACCCGGACCCTCCTCCAGCGCATCCGAGGCGACGACAGCCCACCGGTCGTCCACGTGCTCGACACGGAGTTGCGCAACAGGAAATCCGTCGGTGAGCCCCGCACTGCGTCACGGCGGCCGGCGGAGTGACCGAGGCGTTCTTCACGCGCTGAGGAACTCGCCGACCACTGTCCGAGCGGTGATCCGACAACCAGATCGGCATTCCCTATGGGGGAGAGGGGCGTCGCAGCGGCCCAGCACTCCCGAGGGTTAACCGAAAGGCACCTCATCCATGACGTCGACCACCACCTCGACACCCACGGTTCCTGCTCCAGGATCCGGTCGGGGAGTCGACGTCGTCTGCGTGGTTGCCTCTCGCAGAGGCCTCGCGCGGCGGGACCCGTTCCGGACGGAGCTTGTGGCCCAAGCAAGCGCTGCACGCGGGTTGCTGCGGGGAGGTGTGTGGCCGGGAGACGGTGGACCTAGGTGCGTTCTTCGATGTTGCGTTCCGCTTCGACCTGCGCGTTGGTGTCGTCGTCGCGGAGGTGGTTGTGCCGCTGCACACCGCGACCGACGAACAGGCCCGCGATCAGTCCAGCGGACACCACGCCCAACAGCACGGCGAACGTGGCGCGGGGCGCGTTGGTCATCAGCGTGGGTGTCGCGACCGCCGCGATGGCGGCCACGACGCGTGCCGCGCCGACGATGCTGCCCTGCGCGGTGGCGCGCAGCAGGGTGGGGAAGGCCTCTTGGGTCCAAATCTTGAGCATCGCCTCGAACGCCAGGGCGCCGCCGATGGCGCTGAAGATCGCCGAGATGGCCAGGCTCCAGACCGTGACGCCGACGACTGCGACGATGGCCATCGCCAGCACGTAGCAGGTGGCACCGAACAGGTACCAGCGCAGCCGGTTTCGCCCGTCGACGATCCGCATGAACCACACCGCGAGAAGCACGCCGAGGCACTGCGTGATGACGCTGATGGTCGAGGCGACCGCCACGGTCGAGCCTGCGACGTTGACGTAGAGGAAGGTCCCGAATTGCCCCTTGGTGTTGGCCACGATGTTGACCAGCGCGTAGAAGGTGATGAGTCCGAGCAGCGGGAGCAGGTAGGGTCCGGCAACGAGCTCGCGCAGGCTGAGAGCGGTGTGGTGTGAACCGGTTTGGGTGAGCTTCTCGCGCGAGGCCACCCACTTCGAGGATTCGGGGACCCGCAAGCGCAGCAGCAGCACCACGACCGCGACCACCGCGACGTGGGCGTAGAGGACGCGCCCGCCGATGCTGCCGAGGTCGCCGACGACGATGCTCAGCAGCTGCGTGGCGATGATGCCGCCGAACCACAGGACCTGCGAGAGCCCGACCAACTTGCCCGCTTGACCTGGCGGTGCCTCTTCGGCGATCAGCGCGAGCGAGACCGGCAGATCCGCTCCGGAGGCGTAGCCGATCAGCACGACGCCGATGTAGAGCATGATCGGGCCGGCTGCGGCGGCGAGGAGGCCTGCGCCGAGCGCGAGCAGCACCATCGTCAGCGAGAACACGATGCGCCGCCCGAACCGGTCGCCGAGGCGACCCCCGGTCAGCGCGCCGGCGGCGATGGACAGGGTCAGCAGGGACGACAGGACGCCGATCTGCAGCGTGTCGAGACCGAGGTCGTCCTGGAACAGCACCAGCGCGGTGCCGGTGGAAACGATTGCCGCGGCGTCGAGGTAGGACGCCATGCCCGCGACGGTGGACCGGGTCCAGTCGCGAGCGGTGAGAGCCGGGGTGGTCATGGGCGAATCTCCTTTGATGGGCCAGACCAGAGCGGCGCTTCGCTGTTCGTGGTGCGGGTCCACGGCCGCCGAAGCACGAAGGGAATGAATCGTTTCATGGAATGGTGATGTGATCCGGACTACGTGTCAACGAATCCGGGCAAAGCTTCCCGTTCAGCGAAAGCGCACTGGAAAAGGAGCATGCCGGGAATCCGCTTGTGTGGCGGCGAAAGCTCGATCAGATGCGCGCTTGTCCGCTGGTGTTCGGGGCTCTACGGTTCCAATTGAAAGCTTTCAAGTCAGCCTTCGGGAACGCTCTGCCGCACGTCGACGACGACGCGAGACAAGGACCTCGATGCCATGACCGACAGCGTCATCCCCCATGCTCCGACCTTCGAGAACCACCGGGAACCGATCGGGATCGGCGTCGACGCGCCCCGGTTGTCCTGGACCACGTCCGCTCCGGCCGACTGGGCCCAGCGCGCCTACGAACTGGAGATCACCCGGGGCGCTCGGGTCGCGAAGCACGGCCCGGTCAGCGATGACGAGTCCCGCTACCGCCCCTGGCCGGAATCCCCGCTCGCGCCGCGCGAGTCGGCGAGCGTGCGGGTGCGCGTGCACGACGACAACGGGATCTCCGAGTGGAGCGAACCCGCGGTCGTCGAACGCGGCCTGAGCGAAGCGGACTGGGTCGCAGTCCCGGTCGGCGGCGACCCCGGGGAGCCCGGCACCGAGCGTCGCCCGTGGCTGGTGCGGCGCGGATTCTCGCTGCGCGGCCAGATCGCCTCGGCTCGGCTGTACGTGACCGCGCACGGCCTGGCCGAGGCCGAGATCAACGGGCACCGGGTCGGCGACGACGTCCTGTCACCAGGCTGGAGCGTGTACTCGCAGCGGTTGCGCTACCACACCCACGACGTGACCGACCTGCTCGCCGAAGGGGACAACGCGATCGGCGCGTGGCTGGCCGACGGCTGGTACCGCGGCCGGATCGGGTTCCGCGGCGGTGCTCGCGACCGCTACGGCACCGACCAGTCGCTCATCGCGCAGCTGGAGGTCACCTACTCCGACGGAAGCCGTCAGACCATCGCCACCGGCCCCGGATGGGTCGCCGCTCCCAGCCCGATCCTCGCCTCGTCGATCTACGACGGCGAGACCTTCGACGCCCGGCAGGTCCCGCACGGCTGGTCCGAGGCGGGATTCGACGACTCGGACTGGGTCGCGGCGCACGTGTGCGACCGCGACCCGGCGACGCTCGTCGCCCCCGACGGGCCGCCGGTGCGCCGCACGCGCGTGGTGCGCCCGGCGCGCGGCGAGCGACGGGCCCCGAACCGGCTGCTGGTGGACTTCGGCCAGAACCTCGTGGGACGGCTGGCGATCAGGGTCCGAGGCGAGTCAGGGCAGGAGATCGTGCTCCGGCACGCCGAGGTCCTGCAGGACGGCGAGATCTACACCCGCCCGCTGCGGCAGGCGGCGCAGACCGACCGCTACGTCCTCGCCGGGTGCGGCACCGAGGAGTGGGAACCGCGGTTCACCTTCCACGGTTTCCGCTACGCCGAGGTGACCGCCCCGCCTGCCGTGCTCGACGTTCTGGAGCTGGAAGCGCGCGTGCTGCACAGCGATCTGCGCCGCACGGGCTGGTTCGCGTGCTCGGACCCGGACCTCAACGCCCTGCACGACAACGTGCTGTGGTCGATGCGCGGCAACTTCGTGGATCTGCCCACCGACTGCCCGCAGCGCGACGAACGGCTCGGCTGGACCGGCGACATCCAGGTCTTCGCGCGCACGGCGGGTTTCCTGCACGACGTGACGGGAATGCTGTCCTCGTGGTTGCGCGACCTGGCGATCGAGCAGAACGACGACGGTGCGGTCCCGGTGTTCGTGCCCACGCTCGACGACGCCGGATCGTGGGACATGGCCGAACCGATCGCGGCGTGGGGCGATGCCGGTGTGCTCACGCCGTGGGACCTCTACGTGGCCTCCGGCGACCGACTGGTGCTGGAACGCCAGTGGGACAGCGCGAAGGCCTGGGTCGACCTGCTCGACCGGCGTTCCGGCGAAGACCGGCTGTGGACCGGCGACCACCAGCTGGGGGACTGGCTCGACCCGGCGGCACCACCCGATGACCCCGCGGCGGCCACGACCGACCGGGAACTGGTGGCGAGCGCCTACTTCGCCCACTCCGCGCGCAGGCTCTCCGACATCGCCGAGGTTCTGGGCCGCACGGCCGACGCCGAGCACTACGGCACGCTCGCTTCCGAAGTTCGCACGGCCATCCGAGAGCGCTGGACCGACGGCGGGGGCGCGTTGACTGAAGAATCCCAGTGCGGATACGCGTTGCTGCTGGCCTTCGACATCCTGGAAGAGCCCGCAGAGCGGGCCCGCGCAGGCGAGCGGTTGCGGGACCTGGTGGTCAAGGCCGATCACCGGATCTCCACCGGATTCGTGGGAACTCCGCTGGTCTCGGAGGCGCTGTCGTCGACCGGTGGCCTCGACGTCGCCTACCGTCAGCTCCGGGAGCGCGGCTGCCCGTCGTGGCTGTACCCGGTGACGATGGGCGCGACGACCATCTGGGAGCGCTGGGATTCCATGCTGCCCGACGGCACGGTCAACCCGGGCGAGATGACCTCGTTCAACCACTACGCGCTCGGCGCCGTCGCGCACTGGATGCACAGCACCATCGCCGGTCTCGCCCCGGACACCCCCGGGTGGCGGCGAACCCGCTTCGCACCACGCCCCGGGGGCGGTCTCACGTGGGCTCGAGGCGCCTACGACGGCCCGTACGGGCGCGTCGCCATCGACTGGTCGATCGAGGACGACACCCTGACGGTCCGCACCGCGGTCCCCGCCAACTGCACCGCAACCCTGGAACTCCCCGACGGCACGACCCGCGAACTCCGCTCCGGAGAAGCGATCCTCACGTGCCCGATGACGCGCTGAACGCTGGCGCTTCGGCCGTACAGCTTCTGAAATGGTGTTGTTGCTAGACCCCGGAGCGCGCCTCGCAGCTCACGGCGTCGTCAGGTCTCGGTGTTTCGGTCCTGGCGGCGCAGGGCGGCCCACCGGTCCAGCCGTCGGCGGATGTTGTCCTCGTGACCGCTCTCGGTGGGGTGGTAGTAGGTCTCGCGGTCCATGCCGTCGGGGAAGTAGTTCGCGCCGGAGAACCCGTCCGGTGTGTCGGGGTCGTACTGGTAGTCCTCGCCGTAGCCGAGGTCCTTCATGAGTCGCGTGGGTGCGTTGAGGATGTGCTTCGGTGGCATCAGCGAACCGGTCTGGTGTGCGCGTTGGCGTGCGGCGCCGAAAGCGCGGTGGACGGCGATGGATTTGGGAGCCGTCGCCAGGTGAACGACGGCTTGTGCGATCGCCAGCTCGCCCTCGGGTGAGCCCAGGCGTTCGTAGACGTCCCAGGCGGCGAGGGCCTGGTGCACCGCCTGCGGCTCGGCCGTTCCGATGTCTTCGTTGGCGAAGCGCACGAGTCGGCGGGCGATGTAGAGCGGGTCTTCGCCGCCGTCGAGCATGCGGGCGAGCCAGTACAGGGCGGCGTCGGGGTCGGAGCCGCGCATGGACTTGTGCAGCGCCGAGATGAGGTTGTAGTGGCTCTCCTGGGTTTTGTCGTACAGCGGTGCACGCCGCTGGATCTGCTCGGTGAGCGCGGCCGTGTCCAGCGGCGGTGTGTCAGCGGGCAGCGCTTGGAGTTGCTCGACCATGTTGAGCAGGAACCGGCCGTCACCATCGGCCATGGCCACCAGGGACTGACGGGCGTCGTCGTCCAGCGGCAGCGTCTGACCCGTCAACCGCTCCGCGCGCTCGATCAAGGAGTTGAGGGCGGTGGTGTCGAGGCGTGTGAGGACGAAGACCCGGCAGCGGGACAGCAGAGCCCCGTTGAGCTCGAAGCTGGGGTTCTCGGTGGTGGCGCCGACGAGGACGACCGTGCCGTCCTCCACGTACGGCAAGAAGCCGTCCTGCTGGGCCCGGTTGAACCGGTGGATTTCGTCGACGAACAGCAGCGTGCCCTGACCGATCTCGCGCCTGCGGCGGGCTGCTTCGAAGACCTTCCTCAGATCTGCGACGCCTGAGAAGGTCGCCGACAGCGTCTCGAAGGCCACGTTGGTCCGTTCCGCCAGGAGTCGAGCGATGGTCGTCTTCCCGGACCCCGGTGGACCCCACAAGATCGCCGAGACCAGCCGCCCCTGCTCCACCATGCGTCCGACGGGAGCATCGGTCGCGAGCAGGTGCTCCTGGCCGACGACCTCCTTCAGACTGCGCGGGCGGAGTCGTTCGGCCAGCGGGCGGTGCGCATCGTCGTCGAACAGGGACGGCGGTTGTTCTTCGTGCTTCATGGGGCGAGTCCGTGGGTACGTGCGAGTGGGTTGTCGTCATTGCCGTGCGCGACGTTCGTGGGTGCGGTTGGTGGTCATCGGGGACGACGCTTGTGCGGAACCGTGTCCAGAACCAGGTGGTAGGAGTCGTCGACGAGTTCGGCGACGATGTCCCGGGTGATGTCCGGGCCGGCTCCCAGGGAGATCCAGTGCCGTTTGTCGAGGTAGCGGCCCGGACTGATCGAAGCGTGCCGATCTTGCAGCAGCCGACCGTACTCCGGTTCGGCCTTGACGGTGACGATGCGCTCGTCCGGGTCGTCGGTGATGATCAGAAAGACCTTGCCCGCCACCTTGTAGACGTCCAGCTGCTCGGTGAACGGGCGCCCGTGGGTGGCCCCGGGCAGCTCCTCGACGCAGTCGGCCGCGGTCTTCAGCAAGGTCTCCCCGTCCAACGTCCCCAACTCCCTCCTGGCCGGCCGCTGAAGGCGTCCTCCGACGGGGTGGGCCGGTCTGCCCTCCCATTGTTTCCCGACGTCAGGCGACCCGACCAGTGAACTGCGGACACGTGATGGTCACCAGGCCGACAGGCCTTGACATCGGAGCAGCGTTCTCCCAGGCCAGGCCGATTCGTCGCCCGTGCTGAGACGGGTTCAGTCCCGCTGCACAGCTTCCAGCCACCGGTCGGGCCTCCGCACGGCCTGGAAGTGACCACGATCGGCCAAACGCCGTACCACGGGCTATCCCAACACCGACTTCCTCAAAGCAGTGGGCGCCCGAACGCCCGGAGACACTCGAAACACACGTTGACGCTGGGCCCGTGCCTGACAATCGGGGTCCGGCTTAGTTGACCTGGCGGGTGTGGTCCTCCCAGTAGGGCGCGCGGAGCTTGAACTTCTGCAGTTTGCCGGTCGCGGTGCGGGGGAGTTCGGTCCGGAACGTCACCGATGTGGGCGCCTTGTAGCCGGCGATCCGGTCCTTGCACCACCTGATCAGCTCGGCCTCCATCTCGGGAGTGCCCTCTGACTCGGGAGCGAGCACCACGAGCGCCTTGATCGTCTCGCCCCACTTCTCGCTGGGCACACCGATCACGCACACCTCCGCGACCGCGGGATGGGAGAAGAGGATGTCCTCGACCTCGATCGAGGAGACGTTCTCGCCGCCGGTGATGATCACGTCCTTCTTGCGGTCTGCGATCGTGAGGTAGCCGTCGTCGGTGAGGTGGCCGCCGTCGCCGGTGTGGAACCAGCCGCCGTCGAGCGCCTTCTCGGTCTCCTCCGGCTGCTCCCAGTAGCCTTCGAGCACCACGTTGGAGCGTGCCAGCACCTCACCGGCACCTTCCTCGGACTGGTCGATGCGCAGTCGTACGCCGAGCGCCGGTGCGCCGGCTCGGGTGAGTTTTTGCGCACGCTCCTCCGGGTCGAGGTCGTCCCACTCGGACCGGGTGCGGTTGACCGTCAGCAGCGGCGAGGTCTCGGTGAGACCGTAGATCTGGATGAACTCCCAGCCCAGCTCTTCTTGCACCCGGACCACGGTCTGCGTCGGCGGGGGTGCCCCGGCCATGATGATCCGCACCCGGTCCCGGCCGGGAATCTCGCCCTCCCAGTCCTGGGCGGCTTCGAGCACCGCTGCGGCGACCGCTGGAGCAGCGCACATCACCGTGACGCCGTGGTCGCGGACCCGGCGCAGGATCTCGGCTCCGTCGATCTTGCGCAGGATGATGTGCTGCCCACCGACTCCGGTCATGGCGAACGGCATGCCCCAGCCGTTGGCGTGGAACTGCGGGAGCGTGTGGAGGTAGACGTCGCGGTCGCTGATCTGCGAGTGCAGCCCGAAGGTGAGCGCGTTGACCCAGATGTTCCGGTGCGTGATCTGCACGCCCTTGGGCCGCGCCGTCGTGCCGGAGGTGTAGTTGATCGTGGCGGTCGCCTGCTCGTCCGGTTCCCAGGCCTGGGGTTCGGATCCGGGCGGCGCGTAGAGCGCGTCGTCGTCGCCGAGCACGAACTTGTGCTCGCAGCTGACACCCGCCAGCGCCTCCTCGAGCTCCGGGTCGACGTAGAGCACCCGTGCGCCGGAGTGCTCGACGATGTACTGCACCTCGTCAGGCCTCAGCCGGAAGTTCACCGGGACGAGCACCCGCCCCCATCCGCTGACCCCGAAGAACGACGTGAGCAGCCGTGCACTGTTGTGGCTCACGATCGCCACCCGGTCGCCGACACCGATGCCGAGCTGGTCGAGTTTCGCGGCCTGACGACGCGCCAGCTCCCCCAACTGCGCGTACGTCAGCTCGCCCTGGCTCGCCGCCGGCTGCATCGGCTCGTCGATGACGCCTACCCGGTCGCCGTACACCTGCACCGCACGGTCGATGAAGTCGCTGACGCTGAACGGGACGAACATCGCTGATCATCTCCTTGGGGACGTGGCCTCGGCGTCGGACGAAACGCCGAGCCCGGTATCGCCGGTCTTGCAGGCTATGTTGTGGGCGACCGCCGATGGGCGCGACGGGCCAGGCTCGGCGCAGCAACTAGCGGAGTGGGTTGGCACGCACGCTCTCGGTCACGAGGAGAACTACCACGGCGTGCGGACTGATGCCCAGAGCATCGCGACGGTCCTGTGATGCGAGTGCGTTGCGGAATCCTGCCTCCCGCTTGGTGCGTGCTCGCAGTTCGCGTTTGGCCTGTTCCATGTCGAACCGCGCTTGACCGCGTGCGGTGACCGACGCAGCCGTGATCACACCGCGCTGGACCCACCGTGCGATCGTCTGACGCGTAATACCCAGTTCGCGCGCCAGCTCCGAGCTGCTGATGAGGCGCGACTGACCAGGCATGACCCGAAGGTGCGATGACAACTCGGACGAACTCATCGATGGCGGTAACGAGCTCAATCAGGGTGAGCATGACGCGTGATTGAGGTCGCGGTCGAATTCGACGGCGGTGGCTGGCCGCCGGTCATGCCGAACGCCGGCTGATGGGTATTCACCCACAGTGTCCCCTCCAACCGCCGGAACCGCTTCCCGGCCAAACAACGCCCGGACGTGGCAGTCTCGCGAGCTTGAACCAAATCCGGGCGTTGTCCAGTGGTGAACGAGTTTGCGGACGGTTCTCTCAGGCGTAGAGGACTTTCCCGAACGCGGCGATCTGAATGACCACGTCGGCCGCGTCGGCATCGAAGCCGGCCACGCCGGGCCCCTGAGATAGCAGTGCCTGACACTCGCGCTGCACGTCGTCCTCGATCTGATGGGCGTCACCGCTAGCGATCTTCTGCACAGCACGAAGCAGGTCGTCGTGAGTGATCACGTGCTGGGAAATTTCGGTCTCTGAGCTTCCGAACGCGAACTCGGTGAAAGCCAGCGTCCAGGTTTCCGAGTCGATGTTGTCGGCCGGGTGCCGATCGACGCGATACCACGGGAACCCCAGGGCGCCGGAGCCGATGAATATGGCGAGTGTGTCTTGAGCGGTAATGGTCACTGGCAGGGTCCTCTCAACAGTTTCACCACAATGAGCCGTACGGTGAATCGTTTTGCTGACGCCGATCTGGTGTCTGATTTCGCGGGAGACGTCGGGCGGATGTGGCACTACCTTCGCCGTTGCTCCAATGCCGCCAAGTACAACGACGCGCACCACGACGCCGAACGCGACGCTGTGTGCATCCCCGCGATGTCGGCGAGCGCATCTGTCCACGTTTCAACCGCCCGGCTGCTCTCGATCAACGTGCGTTCGGACAGCTCCGGGGTCAAATCGGCCAGAGTCACGGCTGCTTCGTTCACTCGGCGTGCAAGCGCGGCTAGGTCATCGAGCGACTCTGTTCGTAGACGTGGGTCGCACGCAGCCGCCGCTAGCAAGTCACGAGCCAGGTTTACGGCTTCTACGGGGTTGTCGGGAGGAGTCGGGGAACTCATCCCGTCGGAATACTCCGCCAGGCACATACCCGACGGACCGGCACGCCCCAACCTTCAAATAATCCCCCACTCAGAGCAGCGGGCGGCCGTTGACGTGTCACCATTTGAAATCTTGTGGGTATTCGAGCTCGGGGTCAGCCCTCTATGCTCTTTGTCGGGCGTGGCAGGACCTGAGGGGGTGGGCACTGTGTCCGGGTCCTGCCACGCAAAATGCTCGCCCCCGATAGTTCCGAACTCGGGGGCGAGCATCCTTTTCTGTGCCACGCGCACCGCCACGTCCGCGCGATCCTGGACGGCCTCCTGCAAGGCTTGCTGTTTGGTTTCGTCAACGAGCATGGCCACCACGAACGCAGATAAGAACAACAGGTGTACCAACCGGGCTCGTTCGGAGCGTGGAGTCGTTGCCATCGCAAATGTGATTCCGCTCTGGTTGCTCACTTTACGGATGTTCTGCGGAGTGCCAGTAAATGTTGAGCTCGGTTCGGTCAGTGCTGGATTGGCAGCACTCGTGCTGCGGTCCCGATGTGGACGGGATTCACGCCAGTTTCGCCGGTGTCTGCTCCGAGTGCTGTTGATCTGGTGCTTTTCATTGCGCGCTGTGGTCGTGCCCATTAGCTTTCTCTGTGATCCGCGGCTCTCGCGAGCTGTTCCCCGGCGTGGGGAAGAAGACCCTGGAGGTGCCATGCCGCTGTGGCGGGTGCGTGATTTTCACGACGACGATCTGGACCAGGCGATTCACATCTGGGACCAGAGCCGCGAAGGCGGTGAGCCGGTGTTCTCCGCGGCCGAGGTGGTGTCGATGGCGCGGGCCGGACACCCGGCGACGGTGGCGGTCGTGGACAACGACGTGGTCGGCATGGCAGCGGCGAAGGTGGAAGGGGAGCGGGCGTGGCTGGCCTTGTTCGCCCTCGACACCCGGTGGCGCAACCGCGGCATCGGGAGCGCGTTGCTGGACGAACTGGAGAAGAAGCTGCGGGGTCAGGGCGTGCACCGCATCGCCAGTCTGGTCCCAGAGGGTGCGGCCGGGTTCAACGCCATGGCCAACTCCGGTTACCGCCCCCGCACCGATCTGACCTACTTCGAGAAGGTCGAACACCTCGACCCGGTCGAGTTCGGGGTGCTCGAGGAACTGGGCGGGCAGCTGCTGCCGCGCGGCAGGTGGGAAGCGCTGGCCGGGATGACGAAGGAGAAGGACATCATCGAACGGCGCGTGGTGCTGCCGATCTCGCATCCCGTGCAGGCCGAGCGGCACGGCGTGCTGCCGCCGAAGGCGATCGTGCTGTTCGGGCCGCCTGGCACCGGCAAGACCACCTTCGCCAAGGCGATCGCCTCCCGGCTGAACTGGCCGTTCGTCGAGTTGTTCCCCTCGCGGCTGGCCGGGGCGTCCCCGGACGGGTTGGCGGCGTCGCTGCGCGCGGTGTTCGCCGAGCTCGAGGAACTCGACGACCTGGTGCTGTTCATCGACGAGGTGGAGGAGATCGCGGGCACGCGTTCCACGCCCGCCGCCGGTCCTGCGCACGGCGTGACCAACGAACTGCTCAAGTTGATCCCGGGCTTCCGCGAGCACGACCACCGGCTGCTGGTGTGCGCCACCAACTCGGTGAGTTCGTTGGACTCGGCGTTCTTGCGGCCGGGCCGGTTCGACTACATCATCCCGATCGGGCCGCCGGACGAGCCCGCCAGGCGGGCGATCTGGTCGCGCTACCTCGGGCCGGCGCGCGACAACGTCGACCTGGACGTGCTGGTGAAGCGCACGGACCTGTTCACACCGGCTGACATCGAGTTCGCCGCCCGCCAAGGCGCCCAGACCGCGTTCGAACGCGACGTGCTGCACGACGACAGCACCATGGCCACCACCGACGACTACCTGCGGGCGGTCACCGACGCACGACCCACGCTGACGGCCGAGGCCATCGCGGAGTTCGAGCAGGACATCGAAAACCACACCCGTCTGTGACCGAAGCGCAGGCGAAGCCGGTCCGGAGGGGGAGACATCGTCGTCGTGCCGCCTCGTCGCAGCGTGCGTCCGCGACCGTCTTCGCCGCACTGCTCACCTGGTGGCCGCCGGGGCACTTCTTGATCGCGACGTGTGCGTGCACCATCCGATAGGGTGTGCGCTATACGCACGCGATGGTTCGAGGAGGTGTGTTCGTGACGGCTGATCCGGCTGTGGGCGGTCGTGTGGCCGGCGGGTACTTCGTGCAGTCGGTGGCGCGGGCGCTGTCGGTGATCCGTTCGTTCACCGCGGAGCGCCGGCGACAGACTCTTGCCGAGGTGGCACGAGAAACGGAGCTCGACCGGGCCACGGCGCGCAGGTTGTTGCTGACGCTGGTCGACCTGGGCTATGTCAGTTCCGACGGGGGTCACTTCGAGCTCACCCCGCGGGTTTTGGAGCTGGGTTATTCCTACCTGTCCGGGATGTCGTTGCCCGAGGTAGCCCAACCGCACCTGCAAGCGTTGACCCGGGAACTGAACGAGACCGCCGCGCTGGCGGTGCTCGACGGCGACGAGATCGTCTACCTCGCGCTTGCTACGAGCAGCAGGCTCGCGACCGTGAAGATCAACATCGGCACCCGGTTCGACGCGCACACGACCTCGATGGGGCGGGTGCTGCTGGCCGGGTTGCCGGAGGACGAGTTGGACGAGCGGTTGAGCCGGTTGCATCTGCAGCGGCGCACTGATCGCACGGTGCGGGACTCGCAGGCCCTGCGCGCGGAGATCGACAAAGCACGCGCACAGGGCTGGGCGCTGGTCGATTCCGAGCTGGAGGAGGGCCTCCGGGGCGCGGCTGTGCCGGTGCGCGATCGCGCCGGGCTGGTCATCGCCGCGGCGAACGTGTCGGTGCACGCCGGGCGCACCACGCCGGAGCTGGTCGAGCGAGACTACATCCCGGTGATCCTGCGGACGGCGCGCCTGATCGAGGCTGACCTCATCGCCGCCGGCTGATTCAGCCTTCGAAGCTGATCCAGCACTTGCCGGGTGTTGCTGCGACCGCGGTGAAGGCCTCGGCGGCTTCGTCGAGGTGGAACCGGGCCTGCAGGACCCGGTGCGGTTCGAGGGCACCCTTCTCCAAAGCTGCGATGGTGTCGGCGAAGTCGACCGGGTGGTCGTAGATCAGCGAGCCGGTGATCGACCACTGCTGCGAGACGATCGCGTGCGAGGACAGGGCCAGCGGGCCGGAGTTCATGCCGACGACGGTGGCGTGGCCGCCCGGCCGCAAGTGCTCCAGTGCTGCGTCCAGGGCTCCCGGGGCGCCCGAGGTCTCGAAGACGTGGTCGACCTCCTGGTGCGGGTCGTCGACCGTCGCGCCCAGCGACATGGCCAGCTCGTGGCGTCCTGCGTGGGGTTCTTGCACGGCGGGCGTGATCCCGACTTCGAGTAGCGACTGACACAGCAGCAGGCCCTGCGAGCCCGCTCCGACGACTAAGCAGTGCTGCTGTTCGCGGGCCCCGGAGCGGCGCACGGCTGCGCGCGCCACCGTCAGCGGCTCGACGCACACCAGATCTGCCAGGCTCACGTGATCGGCGATCGGGTGCGCGAAGGCAGCCGGCACCGCGACGCGCTCGGCGAGCAGGCCCGGCGTGGTGAGGCCGACGGCGTTGCGCTTCCGACAACCCGATGTGAAGCCCGCTTGGCACGGATCGCAGCTTAGGCAGCAGTAGTTCGGCTCGACGGCCACCCGCTGTCCAACCTGCCGATCGCGAATGGCCTCGCCCACGGCGACGATCTCGCCGACTCCTTCGTGCCCGAGAACCCAGGGGAGTTGAGGTGTTTTCCGTCGGCCGCGCACGACAGCGGTGTCGGTGCCGCACAGCCCAACACCGAGCATGCGCACGACGACGTCGCGCGGGCCGCAGGCCGGTTCAGGAACGTCGATGACGTCGACGCGTTCTGGGGCGGTCAGTGCTGCTGCCTTCATCAGGACTCCAAACGTGCGCTATGCGCTCAACTGTGCGCATCGTGACCATAGCGTGAGGGCGGTGGCCCATCAAGGCGCGCTCATCGCTTCCCGTGTCGTCGCCCAAGTGGTGATCCGAGCTTCCGGTCGCGCCGGTCGAGGCCGGGCGTGGAGGTCGATGTCCGCGTCGACGCCTGATCCGCACGCCTGGTCGCTTGACTCGGTGTGGCTGGCATCGCACTATGTCGTGCAACAAGCGCACAGACGTGCGTATAGCGCACAGGAGGTGTCCAATGGCGGATGCGCCCGAGCAAACGGAAGCGAAGCCCGTTCGCGCGGCGGCGGGGAGCTTCGTAGGAGCTGTAGTGGAGTGGTATGACTTCCTGCTCTACGGAATCGTCGCCGCAGTCGTGTTCAACGACGCGTTCTTCCCCGACATCAGCCCGCTCGCCGGAACTCTCGCGGCTTTCGCCACGTTCGGCGTCGGGTTCATCTTCCGCCCGCTCGGCGGTGTGTTCTTCGGGCACTACGGCGACAAGATCGGCCGCAAGACCATGCTGGTGTGGACGGTGTCGATCATGGGCGTCTCCACCGCCCTGATCGGTCTGCTGCCCACCTACGCCAGCATCGGCTGGTGGGCGCCGCTGCTTCTGGTGGTGCTGCGCGCCATCCAGGGCTTCGCCGTGGGCGGGGAGTGGGGTGGAGCTGCGCTGATGGCCGTCGAGAACGCGCCACCGAAGCTCAAGGCCTTCTTCAGCAGCGGCGTGCAGGTCGGCTACTCGGTCGGATTGCTGCTGGCCACCGGTGTCGCCGGGTTGATGCAGGCGTTCACCAGCGACACCGCGTTCCAGACCTGGGGCTGGCGCGTCCCCTTCCTGATCAGCGTCGTGTTCGTGGCCATCGCGCTGTGGATTCGCGCCGGCGTGCCCGAGAGCGAGGTGTTCCGCGAGCAGGTCGCCGAAGCCGAGCCGGCCAAGCGCAAGCTGCCGGTCCTGGAGGCCCTGCGGCAGCACCCGGCGGCCTTCTTCCAGATCATCGGGCTGCGGTTGGGTGAGCTGCTGACGATGTACATCGTCACCACCTTCGCGTTGGCCTATGCGACCAAGCAGTACGGCTTCGACTCCGGCTTCATGCTCACCGTCGCACTGCTCGTCGGCGGCATCGGCATCGTGACGATCCCGCTGTTCGCTTGGATCTCCGACCGCTACGGCCGCAAACCGGTGTTCATCACCGGCGCGGTGGTCGGCGTGATCGGCGCCGTGCCCTACTTCCTGTCCATGCAGGCGGGCTCGGAAATCCTCGTCGTGGTGAGCTCCGTCGTGCTGGTCAACATCGCTCACGACCTGATCGTCAGCGTGCAGCAACCGCTGCTCACCGAGTTGTTCGGCCCCGAATACCGCTACAGCGGCGCCGGATTGGGATACCAGGTGGCTGCGGCGGTCGGTGGTGGATTCACTCCGGCCATCGCCACCGCGCTCGTCCTGCTCGGCGGCGGGAGCTGGCACTGGGTCGCCGCCTACCTCGGCGCCGGATGCCTAGTGTCGGCACTGGTCGCACTCACCCTGCAGCCCGCAGGCGAACCGGCCGCGGCACCGAAGCCAGCGCCGGCGTGATCGACGGCCGGGCGACACGCCACGTGTCGCCCGGCCGCCGATCACACATGGCTGCAGGTCCTCCGCGGCCTCTTGCGAGATGGCATTAGCGTTGCCGTTCCGCTCGGGGACGGTTTTGCGTGACCCGAAGAGCTCCCGTGCGGCTGCGTTCGCATGACCGTCTCCGCCGCGGTCGAGACACGCACGGGCACCCCAACCTGTCGCTCAAACGCGTGTACAGGGCGGGAGAAGACCGCTTGGTCTTGACCGGACTGAAAGACCGGCGATACTCGCGAGCCGCATCGGTTCGCCGACCGAATGCGTCGGCAGATCCAGGTGGTTGTGTCCTACTCGAGGATCAGATCGTCGATCGCTCGGCGCGGAGCGGGAACGGTGGGGCCTCCGTAGCCGATCCGCAACAATGCCTGGGGATGCAGCGTCCCGCCCAGCAGGTGGCGCAGTTCGTCGCGGGTGTCGGGCACCTCGATGACCTCCGAGATCATCGAGGCGGCCAGGCCGCGGGCGGTCGCCGTCAACCAGACGTTCTGAACAGCCTGCCCGGCTTGTAGCTCGGCATACGGGCTCTCCTGGTGAGTGCACAGCACGACCAGCAACGGGTGGGACTCGTACTCGACTCCTTCTGGGCGCGGTGACACCCCGGCCGAGAAGTCTCGGTGCACCCACTGGTCCTGCGGCCCTGGTCGGGGGCCCGCGGCAGAGGTGGGCACTCCTTCCAACGCGTCACCGGACTGGCCCGTCCACGCTGCTAGCTCGGCGCGGAACCGCGAATCGGCCTCCTGCACCCGGTGCGCCCGGTGGACCAAGCCCTCCAGCGTCCCGAGCTCTCCCGGTGTGACGAGGTGCAGCCAGCACTGCTCGGCTTGAGCGGCGTGGAGCATGTCGTTTCGCTCCGTGGTCGGCACCGGTACGTTGCGGAACGGGGCGCGGTGGCTGTGCCGCTGAGGAATCGCGGCGTTCAGGCGTAGCGTCTCCGGTCGAGGAGCGGTGTGGCCGCCGCTGCGGATCTCCGCGAGCGCGGTGGGCCCAGCCAAGTGCGGGAGCAAGGTCACGTTCGGTCGGATCCCGGCGCTTTCCAGCGCGAGCCGCAGGTTGAACAACGCGGCGCCGCAGGCCAGGCGGAGCTCGCGACCTGCCGGGTCGGCGACCGGCAGGCGGCGTGCCGGGTCGTAGTGCAGTTCGATCATCTGCGCCAGGATTCGGAACCGCCACGGCTGCGTGTTGTGCAGGGACGGAGCCAGCCCCGCTCGCATGATGACCTGCTCGATCTCGGCAGTCGTCAGATCGAGTGCGTTGGAAATCCTGTGCACGGCCACCTCCTGGTCGGGCGCGCAGTCCGATGTTGTGACTGTGGCGGAGTTCGATCTGCACCACCAGGGTCCAACGTCCGTTGCTCGCCGCGGGCCCTCGGTACGAGGCTTGGCCCGTACGACGTTCTGAGCCGTCGCGGTCCACCGGCACAGCCGTCGTCGAGCAACTGATCTCAGGTCACGACGGCCTCGGTCAGCGAAGCCTTCGAGGTTGCCCGCACGCGGGATGCGGTGCAGCGAGAGGTCCTCGGAGGTTCGGGGCGTCCGCAGCTGGTCGTTCGCGTCGGCTGGCTGGCCGCGTGCGAGAAGCCTCGGACCTGCCGGGAGGTTGACGAGGCGCTATCCCGGGAGAGTTGAGTGCGGCGAACTTGTTCGGGGCTCGCGCACCACCACGACGGGGCAGGTGGCGTGGTCGACGCAGTATCGGGCGGTGGAGCCGAGGAGGGCTTGTGCGAACGTGCCCGTGCCGCGGTGGCCGACCACGAGCAGCTCGGCTGCCTTGGCGTGTTCGAGGAGCACCTCAGCGGGGTGGCCGCCGGCGGTGCGAAGGTGGATCCGCGGGAGATCGTCTTCGGGCACCTCGGCTCGGACGATGTCGTGCAGCCAGTTCTCGGTCGCGAGGTCGAGTTGTTGGGCCGTGGGCATCGGCCAGTCGTAGAGCTCGGGCACCGTCCAAGCCATCACGGCGGTGACGGTGGCTTCGGTTCGGCTCGCTTGGTCGAGGGCCCAGTGCAGCGCCTGACGAGAAGCGGGTGAGCCGTCGACTCCGACGACGATCGGGCGTTGAGGCGGGGTGTTCATGTCGTGCTCCGCGAGGTCTCAGGGCGCTGGATGCGCGCCGTCGGGCGTGGGCGGGCTGGCCGGATCACAGCGGGTCACCGGCGGAGTCCGTTGCGGGGGTGGCGTCCATCGAGAAGCGGGCGGTTTCGCCTGGCCTGAGGTGGGCGCTGTGCGGTCCGCAGACGCAGGTGATGGTCGGCGCTGGTGGTCCTGGGGCTGTGCGCACGGCGACCGCGCGTCCGGAGACGCGGATGGCCAGTGGTAGGCCGTGGTAGCGCACCGTCAGTTCCAGGGGGCCGAGTTCGGTCGGCCATTGGGGGTTGAGGTGCAGGCCGTCGGGGCGGATCTCGATTCCGGTGAAGCAGCGTTGCACCAGGTCGAGCGTTCCGGTCATGGCTGCCAGGTGGATGCCTTCGGCCGTTGTGCCGCGTTGGGTGTCGTGCAGGTCGCTGAACAGTGCCTTGTCGAAGAACTCCAGCGCGCGGGGCCGGTTTCCGCGTGCGAGTACCCAGGCGTGGACGACGGCGCTGAGCGTTGAGCCGTGGCTGGTGCGTGCGAGGTAGTGCTCGACGTTGGCGGGGATGTCGGCCATGGGGTAGCCGAGTCCGCTGAGGAGCTCCTCGAGTTCTTCGGCGGAGAGCAGGTAGAACAGCATGAGCACGTCGGCCTGCTTGCTGACCTGGTAGCGGTTGGGGTCGTCGCCTTCGGCCTCGAGGATGCGATCCAGGCGTTGGATGTCGCCGTAGCGTCGGCGGTAGGCATCCCAGTCGAGCTCGGCGAGCCGGTGGTATCCCTCGAATTGGCTGAGCAGCCCGGTGTCGTGGAAGGGGACGAACATGCGGTGTGCGAGCCGGTCCCACCGGTCGATCTCGTGGTGGCGCAAGTCGATCTGGTCGGTGAGCTCGCGGCGCCGCTGTCCGGGCAGTTCCCGCAGGATCTGGGTCGCCGTCGCGCACAGCCAGGCGGTCATGATGTTGGTGTAGGCGTTGTTGTCGATCCCGGGCTCGTCGTTGTCGGGGTAGGCCGTGTGGTACTCGTCGGGACCGACGACGCCGCGGATCACGTAGCGGTCCCTGCTGCGGTCGTAGGTGGCCAGCGCGGAGAAGAAGCGGGCGATCTCGCAGATCAGCTCTGCGCCCTCGCTGCTGAGGTAGTCCTCGTCTCCGGTGGCGAGGTGGTGGTGGCGAGCGCTGTGGGCGATGGCGAGCCCGACATGTCGTTGCAGGCGGGTGTGGTCGGGCAGCCAGCGGCCCGAGCGCGGGTTGAGGTGCCAGGAGGGGCTCTCCTCACGCCCGTTGCTGCCGCTCTGCCACGGGAACATGGCTCCGGTCAGCCCGGCTTGCCGGGCGGCTCGGCGTGCGCGGGGCAGTCGCCGGTATCGGTAGCGCAGCAGCGCGCGCGACAGGCGTGGTAGTCGCAGGTCGAGCACGGGCAGCACGAACAGCTCGTCCCAGAAGACGTGTCCCCGGTACGCCTCGCCGTGCAACCCGCGCGCGGGCAGCCCGACGTCGAGATCGTTGATGTTGGGCGAGGCGGTCTGCAGCAGGTGGAAGCGGTGCAGCAGCAGCGTTCGCCGAGCCGGTTCGCTCAGCGAGGAAGCGGTGGTGAAGTGCCGGTGAAGCCGGGCCCACGCCATGGCCTGGGTGTGGCACAGCTCGTCGAATCCGGGTGCGTCACCTGCGCTGTCGGCCGCTTCGGACACGGGTTCGGTGCTCGCCGGGTCGCGCGAGGTGTGCAGCGAGATGATCTTCTCCACCTGGATCTGCGCGTTTGGAGTGGCCTCGAGGACGAACTCGTGGTCCACGCGAGCTTCATCGATCTCAGTGACGGGAGTCTGGTGAGTCTTGTCCTCGGCGAGGAGCCGGTTGCGTTGCGCCACGGCGATGCGCACGTGCGACTGGGACGTCAGCGCGTCCAGCACCGCCAGATCAGGACTCGCTTCGGTGACGTGGTGGTCGACGAGGTGGTGCGCGGCGAGGTCGCGATAGCGGGCGACACCGGTGTTGGCGACGGCGCCGTCGAGGCCGCTGCGGATCGTGACGCTTCCCGACCAGTCCTCGGGTTGCAGGGTGGTGTGCAGTCCGGCGAGGTGCGCATGAGTGAGGTGCACGAGGCGGTGCTGCACCAGGCGGGTGGTGCGCCGGTGCTGATCGCGGAACCGAATTCGCCGCACCAGAATTCCGCGCTGGAGGTCCAGTTCCTGCTCGACGTCGAGCAGTTCGACGTGATCCAGTGCGAACCACGGTTCCTCGTCGATGCGGAAGGTCAGCGGCAACCAGTTCGGTGCGTTGACGATCGATTCATCTTCGATCCGGTGGCCGGCGAGGTCGGTGGTGAGCCGGTTGAAGCATCCGGCGAGGTAGGTTCCGGGGTAGTGCACTCCGTCGGCGGCGGACTCGGGTGCTGCACCCCGGGTGGCGAAGTAGCCATTTCCCAAGGTGCACAACGCTTCCCGGCGCCCCTCGTCGTCGGGATCGAAGCCCTCGAACCTCAGGCGCCACGCGGTCATCGGGAGTTGTCGCGGACCACGACGACCGGGCAGCGCGCGTGGTGGACGACGTGCTGGCTGACCGATCCCAGAAGGGCTTCGGCGAACCCGCCGTGCCCGCGGTGGCCGACCGCGATCAGGTCCGCTCCGGTTTCCTCGGCGAGGTCCAGCAGGGCCCGCGCCGGGTGACCGTTGGCGACGTTCTTGCTCACCGCGAGGTCGGAGTCCGGATCGAGGACTTCGGCGATGATCTCGTCCAGGCCTGCGGCGGTGCGCTGGGAGATGTCGTCGCTTTCGGGGACTTCCCAGTTGTAGATCAGCGGGACGTCCCAGGCCATGAGGGTGACGAGAGCCCCGCCGAGTTGTTCGGCGTGCCAAGCCGCCCAGCGCAGCGCTGCCTTCGACGCGGGTGAGCCGTCCACGCCGACCACGATCGTGTACTTGTGCTGTTGGTCCATCGCAGCCTCCCGGGTGTGTCGGATGCCCCGGCTCGTGTTGTCGGCGAACAGCGGTTCGATCCTGCGCCCCGTTCGCGGGCCGCTACGGGCGCTCCGACCGCGGCCCCACTGTGATGGTGACGCTTACCCGGTTTCACGGCACGGTCGAAAGTAATCACTTGTGATCGAGTTTCGTGATCACGTGACTGAGAGGGGCCGAAATGCCCTGTTGTTGATGTCCGATGGTGCTCACCATGGACCGCGCCCCGGAGTTCGTCACGAGGAGCAGAGGTGCATGAAGGAGCGTTACTGGTCTGCGGGCATCAGCTGGCTCGTCCATGCGTTGGGGATGCGGCGAAACCCGTTGCGACGTCCGGTCGATCGCCTCGTGGCCGTGGCGTTGCTCGGTCTGCTCGTCGTGGCGCTGACCGTCGTGCCCCTGCTAGCCCTGTTCTCGGGCAAGGCCGAATACGCTGCGCAGCGACGCGAGGCAGCCGTGATTGCGAGCGCGCAGCACGTGGTCGATGCCGTCGTGCTCACCAACCCTCAGATGGTCGGCTCCGAACCCGGCGGAGGAGCGAGCGTGCGCGCCGAGGTCGGGTGGACCGGCCAAGACGGTCATCCGCGTGCTGAGCGCGCCGAGGTGCCCTCCAGCAGCCACGTCGGCAGTCGTGTGCCGGTGTGGGTTGACGGTGCCGACCGCGTGGCGCCGGCCCCGCCGACGGAGGTCACCAGCATCGCGTCAGCGACGGGCACGGCGGTCGGGGTGCTCGTTCTGGGCCTCCTCGCATGCGTGGGGATCATGAAGACCGTCCGCGCGGTCGCGGACAGTTGGGCCCGGCGTCGCTGGGAGTGGGAGTGGGTGAACGTGGAGCCCGATTGGACCGGGCCTGGACGAGGATGACGCTTCCGCTCGACCTGCTGCCGAACAGTGGAGTGGGTGTGCGCGCCTTCGATGGGGGTAACCCGGGGCCACGGGTCATGTGAGACGTCCAGCGGAAGGACTGAGCGAACCATATGGACGACATCGAGCTCGTCGACGACCGGCCGTGGTCGCCGGAAGAGGTCGCTACCATCGCCCGCGCTGTCAACCGCGCGCCGTCGGTGCACAACACGCAACCGTGGTCGCTGTCGGTGCACGACCGCGTGGTCGAGTTGGACCAACGAGACGACATCGCACAGTCCCAGTACGACCCGGAGGGCAGGGACCGCTTGATCTCGTGCGGAGCCGCGCTGACCAACCTCGTCCTCGCTATCCGCAAGCTGGGATGGCGAGCCGAACTCGCGTTCGGGGACGATTCCAGGCCGCTTGCTTCAGTGACGGGCACCACCCGGCTGCCGCCCAGCGAGGCCGAACTCCAGCGGTACGAGGCGATCGCACACCGCGCCAGCCACCGTCGGCCCTTCGACTCACGCCCGGTCTCCGGCCCTGACGAGGAGGCCCTGCTGAGCGCGGCGGAGTGCCTCCCATCGCTCGGGGCCCGGTGGATCACCGGTAGCGCGGAAGCGCTGCATCTGGCGCGTTTGCTGACCTACGCCGCCCGCGTCCAGCACGCCGACGAGATCTATCAGCGGGAACTGGCGAGCTGGATCGCTGATCCGACCGATTCGAGACCCGGGGGAGTTCCCGCGAAAGCGCTGGGCACGCAGGGGCTCGGCGCGGTGGGGTTGGTCAGCGGATCGACCCACGTACCGGATGAAGCCTGGCTGGCAGCACGCATCGAAACGGAATCGGTGTTGCTGCTGAGCACTCCGGACGACGGGGTCCGTGCTCACCTCGACGCTGGTGCCGCCTTGCAGAACGCGTGGCTGGAGGCCACCCACCGCGCTCTGGGCGCCTCCGTCATGACCCAATGCCTGCAACTCGATGAAGTCCGAGAAGGACTCTCGCAACCTGGCCACCAGCCCGATTCGATCCAGGCGCTGATGCGCTTCGGCCACCCGGCCACGATCGTTCCGCGCAGCACCCGGCGTCCGCTCGAAGAGATCTTCAACGACTATCCGCGATGAGGCCTCCACCGCCCAGCGGACCACGACCACCGGACGCGGGGGCGTGGTGCAGGAGGTCCGGCGACCGTCGAACCTCCGCTGCCCGGTGTCGGACGAACCGAGCGTCGCGTGCGGCATCGACACTGGGTCAAACACCCATGAGGCCAGCGGGATTCGTGCGAACAGCGTCGCGGCTCGTCACGCGGGGCGGGGGTGCTCGCGGACGACGAGCACGGGGCACCTGGCGTGGTGCAGAAGCGCCTGACTGGTCGACCCGAGCAGCATGCCGCGGAACCCACCCCTCCCTCGGGTTCCCACCACGACGAGCTGCGCGCGGTCGCTCCAGTCGAGCAGGACGCTCGGTGGCCGGCCGGCGACCGCGACGCGCTCGACCTCGACGTCGGGGTAGTGCGGACTCCAACCGGCGAGAGATTCGGCCAAGATGCGCTCCACATCACCGGGTCGCTCGTGGGCTCGGCCGACGCCGACCTCTCTGATCGAGGGGGTCTCACCGACGTGCACCGCCACCAGGCCCGCCTTTCGCCACGAGGCTTCGTCGAACGCCTTGCCGAGCGCGGCGATGCTGATCGCGGTGCCGTCGACACCGACGACCACCGGGCCATCCGGAGTGTTCGGATCGCGCACGATCGCCACCGGGCTGGACGCGTGCACGGCGACGGCGGCGGCCGTGGAGCCCAGCAGCATCCCGCTGAAACCGCCACGTCCCGAAGCACCCAGGGCGATCATGTCCGCGGTCTTCGACATCCGCAGCAGCAACGAGATCGGCGGCTCCTGCACGTACTCGGTGTGCACGGGTACTTCGGGGTCGACCGTGCTCGCGCGATTCAGCCCGTCGCGCAGGTGTGCACGAGCCAGCTGATCGATCTCTTCGAACATCGCGGGCAGGTAGGGCAGCTCTGGCCCGTAGAAATTGCGGAGGTAAGGCTCGGTCGAGGCGACCAGCCGCAATGAAAGACCGTGCGAGGACGCTTCCGCCGCGGACCAAGCCACCGCGCTGAGTGCCTGCTCAGAGCCGTCGATGCCGACGACGATCGTGTCGGTCAGATCAGTCATCCGCCTTACCCCCGGTTGCGCTGAGAATCCGACCGGCGACGCCCCCGGACGTGGCGCAGCCGTACGACCCGACGACGCCAAGACGTCATCGACGCGCTCTCGACCCCGGGTCGAAACCTGGAACGGAGCTTCTCCTGAGATTCCCCGCGCGCGGCACGGGGCAAACTCGAGCAGATCCGACGATGGTTCTGCTGGGCGGTTGGCGACTCCAATGGCGCCCAGGTGCTGTCCGTTCTGGGGGCGTCACCGCCAGTCGGGTGATCGAAACGTGCTCAGGCGCCGCCGTGCAAGTAAGGTCGCTCGGCCCTACAGCTGGTGCCGGTGAATCGGTTCGACTGGTGTCGTGGCAAGGAGCGAGGAGCCGCGCGCTTGGACCGTGGGTGAGCCCGGACCGCTGACGAGCGGACCGCTATCGCTGCGCGCCCGACCACGGCCAAGCCCAGGAGCGGACGAACTCCTGGTGCGGGTGCTCGTGTGCGGAGTGTGCCGGACGGACCTGCACATCGTCGAAGGGGACCTTCCCGTGCGCAAGGCCGGGGTGGTTCCGGGCCACGAGGTGATCGGTGAAGTGGTCGGGAAGGGCCCAGACGCGTCGGGGTTCGAGGAGGGCGACCGTGTTGGAATCGCGTGGCTGCGCAGGACCTGCGGGAGCTGCCTGTACTGCCTAAGCGGTCGGGAGAACCTCTGCACGACTTCGCGCTACACCGGCTGGGACGCGGACGGAGGTTACGCCGAGTGGACCACGGTTCCCTCGGAATACGCCTATCACCTTCCGGCAGGCTACTCCGACGAGGAACTCGCACCACTGCTGTGCGCCGGCCTCATCGGTTACCGGGCGTGGAAACGTGCCCGGGTGCCCCACGGCGGTCGGCTCGGCATCTACGGCTTCGGCGCCAGCGCACATCTGACCGCCCAGGTCGCCCTGGCACACGGAGCGACGGTGCACGTGCTCACGCGTTCGGAAGCGGCACGAGCCCTCGCCTTGGACCTGGGGGCCGCCTCGGCCGGAGGCGCGGCGGACAGCCCACCCGAGCCGCTCGACTCGGCCGTGCTGTTCGCCCCGGTCGGAGATCTCGTCCCGGTCGCTCTGGAGGCGTTGGACCGCGGTGGCACGTTGGCGATCGCCGGGATCCACCTCAGCGACGTGCCGGCGTTGGACTACCAGCGACACTTGTTCTTCGAACGCACCCTGTGCAGCGTCACGGCGAACACCAGGCTCGACGGTGAGGACTTCTTCCGCTTCGCTGCCAGCAACCGCATCCACGTCACGACGACGCCCTACCGGTTCGAGGAAGCTGATCGCGCGCTCGCGGACCTGGAAGCTGATCGCGTGCGCGGCGCGGCCGTACTCCGCGTCGACTCGCGCACTGCTTGTTGAAAAGCCCGATCGACGCGGCTGCGCGGTGAGCACGGGGCTTCGCGAGCGGGGCATGACGAAAGGCCCTGGATGGATTCCGCCTGCTCATCGAGTCTGAGCTCAAGCAGCTTCTTGAGAAGTGTGATGTTCGGTGCTATGTGCGGTCGTCGGACCGAAGTGGGCACGGCAGGAGTACATGTTTCGTGCGGGAGGGATGATGACTCAACCTCATGAGCGACGTCTTCTCGATCAGATCGAGCGGGGGCTGCGCGCAGCGGATCCGGGGTTCGCGGAGAGGATGACCCGCGCGCGGCCGCTCACGAGGGTTCGGGCGTGGATGAGCTTTCACAGGGCGCTCGGCGTGGTCGCGGCCTTTCTCGCGCTGCTGTGCCTGGTGCTCGGCGAAGGAACCGGGTTCATCGTCTCCGGTCTCCTTGCCGGCGCACTGCTGGTCAGCACCGGGTGGAGGCTCCGTACCGAATGACGGGGGAGCGGCTCATGCTCGCGACGGAGGCCTGGACGGTCGATATCCACCTCGAGGAGAACCACGACCCACCTCGTGCCCTGGCGAGCTTGCACGGCCGTGACAGCGAACTGAGTGCCGACGGCCTGCCACCTGTTCAGGGAGGCGACGTCTGACGTCGAACAGCTCACGGGTGAAGCCCCGTGCGATCAACACAGCTGCCTCGACCGCAGCCGGGTGAGCGTGCGTGCTTTCCACTGCGTTCGTGCGGTGATCGCGCGCCCACGTCGCTGCGATCGGCATCGGGGCCCGAACCATCGGCGGATGCTTGCCCGCGCGGTGACCTCGGTCGACGAGTTCGTGTCGTTAGACCCTCCTGCAACCACGCGCGGCGCCCCATCGTGAATGAGGATGCTCACGAGCGGACGAGGAGTGGGATGCGCGGCAGAACTCGCGCGATCGTGCAGTGGACGGTCGCGGTGGCGGGGTTGGGCGTGTTGGCGTGGCAACTGCCCGCCCTGGTGGGCGAAGGGGGTCGCCTCGCCGCGGAACTTGCCGATCTCCGCTGGGGATGGATCGGGTTGGCCGTCCTGCTGGGCATAGGAGCGCTGGTGCTCTACGGGGAATTGCACCGGCGTCTGCTGGCTGCCGGCGGTGCGCGCTTGTCGGTGCGGTCCGTCCAGGCCATCAACTTCGCCGAGAACGCGCTGTCGACCACCCTGCCCGCTGTCGGCAACGCCGCCGGTTTCGTCTACGCCACGTACCAGCTGCGGAGGCGGCACGTGGAAGTGGCTCTGGCCGCTTGGTCGCTGATGTTGGCGGGAACGGTCTCCACCATCGTGGTGATCTTGCTCGCCGTCCTCGGCGCAGGTATTACGGGGCGAGTACCGGTGCTCGTCGCGGTCCTTGTGGTCTTGGGCCTGCTCTTGGGGACCTGGGCGTGCTGGCGTGCTGTGAACAGCGCCCCCGTGCTGCGTCGCTGCCTCAGATGGCTCGTCCGGCTTGGGCGGCACCTGCCGGCCTTCCTCGTGGGCTCCCGCACGTCGGCGGTGGACCCCGATTCGGTGTCGCAGCGCGTGTCCGACCGGATCGGGCTGCTTCGACCGAGCGGCGGCGGATGGGTTCTCATCATCGGATGCGCGGTCTTGAGCTGGGCCATGGATTTCCTGAGCCTGTACGCGAGCGTCGCCGCGGTCGGGCATCCGGCGCCGTGGTCGGCCTTGGCGCTGGGTTTCGTCGTGGTGCAGATCAGCATCGCGTTGCAGCTGTTCCCGGGTGGTGCGGGGATCGCCGAAGCCGGATTGCTCGGGGTGCTGATCGCATCCGGTGTACCGTTCGCCCCTGCCGTGGCGGGAACGTTGGTCTACAGGCTGATCAACTGGCTCGGTCTGGCGGCGATCGGTTGGGTCGTCTACGCCGTCCAAATTCACCTGACGTCACCGCCCCAGCAGCAGCTGCGCGCACGAGGATCCCCTTCTCGGGAACCGGAGACCGGATCTTGCAGCTGAACGGGTGGACCCGGATGCGACCGTCGAGGACGGGCGCCTGGAGTTGCGGGCAGACTCGCTGCGGGAAGCGGTTTACCTAGCGTTGGCACTGGCGGAATCGAGGCCCCGTCAGGGGTGCTGGTTCTGGCCGGGATACCACCAGGCCCGCGGCGGTCGGCTCGCACCTTCGGCGGGGGAGATGCGGCTACCCTGGTCGGCGACGGCGCGACTGATGTCCGATGGCGCGAGGATGCCGACCAGATGGCCCTCGTCGAACACGAGGACTCGTCCGTCGGTGGCGGTGGACAGCCGGGGCAGGATCGAGGCCATGGACTCCCCCGGGGCGGCTGTCGCAGTTCCCTTCAACGGTGTGGCGGTCTGCCGCACGGTGGTGCGGTGCCGCGCTGGCTGGGGCACGGCTTGGATGCGACGGACGGTGGCCAGTCCTTCGACCTGCCCGGTCTCGTTGACGACGGGATATCCCGCATGAGGACGTTCGAACGGGGATTTCTCCAGGAACTGCTCGACCGTCAAGGCGCCCTCGACGGTGTCGACCGGGTGGGACATCACCTCGCGGATCCGCACGTCGACCAGCGCAGCGCCGAGGTGGGCGCGTTGCTCTTCGGCGGCGGCCATGCCGGCGATGAACAGTCCCAGCAGGCTCCACCACAGCCCCTCGGCGTGCTGACCGATCAACTGCGCGAATCCGGCGATGATGAGGAGGTAACCCAAGCCGAGCCCTGCCCGGGCTGACCAGACGGCGGCCTTGAACCGGTCGCCGCTCCAACGCCACAGCAGAGCTCGCAACACCCGCCCGCCGTCCAGCGGTGCGGCAGGAACGAGGTTGAACACCGCCAGCAGGGCGTTGAGCAGCGCCAGGTAGGAGACCACGGCCACCAGGAGCTCGTCCGCACCGGCGGAGCGCGCACCCCAGGCCGCTGCGCCGAACACGCCGGCGAGCAGGGCGCTGACCAGCGGGCCCACCACCGCGATGCGCAGCTCGGCGGCGGCATTGCCCGCTTCACCGCGGAGTTGGGCGATGCCGCCCAACAACCAGAGGGTGATGCCTTCCACGGCGACGCCATTCCGGCGGGCCACTGCGGCGTGGGCGAGTTCGTGCCCGAGGAGCGAGCACACCAGCAGCGAAGAGGCTGCGATCCCGCTCATGACATAAGCGGCTGTGGAACGGCCGGGGAAGACCAGAGGAAGCTGGTGGACGGCGAGCCCGACCGTGACCAGCACGAGGATGCCCACCACGCTCCAGTGCAGCCCGATGCGCACTCCGGCGATCCGGCCCAGCGGGATCGTTGTGTTCATGACCACGCTCCGAGGCAGAGGGTTCTTCTCCATTGTGCACTGCGCGCGTGGTGATCGACGGTGGTTGCTCGCGGTGTGGGAGTGAAAGCTGTCGGCCGCTGGGGACTACGAGTTGACCGGCGCGATCAGTCCTCAACCTAGGCTTGGGCGAACGAGCGTGCCGGGCGCAGCCTTCGAAGTGCTTTCACATCACAGCAGTTCGGGAACAGAGGACGATGATTGATGGTCCTCATCAACAAGTCCGCTGTGGTCACGCGCCCCAGTAGATCGAAAGTCTCTCTCGGATGAACGGCGCGAGACGATAGGCGGCCCGCGCGATGTGTGAGAGTCCGATGCTCGTGTCACAGTGCGACTGTCGCCAGCGTCCGTGCCAGGAGTGAGACACGGCGGTGAGGAGTGGGCGGGATGACGGCGAAGCAGGATCTGCCGGTGTTGGTGGGGGTCGATGGGTCCGAGCCGTCGTTGGCCGCTGCGGTGTGGGCGGCTGAGGAGGCCTACCTCCGGCATGCTCCGGCGCGGCTCGTGGCTGTCGGCAACGATTCGGCGCAGGACGAGGAGGTCCGGGCGTCGCTCTCGAACGCGGCGGAGCACTGTCGCGAGAAGCATTCCCAGGTCGAGGTCGTCGAAGAGATCGAACACGGGAGTCCGACTGGGGCGCTGATCCGGTGCTCCGCGGAGGCACGCCTGCTCGTGGTCGGATCACGTGGCCGCGGAAACCTCGCCGAGGTGGTGCTCGGTTCGGTGAGCACTGCGGTGGCGATGCGAGCCCGGTGCCCCGTCGCGGTCATTCGTGATCGCCGCACGAGCTTCTCGGTCGGCCCGGTCGTGGTCGGCGTGGACGGCTCGGCGTCGAGCCGGTCGGCACTGCAGTTCGCGTTCGACGCGGCCACCGCGCGGCAGGCCGATCTCCTAGCGATCTATGCTTGGCGGCCGGAAAACGCCGGGCGTTCCCGGCGTGATGTGCCGCAGAGGACCGTCTGGTTCAGCCTGGACGACGCGCAGCGCGAGCTGGCCGCGCAGCTCGGCCGCTGGCGCGAGAGCCACCCGGATGTTGTGGTCCGCGAGGAAGTGCGGTTCGGACACCCGGTTGAAGAGCTGGTGTCAGCTGCTTCGCACGCCCAAGTGCTGGTCGTGGGACATCGAGGAATGGGCGGATTCGAGCGGCTGCTCCTGGGTTCGGTGGCCCACGGGGTGCTGCATCACGCGGAGTGTCCAGTGGTCGTCGTGCGCCCCGGCCAGACAACATGAGGTCCCCGAATCTCTGGTGCTCGGTCGGCTAGCGCGGTCCGAGGTCCCCCGCGCGGTGTCCGAGGCGGGCCGCTTCGAGCAGGATCTTGCGCTCGGCGGTGTCCACGGCCTGGCGCACCGCGGGCACGGCGTCGGGATTGACTGAGATCGATGTGATGCCGTGGCGGACGAGGTGTTCGGCGAACCCGGGGTCCGCGGAGGGTGCTTGACCGCACAGCGAGGAGGTGATTCCGGCGTGGCGGGCGCTTTCGACGATGTTGCCGACGGCGTCGAGTACGGCTGGGTCTGACTCGTCGAACAGCGGCGCGCATTCCTCGGAGTCGCGGTCCACGCCGAGGACCAGCTGGGTTAGGTCGTTGCTGCCGATGGACACGCCATCGATTCCCATCTTGGCGTACTCGGGAAGCCAATACCGCACCGATGGGACTTCGGCCATGACCCAGCGGTGCAGACCGCGGGCCCCACCGAGTCGGCTGCGGTCGATTTCGTCCATGCACTGCGAGAGCTCCCACCGCGTGCGGACGAATGGGATCATCAGGTGCAGGTTCGGTGTCGTCTCCCGGACGCGGGCCAGCGCTTCGAGCTCCAGCCGGAACAACGACGGGTCGCGCACGTAGCGGTAGCAGCCGCGGTAGCCGATCATCGGGTTGTCCTCGTCCGGCTCGAAATCCTCGCCACCTGCGAGATTGCGGAACTCGTTGCTTCGGAAGTCCGCCGTGCGGTAGATGACCGGCCGCGGTGCGAAGGCAGTCGTGATCGTAGACAACGCGGTCACGATCGCGTTGATCGCTTCCTCCTCGCCGTCTCGTGCTAGCACGCGGCCGGGGTGCTCGCCGCCCAGCGCGTCGGTGAGCAGGAATTCCGCGCGCAGCAGCCCCACGCCGTCAACAGGCAGCGCGGCCACCCGCGCTGCCTGCTCGGGCAGGGCGAGGTTGACGTAGATCCGAGTGGCGAGCGACGGTTCCGCAGCCGGTGGTCGTTCGGCTGCGAGGGTCGGCGTCTGGGCCGGAGTGCTGCGGCCCTCGGTCACGGTGCCGTTCGCGCCGTCGACGGTGACCCGCGCACCGGTGCGCAGCGTCGTGGTGGCGGTGCGGGTGCCCACCACGCAGGGCAGGCCCAGTTCGCGGGCCACGATCGCGGCGTGGCAGGTCATGCCGCCGCTGTCGGTCACGAGCGCCGCCGCTCTGCGGATCGCGGGAAGCCAGTCCGGTGCGGTCATCGATGCCACCAGCACCTCACCGGTCTGCAACGCGCCCGCCTCTGCGGGAGAGCGCAGGAGTCGTACAGATCCGGAGGCTGTGCCGAACGATGCGGCGAGTCCGGAGACCAGAACCGCTCCGGCGATTGGACGTCGGTCGAGGGTCGTGATCGGGCGGGACTGGACCAGCCACCACCGGCCGTCGGCGATCGCCCACTCGACGTCCTGCGGGCTGCCGTACAGCTGCTCCACCTTCGTCACCAGCTCGGCCAGCTCCGAGATCTCGGCGTCGCAGAGCACGCGTTGTTCAGCTTCGGTCGCCGCCACTTCGACGCGCGCTTGCCGTCCGCCCGAGTCTGTGACGATCTTGTGCGTTTTTCGGCCGATCGTCACGCGCGTGGGCTGGCAGTCCGTCTTCCTGACGGTGTAGTTGTCGGGTTCCACGGTGCCACCGACGACCGATTCCCCGAGCCCGAAGCCGGCTTCGATCAGCATCTCGTCCTCGTCCCCGGTGGCGGGGTTGGCGGTGAAGGCGACTCCGGAGCGGTCGGCATCGACCATCTGCTGAACGATCACTGCCATCACCGGTTGCTCGCGCACTCCTTGCGCCGCGCGGTAGACGAACGCACGAGGGCTGAACAGTGATGCCCAGCAGTCCACCACCGTGGCGGCCACGTCGCCGGCGCCGCTGACGTTGGTGAACGATTCGTTGACCCCGGCGAAGGACACGTCGGGTGCGTCCTCCGCGGTCGCCGACGAGCGCACCGCGACTCGAAGATCGGTGCCCAGCTCGGTGTAGGCCTCATCCACGGCAGCGCGAACAGCGGCGGCCATTCCCGCTCGGTGGACGAGCTGCTGCAGCCGGTCGCAGATTTCGGTGAGCCGGTCCGGATCATCGATCACTCGGACGGCGTCGCTGATCAAAGCGTCCAGCTCGGATTGCGTGCCCGATTCCTCCATGCACGCGCGGTAAGCATCGGCGACCAAGACGAATCCGGGTGGAACAGGTAGATCCGCGCGTGTCAGCTCGCCGAGGTTCGCTCCTTTGCCGCCCACCTCGAACACGTCATCGAGACCGAGTTCGGACAACCACCGGATCCACGGCATGGTCACCTCTCATTGTGCCGATCAACGCTTTTCGCAAGCGCTCCCCCTGCTTACCCCTGGCCAACACATGTTCCCGACGTTCGGAACGGACCGCAGGGCGGAAACCTCCGATCTGCGGCTGAAGACGGCACCTCGGGTGAGAGGCACGATCACTCGACTTCACACAGCGGCACTCGCCACTTGGTTCTGCGCTCGGTCCGCACCGGGTAGGCGGAGTCCTTTGAGGGCGAGGGCGTTGACGGCGACGATCACGCTGGATCCCGACATGCTCAGGGCGGCGATCTCCGGGCGGAGCATGAGGCCGAAGGCGGGTTCGAAGACGCCGGCGGCGATGGGCAGCGCGATGGTGTTGTAGCCGATGGCCCAGCCGAGGTTCTGCCGCATCTTGCGCAGTGTTGCCCGGCCGATGCGCAGCGCGGTGGGCACGTCGAGCGGGTCGGAGCGCATCAGCACGACGTCGGCGGTCTCGATGGCCACGTCCGTTCCGGCGCCGATGGCGATGCCGAGATCGGCTTGAGCGAGGGCGGGAGCGTCGTTGACGCCGTCGCCGACCATGGCGACCTTGCGGCCGGATCCCTGGAGTTCGGCGATCTTGGCGGCCTTCTCGCCGGGGAGGACCTCGGCGAGCACCGTGTCGATGTCCAGGCGCTGGGCGATTCGTTCGGCGGTGGCTCGGTTGTCGCCGGTGAGCATGACGACCTCGATGCCGAGATCGTGGAGGGCGGCGACCGCGGCTTGCGAGGTCGCCCGGGGTGCGTCCGCGATGCCGAAGACCCCTGCCGCCTGTCCGTCCACGGCGGCGAGGACGGCGGTGCGGCCGTTGGCGGCCAGCGCGTCGCGCTGCTGGGCGATCGGGCCTAGGTCGATGCCCTCGCGTTCCAGGAGCCGCCGGTTGCCCACCAGCACGTCCTTTCCCGCCACGCGGGCGATCGCGCCGTGGCCGGGGACGCTCTCGAACCGCTCGGCGCGCACGGTGCCCACACTCCGCTGATCGGCGCGGTGGACGATCGCTTCAGCCAGCGGGTGCTCGGATTCCCGCTCGACCGCCGCCACCAGGCGTAGCAGTTCGTCCTGGTCGAGTCCGTTCGCGATCACATCCGTGACCTCGGGCTCGCCCTTGGTCAACGTGCCGGTCTTGTCCATCACCACGACTTGGACGCGTGCGGAGGTCTCCAGGGCGAGGGCGTTCTTGAACAGCACACCACGTTTGGCACCGAGTCCGGTGCCAACCATGATCGCTGTGGGGGTGGCCAGGCCGAGGGCGTCCGGGCAGGTGATGACGACGACGGTGATGGCGAACAAGATCGCCGTGGCGAACGTGCTGCCGAACAGCAGCCAGGCGGCCAGCGTGGCGCCACCGCCGATGAGCGCGACGAAGACGAGCCAGAACGCGGCTCGGTCGGCGAGCTTCTGCCCGGGTGCCTTGGAGTTCTGCGCTTCTTGAACCAGTTTCACGATCTGGGCCAGGGCGGTGTCCGAACCGACCTTGGTCGCTCGGACCCGCAGGGTCCCGTTGGTGTTGATGGTCGCGCCCACGACTTCGCTCCCGGGAGCTTTGTGAACTGGCAGGCTCTCGCCGGTGACCGTGGACTCGTCGACCTCGCTGTCGCCCTCCTCGACGAGGCCGTCGACGGCGATCTTGGCACCTGGCCGGACCAGCAGCACATCGCCGACCTCGACCTCGGCGGTCGGGATCTCGACCGGCTGCCCGTCGCGCAGGACGAGGGCGTGGGGCGGGGCGAGGTCGAGCAGGGTGCGGATGGCGTCGTTGGCACCGCCGCGGGCACGCATCTCGAACCAGTGGCCCAGCAGGACGAACGCGGCGAGCACGGTGGCGGCCTCGTAGAACACCTCGCCGCCGCCGGTGAGGGTGATGGTCAGCGAGTACACCCAGCCGGAGCCCACCGCGACGGCGACGAGCACCATCATGTCCAGCGTGCGGGCTCGCAACGCCCGCATCGCGCCGTCGAAGAAGATCCAGCACGAGTAGAAGATCACCGGCAGGCTCAGCAGCAACGCCCACACGTCCTGCCGCAGACCAAACGGGGTGGGCACGTGCAGGCCGAAGACCTCGGTTCCGATCGGGGACCAGATCACGATCGGAACGGAGAACACCAGCGCGACCAGGAACCGGTTGCGCATGTCGGCGACCATCGCCGCCATCGACGTGGCCCCGGCACCGCCGTGGCCCATCGCCTCGTGCGGTGAGGGGCCGGGTCCTGCCTCGGACGGCTCAGCTTCACCGAGCGTCGTGGTGCCTGCCTCGTGGTCGGCCGGGTCGGGTTCCTGCATCGGGTCGCAGACGTGGGCGGGCACGGACTGCCCGGCGCAGTGGTAGCCGCACTCCCGCACCCAGCGCCGCAGGTCGGACAGGCTCGTGCGAGCGGGGTCGAAGACGACCGTCGCAGCCTGGGCGACTGGGTTGACCGCCACTGAGCGAACACCTGGTCGGCGTCCCAGCCGAGCGGCGACGACGTTCTGCTCGGAGGCCCACAGCAGGCCCCGCACGTCCAGGACCGCGGTGCTGGATTCCTTGCGGTGATGATTCGAGTGGGTGTGCGCATCGTTCACCGGATCTACCCCCATTGGAGCAGTGTCAGCCCTGCTCGCCGCGCCGTCCACGCGGGCCGTTGTGGGTTAGTGCAGCCATGCGTCACGCACGAGGAGCATCACCGCCGCGCCGCCGATGATGAGCGCTGCGGGCACGATGACGGTGGTGGGTGCGCCTGCCGACCAGGCGAGCAGTCCAGCAGCGGCGAGTGCAACGGTGCCGACGATGGGCCGACGCAGTGCCGCGTGGGTGTTTGTCGGCATCGGTGTGTCGGTATCCGTGGATGTGCCCTGCTGCGAGTACCTGGGCATGCGGGTGATGGATCGCAGCAAGACGGCGAACAACGCGATCCCCGCGGTGAGCAGGACCGTGCTGGCGATGAGCCACGGCCGCGCCGCACCGCTCATTTCCGGTGCGAAGGCCTTGACTGCTATACCCGCACCCAGGATCGATCCTGAGGCGGTCCAGGGCTCCGGTCGAGTGGGGTTCACCAGTGGTCACCCCGGTTCCTCTCACTGATGCGGTTGTGCGCCTCGGGTGGCATTGCTCGTTCGGAGGACGCCGGGAACGAACGCCCGGGTGCCGGCCGCGTAGACCGCCACTGCTCACCGAACCGTTTGGCGACCTAGGGCCCTGTGACATGGTCATCACGCCTTGTCGCGACTGTTTGCTCGGCACAGCAGGATGCGGTAGGGCCGAAGTACCCGATCCTCGCTGAGCTCCCTCGTCCGGGGGCGCCCCTTGGGCTTGGGCGGTGACACCGGGAAGAATCTTCAGGCGGCAGAAAGCCGCGTTTGAAGGTCCCCGAGTGGAGGCTTTCGTCCCTGCACAACCGTGCACGTTGCCGCGCATTCTTGGGATACCAGTCACTTGGGCTGGCGGAGGATGCTTTGTGAAGGAACTTCCCATGAGGAATTGGCATTACGGACTTTATGCCATCGTTGCTACCGCCATCGCGGTGCTGGGAGCGCTGTGGTTGGGCGTGCCGGTCGGCACGATCGCGCTCCTCGGGCTGGTGCTGGTGTGCCCGTTGATGATGATGTTCATGATGCGGGGCATGCGTGGTGGCGGGTCAGACGAGCACGATCACGATGTCGGCGAGCGTTACGATCCACACCGCCACACTCCTCGTGGTTGAGATGGCACCCCTGTGCCGGTGAATGTGACAGCCGCGCCACTTTCGTCTGTTCGGAATGTGTGAGTACCGGTCGCGTTGGGTGGAGGTCGCCATGAATGAGAGGCTCTGGGAACGGCTGGGCGCAGGCAGTGGCCTGTTCGCTGCAGTGGTTCTCCTTGTCGGGATGTTGCTCGTGCCCATGCCGGTTGGCCTCGCCGATGATCCGTTGGCCATCGCATCTTATTTCGCCGAGAACCGCGTGGAGATCCAGGTCGCGGTCCTGCTGGTGTCGTTGGGTGCGGTGGTGTCCTTGTGGTTCGTCGCCCACCTGCGTCACGTGTTGCAGAGGGCCGAAGGCGGTGAGGAAGCGTTCGCACCCGTGATCCTTCTCGCCGGGGCGAGCCTGGCGGTGGCCACGATGTTCGCCATGATCCCCGCTGCCGTGCTGGCCGCTCTCACCACGCGGACGGCATCGCTGAACGGACCAGCCGTTCTCACCCTCTACACACTGCACCAGCAAGCCGGCGGAGCGATCGGTCTGCTGATCGCCCTGTTCGCGGCCACGGCAGGTGCTGCCATGGTGCGCCGCGAGATCACCGGGCCGTGGCTGGGATGGCTGGGTTTCCTCGTGGCCGCGCTCGGTCTGGTCGCAGCGGTGACGGTCTTCTTCGACGCGGGTGTGCTGATGACGGTGCTGATGTTCGCCGCGGGCATCGCGTTCGTCCTGTGGATCGGCGCAGCGTCGGTGGTCATGGTCACGCGACCGGAAGTCGATCGAGCAGGGGCAGCGCGCACCGCCTTCGCGCACTAGCTGCAGCGCTCGGCCCGGGCATCGCGCGAGTTTCCGGAACGGTATTCGGCCTGATGCCCCCGCAGATGATGATCGCCCACCAGGGGTGCGAGGCCGAGTTGGCCCGAAGCATGAACGGCGAACCGAACAACTCGCCCGCGGCAACGAAATCAGCAAGGCTGCGCGATCTCATTCCGCGCACGGTCCAGTTCTCGGCGAGGAACAGGCGCAGCACGACCGGCCCAGCGGCGGCGAGGCACAAATCCACTGGGGCGAAACCTCGGAACTGACCGGCCATCACTCCTTGTTGCGGACGACGATCACTGGGCAGTGCGCGTGGTGCATGACGTGCTGGCTGACCGATCCGAGAAGGGCTTCGGTGAATCCGCCGTGTCCGCGGTGGCCGACGGCGATCAAATCTGCTCCCACGTCTTCTGCGGCGTCGAGGAGGGCACTGGCCGGATGCCCGGAGGCGACCTCGTTGCGCACTGCGACCTCGCTGTTCTCGGTGACGACCTCCGCGACGGTCTCGCTCAGCCGGGTCGCAGCGCGGCGTGCGATGTCGTCGCTCTCAGGCACCTGCCAGTTGTAGATCAGCGGCTGGTCCCAGGCCATGACAGCCACGATCTGCCCGTCGGTCTGAGCGGCGTGCCACGCGGCCCACCGCAACGCCGCGACCGACGGTGGCGAACCGTCCACGCCGACGACGATCGTGTACTTGTGCGCATTGTTCATGGAGCCTCCCCGGGAGAACGGGATACCCCGCTTCCGCTTGACCGAAACGGAGTCGCTCAAGTGTGAGAACGGGTTCGCCGCTACGACGGCTGTGTCCGGCTTCCGGGTAGACGATGACGAAATGCCCTAATCTTCCCATGACGGGAGGCTCATTCTTGGGTGGGAGCAGCCCTCCGGGAAAGCGGCCGCTCCCGCCGGACGAGATCGTCGGAGCGAGGGGATCGCTGTGATCGAGAGCAGGCTGTTCGTCGTGGGCGTGGACGGTTCGGAGGCGAGCCAACGTGCGCTGCAGTGGGCGTTGCGGGAGGCACGGGCGCGCGGGGCTTGGGTCGCCGCGATCATGGTGTGGCAGTCGCACGCGGTGCTCTCCGGTCCCGCTCCGCTGATGATGAATCCCAGGCTGGCACCGCACGAAGTGCGCGATCAGCACTGGCAGGAGCTGACCCGGGTCGTCAGCGAGGGCCTTGCGGGCGCGTCCACGCCTAAGTTGCACGAGGAGCTACTAGAAGGGGTCCCGGAGGAAGTACTGGCCGAGAAGTCGGCGCACGCCGCGATGCTCGTCCTCGGCGACCGAGGACGTGGTCGGGTCGCCGACGCGGTACTGGGCAGCACCGCGTTGCGCTGCATTCACCACGCGCGGTGCCCGGTCCTGATCATCCCCAGCGGCTTCGACCTCGGGGAGATCGGTCCGGAAACGGCGCACGAGGCCAGTGATCCGGTCCTCGGCTGAGCCGGTCGACCATCCGCGCAGGCATGCACCGCCCGCGAGGTAGATCATCGGCCGGGTTCGCGCGAATCGATCACGTGGCTGTGTCATCCGAGCTGCCGACGACCGCGACCGGGCAGGGCGCGTGGTGCAGGACGCCGGCGGCGACCGAACCCAGGAACACCCCGTCGAATCCACCACGCCCGCGGTGCCCGACGACGAGCAGCTGCGCGTCCCGGCCCACGTCGGCCAGCGCCGCCACGGGGTGGCCGCGCTGCGCCAGCTGCCGAGTGCGGACGTCCGGGAACTGCTCGTGCAAGGCGGAGACTTGCTCGGCGAGCGACTGCTCGACGTCCCGCTGCACGCGGTCACGCTCGTCGGATGACAGCAGTCCGGCGAGCAGGTCCCCTTCGTGCCACACCTCCGTCACGAGCAACTCGGCACCGGCGCGTTGAGCCTCTTCGAACGCGAACCGCAAGGCGGCAGAGCTGGATTCAGAGCCGTCGACACCGACCGCCACCGGCCCGACGGTCGTCGGCACGCCCCGTCGGACCACGACGACCGGACACGAGCCGTGGGTGGCCACGGCGGAGCTCACCCCGCCGAGCAGAGCGTCCGCGAAACCGCCGTGCCCGCGTCCGCCGAGAACCATCAGCTGCGCCTTCCGGCTGTGCCGCAGGAGTTCCTCGACCGGTCTTCCTTGCGCGATCTCGACGTCCACCGCGAGGTGGGGGGCCATGGCCCGGCACTTGGCGGCGGCCTTGTGCACCGCGCTCTCGGCGTGAGACGCGCGGGCCGGGTCGTCGTTGACGATCACGAGCAGCAGAGCTGCCCCGCGGTGGTCCGCCTCGGCCACGGCCCAGTTGGCCGCGTGCACGGCGTCCTCGGAACCGTCGATTCCCACGACAATGGGTTGGTCCGGTGTCGTCATGTCGGTCTCCCATTCGGCTTGCGCTGCGAACTGAGCGGTGCCCGCTCCCCGTCGCGATGACGCGGCAATGCCTTCGTCCGCTCTGGTTCCGAAGGTCTGTTCGTCCGGCTCCTCACCACCAGCGACACGAGTCCAACGCTCTAGGCATACCCGTGACGAGCACCGCCACGCGAGTCGAAGGGCCCGTCCGGGTAACCCGCCGCCGCGCGGCGGCATGGTGCGCCGGCCTACGCTTCGCCGCTCCATTCACTGTTCAGGAGCGGTCGTGGTTGGCCGCGAGTGAGACGAAGCGGGCCAGCAACCCGGTCAGGGAACTCGGGTCGTCGACGCCGTAGTGGGCCCAAGTCAGGCGGTCGCCGTGCTCGGCGCTGCGCACGACCACGCCGATGCCGTCCTCGCGGACCTCGCGCAGGGCGTCTTCGTCGGTGTAGTCGTCTCCGGCGAAGACGGGCACCGCGCCGGCGCCCGCCAGTCCCATGTGCTCCAGCAGCCAGCGCAAGGCTCTGCCCTTGTTCCAGTCGACGTCCGGCAGCAGCTCGATCACCCGGCGTCCGTGCGCAAGGCGCAGCGCGGGGAACGTGCGACCGATGCGGTCGACCGCGGACAGCACGTCGTCGGTGAAATCCGGCCGGACGTTGCGGTAGTGCACGGCTAGGGCGAAACGCTTGCGGTCGACACGCGAACCTGGGATGAGCTTCAGCTCCTCGCGGAGGTGCCGTTCGGCTTCGTCGAGGCCGTGCAGCGCCGAATCGCCGACGTCGTGCGCGATCAAGGCGCCGTCGGGGCTCGCCAGTTCGAACCCGTGGCTGCCCGCGTACCAGAGTTCGTCGAGGTGAACTCGGCGGCGCACGTCGTCGAGATCCCGGCCGCTGAGCACCGCTACCGGGCTGTGCCTGGAGAGCTGTTGCAGGACGTCTCGCGTGCGTGCGGGCATGACGACTTCGGTGGGGTCCTCGCGGATCGGAGCGAGGGTCCCGTCGAAGTCCAGCACCAGCACGAGGCGGCGATCTCGCAGCCGCAGGGCGATCTCGTCCCAGCATCGGTGGGCGTCGGGCACCTCGGACAGACGCCGATCGGCCGAGGTCGTGACGGAAATGTCGCTGAGCGTGGACACGACCACATCGGCACCTGCTTGCAGCAATCGGCTCGGCGGACCCGTGCGGGCGACTCCGATGACGCGGCCGAAGGATCCGGCCTTGGCCGCCTGGACTCCGGCTTTGGCGTCCTCGACGACCACGCACGCCGAGGCCGGCGTGTCGAGGCGGCGCGCTGCTTCGAGGAAGATCGCCGGTTCGGGCTTGCCGGGCAAGTTGAGCCGATCGGCGAGCACGCCGTCGACGCGGATGTCGAACAGCTGCCCCGCACCGGCGCGCCGGAGGACCTGCCGGCAGTTCCGGCTGGCGGAGATGATGGCTGTTCGAACGCCGTGTTCGCGCAGGGCCTCGATCAGCGCTACCGCGTCGTCGAACAGCAGCGCACCCGCCGTGGCGAGTGCATCGAGGAAGTAGTGGTCCTTGAGCTTGCCGAGACCGTGGGCGGTTTCGAGGCCGGCGACGTCATCGGCATCGCCGTGCGGTACCGCGATGCCACGGGAACCGAGGAAGTCCAGCACTCCGTCGATCCGCCGCTTGCCGTCGACGTAGTCGGCGTAATCGGCTCGTCGGAACGGCTGGTGATCTTCGTTCGAGGCGTGGGGGCGCTCCGCCAAGTACTGGTCGAACAGGCGTTTCCACGCCGCTGAGTGCACGGCGGCGGTATCGGTGATCACGCCGTCCATGTCGAACACCACTCCGCGGTAGCGTCGAGGATCGATGTTCGTGGTGACCATGTGGGCTCCCGCGCCTCCCGCGACCACTGAGCGAGGCGTGGTCAGTGGTTACCCGCCTGCGCGCAAGGGTATTCACCGTGCCAGGCGGTTCCGAGATGCGCGAGCGCGCACACCACGTGCGGACAGCTGTGCCGCGATTGTGGTGGCCGCTGTGCGATCTCGGAACCGAGCAGGTAGACCGGCAACGAAGCGAACCTCGGTGCGATCTGCCGGGTTGGTGGTCGGCGGTTCGCGGTCAACGCCGGAGGGAGGGTGACGCGGGTGGACCGTGGCGTTGCGCCATCCGGCCCCGGGCACCTGAGGTGCCGGGGATGTGCCGCGTCGCGAAGTAGCTGAGGTGGCAAGTCCGCGCCACATCGCATCCTCCGGTCGAGAACGGGACCCGGCGGCCATCGATCCGCGCGAGCCGACGGCGCGCGTGTTCAGGGACCTGCGGACGACCGCTGGAGGACTCACCTCGCGGGAAGCTTGGCGGCGGCTCGAGGTGCACGGTCCCAACGATCTGCCGCATCACGCGGTCAGGGGATGGCCGGTCGCGTTGCTGCGGCAGTTGACCCATCCGCTGGCACTGCTGCTGTGGATCGCCGGGGTGCTGGCCTGGATCGTCGGCACGCATGAGCTCGCATTGGCGATCGTCGCAGTCATCCTGCTCAACTCAGCACTCGCGTTCTGGCAGGAAGAGCAGGCGGAGCAGGCCGTCGAAGCCCTCGGGGACTACTTGCCGCAGCACAGCCAGGTACGGAGGGACGGGAGCCCCGCGCGGGTGCTGGCCACCGAGCTCGTGCCAGGAGATGTGCTGCTGCTCGGCGAAGGCGACCGGGTTCCCGCGGATGCCAGACTGCTCAGCGGCGCCCTCGAAATCGACGCCTCCGCGCTGACCGGCGAGTCCAGTCCGGTCGAGCGGACTGCGGACTTGCCGGACACGGCGCGACGCCCGGTGGACTCGCCGGTGTTGGTCTTCAGCGGCACCGTGTGCACTGGGGGGAGTGCGGAAGCCGTCGTGCACGCGACCGGTCGGCACACGGAGTTGGGCCGGATCGCGATGCTCTCGGCACGGGTGCGGCTGGCCGAGAGCCCCCTGGAACGCCAGGTGCGCCGTGTCGCGTGGTTGATCGCGGCCGTTGCCACCGGCGTCGCTGCCGCCTTCCTGCCCCTGGGCGTGCTGGCCGGCCTGACGTGGACGCAAGCCTTCGTGTTCGCGATCGGACTGCTCGTGGCCAACGTCCCCGAGGGGCTCCTGCCGACGATCACGCTCTCGCTCGCGGCCGGGGTGCGCAGCATGGCGCGCAGCGGTGCGCTGGTCAAACGCCTCTCGGCAGTGGAGACGCTCGGCTCGACAACCGTCATCTGCACGGACAAGACCGGCACCTTGACCCGCAACGTCATGCGGGTCGTGGAAACGCGAGACGGCGTCGGCGCGCCCGCTTCACCCCGGCCTGAGTTCGCCGTGGCGGTGGCCCGGTGCACCACGGCGGACGAACGCACGAATTCCGGCGATCCCATGGAACTGGCCTTGCTGGCGTTCTCGCGCTCCGTCGGCGAGGGCCTGAGCTCCGAATGGCGGGACGCGGAACGGGCCAGGCTGTTCAGATTCGACACGCACTTGAAGCGGATGACCACCGTGGACCACCTGGCGTCCAGGTACGTCGCACACGTCAAAGGCGCCCCCGAAGAGGTGCTGCCCCGGTGCACCAGCTCCCAGGACGATCGTGGTGCGGTGCGGTCGCTGACGGACCAGGAACGGGCCAGGTTGCTCGATGTGGTGAACGAGATGGCCGGACGCGGGCTGCGGGTGATCGCGGTGGCGTGCCGCGACTTCCCGGTGCTGCCTTCAGATCGCGAGACGGCTGAAACGGACCTGTGCCTCTTCGGGCTGATCGGGCTGATCGACCCGCCACGAGAAGAGGTCGCCGCCGCGGTGAGCGCATGTCACGCGGCGGGCATCCGCGTCCACGTGGTCACCGGCGACAACGGTCGTACCGCGGCTGCGATCGCGCGACAGGTCGGCATCGGAGCGGACCAGGTGGTCGACGGGGCGGACTTGGACGCGATGGCAGAGTCCGACCTGGACGAGCTGTTGATGAGCGGCCAGGAGATCGTGTTCTGCCGGGCCGCCCCCGAGGGCAAGCTCCGCATCGCCGATGCGCTGCACCACTGCGAGCAGGTGGTCGCGATGACGGGCGACGGGGTCAATGACGCACCTGCCCTGCGTCGGGCCGATCTGGGCGTGGCGATGGGGGCCAGCGGGACCGACGTCGCCCGCGAGGCCGCTACCGTCGTGCTCACCGACGACAACTTCGCGACCATCGTCAGCGGGATCGAAGAAGGCCGCCGGGTTTACGACAACGTGCGCAAGTTCGTCCTCTACATCTTCGCCCACGCGGTGCCTGAGGTCTTGCCTTTCCTGCTGTTCGCGCTCTCGGGCGGAGCGATCCCACTGCCGTTGACGGTGCTGCAGATCCTCGCGATCGATCTGGGCACCGAGACGCTGCCGGCCCTGGCTCTGGGCCGGGAGCGCGCCGAGCCCGGTTTGATGGATCGACCACCGAGAACGCGGTCCGACAGCGTGGTCACGCGGCGCCTGCTGTTGCGGGCGTGGGGGATCATGGGAGTGATCTCAGGGATTCTCGTTCTCACCGGGTTCTTCGCGGTGCTGCTCGCCGCCGGATGGCGACCAGGGGCGGACGTGTCGGGGAACGCGGTGCTCCACCACGCCTACCTGCAGGCGACCACCGTGACTTTCCTGGGCATCGTCTTCTGCCAGATCGGTACTGCGTTCGCGTCTCGCACCCAGTACGTCGCGCTCCGGCAAATCGGGCTGAACAGCAACAGGTTGCTGCTCGTCGGCTGTGCGTTCGAGCTGCTGTTCGCGGCCGCGATCGTCTACCTGCCCCCGCTGCGCGCGGTGTTCAACACCGCACCGCCTCCGGTTTGGACATACGTCCTCATGTTGCCGTTCCCGGTGCTCGTGTGGGGAGCCGATGAGCTCTACCGAAGCTTGTCGCGCGCTCGGACGGCGCGATGTCGAGGACTGTGAGTGGCCTCGTGCGGCGCTGCGGCGACTGACCGATGACGAAAGACCCTGGATGGGGCTCGGCTGATCACCGAGCCTGAGAGCAAGGAGCTACTCGGGAGAACGCGATGCGCTGCGATCGGCTGTCGGCCGGGGCCCATTGGCTCGGTCAGGCTCTGCGATCGACGCCGAACCCACTGCGGCGTCGGCTGGATCGCCTCACGGCGATCCTGGTGCTCGGGCTGCTCCTCATGGCGTTGGCCGTGCCTGCGGGGGCGATCGCGTGGGGCGAGGCGACGTACGCCGCGAACGCCCGGGCGGCCGCCGAGGCCGTCGAGACTCGGCGCCCTGTGGAGGCCGCCGTCATCGCACCGCCCACCACGCAGGTCGTGGGAATCAATCCCGACATCCAGACGACCACTCATCGCGCCGATGTGAGGTGGGTCGGCGTCGACGGGACTCCCCGGATCGGGAACGTCGAGGTCGGTCGAACAACTGCGACGGGTGGGAAGGTCGTGGTGTGGGTTGACGACGCCGATCGGGTCGTAGCGGCGCCGTTGACCGCAGGCCAACTCCGCGCCTCCGAAATCGCGTTCATCTTCTGGTTGGTCACCATCGGCGAGGCGCTGTGCGCGGCTTTGATGGTCTGGGTTCACCGGGTCGCGAACGCCCGTGCGCAGTGCGCGTGGAGCCGGGAGTGGGAGATCGTCGGACCCAAGTGGACGCGGCAGCAATACTGACGCCGCGCGACGGGAGCTCTGACCACCCGCTTCGTCGACCAAACCGCACGTCGGCAACGGTGCACGCGCAAGTCCCTGCAGTGGCGAGCTGTTGGTGACCCCGCGCCCGGGAGCGATTCGGTTGCCACGACCCGAATCGCCTCTCCCGTCATCGTGATACCTCGGCACCGATGTCGACGGCGGTGACCTTGTATTCGGGGCAGCCGGTCACCGCGTCGGTGTGTGGCGAAGTGACTCTGTTGACGGCGACGTGCGGGAAGTGGAAGGACGTGAACACCTGTCCCGGTGCGACGTCTCGTGTGACGTGGGCTGCCAAGGTGGCCTGACCCCACCTGCTGGTGACGGTCACGTCCGCCCCCTCGACCACTCCGAGGTGCGCTGCGTCGGAAGGGTGAAGTTCGAGGGCCTCGTCCGGGAGCAGTTCGGTGTTCTGGGTGCGCCGCGTCATGGATCCGGTGTTGTAGTGCTCGAGTCGGCGGCCGGTGATCAAGGTGTACGGGTATTGGGAGTCGGGTTGTTCGCCGGGTGGGAGGTAGGGCCGCGCGGCGAAGGCGGCGCGGCCGTTGGGGGTGGCGAACCCGTCGAGGTAGAGGACCGCGGTGCTCGGTCGATCTGCCGCCTGGCAAGGCCAGTGCAGCGGGCCTTCAGCGTCGAGGCGCTGGTGCGACAGACCGGCGAAGATCGGTGTGAGCGAAGCGCATTCGTCGAGCGCCTCGGCGGGTGTCCGGCAACCCAGGTCCACGCCCAAGGCATTGGCGATCCGGTGCACGATGGTGAAATCGGTGGCGGACTCCCCGGGTGAGGTGAGCGCGGGACGGACTCGCTGGAAGCGGCGGTCGAAGTTGACGAAGGTGCCGTCCTTCTCCAGGAAGGAGGCCGCGGGCAGGACCACGTCGGCGAGCTCGGCGGTTTCTGAGCGGAAGATGTCCTGGCAGATCACGAAGTCGCATGCGCGCAGTGCGGTGCGGACGTGGTGTGCGTTCGGGTCGCTGCGGACGACGTCCTCACCGATGATGTGCAGCGCGCGCAGGTCGCCGGAGATCGCGGCGTCGAACATCTGCGGGATTCGCAGGCCCGGGCGCTCGGGCAGCTCGCCGCCCCACCGGGCCGCGAACCGGTCGCGGATCGAGGTGTCGGTGACCGGTTGGTAGCCGGGGAGCACGTCTGGGAGCGCCCCCATGTCGGACGCACCTTGGACGTTGTTCTGACCTCTCAGCGGAAGGATTCCGCAACAACCGGGGGTCCCGACGGAGCCGCGGAGGATGGCCAGGTTGGCGAGGGTGCGCACACCGTCGGTCCCGTGTGCGTGCTCGGTGATCCCGAGGCCGTAGACGATGACCGGACGCTGCGCTCGCCCGAACAGCCGCGCTGCCTCGACCAGGTCCGCGGCTGGAACGGAGGCGATCTCGGCGGCGAAGCCGGGTGGGTACCCCTGCACGAGCTGGGCGAGGTCGTCGAAGTGCGAGGTGCGGTGCTCGATGAAGTCGTGGTCCAGTTGGCCCTGCTCGATCAGCTCTCGGGCGATGGCATTGAAGACGGCTACGTTGGAGCCTGGACGGGCTTGCAGGTGGACGTCGGCGAGGGCAGCGAGTTCGATGCGGCGCGGATCCACGACGATGAGGCGTGCCCCGGCCATCACGCGTTGCTTGATGCGCGCCCCGACCACGGGGTGCGCTTCAGTCGGGTTGGCGCCCACGAGCAGGATGCAGTCGGTGCGGTCCAGGTCGTCGAGCGGGTTGGTGCCGCCGGCCAGTCCGAAGGAGGCGGTGAGCCCGGCCGCCGAAGGAGCGTGGCAGAGCCTCGAGCAGTTGTCGATGCTGTTGGTGCCGACCGCGGTGCGGATGAACTTCTGGGCGAGGTAGTTCTCCTCGTTCGTGGCTCGCGCGGAGGAGATCATGGCGATGGCGTCCGGCCCGTGCTGTTCCCGGATCGAGCTCAACCGATGCGCGATCGTGGACAGGGCATCATCCCAAGTGGTTTCGACCAGTTGGTCGTCGCGTCGCACCAGGGGTGCGGTGAGGCGATCATCGGCGCGGCTGAAGGCGTGGGCGAACCGCCCCTTGATGCAGGCGTGCCCGCGGTTGACAGGGGCGCGGTGCGTCGGGGTGATGGCGGCGACGGCGCCGTCCCGGACGTGGACATCGAGCGTGCAACCGACTCCGCAGTAGCCGCAGGTGGTAGTGGTCGTCGTGGTCGGGCGGAGGTCGAGCAGGCCCGGCTCGGAAAGCGCTCCGGTGGGACAGCTGTCCACGCAGCCTCCGCATCCGACGCAAGGGGAGGAGACCCAAGGGCCACCATCACCGGCGGCGACAACGGTGCCGAATCCGCGTCCGGTGAGCTCCAGCGCGAACGTCCCCTGGACCTCGGCGCACATGGCCACGCACCTGCCGCAGGCGATGCACAGGTCCCGGTCCAGCTTGACGTAGGGGTGTGAGTGGTCGAGTCCTCGTTCGTGCTCCGCACCGCTGAAGCTGCTGGTGGTGATGCCGAAGTGGGCGCAGGCCCGGACCAGTTCGCTGCGCTCGGACGGCAGGTCCAGGGCACGCTCGGGAAGTTCGGACACGATCAGTTCCACGGCTTCACCAGCGGCTTGTCGGGCGACCGGATCGTTGAGGCGGACCTGCAATCCGTCGCTCGCGGGCGTCGTGCAGGCGGCGACGACGCGCTCTCCGGCTCGCACGAGGCAGGTCCGGCAGGAGCCGCGTGGCGAGAGCCGCTCGTCGTGGCAGAGCGCAGGCAGATCGGCACTCGCGGCGTGCACGGCATCGAGCACGGTGGCACCGTCCGGAACCGTCACCGAGGCCTCTTCGACGAGGACGTGCATCAGGCCTCCCCTCCGGTGAGCTCGTCCGGGTACACCTGGAGCAGGCTGCGCACCGCGGTGGATACGCCCCGACCGAAAGCGCACAGGCTTCCCACGGACATCACGCTCAACACCTTGTCGTGCTGCTCCAGGATTCGTCTGGAACTGGTCGGGAATTGCGTCGCCAACTCCTGGCCGCGGCGGGTTCCCACCCGGCACGGCGTGCAGGAGCCGCAGCTTTCAGCGGCGGCGAAGCTCCACGCGTGCCGGAGCAGTTCCCGCGCATCGATCCGGTCGTCGACCGCGACCAGACTGCCGTGGCCGAGCCCGACCCCGGATTCGGCAAGGTCTTCTGCCAGCAGCGGGATGTCCAGGTCGTCCGGAGATACGAAGCCGCCGAGCGGGCCGCCGATCTGCAGGGCCCGGAGTTGGTAACCCGGAATGAGACCGCCGCCGAGCTCGTCGACGAGGTGGCGCAACGAGACACCGAACTCGACCTCGTACACGCCCGGGTGCGCGAAGCGCTGACTCAAGCACACGAGTTTGGTGCCGGTCTCGGTCGGATTGCCAAGCCTTGCGTAGGCGGTGCCGCCGTGGCGCAGCACCCACGGCACCGCGGCCAGCGTTTCCACGTTGTTGACCGAGGTGGGCTGCCCGTTGAGGCCATGTTCGGTGGGATATGGCGGCCTGGGGCGCACAGCGCCGCGGAATCCCTGCAGCGCGTGCAGGAGGGCGGTTTCCTCCCCTGCGACGTAGGAGCCAGCGCCCTGCACGACCTCGATGTCGAAGTCGACCGGGGAGCCGTGCACACCGCGGCCCAGGTGTCCAGCTTCGCGTGCGCTCTTCACCGCGTCGCGCACCTTCTCGGCAGCCAACGGGTATTCGGAACGGACGAACACCACTCCCCGGTTCGCTCCCGTCGCGAAGCCCGCGAGCGCCAGCCCTTCGAGAACTCGGTCCGGGTCGCTTTCCAGCAGCAGCCGGTCGCAGAAAGAGCCGGGGTCGCCCTCGTCGCCGTTGGCCACCACGAATTTCGGCTCCGGGCCGCTCGCGGCCGCTCGCCACTTGTCGGCCACGGGAAACTCCGCACCTCCGCGACCGCGCAGCCCGGCGCGCGCGACCTCGGATCGGACCGCCCTCGGGGACTGGGTGGCCACGATCTGCGGCCACACCTGCCACGAGGCTTCCTTCCCGGTCAGTCCTGCAAGCACGACGGTCCGAGCACCGGTGGCTCGATAGGGGATCGCAGGTGGTGGTGCGCTCTGGGGATCGGTGGAGCGCAATCGTTCACCGATGTCAGGGCCGGTGATCGGTGTGCGCCCGTCCAGCGCCGCCGGTGAGTTGTAGCAGTAACCGAGGCAGTACGCCCCGGCCAACGACCGCGAGCCGTCCGCGCTGGCCTGTCCGGCGGTCACGCCCAGTGCCGCCTCCGCCACCGGCACGGTGTGCTCACCGGCCGAGACGAAGCACGACGTACCGGCGCACATCTGCACGTGCCGGTGCCCACGGGAACCGGCGAAATCAGCGTAGAACCCGGCGGCGCCGGTCAACGCTGCCACCGGCCGCCCGAGGTCGTCGGCGACGGCACGCAGGTCGGCTTGGTCGATTCGCGCGTGCTGCGCCGAGGCGTCGTGGAGCCGTTCGAGCGCACGGCCGTCGCTTCGACCGAACCGCCGTTCCCTTTCGACGAACGCGTCTCGACCCATGGGCTCCTCCCACTCGGATCGTCAGCGTGGAACCACCGCGCAAGGCGGGCCACGTGGTGCGGCGCGCCTTGGCAGGCGTCCCGCCGTTGCCTCGAACTCACGGTGACCGACCACGTACGGCTTCGCGAGCCGAGCTGTTCCGGGCAGCACCCGCGGCTGCGAGACGTGAATGCGGTATTGCGCTACTGGCTCGACCTTGATCGTCAGCCGGGGACCACTGCGACAGGACAGGGAGCGTGGTGCAGCGCGCCACGCGTTGTTGAACCCAGCAGCAAACCGGTGAATCCGCCTATCCCGCGGTGGCCGACCACGAGCAGCTGGGCCTGCCGAGCCGCGTCGCGCAGCGCCTGCACGGGCGGGATGTTCGATACCACCTGGTGCACGACGACCTCCGGAAAGTCTTCGGCCCAAGGCGATACCTGGGCCTCGAGACTGCTCCTGGCCGAAGCCAGCAGTTCGTCGCGGTCCGGGTGGTCGTAGGGGCCCGGGATGAAGCTGGCGTCGGGAAATGCTTGAACCGCGACGAGTTCGCTGTTGAAGCGCGTTGCAGCGTCGAAGGCGAAGTGGAGCGCGTGGTGGCTCTCCGTCGACCCGTCGATCCCGACCACCACTGGCCCGGACTGCGGAAGTTCGGTGCTGGGCACGACGACGACCGGGCACGATGCATGGGTGGCGACCGCGGTGCTGGTCGAGCCGAGCAATGTCGTCCGGAACGCGCCTTGGCCACGGGATCCCACCACGATCAGCCGCGCTGCGGCGGATCGGTGGACCAGTTCCCCAGCGGGATGGCCGGACCTGACCTCTTCGGTGATCTCCAGCTCACCTGCGATGTGCCGACAGCTGTTGCCGATGTCGTGGACCACCGCCTCGGCGTGCGACTCCCGGTCCGGTTCGTTGTTGACCAGAACGAGATGCAACGGGGCTGCCAGGCGCACTGCTTCTGCCGCCGCCCACACCGCGGCCTGCGCGGAGGAGTTGGAACCGTCCACACCGACCACGATGGAGTGCTCGGCTCGCTCCATTTTCTCGCACCTCCACGGATGTGTGCGCGCATCGACCACTGTCGACTGCAACTGGCGTGCTGATAGGTTCTCCGGGCCCTATCGTTGCTTGCGAGCGCGAGGTCCGCGTCTGCCACGACGGGCATGAGGGGCGGTAAGTGCTTCGCACAGCGCCTGAGAGGCCCTGGGGACCGAGAATGCGCGCTTGGGAGTCGGCTGGCAAACCAGGAACCCGCCGAACAATCGATCCTCGGAGAGGATGAGGACCCGGCTCGATGTCGACAGGTGGCGGGGCCGACCACGGCCCTGAAGTGCAGGATACGGCGCAGGTCGCGCGTGCGGTGCTGACCGATGGCAGCGTCGTGACCGTGCGACCGCTGGAAGTCCGCGATCTTGCTGAGGTCGAACGCCTGCACTCCGCGCTTTCGGAGGTGGACCGCTACTTCCGGTTCTTCGGTGTGCCATCGGAAGTAGCCCTGGAACGTTTCGTGCGGAGGCTGGTGGATCACGGCGATGCGCATGCTCTCGCCTTGGGAGCGTTCGACGGGCACCGCTTGATCGGGGTCGGCCATTTCGAAGTGTTGATCCCGGAAGTCGCCGAGGTGGCTTTCGTGGTGGAACGGGCGCGGCACGCGCGCGGAGTGGGAACCTTGCTCCTGGAGCACCTGGTGTCGGCGGCACGACGTCGCGGACTGCGAGAGTTCCGGGCTGAGGTGCTGGCGGCGAACTCAGCGATGATGCGGGTGTTCCAGGACAGCGGCTTGCAGTACGACGTGAGCGCGGACGGGTCGTCGTACCAGGTGACGATTGCGCTGGACGCGGGAGAACCGTACTACGCCAAGGTGAGCGACCGTGAGCGAGTGGCGGACATCGCCAGCTTGCGCCGGGTGCTGTGCCCTGCCTCGGTAGCTGTCATCGGTGCGAGTCATCGGGCGCCAGCGGTGGGAAACGCTCTGCTGGGCAACATCATCCGTGGCGGCTACACCGGAAGGATGTACGCGGTCAACCGGAGCGGAGGAGAGGTCCTCGGACTGACCGCCCACCGGTCCGCGTCCGATCTTCCGGAAACTCCCGAGCTCGCAGTGCTGTGCGTGCCCGCCGAGCACGTTTCGGACGTGGCGGAGGAATGCGGAGATCTCGGGGTACGAGCGCTGGTCGTTGTGACCGCCGGGATCTCGGGGTGTCCGATGTTCGCGGAGGGGCTCATCGCAGCGGTCCGGCGCTGGGGGATGAGGTTGCTGGGACCGAATTGCCTCGGCCTGGTCAACACCGACCCGGTCGTGCGGTTGGACGCGACCTTCAGCGCCGCGGGTGCGCCTCGGGGCGAGGTGGGGCTCGCCACGCAGTCCGGAGGAGTGGGAATCGCGCTGATCGAACGGCTGTCCGGACTCGGCCTGGGTATTTCCACGATGGTGTCCACTGGCGACAAGTACGATGTGAGCGGCAACGACATGCTCCTGTGGTGGGAACGCGATCCGCGCACCATCGCGGGGGTCCTCTACCTCGAATCCTTCGGCAATCCGCGAAAGTTCGCGTGGCTGGCGCGCAGGTTCAGCGAGCGGAAACCCTTGATCGTGCTGCGCAGTGGTGCCAGCCCGATCGCCCAGCGAGCCGCGCTCTCGCACACGGCAGCGGCCGCTACTCCGAGCACCACTCGAGACGCGTTGCTCCGGCACACCGGCGCCATCGGTGTCGACGATCTCGGAGAACTGGTGGCAGTGCTTGGTCTGCTCAGCTGGCAGCGACTCCCGAAGGGGCCGCGCGTGGCCGTGGTCAGCAACGCGGGAGGACTCGGCCTGCTTGCGGCCGAGGCCTGTGCGCAGGCCGGTCTCGAGTTCTCCTCGCTACCGGAGGCCGGGCCCGACCTGGCCGCCTTGTTGCCGGAGCAGGCCAGTTCGCGCAATCCGGTTGACACCACGGCTGCGATCGACGCCGCCACGTTCGCTCAAAGCGTGGAGTTCGTGCTGCGCGACGAGACGGTCGATGCCGTGGTCGTTCCGGTCTTGCGAACCGCGGTGAGCGACCCGATCGCGGGTTTGACCCACGCAGTCTCTCGCGCTCGGGCACGCGGCTGCGACACACCTGTGCTCGCGGTGCGCGCTGGGCAGGAAGAATCGTTGGCGTCGCTCGTCGACGGTGAGGCACGAATCCCCGTGTTCGCCGATCACACCCTCGCCGCTCAGGCGCTGGCCGACGTCACCACCTACAGCCGCTGGCTGAAGCGATCTCACGGCGTGGTTCCCGACCTCCCGCACATCGACGTCTCGACCGCGCGCGATTTGGTGGGTTCCGCGTTGGACCACCTACCAGCGGGCGGTTGGCTGGGGGACGACGTGGTTCGGAAGCTCCTCGGGTCCTTCGGGCTCCCCAGCGTGCCGTCGTGGGAATGCGCCACCGAAGACGAGGCCGTCGTCGCTTTGCGCGAGTTCGACTGCCAAGTGGTGCTCAAAGCCCATGTCGAGGGGCTGGTGCACAAGGGTCGAGCTGGTGGCGTCGTACTCGGCGTAGCGACGGTCCCCGATCTCCGCGCCGGCTGGGCACGCCTGCGGGCGCGCTTCGGCACCGACCTGCGTGGTGTCACGGTGCAGCCCATGGTCGCGCAAGGGCGGGAGTTCCTGGTCGGGACGCTCAGCGACCCCGCCTTGGGGCCGATGATCGTTTTCGCGCTCGGCGGAACGGACACCGACCTGATCGCCGACCGCAGCCGGCGACTCTTGCCGCTGACCACCGGCGATGCCGAAGACATGTTGCACGAGCTACGGGCCGGGCCCCAGTTGTTCGGTCCTCGGTCGGACGAAACGCTGGACCGCGACGCCGTGACAGATGTGCTCCTGCGGACGGCTCGCTTGGCCGAACTGTTGCCGGAGGTTGCCGAGGTCGACCTCAACCCGCTGATCGTGACCGCAGGAGGCGTGCAGATTCCCGATGCTCGCATCCGTTTGGAACCGCGTGAAATCGAAGACCCCCTGATCCGGAGATTGCTGCTGTGAGCGAGGCCGGTGGGGCTGTGACAGCAGTGTTCGGGCAGGACCCCTGCGCTCGTCCGTATAGACCGTAGGTGGCCGTGGTACCCGAGGTGTGGTGCACGCGGTGACGCCGTCGGCAGACCGAACGCTCTAGCGAGGAGGAGTCCCGATGAACAAGAGAACCAGGGAGACTGACGTGACAGCGGAGACGGACACCACCGCGGACTCGACGTCCTGGGAGGTCACCGGCGAGTCCGTGACGATCGACGATTTCGCGGCCGAGAGCGATTTCGAAGCCGTCGAACACCTCGTGGTCAACAGGGCGCCGGACGCGATGTATTCCGCGCTCCGGAACCTGGACCTGCTCACGATCAGGTCATCCACGGCGGACCTGGCCATGTGGGTTCGAGGTTTGCCTGAGCGCTTGAAGAGGCGGGTCCCACCGAGGCAGCCGACCAGGCTGACCTATGACGATCTCGTCTCAAGCGGCGACTGGGTTCTGCTCGGCGAGCAGCCCGGAAGAGAGGTCATCTTCGGGGCGGCGGGCCGGTTCTGGACTCCGATCGTGCGATGGGAGCAAATCGAGGCCGAGCAGTTCACGGAGTACGGCAAACCGGGGCGGGGTAAGATCTTCTCTTCGTTGTCGGTCCGACCGTACGGTCGAAGCAGCAGCCTGGTGACCTACGACATCCGCACCGTTCTCAACGACCCGATCACACACCGAATCTTCAAGCTGTACTGGGTCGTGGTCAAGCCGTTCGTCAGGGCCATCATGCGAGCCACCGTCCGCGCTGCCGCCGAGCAGGCGGCGTAGTCGTGCGAACAGGTCGGAGGCCGTCCAGTGATGACGGCCGGTCTCGCGGCTGAGCGGTAGACCCGGATCCGAACACTTCTGGAAATGGACGGGGTCATGAGTGAGAACGGACCGCGAATCGTCGTCGGAGTCGACGGCTCACCGGGCTCGCGAGCGGCACTGCGGTGGGCGCTGCGCTACGCCGAACAGACCGCCGGGGAGATCACCGGGGTGCTGGCGTGGGCACCGCCGAACTTCACCGAGCCCACACCCATGCCACCGCTGATGTCCGATGACGAGTTGAGCATGCGCGCGGAGAAGGGGCTCCGGGAGATCGTCGACGAGGTCACGGCGGCGTTGCCGACATCGGTGCCCATCCGCAGAGAGGTCGTCCGCGGTCATGCCGCAAGTGTCCTGCTGGACCAGGTGAAGCACGCGGATCTCCTGGTCGTCGGAAGTCGTGGGCACGGCGGATTCGTGGGTGCTCTGCTGGGGTCGGTGAGTCGGCATTGCGTCACCCACGCACCGTGCACCGTCGTCGTTGTTCGTCCGCCGGCCCAATGATGACGATGAGAGGAAACGGGTGATCTTGCCGGTGATGCGCGAGGATCCTGGTGGGGGTGAATGCGATGGCCGGAAGGTGGGTTCCGTCGCGGGAGACGGTGCGCGCGGCGTTGGCGTTGGCGTGCCGGGCGCCCTCGGTGCACAACAGCCAGCCCTGGCTGTGGAAGGTTGCCGAGCATTCGGTGCACCTCTACCTGGATCCGTCTCGCGCGTTGCCCGTTGTCGACCCGACCGGCCGGGAGGGGGTGATGAGCTGCGGCGCTGCGTTGAACCACCTGCGCATCGCCTTGGCCGCCGAAGGATGGCAGGCCCGGGTGCACCGGCTGCCGAACCCGGATCAGCCGGACCACCTGGCCTCGATCGAGTTCACCAGGCTCGACGAGGTCGATGAGCACGTGCTGACCTTGGCCGCCGCGGCTGCTGACCGCCGCACCGATCGGCGGCCGTTCCTGACCGACCCGGTGCCGCAGGAGGTGCTCGCCCCGTTGCGCGAGGTCGCGGGGTCCGAGGGTTGCCGGCTCGTCCTCGCCTCTGACGAGCGGTTGCGCAGAGAGCTGGAAGTCGCCATCGAGCAGGCGAATTCGGAGTTGCGCCAGTGGCCCGAGTACCGGCAGGAACTCGCCTCGTGGGCAGGGCGCCACGCTGCTGCTGAGGGGGTACCGGCTCGCAGCCTCCCGGCGGAGCACCTGCGTGGTATGCCGGAGCGGAACTTCGCGCTCGTTGCCGAGGGCGAGCTGGAGGTGCCGATCCTGGACGATGGGGCGGTCTTGGCGGTGCTGGCGACCCTGGGTGACGATCAGGAGAATTGGCTGGCGGCGGGCGAGGCGCTGAGCGCTGTCCTGCTCTGCGCGACGGAACAGGGCCTGGCGACGTGTCCGCTCAGTCAGATCGGTGAGAGCGCCGTTTCCCGCGATCAGGTCCGGGAGCAGGTTCTCGGGGGAGACGGGGTTCCGCAGCTGGCGCTGCGGATCGGGTGGCCGGTGACGCACGAGTTCCCCGCGCCGCTGACACCGCGTCGAGCGCTGTCGGACGTCATCGAAGGGTTGTTCCCCGAAGGGTGAACGCTGCAGCGCACGGCCCCGACACCTCCCTCGACCAGCGGCGCTCGTCCTTCGCCCACGTTGCTCACGGTGCGGAGGCCGGAAGCGGTGACCTCGCAGGTTCACCTGATCACCGCTACGGGGCAGGCTGCGTAGTGCACCACGGCGTGGCTGACCGAACCGAGCAAGGTCGAGCGGAGGGCACCGCGCCCGCGTGTGCCGACCACGAGGAGATCGGCATCGACCGCAGCGGTGAGCAGCGCATCGGTGGGACCTTCGGTGGTGATCAGCTCTTGGTGTGCCACGACGTCCGGGTACCGCTCGGCGCATCCCGCCACGGACTCGGCCAAGACGCGGCGCTGAGCGTCGATGGCATCGGAGTCGAGGGTCCATCCGCGGTTCGGTGGCAGCGGGTCCGGAGCTTGCTCTGCGATGGCCAGCAGTGCGGTGAGTTCCGCGTCGTGGCGGAACGCGAGGTCGTAGGCGAATCCCGCTGCCCGCGCGCTGCATGCGGAGCCATCGATGCCCACGACGACCCGTTCGATCTCTGCCGGCGGTCCGTTGGATCCGGACCAGCGGTGGCCGCGCACGATGACGACCGGAGCGGGCGCCGAGCGCACCAGGTCGCCGGCGGTCGAGCCGAGTAGAAGATGATGCGCCCGCCCCTTCCGGGGCGGGCCCAGCACGAGGACGCACGCGCCGGTAGCGGCGTCGCGCAAGATGCTTGCCGGGTCGCCCATGCGTGCCCGCGTCCGCACTTCCAGACCGGGGTGTTCGCGACGGCATTCGGCAGCGATGTCGGCCAGCACCCGCTGCGCGGCGCTGCGCAGCGGTTCGAACGAAACGGTCTCGCTGGGCAGGTGTATGCGCGTCAACTCCTCGAGCGGGATGGGTATCGCGTGAACGACCTCCAGCGGCCGCCCGCGTGTCGTGGCGTCGAGCGCCGCCCACCGCACTGCCGTCCGCGATTCTGCGGAAGCATCGAATCCGACGACGACCCCGTCGTCGTGGACCGTCGACATCGCGATCAACCTCCGGTGGTCGGGCTATCGCAAGCGTCGCTCAATCGGTGCTGCGCCGCAGCCCGCGTGTGTGCGTGAGGCTTCACCGGCGTCGCGCCCGGTCGCGCTCATGGCCGCCCGGACGTAGCGTTTTTTGCCATGGATGCAGTTGTGAAGACGATTTCGCCTCGCACCTCCCAGGCCCAGGACCTGATGGAAGAGCAGGTGGGAAGCGGACTCAGGGCATCGCAGCAGTACCTGGCCTGCGCGGTGTGGTTCGACCAGCGGGATCTCCCGCGTCTGGCGTCGTACTTCTACCGGCAGTCGCTGCGCAAACGCGATCACGCGATGCGGATCGTGCAGTACATGATCGACAACAGCGTTGCGGTGGAAGTCCCCAGCGTTGAGGCGGTCCGAAACGACTTCTCGGACCCTCGTGAGCTGATAGCGCTCGCCGTTGAGCAGGAACGCGTCGCGACCGATGAAGTCACGACGTTGTCTCGAGTCCTGCGTGAGGAGGGAGATTACCTCGGCGAGCAGTTCGTGCGCTGGTTCCTGTCCGAACAAGTCGACGAAATCGCGCAGATGAACACGATGCTCAACGTCGCCGATCGCTCGCAGGGCAACATGTTCGACCTGGAGGACTACCTCAAGCGGGAATCCGTGGAGAACGAGAGGTACGAATCGGGAGCCCCTCAGGTCGCGGGCGGGAAGTTGCGATGACGTCCCGTGCACCACGTGGTGCCGGCCCCGGAGGCGGCAGCTGCGGTGAGCACCAGTGCGTCGTGGCTCACCGGGCGTGGCGCGGTGCTTCCGGGCTCAGGGGCCCTGGTTGGTTTCCGCCAGCGCGAAGTAGCTTTCCTCTTCCTGGGTGAAGTGCAGGAGTAGCACGGTGTGCAAGCCGTACAGGGTGGCGAGAAGGTCCTCGACTTGGTCGTCGCCGATGTGCCGACGCGCTTCAGCGAGGTTCAGGTGGGAGCGGATCCTGGCGCTGAGTCTGTCGATCTCGGCGTGCATGCGGCTCATCGTCGCGGTGGCCTCGGCGCCGCCCAGTGCGGAGGCGAGGGCGGGGTAGAGCTGGATTTCCTCGGCTCGTTCGTGCGGAACGAGCCGCTGATCCAGGAATTCACCGGTCCGACGCAGCGCGGCCAGTGCATTCGTGGACCTGGGGTTTCCGGAGATGAGGTCCGCGGTGTCGCGGATCATGTGCAGGGTTTCCCGGAGCTCGTTCTGCTCGGAGGCGAAGTGGTGCAGCAGGTCTTGCGTGGCGGGCGGCACGGTGCGCTCGCCGCGGTCGCGGCCGCGCAACGCACGCAGCGCGTTGAGGATGACCGCGACGTCGATGCCTTCCTGCAGGAGAGCCCCCGCAGCGGGTTGCAGCAGACCGGCTACGGCAATGCCCATGGCCAGGAGCGACAGGCTCATGCCGACGGCGGCGCTCTGCACCGCGATGCCGCGCGCGCGACGGGCGATGCTCATCGCCTCGGCGAGGGGATCCAGCCGATCCGCTGTGAGCACCACATCGGCGGCCTCCGACGACGCGGTAGAGCCGCGTGCCCCCATCGCGATTCCGACCGTCGCCGCCGCTAGGGCGGGAGCGTCGTTGACGCCGTCGCCGACCATGATGGTGGTCGCGGTTCGGCTCTCCTCGCGCACACTTGCGACCTTCTCCGCGGGACTCTGCTCGGCGTGCACCCCGTCCAAGCCCAGCACGGTGGCGACTTCCCTGGCCGGTTCGAGGCGATCGCCGGTAAGCATGACCAGGCGGCGCAGTCCTGCTTCCCGCAGCCGCCGGAGGGTTCTGGGGGCGTCTCGGCGCACTGGATCGCGCAGCAGCACCGCGCCTACGAGTTCGCCTTCGCGGCTGACCCAGGCGATGGCAGCGGCGTCGAGCATGGCGCGGTTCAGCGTGGTGTCGATCCAGCGCGGTCTGCTCTCGGGAAGCGCGAGTTTGCCGACCTCGATTCGGTCACCCTCGACGATGCCGCTCATCCCGCGGCCCGGCTGTTCCGATGCGTCGTGTGGTGGCGTCAGCACGAGCTGAAGCCGGCGCGCGTGCCCGACGATGGCCTCGGCGAGGACGTGGGGGGATGCCTGGTCCAGCGAGGCGGCCAGCCGGAGCACTTCCGTGGCCTCGATCGCCGGTGCGTTGATGACGTCCAGCACCGCTGGGTGTCCCGCAGTGAGGGTGCCGGTCTTGTCCATGACCGCGGTGGTGGCGCGGCCGAGGTTCTCCAGCGCAGTGCCATCGCGGATGATCACCCCGGCTCGAGAAGCCCGGGACATGCCCGATACGACCGCCACGGGAACCGCCAGAAGCAGCGGGCAAGGTGTGGCAACGACCAGCACAGCGACCGCGCCGACCGGGGAACCCGTGATCAACCAGCTGGAACCGGCGAGGAGCAAGGTCAGCGGGAGGAACCACGTCGCGTACCGGTCGGCGAGCCGGACGACGGGTGCGCGCTCCGCACCGGCCTGCTCCGCCAGCCGCACGATCCCCGCGTAGGTGCTGTCCTGGGCTCGAGCATCGGCCAGCAGTTCGAAGGCGGTTCCCGCGTTGACGACGCCGCTGCGCACGGTGTCTCCGGGAGCGCGCTCGACCTGCCTGGATTCGCCGGTTAGTACAGACTCGTCGAGGAGAGCGGGATCGCTGCTGACCCGACCGTCGACAGGCACCACCTCACCGGGGGCCACCAGCAACAGGTCGCCGACGCGCACCTCGTCCGCGGAGACGTTCTCGATGGCTCCTTTCGCGCGCCGATGGGCGATCCGGGGGGCGTGCTCCAGCAGAGCGCGCAAGTCGTGGGAGGCTCGGCGCTGCGCTGCGGAGTCCAGGGTCTGCCCGGAGGCGAGCATCACGGCGATGAGCGCTCCTGCGAGGTACTCGTGCACTGCGAGGGTGCCGCCGAGCGAGAGCACCGCGATGAGGTCGACGCCGGTCCGGCCCTGCCACAACGCCAACACCATCCAAACCAGCGCGGGCACGATGGCAGCGGCGGTTGTCGCCATCCACACCACGTCGGCTATGCCGGGAGCCCCGACTGCCCAGGCAGCAACGCCGACGAGCAGCCCGCTCGTCGTGACGACGAGAAGCGTCGGCTCGAACCAACGTCGGAGCCGACTCGCCTTATTCTGATGCGTCGACCGTGGATCGGGCATCGCCCGCACATCCTTCTCGCTACTCGTCGCGTACCAAACACCCCGCGCGCACCGGGTCGGCAAAAACCGGCCCGGCGCAAACTGGCCCTCTGTCGCCGCTCGCCTATGGCTGGCGGGAGCCACACGCCGCCTGAGCGCGCCAGAACGCGGAGGCCAACGTTAGGAAGGGCTGCCCTCCGGTAGTAAGGGCCAATGTCCTCTCCCTCAACCATTGCGGGTCTGGCGACGCCCGGCGGGGGGTTCTTGCTGGAGGGGAGGAGTATCGGCCGGAAAGGCTCGGCCGGGTTTCCGGTGCGATGCTGCGCGCTTGCCGTGCGTTCGGCGGGGTACCCAATCGGCGCGGGCGTTCGGTCGTCGCAGATGGAGGCCTGAGCGGTTGCCTGGCCAACGCGTGGTTGAGGAGGTTGCCATGATGTTCGGAGATGGGGGCATGGGCGTGTGGGGGTTCGCGTTCATGACCGCGAGCACGGTGCTGTTCTGGGCGGTGATCATTCTCGGCATCATCGCCTTGGTCCGGTATCTGTCGCGAACGGCCGACCACGGTAGGTCCCAGGATTCGACCAGCAGTGCGGAGCGCTTGCTAGCCGATCGGTTCGCGCGTGGCGAGATCGACGAGGAGGAATACCAACGTCGTCTCCAGGTGCTGGGCGAGCGAGCGCGAGGCCGGTAACCCCTGCGGGGATGAGAGAACCTCGGGTCCTCATCAGTGTCCGACCGCTCCGTCGCTCACACTACGGTGCCACATTGGTTTCAACGTCGCTCACGACGGTGAAGACGTGCGGTCGGCGGCTTTAGGCAGGACACTCGGCGGTGTTCGGCCGTAGTAACGAGGGGGCCGCGATGGGCAAGCGAGCACTCGTCGCTTACGGCACCAAGTCTGGTGCTACCGGGGAGATCGCAGCAGCGATCGGTGATGTCCTGGCACAGGCGGGCCTCGATGTCGACGTGCGCCGTGCTGGGCACGTGCGGGGCGTCGAGAACTACGACCTCGTCGTTCTGGGGAGCGCAGTTTACATGGGCCGTTGGTTGCACGAGGCGCGTCGCCTTCTGAGCCGCCGGGACTTGGAGGGGTGCGAAGTCTGGTTGTTCAGCAGTGGACCGGTTGGCGAACAGGCCCGGGGCCGCGAGGGAGAGAAGTGGACCAGACCTCCGCGCATCACTCGGCGCGGCGAGCGGATCGGCGCACACGATCACGTGGTGTTCGGTGGTTCGGTTTCCGAGCACGGTGGTGGGTTCCTCCGCCGGAACATGGCGAAGTCGATCGACCCGGCGTTCAGGGACTTGCGCGACTGGGATGAGATCGCCGTCTGGGCCAGCAAGATCGCGTCCGCGCACGCGGAGTGACGCAATCAACCGTCGCCATTCGGGAGTGGATATGAGCAATCCGAGCCTCAAACCGGTGGTCGTGGGTGTTGACGGTTCGTCGTCGGCCGTCCACGCGGTGCGGTGGGCTGCGGCTGAGGCGCATCGCAGGAACGCGGGGTTGCGGATCGTGTACGCCGATGTGCTCTCGTTGGTCTACCTTCCGGATCTGCCGGGTTACCCGCTTCCCGTGCCCTACATCCAGGCCGCGCAGCGGCAGGGCAAGGAGTGGCTGCACCGGGCGGTCGATGTCGCCAGGTCGGAGGTGGCCGGCCTCCGGGTGGAAACCGAGATCCATGTTGGACAGGCGGGGGCCGTGCTGGTCGATGAGTCGCGCGGGGCGCAGTTGGTCGTGGTGGGCAGTCGGGGTTTGGGTGGGTTCACCGGGTTGGTGGTCGGGTCGGTGGCGGTGGCGCTGAGCGCTCACGGGCATTGCCCGGTCGCGGTGGTCCGCGGGCCCGGGACAGCGGTGCCCGAGGCTCCGGTCGTCGTCGGAGTGGACGGGTCTTCCGCCGGCGAAGCGGCGTTGACCACGGCGTTCGAATACACCTCGCGACGCGGTGTGGCGTTGCGAGCGGTGCGCACCTGGAACTCCCTCGATGCGGAGGCGGCGTGGTGGTCCGAGGGGCAGGGCTGGGACAGCGTGCAGACCGACCAGGAACGGTGGCTGGCTGAGCAGCTGGCGGGCTGGTGCGAGAAGTTCCCCGACGTCGAGGTCCACCGCTACGTGTCCCACGACAAGCCCGCCCGAGCTCTTCTCCAGCACGCCAAGCATGCGCAGCTGGTGGTGGTGGGTGCGCGGGGGCGTGGCGGGTTCACCGGCTTGCTGCTCGGTTCCACGAGCCAGCAATTGCTGCAGCATTCGCCCTGCCCGGTGATCGTCGCGCGCTGAAGCCCGTCGGCACGTCCGCGCGTGATGAGTGAGCCAGACGTAGCCGACCGCTGGCCGGAGGAGAGGGAACGTCATGGACCTGACCAGCACGTCGCGAGTGGTGGAGGGCGTTTCGGTAGCCAGACGTGAACCACCCGAGGCCGCGGCCGTGGCGGAAAGCCACACGGCCGTGGTCGTGTTCATCGGCGACCGAGCGTACAAGGTCAAGAAGCCTGTGGATTTCGGGTTCCTGAACTTCACCAGCGTCGAGTCCCGCCGAGCGGCGTGCGTCCGGGAGGTGGAGCTCAACCGGCGCCTGGCGCCGGACGTGTACCTCGACCTGTCCGAGGTGCTCGATGGTGAAGGCCGGAGTTGTGACTGGATCGTGGTCATGAGGCGAATGCCTCCGGACCGGCGGCTGGCGACGTTGGTGGAGCGCGGCGTGGACGTGCGCTCGGACCTCCAGCAGCTCGCCCGGAAGTTGGTGTCGTTCCACAGCACCGCGAAGCGGGGCCCGGATGTCGAATCAGCCGGCGAGCCGGCCGCGTTGCGCAGGCGATGGGTCGACAACTTCACCGGGGCGGAGCCGTTCGTCGGTAATGTTCTCGGTCGCGAAACTTTCGAGGACATCGTCTGGCGGGCGTTGGACTACGTCGATGGCCGTGCGCGGTTGCTGGGGGACCGCCTGCGCCGCGGGTACGTGGTGGACGGCCACGGCGATCTTCAAGCGGAGGACATCTTCTGCTTGCCCGACGGCCCACGTGCGCTGGACTGCCTGGAGTTCGACGACGCGCTGCGCTACGTGGACGGTCTCGACGACGCGGCCTTCCTGGCGATGGACCTCGAACGTCTCGGTGCGGCGGAGCTCGGACGGGAGTTCCTCGGCTGGTATGCGGAACTATCGGGTGCTCAGGTCCCCCGCTCGCTCGCCGACCACTACATCGCCTACCGCGCTTTCGTGCGGTCCAAGGTCGCCTGCCTGCGTCACGAGCAGGGCGTTGCGGCTGCGGCCGACCAGGCGCGGAAACTCGCGGGGATGGCACTTGAACACCTGCGCTCAGGTCAGGTGCGGCTGGTCGTCGTGGGCGGCTTGCCCGGCGTGGGCAAGTCCACGGTGGCGGGCGCGCTCGCAGACCGGATGGGCGGGGTGCTGCTGAGGACGGACCAGATCCGCAGGGAGATGCCGCGTGCGGCAGGCCTCGACTCCGGAGCGGGCTACGGCAGGGGCTTGTACGACAGCACGCAGGTCCACGACACCTACGGCGAGATGTTCGCGCGGTGTCGCCAGTTGATCGAGTACGGCGAGAGCGTCGTCTTGGACGCGAGTTGGAGCAATGCCGATGAACGAGAGGCGGCCCGTGCGCTCGCACGGGAGGGACGCGCCGCGATCACCGAGCTCAGGTGCGACGCGCCCCGGGAAGTTGCGGCGGCTCGCCTTGCCGCCCGCGTGGATGATGTCTCGGACGCGACGGCCGATGTCGCCGACCGGATGGCGGGCCGATTCGCCGCGTGGCCGGAAGCGGTTGAGGTGGACACCGGGGGAGAAGCGGATTCGGCCGTGGCCGCCGCCTGGAGGATCCTGCAAGCGCGCAGGTGAGCTGTTGCCCCCGGGTGGTCAGAGCAGGAGCGCAGTCAGGCCAGGTTCGACGGAGTCCGCGGCCGAGGTCTGTTCGGGCAGGTGGTCGCGGCGCCGGGGTGGCCGTCTTGCTGGGACTTCTGGCACTGGTCGCTCTCATTGTCCAAGCGCACGCTAGCCGTGTGCGGTTCCGCGATGGAGACGGACCGTCGAGAACAACTGGAGGTATCGATGACCGAGCAGCAGACACGGACCGCGGAGGCCCGCGGATCGGTGCCCAAGCCGCGCTCGCAGTACGGTGGGGTGATCCAGGGCTCGGGCGCAGGAATGGACTGGGTGCGCTTCGGCGGCGTGATGATGGCGGTGCTCGGCGGGTTCGGTGTGATCGAAGGTTTGGCCGCGCTGTTCTCCCCGACCTACTTCGTCACCGTCGGAGGTGCAGTCCTGGCCCTCGACCTCACCGCGTGGGGATGGCTGCACATCATCATGGGCGCGCTCGTGCTGGCGACAGGGTTGTCCTTGCTGGGCAATGCCCCGGGTTGGGCGCGCGCTGTGGGGGTCGGGCTGGTGGCGATCAACATGATCGTGCAGCTGGCCTGGCTTCCGGCTTTCCCGATCTGGTCGATCCTTCTGCTCGTGATCGACGTGCTCATCATCTACGCGCTGATCGCCACCTGGAACGCCCAGACCGAGCGGTGACGCCCCCAGTAGCGGCAGGCGGCAGCTCACGAGATCCCGAACGGGTCCGTCCGTTGCCGCCCATGCCGTCCTGTGGCCGCGGTTGAGCGATCAGACCCGAGTTCGGTGTGTCGCTGAGTCGCGCGGCCCGGTGGTTCGCGGAGTAAGGGAGCGAGTGGGGATGGTGGACAACGGTGGCCGACCCGGCGTCGGCGGGCAGGGATCGGCGGGGAGCCCAACGAGTCCCGGCGAGGGCCCGGGGGGTGCGGCTTTGCCGCGGGGTGTGGTGATCCTGCTGGGGGCGGCCGCGGCGGTGGTCACCGTGGCCGGGATGTACTGGGTGTCGTGGCTGCTCGGGCCACTGCTGCTGGCGTTGGTGATCGTGATCGCGGTGTACCCGATCAAGACCTGGCTGGAGGGCAAGGGGTGGCCGACGTGGGCAGCCGTCTTGTCACTGCTCGTGGTCATCTTCGGGTCGGTGCTGGCGCTCACGGCCTTCCTGGCCGCCTCGGTGAGCCAGCTCGGCTCACTGCTGGCCGAGAACTCCGGGAAGGCCCAGCAGCTGGTGGACTCGCTGTCCGCGCAGCTGACCAAGCTGGGTATCAATCCCGCCCAAGCCCGGGCCACGGCCGGCTCAGCGGATCTGAGCAAGTTCGCCGACCAGATCGGCACCGTGTTCTCCAGCGTCGGCTCGATACTGAGCGGCCTGGTGTTCATCCTGGCCCTGCTTCTGTTCCTGACCGCGGAGTCCGGCGGCACCGCCCGCCGAATAGGCATGATCTCGAAGGATCGCCCGCACATGATCACCGCACTGGCGGGTTTCGCCCACGGCACCCGCAGCTACCTGGGGGTCACAGCGGTGTTCGGGCTGATCGTCGCGGTGCTCGACACCACCGCCCTGGCGATCATGGGGATTCCGCTGGCCGTGCTGTGGGGCGTGCTCGCGTTCATCACCAACTTCATCCCGAACATCGGGTTCGTCATCGGGTTGGTGCCCCCGGTCCTGCTGGCCCTGCTCACCGGAGGCTGGCAGCTCGCGCTCGCGGTCGTGGTGGTCTACTGCGTGCTCAACCTGGTCATCCAGTCGCTGATCCAACCGCGGTTCATCGGTGACTCCGTCGGTCTGTCGGCCACCGTGACGTTTCTGGCGTTGCTGTTCTGGGCCTGGATCCTCGGCCCGCTGGGCGCGCTGCTGGCCATCCCGCTCACCCTGCTGGTCAAGGCCGTTCTGGTCGACGCCGACCCCCGCGCGCAATGGGTGGAGGCCTTGCTGGGCGCCGAACCGGCGACCCCCAAGATCAAGAAGGACAAGCAGGCCAGGCAGAGCCGGCGCGCACGCCGCCACTTCCGCATCAGCCACCGTCCCAAGCCCGCCGACGTGGCGACCCCGCCGGCATGAGCGGCGCGACCATCGTGCCACCGACGTCACCTGGCACCCGAACGCCGCGGCGACGTGTGATCGTCGTATCGATCCGATCGACGCTGACCGTGGTCTTCCTCGTCGCGCTCTTCTACCTGCTGCCCCTCACGGCCAAGCCGCCCGGCGGGTACACGCTGCTGGGCCTGCTGGTCGCGCTGGCGGGGATCACCGGGCTGATCGTGTGGCAGATTCGCGCGATCGTGCGCTCCCGCAATCCCGGGCTGCGGGCTCTCGAGACGCTGACCCTGGTGATCCCGGCCTTCCTGCTGATCTTCTCCGCCGGCTACTTCCTGGCCTCGCAGACGAACCCGGCGGTGTTCTCCGAACCGCTGACCCGCAGCGACGCCCTTTACTTCACCATCACCGTGTTCGCCACCGTGGGTTTCGGCGACATCCACCCCGTCGCTGAGCCCCTGCGCCTCGTCGTCGCCGTCCAGATGCTCGCCGACCTGCTCCTCCTCGGACTCGTCCTGCAGGCCGTCCTCAACGCCGTGCGCAGAGGACAAGAAAGAAACGCAGCAGCCGGTCCCAGCGCGGACAACCGCGCGGGCAGGCGTAAGAGCGGATGAGCGGCAGTCCGTCGAGGCGGGTTCCACCGCGAGTTGGGCGCCGAGTCCGGAACAAACGGCACACGGCGCTCAACACTTTGGGCTGCCACTCGACAGCGCGGCGTGACTCAACGGGACGCGCCATCGGTAGAGCGGTCTGTCGCCCGCACGCGGTTGCGGCGTCTGCGTGCCATCGTACGGTCGGCGTGGACGTGCGCGGGAATGAGGTGTCGGCATGCGGGAAGTCGTGGGAGTGGATGGCTCCGAGCCTGCGCTGGAAGCCGTGCACTGGGCGGCTGTGGACGCTCGGCTGCACCGGCGTTCGCTGCGGCTGGTCTGCGCTGTTCCCCAGGCTCCGGAACCCGCTGGACCGGGCTTGGACGAGATCAAGGCCGAGCGACCCCGTGGGCTCTCGGAGGCGGTGACCGCTGCGCGTGCCGCTGCCGGAGGTGTGGAGGTCGAGCAGGTGCTTCGGCGTGGAATGCCGGGAGAGGTGCTGCTCGACGAGTCCCAAGAGGCAGAGCGGCTCGTCGTCGGTGCGCGAGGGCTCAACGAGGTCACCGGGGTGCGGTTGGCGCTGGGGTCGACGGCGGAGCTGGTCGCGATGCGGTCTCGCTGTCCGGTGGTGGTCGTCCCCGACTCGCCTGGTCGAGAGGACGCGCGAACCGGTCCGGTCATCGTGGGTGTTGACGGGTCGAGGGTGGGTGAACCCGCGCTCGCGGCGGCCTACGAGGAGGCGTCGTTGCGTGGAGCGCCGCTCGTGGCCGTGCACGTGTGGAGCGACGTGGCGGTCGATGAGTGGTTCGCACCAGGTGCTGCTGACTGGGAAGCGATCAGGGTTGACCAGCAGCGCGTGCTGGCGGAGCGGCTGGCGGGATGGGCAGCGAAGTACCCGGATGTCTCGGTGGAGCGTGTTGTTGCGCGCGATCGACCGGTTCGCTTCCTGGTCGAACACGGTGCGCGGGCGCAGCTGATCGTTGTGGGCAGCCGCGGGCGCGGTGGGATCACCGGGATGCTGATCGGGTCGACCAGCCGTGCTCTCCTGCACTGCGCGCCGTGTCCGGTGCTCGTGGTGCGCGCCTCCTGACTACGTGAAAGTCCTTGCCCTGGCGCGCGCGATCATTGCCGAAACGGATCGCAAGCGGGCCTCACGGCGACCAGTTGCGCTCGTGCCATGACGCGTAGGTCAGCAGCAGGGTGGCGGTGAGGGCCGCGACGAAGAATTCCTTTCCCTGCCCGAGTATCAAGCACAGGACGGCGAACAGCGCCGCCAGCACGCCCAGTGCCCGCCACAAGGTCATCCACCGCATCACCTTCGTGATCGGTCGAGGCGTCGTCATTCTGTGGGCGAATTCGGGATCATCGGAACTGAGTTGGCGTGCGATCTTCTTGAGGCGACGGCGTTCACGGCCGCGGGACATGACTTCCCCCTGTCGGAACGCGAAGCCATCGGCCGTTCTTCCGGTTGGTGGATCGGACGTTCCGTTGTGCCGTACCGGTTCTTCTGCTGACCATGGCGGAGGCTCGCGAGAGAAGCGCGGCAAGCTGCGGACGGCCTGATGTGCGGGTTGGCCACCGGCAGCTATCCCAGTCTACCGTGGCGGGAGCTCTCGGGTGCCGTGACGAGGGGCGTTCATGAGTTCATGACCACTGTGGAGTCGATGGTGCTGTTGTCGTGCCGCTTTCGGTGGCGCGAGTGGAAGCCGGTTGCGCGTTGTTGGCCGGGATACGCCGCGGGGTATCCGGCGAGCGCAGCGGCGTCGGGCTGAACCCGGGCTGGTCATGTAGGGGTGAACGATGACCGATGTGGAACCGGAGCCGCTGACCGCGAGCCGCGATTCCCTGGGGATCGCGGTGCAGCACGCCTCGATCAACATCCCTATCGCGGCTCCTGGCGACTCCGTTGACGAGCTGTTCGCCGGCCTGCGCATCCGGGAGTTCGACAGCGCGGCCGTCGTAGCGGTGTGCGAAGACGGCCGGCTGCTGGGGTTGTTGACCGTGGAGAGGTTGCTGGCGGCACGGAGGGGTGCGCGCGTCGCCGAGGTGATGGACGGGCATCCGCCGGTGGTTGCTCCGGGAACGGACCAAGAGCGAGCGGCATGGGAAGCGGTGCGACACGGGGAGCCGGGTTTGGCGGTCGTCGGACCGTCGGGTCGGTTCGTCGGGGTGATTCCGCCGCAGCGCCTGCTGTCCGTGCTGTTGGAGGAGCATGATCAGGACATGGCGCGGCTGGGCGGGTTCCTGTCCTCGTCGGCCTCGGCGCGCAGCGCCTCCACCGAAGGCGTCGGACGCCGGCTGTGGCACCGTTTGCCCTGGCTGCTGCTTGGGTTGGCCGGTGCCTTGTTCGCGGCGCTGATCGTGGGTGCTTTCGAAAGTCAGATGGAGCGCCAGGTGCTGATCGCGTTCTTCGTCCCGGGGGTGGTCTACCTGGCCGATGCCATCGGGACCCAGACCGAGGCGCTGATCATCCGCGGCTTGTCCGTCGGTGTCAGCGTCTCCCGGGTCGCGCTTCGCGAAATCGTCACCGGTACCATGCTCGGGCTGCTGCTGGCCGTCTTGGCGCTGCCACTAGTGGCACTGATATGGAACAACGTCGAGGTGGCGCTGGCGGTCTCGGTGGCGTTGTTCGCCGCGGCGTCGGTGTCCACGTTCGTCGCAATGGTCTTGCCATGGCTGTTCCACCGCCTTAACAAGGACCCGGCCTTCGGTTCCGGGCCGCTCGCCACCGTGGTGCAGGACCTGTTGTCGGTGAGCATCTACTTCGTCGTGGCCACCGCGGTCGCCACCTGACCTCGTTTCCCGGACAGCCAGCGGCGGCGCGTGAAGGCCTTCGACTCCGGGAGAAGGCTACGTCGGGCAGGCCCGCAGACCCTGGCAGCGACCCGAGGACGAGATGACGGTAGTAGGCGAGAGAGGAGGAGGGCCATGTCGTACTCGCCGATCAGCGCGCATGATGCGCGCGAGGTGCGTGGGCTGGCTGGGCGCGCACCTTCGCTGTTCAACCTCCAGCCGTGGCGGTTCCGCGAGGCGGCAGGTGCGCTGGAGTTGTTGCTGGACGGGACGGTGGCGCTGCCGGAGACTGACCCGGACCGCCGCGAGATGGTGATCAGCTGCGGAGCTGCGCTGCACCACGCGCTGTTGTCCCTGCGCGGGCGGGGATGGCGGCCTCGGGTGCAGCGAATGCCGAGCGAGCATGATGCCGATCTGCTGGCGCGGATAGACGTGTTGGATGGAAAGCAGGACCCCGCCCCGTCCGATTGTGCGCTCGTCCGTGCCGCGCAGCGACGCCACGTCGATCGCCGCCAGTACGCCGCGATCGCGGTGCCGCGGGAAGTGCTCCGCGACCTCGTCTCGGAGGGCGCGGTCGCGAGCGTGTCGGTGCTTACGGGTGATCAGCGGTACGCGGTCGCACAGGCGTTCACCAAGGCAGCGATGATCCATGCCGGGTCCGATGCCTACCGCGCCGAGTTGGCGGCCTGGTCAGGGCTGACGCCGTCCGCCGCGAGAGGGGTCCTGGATGAGAGCGCACCGTGGCACGGTCAGCGGTACGGAGACGTTGTCGTGCGGGACTTCGGCTACGCGGAGACGGTGGTGCGCGAGACCGGTTCGGCGCTGACGGCGGGAAGTCTGCTGTTGGTCAGCACGGATACCGATGATCGCGACGCCCATCTGCGTGCGGGGGAAGCGCTGGGCGCGGTGCTGTGCCAGGCGGAGCTCGGCGGATTGTCGAGCTGCCCGCTCAGCGAGGCGTTCGAGGTTCCGCGCACGCGGGCGCACGTGCGACGCGAGGTACTGGCAGATGAGGGCTATCCGCAGATGGCTGTCCGCGTCGGCTGGCCGCAGTCGGCCGACCTGCCCGCGGGGACAGCGCCGGTGCACGCCACCAGGGTCCAACGTCCTTAGAGCCTGAGCTCGGCCGCGGGGCGTGACTTCGGTGAAGCACCGCAAGGGCGCGGTGCGAAAGCGACACTTCCTGCCAGCCGTGCGGCGATCACCGATGCGCGAGTCCTTCCAGGCGGTCGGCGCGTTGCTACCACTGGTGGACCGTCACATCACCAGCACGATCCCGCCCGCGACCGCGGCGGCCGGCAGGACGAGCAGCACCGCAAGGCGTGTCGCGAAGCGCAGTCCACCTGCGACGGCAGCCAGCACGATCTTGATCAGGGTGTTGCTCAGCAGTGCCATTCCCACGCCCAGCAACGCCACGCTGATCGGAACGACGGTGCCGCCCAGCGAGGAGGCGGCCACTGCTGCGGAGTGCGCGTCGGCGAGCCCTCCCACGAATGCGGCCGCGAGGACGCCCCGCGGGCCGAGCAGCGCCGCAGCGGCGCGCGTAGCGGTCAGCAGCAGGATCAGCACCAACGTCAGCGAGATCGTGACGCGCAAGGACAGCGGGCGCTGGAACGCCGACGGCGCATCGGCGGTGTCCGTCCGCTCGGAGTCGGAGTCACCTCCGGTGCGCCGGGTGTGCCAGGCGAGCCATCCGGCCTCGCCCAGCAGGACGGCCGCACCGGCGGCCGATGCCGGTAGCAGCCGGACCGCGATGGCTGGATTGACGACGGCGGTCAGCGCGACGAGCTGCACCAAGGTCGCGACGCTGGCCGTGAGCACTGCGGGCAGGACCGCGTGCCGCACGTTCCCGCCCGCTCGGCGGGCGAGCACGACGGTGGTCGCCGAGGCGGATACGAATCCTCCGAGGAAGCCGACGAGCACCAGTCCCTGCCGTTCGCCGAGCGCGCGCACGGCCACGTAGCCGGCCCAGCCGATGAGCGTGATCGCGATGACCAGCAACCAGATCCGGGACGGGTTGAGCACCCCGTAGGGACCCAGGGGCCGGTCCGGCAGCAGCGGGAAGATCACGAACGCGACGACGAACAATCTGATGGCGTCCGCGATGTCGTCGTCGGTGACCAGGCGCGTCGCGAAGCGGTGCAGTGGTCGTTTCGCGGCCAGCAGCGCCACCGCGGCTACGGCGATGGGCACCGCCCACGTCGGCTGCGACCACGCCAGTGCCCCCAGCAGCACGGCGGCGATCGCAGCGACCTCCGTGGTGGCGCCCAGGTCTGCCTCCGGACAGGTCCGCGCGGTCAGCATGTACCAGACGACCACGAGGGCACCGGCGACGCCGACCGTGACGATCAGCATCGTTGGTGACAGGGCGGCGGCGATAGCGCCTACGAGGCTCAGCAAGGAGAACGTCCGGGACCCTGCCGGGCGTACGGGCTGTCCGGCCGTGCTGTGCTCGCGCTCCAAGCCCAGCAGCAGTCCGATCGCCAGCGCGGTGGCGAAGTGAACGAGGGCCGTCGTGGTCTGCACCCGGAATCCTCAGCCTAGGACCTCGCACTCGGCGCGAACGGGGTCCGCGCGTGCGCTTGCTGAGAGTCTTGGTCGGGACGGCGCCCATCGCATCTTCCGAAACCGAGATGACCTGTACCGCGCTAGCGTCCACGTGAGTGGCCGGGCAGAGGTACCCAGGTCGGACGCCGTGCCGGCCCACGGGTGGGTGGTCACCTCACGACGGCCGCACCTCCGGATCGGTGCCGCGCCGGAGCCGGGCGCCGAGCTTGAGGTGGTGCGGGAGGCTGTGCTCGCGGTGCGCGTCCGGCCCCGGGTACAACAGGCTCACGTGGTCATCGTCGAGCCACCGCACGAGGTAAGGTGGTTCGCCGTTCGGGCCGCGAACCTCGATGATCTGTCCCTTGTAGCGGTGGTCGCCGAGGTGGGCCCCCTCGACGATCAGCCATTCGCCGACTTCCGCGCGCATGATCAAGCTCCCGTATCCGGCGCTGCTGTCTACCAGCCTCGCCGACGAGCTGGGGCATCAGCAGAGTCGAAGGACTCTCACCACGCCTCGACCTGCCGCGCGGGGGTGGGATCGCGGAGCTACTCGCCTTTGCGTGCGACAGGTATTTCCTTGGTCTCCGGTGTTTCTCTGCGAGGCATGTGGATGGTCACGATGCCGTTGTCGTAGTCGGCCTTGATGCTCCCGACGTCGCAGCCCGAGGGCAGCAGCATCGTGCGGCTGTAGGAGCCGTAGTAGAACTCGCTGTGCGATTCCGCTCGTTCTTCCTGCCTGCGTTCGGCTTCGACCCTGAGCTGGTCGCCCTCGATGTTGATGTGGATGTCGTCAGGATCGACGCCGGGAAGTTCGCAGCGAACCACGAAGCTGCCTTCCTCGCTGAACGCTTCGATCCGCATCGCGTGCCGTTCGCCGAACGGCCATTCGCTCTCCAGCATGCGCAAGAGATCCGGCAGGCCCCGAGCGGGGCGAGGAAGCAAGTTGCTCATGGTGTCCCTCCTGGTGATGACGGCTTCCCGTCCAGCATGGGACAAGCACTCGGCAGCCGCAGAGCCTGAAACCGGCGGAGGGGTGACGAGATGGGATCGGCAATGCCGCTGAGGGCCACGCTCCGCACACGCGTGAGCAGCCTCGAACCGTGTGGAAGCGACCGGTGCGATGAGATCGGCTGGTCTGGGAACGTCTCGCGGTCCCAAGTGACTCTCCGGTGGCGGACGGGAGGTGCCGTGCTGCGATCAAGTCCCACGACGGGTAGAGGGGGTACCGGGACCCTGCTCTGAGGCCCCCGGGGGGAGCTATGGAAGGCAGCAAGCGACGGATCGTCGTCGGCGTGGACGGATCAACAGGTTCTCGGGCGGCGCTGCGGTGGGCTTTGGGCTATGCCGAGGGGTGCGGAGGACGTGTCGTGGCGGTGTTCGCGTGCGGGGTCCCCGCGCTGATCGACGTCGCGTTGATGATGCCGGAGGAGGAGCGCGTCCTCACAGTCGGGGAGCGGGAGTTGCGAAAAGCGGTCGATGAGACGTGTGCGGAATCGGACACCGGAGTTCCGGTGGAGCGGCGGGTCGTGCGGCAGGATGCCGTTCGAGCGCTGCTGGACGAGGCGAGGGATTCGGACCTGCTGGTGGTGGGGCGCCGTGGGCACGGGAGGTTCGCGCAGGTGCTGCTCGGATCGGTGAGCCTGCACTGCGTCAATCACGCGCCATGCCCGGTGGTCGTCGTCAGCGGTCCGGGTTGAGTTCTTCCGGCGCCATCCTGGGTGAACCGGGGGAGGAAGCGGTGACCATGGTCGGCGGTGAGCGGGGCGGGGACGATATGGGCATTGGCCCGGAGCGGTTGCCGCGTGGAGTCTATGAGAAGGAGCTGTTCCGCCTCCAGGCTGAGCTCGTCAAACTGCAGGAATGGGTTCGGCAGGAGGGGACCCGGCTGGTCGTCGTGTTCGAAGGGCGAGACGCGGCCGGTAAGGGCAGCGCGATCAAGCGAGTCGCCGAGTACCTCAACCCGCGCGTGATGCGCATCGTCGCGCTGCCGGCTCCGACGGAGCGGGAGCGCGGGGAGTGGTACTTCCAGCGCTACGTTGCGCAGCTGCCCGCTGCCGGTGAGATCGCTCTGTTCGACCGCAGTTGGTACAACCGTGCTGGGGTGGAGCGCGTCATGGGGTTCTGCACGGAAGAAGAGCATCGGCGGTTCTTGCGCCAGTGCCCGGCGTTCGAGCGGCTGCTGATCGAGGACGGGTTCTTGCTCCGCAAGTACTGGTTCTCCGTGAGCAGGGCCGAACAGCGACGACGGCTGCGCAAGCGCAGCGAGGACCCGATGCGGCGGTGGAAGTTGTCTCCGCCGGACTTGGAGTCGATGACTCGCTGGGAGCAGTACTCGGCTGCGCGCGATGAGATGCTGGCCGCGACCGAAACTCGCTGTCCCCCTGGTACCTGGTGGAAAGCGATGACAAGCGTCGTGCGCGGATCAACCTGATCGCGCACCTGTTGTCGACCGTGCCGTACTACGAAACGCTCCGCCCCCGCTTCGAACTGCCCGCTATGCCGCCGTCGACCGAACACCGCCGACCACCTCGCGAGCGCTACAACTACGCGCCGTATCGTTCCGAAGCGCTCTGACGTTGCGAAAGGGCCAATCGCGGGCGGACCATCACGAGCTCAGATGTCCATAGCAACCGCGAACGCACTTCGCGCCAAGAAAGTTCGACATGCGGTTCGTATCGGAGTTGTGCGGGCGAGGCCGACGGTGCGTCTCCCAGCTGGGGGAGTTTCTCGGTTTGAACCGGTCAGCGCCAGGTTCTGATGGCGGTTGTGGTGAAGGTCCGCTTTCGGGTGAAGTCGGGTCTTTTCGGCGTGGTCAGGCGCGGCCGAGGAGTTTGCGCCAGAACCCGCCCTTGCTTCTGGCCTCGGCTGTCGGGGCGCAGTCGCACCGCTGGGCCTTCGGCACGTCGGCGAGCACTTGCTCCACGTGCTGACCGCATCCGACGTAGGTCGGTTTGCCGCACTGTCGGCAGTTGACGCGACGACACATCTTCACCACTTCTTTCCAGAGAACGAACGTAGACCTGGGGGTCATCCCAGAGCCGAGGGGTTGATGAGGGCGGCCGCGGCGACGAAGACCGCGACGGCCAAGACGACGAAGGCGAACCAGCGCCGCACGGTGGACGAGTCCAGCTTCGTGGACCACCGCGCGGCCACGACCGAGACCACCAGCGCGGCGCCGGCGAAGAGCAGTAATACGCGGTAGTCCAGGCTGTCGGCCGCCCCGGCGTGGGCGACCAACCCGGACACCGAGTTGATCAGCACCACCACCAGGGAGGTGGCGACGGCTTGCTGCGCCCCCAGGCCGAGAAGCAGGCTCAGCGCGGGGACGATGATGAAACCGCCGCCGACGCCGAACAATCCGGTGAGCACGCCGACGGTCGCACCGGCGAGCACGGATTTGGGCAGGCAGGTGCGCCAGTTGATCCCGCCCTGCTGGGTGCGGCAGGCGCCGGTGTGGTTCTCGCCCCCGTGCAGCATGCGCACCGCGACGACGACCATGAGCGCGGCGAAGGCCAGCAGCAGCCAGCGCTGCGGGAAGAGTCTGCCGAGCGCGGCGCCGCCGAAGGCGGCGGGGATGCCGGCCGCGCCGAAGACCAGCGCCACCGGCCACCGCACCGACGTGCGCCGCTCGCGGGGAAACAGGGCGCCCAGCGAGGACAGGGCGACCACGGCAAGCGAGGTGGGAATGGCGGTCTGCAAGGGTTGCCCGACGCCGTAGACCAGCGCAGGCACGGCGAGGATCGAACCACCGGCGCCGAGCAGCCCCAGTGCCAACCCGATCACGGCGCCGAACACCACTGCCAACAACAACGAAACCACCTATCCCGGGAGCGGACTCATCGACCGCCCCGCTGCCGTCAACGCCGTGCACGTGCTCGCCAGAGGTCAGACATCAAGCCCGGCGCCCGGCGCCCGTTCCGCCGGTGAGGGCGTCGAGGAGTGCCCGGCCGTCGGTGCGGGACGTGCGGTTGTGGGGCAGCAGTCCGAGGACGCGGGACATCGCGCAGTTGTTGCTCACGGCAGCGAAGGTCAGCCCCGCGCCGACGAAGCCGGCGACCCACTTCAGCGGGTCGTAGGCGGTGCTGGCCACCACGCCGGTGAGCACGAGCAGTCCGGCGACAAGCCGCACCTGCCGCTCCATGGCCCACGTGCCGCGTCCCTGGTTGAGCTCGCCTCCTTGCTGCTGCCAGCCGGTGATGCCGCCGCGCAGCACGCTGAGCCGGTCCAGACCGGCGTTTTCCAGCAGGCTGCGGGCCTGCTCGGCACGACCACCCGAGGCGCACACGAGCACCACCGGGTCGCCGTGCTGGGCGGTGAGCTCGTCGCGGTGTTCCCGCAGCAGGTCGAGGGGCACGTTGTAGGAGCCCGGGATGTGCGACGAAGCGAACTCCCCGGGTGCGCGCACGTCGATCAGCCGGATCTGAGGGTCGGCGTCGCGCAATGCGCGAACCTGAGCGGTGTCGATGGTCTTGGGCAGGGCCTGGGTCATTGCTATGAATACCTCCACGATCGTTTCCGGGTTGTGGTCTCAGGTTCCGTCGGTCATCGGCACGCCGGCCTCGGTGGCGGCGTCGAACATGTCGTCGATGAGCACGACCGTGCGTCCGGCCGATTCCAGCAGCGAGGCCGCCGCTGTGGCGCGGTAACCGCTGCCGCAGTGCACCCACACCGCACCCGCCGGCACCTCGACCACCCGGTCGCCGAGCTCGTAGAGCGGGATGTGCACCGCACCGGCCACGTGGTGAGCGGCGAACTCGTTGTTGGTCCGCACGTCCAGCACCACCTCCGGCGCCGGAAGACCGCCGGTCTCACCGGCCATCGCCGCGGCCAGGTCGGCGAACGTGGCGGTCGGGGTGCTGCGCAGCTGGCCGGAGTCGGCGGCCAGCTCTTCCGGGGTGCCCACGGCCGCCGCGGCGAACTTGTCGATGCCGATGCGGGCCAACTCGCGCTGGGCCTGGCCGACCTGCTCGCGGGACTCGCCCAGCAGCGTGATCGGAGCGCCCCAGTCGATCATCCACCCGAGCCATGTCACCATCGGGCCATCCAGCCCGAGGCTGACCGTTCCGGCCAGGTGGGAGACCACGTAGGCCTTGCGGGAGCGCAGATCGACCACCCACTCCCCGTGGTCCAAGCGGCGGCGCAACTCCGCCGGCTCGGCCCGGACCGGTTCGCGCAGGTCCAGCGGCTCCGGTCCGGCGGTGTTCTGCACACCCATGTGCGCGTAGTACGCCGGGTAGGCATCCAGCCCCGCCAGGGTCTGCTCGACGAAATCACCCTCGGCCAACGTCAGCGCCGGGTTGACACGCTTCTGCTCTCCCAACGTTGCTGAGTCGCCAGAAGCCTGTGTCGCCGAGCAGAAGCTGCCGAACCCGTGGGTCGGCCAGATCTGCGCTCCGTCGGGCAGGATCGACGCCAGCTTCTGCGCGGACGCGTGCTGGTGACGGGCGAGGTCCTCGCTGTGCTGCTCGCCCAGAAGATCGGTGCGCCCGGTCGTGCCGAACAGCAGCGAACCACCCGTGAAAACGCCCACCGGGCCGTCCGTGCCCTCCAGCGCGTAGGACAGGTGGTGGAAGGTGTGCCCCGGCGTGGCCACCGCCCGCACCTGCATCCGGGGCGAGAGCTCCACGACCTCGCCGTCAGCAAGCCGACGCCGGTCGAACGGCACCTCGTCGGCAGCCGCCAGCCCGTACTCGGCGCCGGTCAACCGGGCCAGCTCCAAGCCACCGGAGACGTAGTCGTTGTGCACGTGCGTGTCCAGCACCAGAGCGATCCGAACGCCCAACCGCCCGGCGGCGGCGATCACCCGGTCCACGTCCCGCTGCGGGTCGACCACCACGGCGACCTCGCCGTCGGTGGCCAGGTAGCTGCGGTCACCCAGCGAGGACGTCTCGATCACCTCGACCACCAGGCCACCGGCCAAGCGGTCCTCCTGCTTCACCACATCCATCGCCGTCACTGCTGCGCACCCCTTTCAACCTCGTTGCCCGCTTCGATCCACCCCGAAGTGCCACCGGCAACCGAAACCGCTTGACCACCGGCCGCGTTCATCGCTTCCGCGGCCTTCAGGCTGCGCCCTCCTGAACGGCAGATGACGTAGCACTCCTGCCCCGCAAAGCGCTGCGGCGAAGCCAGCACCTCCTCCAGCGGCACGTTCACCGCACCCGGCACATGACCCGAGGCGAACTCCTCCGGCTCACGCACATCGACCAACCGAGTACCCCGCCGCCACGTCCCGGCGAAGACTTCCACACCGACTTCCGGCGTCTTCTCAGACAACGATCCTCCTAAACCCCTGGGGGTATAAACCAGTCACATGTTCCCGGGCGACCAAAGAGAGGCGCCTCGGGGTCGCGCTCAGGCGAGCGCGAGGAACAGGCGTTCCAGCTCCTGCTCGGTCATCGGCGGTTCATCGCCGTCCTCGCGAGCCTGCTGGCAGTACCTCATTCCGCTGGCCACAATCTTGAACCCAGCACGGTCCAGAGCACGCGAAACAGCCGCGAGCTGGGTCAAGACCTCAGCGCAGTCGCGTCCCTCCTCCATAGCCTCGATCACGCCGTTCAACTGACCGCGCGCCCGGCGCAGACGGGTCAAGGCGTCTCCCACCATCTCGGGCTTCATCTCCACCACGACCATCTCCCTTCGCTAATCCCAACGTAACAAACCCCCGGGGGTATTCCAAGGAGAGAAGGTCGGACGACCGGGTGCTCCGTGGTTCAGGTGATGATGTGGTTGCCGAAGTCGCGGCGGGCCAGAGCGGCGCCGCGGATGGCGAGGGTGCTGGCCTCGGAGCCGCTGCCGTGGCTCAGTCCCTGGGAATGGTCATGACGTGTCCCCGATGTGGTCGATGGGGCGGCGGTCGGTGCGGGGGTGGGTTTCGTACATGCGGAGGGCGACGCTGATGCAGGAGAGGAGGCTGAGGGCGGCTGCGGCCCAAACGGCGGCGCGGAGGTCCCAGATGTCGGCAACCATGCCGCCGAGGACGGCGCCGGCGGCGTAGCCGCTGTCGCGCCAGAGCCGGTAGACGCCGACCGAGCGGGCGCGCCAGCCGGGGTGGGCAACATCGCCGATGGCGGCCAGCAGGGTGGGGTAAACCATCGCGGTGCCCGCGCCCAGCAGTGCGGTCGCGATCGCCCATGCCGGGAAGGTGCCGACGATGGCGATGAGAGTGAGCGCGGTTGCTTGGACGAGCATTCCGGCGGTGATGAGGTGCTTGCGCCCCCATCGGTCGGACAGGGCTCCGGTGGCGAGTTGCCCGATGCCCCAGACGGCGGGGTAGAGGGCGACGAGGATGCCGACCTGGTCCACCGCGAGTCCGGCGCTGGCGAACAGCAGTGGGAACAGGCCCCAGGAGAGGCCGAAGTTGAGGTTGTTGATCAGCCCGGCTTGGCTGGCCGAGGACAGCGCGGGGTCGGTGAAGGTCGTGCGGACAAGGACTTCCCGGTTGGTCAGATCGGTGTGCTGGCCGCTGAAGCTTCCGGACTGCGGCTGGCTTGCTTCAAGTCGGGCGTGCTCGCGGGTCTCGCGGACGGCCAGGGTGGACAGGGCGAGGCCGAGCACGACGTAGGCCGCGCCGAGCAGGAATGGTGCGGGGCGCAGCCCGTACTGCTCGGCGAGGTAGCCGGCCAACGCCGAGGTGATCGCGACGGCGCCATACCCGGCGGCTTCGTTGAAGCCCATCGCGAGCCCGCGTTGCCGGGGGCCGACGAGATCGACCTTCATGATCACGGTCGTGGACCAGGTCAGGCCCTGGTTGATGCCCAGCAGGAGGTTGGCGGCCACGACCCAGCCCCAGTGATCAGCCCAGATCAGCATCACCGGCACGGGGATCGCGATGAGCCAGCCCGCGATCAGGACGGGTTTGCGGCCGAAGCGGTCGGACCAGGTGCCGGCGAAGTAGTTCGTGGCGGCCTTGCTGAGCCCGAACACGAGCACGTAGGTCAGCAGGACTGTGTAGCCGGTGAGGTGGAATTCCCGTTCGGCCAGCAGCGGCAGGACGGTCTGCTCCTGGCCGACCATGCCGCCGACCAGGGCGTTGACCAGCACGAGCAGGCTGAACTGGGCGAGGTTGGCGCGCAGGCCCAACCGCACCCGGGTGGCACTCATTCCCCGTGCTCCAACGGGCGGCCGGTGGCCTGGGCCCAGTCGGCGGGGCCACCTTCGAGGACGGCGAGGTCGCGGTGCCCGGCTTGTTCGAGGACGCTGGCCGCGCCCATCGCACGTTCGCCGTGCCCGCACATCACGACGGTCGGTGCGTGCGGCAGAGCTTCGGCACGGTCCGCGAGGGAGCCGAGCTCAACGTGAGTGGAGCCGGGAACGTGCCCGGCAGCGAACTCGGGAACTTGGCGGACGTCGAGAACGTTCTCCCGGCCGATCTCCTCGGCACGCACCAGCCGTGTAGCGGTGATCTCCTGCTCATCGCCGATCCAGGCGTCCACGCCGCCGTGCAGTTCTCCAGCGATGTTGGTGCAACCGATCTTGGCGGCCTGCCAGGCGATCTCGGCCGGGTCTTGCTCGTCTCCGCGCACGACGATCAGCGGTCGTTCCGGGTCGGCGAGCCAGCCCAGCCACGAGGCGAAGACCGGCCGCAGCGGGATCGACAGCGCCCTGGGAATGTGACCCGCGGCGAACTCGGGCACCGGCCGCACGTCGACCCCTTGAGCGCCTTCGGCCAGCAGCGACCGCACCCGTGCCGCATCCAGTCCGGGTAGTGCTGGGTCGGTGTCGAGCACTGCGGGGCCCCGGCGGTTGACCTCGGCCAGGCGCAGGAAGTAGTCGGGGAAGCTGCCGAGCGATCCGATCAGCGCTGCCACGAACGCGTCCTCACCTTCGGTCCGCAGCAGCGGGTTGGTGGCCTTTTGGGTGCCGATCGTGCTGGTGCGCTGAGCACCGGGCGGTGCCGAGCAGAACGATCCGGCGCCGTGGGTGGGCCACACGGCGACCTCGTCAGGCAGGTCGGCGAGTCTGCGCAGTGAAGCGTACTGCTGGCGGGCCAGCGGTTCTGTTCGTTCGGGCGCGATCAGGTCGGTGCGCGCTGCCGAGCCGACCAGCAATGAGCCGCCGGTGAACACGCCAACTGGCTGGTCGCCGTCGAGCAGCAGGAAGGACAGGTGCTCCTGGGTGTGTCCGGGCGTGGCCAGGGCGCGCAGTCGCAGCCCGCCGAGGTCGATCTCGTCTTCGTCGTGCAGTCCGGTGTGGCGGAATTCCCGGTGCCCAGCGGCCGAAGCCAGAACGCGGGTGCCTTCGGTCACCGACAACTGGCGGGCGCCGGAAACGAAGTCGGCGTGCAAGTGGGTGTCCGCGGCGAACGCCACGGTCAGCCCCCGTCGGCGCGCGGCCTGCTGGGTGGCCCGCAAGTCGAGGCTGACATCGACCACGAGCGCGCGCCCGTCTCCCAGATCGACCAGGTAGGCGGAGTTGCCCAGTCCCTCGTCGATCAGCGGTACGAGGTCAACGGTGCTCATTGCGAGCGCTCCTTCCGGGTGTGTTCTCCGCATGCGCCTTCTTGTTATACGCTATTCCATGAAAGATTGGAGGATTGATGGGTGATCGAGACGCGAAGACGGCCCTGTTCGATCAGTTCGCCCGTGTCGGCAAGGCGCTGGGCAGCGGCAAGCGGTTGGAACTGCTGGACCTGCTCGCCCAGGGCGAGCGCACGGTCGAGGCGTTGGCACGTGCGGCGGAACTGGGGCTGACCACTGCGTCGGCGCACCTGCAGACGCTCAAGCAGGCCAACCTGGTCACCACTCGCCGGGAAGGCACGAAGGTCCACTACCGGCTGGCCGGCACCGACGTTGCCGCGCTCTACGCGCTCACGCGCACCGTGGCCAGCGCGCACCTGCCCGATGTGGAAGCGGCCAGCAGCGCCTATCTCGGTCCCGACGACGCCGAGCACGTCAGCCGCGACGAGCTGCTGCGCCGAGCCGAGAGTGGCGACGTGGTCGTGCTCGACGTGCGGCCCCGTGAGGAGTACGAGGCCGGCCACATCCCCGGCGCAGTGTCCGTTCCCCTGGAGGAATTGGCCGACAGACTCGGCGATATCCCGGCCGACCAGGAGGTCGTGGCCTACTGCCGCGGCGCGTACTGCGTGCTCGCGCACGACGCAGTGCGGCTGTTCACGGCGCACGGCCGGACTGCGCGCCGCCTCGCCGACGGAATGCTCGAATGGCGCCTCGCCGAGTTGCCGGTGGAAACCACCTGACCCCCGACCCCCGACCGTCCTTATCACCGTCGGTTCCGCCGCCGCAGCGATCCTGGTCGGACGCACATCACAGCGTCTGGGGCGCCGCACCGGGCTCGCAGCCGGATACGCGGCCGGTGTGGTCATCGCCGTGCACGTGGCCGGGATGTACCTGCCTTCCCATTCAGCGGCCTGCTCGTCGACCGCTTCGGCAGGCTGACCGTGGCCGCCGCTTCCGGCCTCACCCTTCTCGCCGCCGGCCTACTCGCAGCCCAGGTCCCGCCGCATTCCGTTGCCCTGCTGGCACTCGCCCTCGCGTTACTCGGGCTTGGCTGGAACTTCGGACTGGTCAGTGGCACCGCCATCATCACCGACATGCTCCCCCTGGCCATCCGAGCCAAGACACAGGGCACCGCGGACGTCGCCAGTGCTCTTGCCGGAGCGGGAGGAGGCATGGCCTCGGGGTTCGTCGTCGCTGCGAGCAGCTGGGCGCCTCGCGAACTCAGGTCAAGACTCTGCTCAAAGCGCCGGGTAGTCGGCGTAGCCGCGCTCGTCACCGCCGTAGAAGGTGCCGTGGTCGCCTTCGTTGAGCGGTGCGTTGTGCTCGAATCGTTCAGGCAGGTCCGGGTTTGCGATGAACGGTCGGCCGTACCTGCTGCGAGGGCCTCCTCGGCGGTTTCGCGGGTGTACTCGTCGTTGGTGATGATGGTGCCGGAGAACGCCGAACGAGACAGAACGGTGGTGCCCGACCTGGTCGATGCGTTCCGATCATCCGATGATCTGCGGCGCGTTCGGTCTCTCGGTGTCAAAGTCGACTTCCACGCACCACTTCGAAGTTATTCGTGAGAGCCGTATCATGGCCCAGTCGAAGAGGGCACGTCCCGGTACAGCGAACTGCGCGCGGACGAGTTGGAAATACGCTTCCCCGGTTTGCTGCCCGCCTTTCTCGCTAGCGCCGGTGTCTCTCCCGCCTGAACACGGGGCTCTGAGCGCGTTGTGGGCGCTCGCATGCCCCGCAAACGCAGGGGGTGCCCCCCGGGTGCTCCGCGAGCGGGCTGTTGCTGGTGAACCGTTCGGTGACGCGTCGGGCTACTCGGTGATCCGGAAATCGTGCAGCGCGGTTGCCCAGTGCGCCAGCAGCTCCGATGACTCGTAGGGCGTTCGCAGAACGGGTTTGGCGTTGGGCAGCTTGTGCGAGTGCGCTCGGTGGGCGTCCAAGACGATGGTTTGATCGTGGAGCTTCAAGGTGCAGGTGTGCAGCCGCGTCCAGCCGGCCTCAACAGCTGCGGCGCACCAGACGGCGGCAGCTTCGCGGGTGACCGAGAAGGGCAGGACCCGTTCCTCTGGGCGGGGTGAGACCGGCCCAAGGGTCGGCACCAACGTCCCGTAGCGCCGAGTCAGAGCTCGTACCGCTTCCGACAGCGATGGTGCGAAGCACCATCCGTCCTGGCTTCTCCAGCGCACGCCGCCGCCGGGCCACGTCATGACCGCGACCCGGCGGGCGGCACTGCGACCGTGCGAGCGGAGCAGCGCTGTCAACGCTCGGGCACGCCGCTCGGCCGCCCCGGGCTGCAGCGGTGCGATGCGTTCCGGCCATCCGGCCTGCGTGCTCCCACAGGTTCCGCACATCGCCTACACCATCACGTCGCCGCTGTTGGGGCCCAATGTTTGACCGGTGTAGAGGTTGCCGCCCGGGTGGGAAGCGAGCAGGACGGCAGTGGGGGCGACTTCCTCGGGAAGTCCGAATCGGCCGAGGGGCAGTTCGGCCTCCTTCGCCTGCTTCCAGTCAGGGCTCAGGCCGTCGATCAACGGTGTGGTGATCGGCCCGGGAGCGATCGCGTTGACCAGCACGCCGTGCGCGGAGACTTCTCTGGCCAGCGCTTTGGTGAAGCCGATGACGCCGGCTTTGGCGGCGCTGTAGTGGGTGAGTCCCGATCCGCCCTTCTGCCCCAGCTGCGAGGCGATGTTGATGATCCGGCCGCACCCGGCGTGGAGCATGTGCGGGACCACTGCGCGGCAGGTGAGGAATACGGAGGTGAGGTCGACGTCGATCATGCGTTGCCAGGTCGCCACGTCCATGTCGACCAGCGGTACCTCGGTGAGGATCCCGGCGCAGTTCACCAGGACGTCGATCCGGCCGACCTGTTCGATCTCGGTGTCGATCAGCGCCTGCACCGCGTCGGGGGTGGTGAGGTCGAGCACGTGCCGCGTGCCGGCGAGATCGGATGCCGTTCGCCCCAGACGGTCCGCGTCCAGGTCGGCGAGTGCGAGAGTGGCGCCGGCTTGGGCGAAAGCGGTGGCGATCGCTGCGCCGATCCCGCTGGCGGCGCCGGTGATCATGCAATGGCGTCCGACCAGCGATCCGGTGGAGGTGGTCATCGCGGTCCTCCTTTCGTGGGTCAGTCGGGGAAGCGGACGGTGAGCCCGCCGTCGACGATCACTTGTTGGCCGGTGATGTAGGAGGCGTCGGCGGAGGTGAGGAACCGGATCGCCCGCGCCACCTCGTCGGCGCGGCCGACGCGCCCGGTTGGGATGCTTCGCCCGGCCTCGGCGAGTCCGTCTGGTCCGAGCGAGTTGTCCGCGTCGAGCGATTGCGGTGTTTCGATGAGTCCGGGGATGACCGCGTTGGCGCGGATTCCGCGTGGTGCCAGTTCCACGCTGACCGAGCGGATCAGGCCCAGCACACCGGATTTGGCCGCCGCGTAGTGGGCGTGGTCGCCCCAGCCGTAGACGCCGCCGGCGATTGAGGACACGGCGACCATCGCGCCCCCGTCGTGCATCTTCTCCGCCGCGGAGCGCAGCAGTCGAAGGACTCCGGTGAGGTCGACGCTGAGCATGTCGTCCCAGCGGTCGTCGGTCATCGCGGAGATCGGGGCCCGGCGCAAGATGCCGGCGTTGGCGACAGCGATGTCGAGCCTGCCGAATTCGCCGATCGCCGTATCGACGAGGGTGCGCACCGCTACCGGATCGGTGACGTCCGCGGCGACGGCGAGCGCGCGGCCTCCCGCGGATTCGACATCGGTGACCGCAGCGGTGGGGTCGTGCGGGTCTCCCGGGTGGTAGCCGAGGACGCTGGTGACACCGGCGCGGGCATAGGCCAGCGCGAGGGCGCGACCGATTCCGCTCGCGCCACCGGTGATCACCGCGACCTTGTCGGCGAGACCGTCATCACGGGTGGTCGGGTTCGCGACGGAGCTCATGTGGCTTCTCCTCAGGTCGTGGTCGTGGTCAGCGGCGCAGCTGATTCGTGGGGAGACCCCTGGTTGACCTTGCGGGTGCCCAACATCGCGATGCTGGAGCCGATCAGGCCCAGCGATCCGGCGCAGAAGGCCGCGAACGTCATCGAGTACCCGGTGCCGACGAGGGCCGAAAGCAGCGCGGAGCCGACGATCGCGCCGACCGGACCCATGATGTGGGCGGTGTTGGGGCCGATGCCGCGGACGTGGGCGGGGAATGACTCGCCCATGTAGAACAGCAGCGCGGCGTAGGGGCCGGTGAGGAAGAACAGGCCCAAGGCGTAAAGCGGGATGACGGCGGCGACCGGGCCGAACAGCATCACCGTCATCACCACGCCACCGATCAGCCAACCGACGATGATCGTGGTACGTCGTCCGATGCGGTCACCGAGGTAGCCGTGGAAGAGATAACCGGTGAACCCCGCGGCGTTGGCCAAGATCAGAACCAGCAAGGCGTTGTCGAACGACACGCCCTTGGCTTCGGTGAGCACCGTGGTGCCCAGCACGGAGAAGACCTGGATGGCCATCCAGTTCAGCAACCACGCCGCCGACAGGCAGACGGTGTGCATGCGCAACCCCGGTGCGAAAACATCGCGCACGGTGCCTGCGCGCTCGTCCTCAATGCCCGCCGCGGCCGCCACCCGATCGGCCTCGTCCGAGCGTCCCTCACGGCGGAGCTTCCGCACGTGCCGCATGTTCACGAATACCGGTGATTCCGGCAGTCGCCAGGCCAGCAGGACGATCACGATCGCCGGGAACGTGGCGAACAGGAACACACCGCGCCAGCCGATCGCGGGGAGGAATGCCGCCGTGAGCGCGGCACCGAGCAACGCCCCCACCGGCCATCCACTTTGGACGAAGCTGTACATGAAGCCCCGCTTGCCCTTGCGGCCGTAGACCTCGTTGAGGTAGACGCTGTTCACGACTTCTTCGGAGTATCCGAGCCCGGAGAACGACCGGACCAGGACCATGGCGACCTTTCCGCCCGCGATCGAGCTGACCCCGGAGGTCAGGGCGGCGCCTGCGGTGGTGATCATCAGGGCGGGTTTGCGGCCCAGGCGGTCGAGCATCGGGCCGACCGCGAGCGAGACGATGAAGGTTCCTGCGGTGACCCAGGTGGCCACTGCGGTGCTCTCAGCGGAGCTCCAACCGAAGTCGATGGCGATCTCGGGGAGCAGGGTCCCGAACAGCGTGTGGTCGAAGACGCTGAACACCCAGGCAAAGAAGCAGACCAGCGAAACTCTTCGAATCATTCGGGCGCTCAGCGGTGCGCCGCCGGGCGGCAGGACGTCGGGTTTTTCGGACATGGCAGGACTCCGTGTGGGTGACGCGGCGGATGGCGGGAGCCGCGGTGTGCGAGGGGGATCGTGAAGGCGACGGGGGCGGGAGGGTGTCGCCTCCACGGAGGCGAATTCAGCGGCGCGGGTTGCGACGGAGGAAGTCGTCGGCGATCTCGTCGAAGGTGACCCAGCGGACGCCTTCGTGGCTTCCGATGTGGTCGATGAGGCGCTCGTGCATGAGCAGGTTCTGCGGGCGCCCGGAGACGTCGGGATGCACGGTCATCGTGAACACCGCGTAGTCGGATTCCCGGTAGACCCAGTCGAACTGGTCCCGCCACATGACTTCGAGATCACGCGGGCTGACGAAGCCATGGCTGTTGGGGCTGGCCTTGACGAACATCATCGGGGGCAGGTCGTCGAGGTACCAGGAGGCCGGGATTTCGACCAGGCTCGTCTGGTGCCCGCGCTCGAGCGGCTTCATCCAGGTCGCCGCCGGCTGGTCGTAGTCGATCTTGGACCAGGAATCACCGACCCGGACGTAGTACGGCTCGAAGTCTCGGTGCATGAGCGAGTGGTCGTACTTGATGCCGCGCTCGAGCAGCAGTTCGTTGGTTACCGGGGAGAACTCCCACCACGGCGCGACGTAGCCGGTGGGGCGGCGGCCGGCCCGCTTCTCGATCAGGTCGATGCAGTGGTCCAGGATGTCGGACTCCTGCTCGCGGCTCATCGCGATCGGGTTCTCGTGGCTGTAGCCGTGGACGCCGATCTCGTGACCGGCCTGCACGCACGCGTCGAACTGCTCCGGGAAGGTCTCGATGGAGTGCCCCGGCCAGAACCAGGTCGTGGGAAGGCCGGTGCGGCGGAACAGCTCCAGCATTCGCGGGACGGCGACCTCGCCTGCGAACAGGCCGCGCGAGATGTCGCAGGGTGAGTCTTCGCCGCCGTAGGACCCGAGCCAACCGCCGACCGCATCGACGTCGACCCCGTACGCCACGAGGATTTCCTTGGCCATGACGCTCACTTTCCTTCCGTTCGTGATCGGATTGCGTTCAGCTGCTCGCGGCCGCTGTGGACACCACGCGGGCCTCGCGCAGCCAGGTCAGGCATCGCCGTGCGACTTGATCGGGCTGCTCTTCGCCCGAGAGCGCGGTGGCCAGCAGCAGGCGGGCCTGCCAAGGCGAGAGGTCGCCGGCGAACACCGCACCTGCCGCCGCGAGATCGGCACTGCCTCCGGCGTAGAGGCTGGCGACAGGCCCCGCGCCGGTGCGGCTCGTGATCAGCACGGGAATGCCGTCTGACAGCAGTTGCAGGCAGGCCCGCGTGGTCTCGGGCGTGGTGTTGCCGGAGCCGAAGCCGGCCACCACCAGACCGCGCATGCCGTTGGCGACCGCGTGGTGCAGCCACGACGTGTCAGCGCCGAGGTACTGCCCGGCGATGTCCACCCTGGGGAGATCGATGGTGCCAGGTGGCAGCAGCGGTACGCGGGGAGTTGCCCCCTGCACGCGCACGCCGGCCTCGTCGACGTGACCGATCGGTGCGCGGCCCGGCGCGGAGAACGCCTGGAGCGCGAGGGCGTGAGTTTTGCGCACACCTACGGCCGGCAAGACCTCGTTGCCGAAGGCGACGGTGACTCCGGTTCCCCGTGCGTTCGGCTCCGCCGCCCAGCGCAGCGCCGCGGCGAGGTTGCGCGGGCCGTCCGGCGCGGGGTCGTCGAACGGGCGCTGCGCGCCGGTGAGCACCACCGGTTGCGGACCGGCGTGCGCCAGTGCGAGCAGGAAGGCCGTCTCCTCGAGCGAGTCGGTTCCGTGCGTCACCACCACACCGTCGGCCCCGGCCGCAGCGGTCCGAACGGCCTCCACCAGCGCGAGCACATCCGGGATCGTCGCGGCGAAGCTGGTGACGCCGGTCAGGTCCCGGGCGTCGATGTCGAACTCGGTGAGGGCCCAGACGTCCTTCGCGGCTCCGAGCAGCTCGGCGGCCCCCACTTCGACCCGGCGGCCGTACGGGGTGCTGCGGGTGGCGATGGTGCCACCCGTACCGAGCAGGGCGAGATGCTGCACAGTTCCTCCGCTAACGATTGCGCTAACGATTGCGTAGAATGATGCGTGTGACCCAGCGCGCAGTCAAGGGAGAAATGGAGACGTAACGGAACCGACCCGGGGCTGCTCGGCAGCCGATGGGCAACAATGACCTTGAACAGCGCCGTTGCGAAGGGGAGCGAGACGACAGTGAGTGGTGGGATTGCCGACTTCGGGATGCCGGACCCGAGCGGGTCGGAGGAGAGTCCCTCGCGGCCCCCGACGCTCGCCGACATCGCTGAGGCCGCTGGTGTGCACGCCACCACCGTCTCCCGGGCCATTCGCGGTGGTGATGGGGTGGGACGCAAGACGGCCGAGCGCGTCCGCGCGGTGGCCAGGGAACTGGGTTATCTCCCGAACCCAGCGGCGGCCAGCCTGCGCACCGGTAGGTCGAGCATGCTCGGCGTGGTCGTCCCGCGGCTGACCGACATCGTGCTGGCCACGATCTACGAAGGTATCGAGAGCGGCTCCGCGGCAGCCGGCTACCAGACCGTCGTCGCCAACAGCGGCGATGACCGCGAAACGCAGCGGGTGCGGGTCGAGACCTTGCTCGCCGCCAGGGTGGGGGGATTGATCCTCGGCGACGCGCGCAGCGATTCGGGCTTGGTCCACGAACTGATCGACCGCGGGAGCAAGGTCGTGCTCACCTCACGGCGATTGCCTGGAGTCCTCTCGGTCACCTGCGACGACCAGCTCGGCGGCAGGATGGCGGCCGAGCACCTCATCGAGCTCGGGCATCGCCATCTCGCCGTGATCGCCGGCGAGCCCTACGCCTCGACCGGGGTCGAGCGAACCCAGGGCTTCCGGGACGTCTGCGCGGAGCAGGGCGTCGTCCTCCCGGAGACGCACGTGCTGGAGTCGCGGTTCGACGTGTGCGGAGGCAGGGAAGCCGCTGAGATCCTCCTGCAGCTCGATCCGCGACCGACCGCGCTGTTCGCCGTCAACGACTTCGCCGCGATCGGTGCGCTGGGCGCGATCCGAGATGCAGGCCTGCGCGCCGGAGATGACGTGGCGGTGGTCGGTTTCAACGACGTGCCCCTGGCGGCCGAACTCGCCGTGCCGCTGAGCTCGGTTCGCTCTCCCATGTGGGAGATGGGTTTCGAAGCCGCTCGCACCCTGATCCGCCTCATCAATGGTGAGGAGTGCGAATCCCTCGCCCTCGCGCCGCAACTCAAGGCCCGCGCATCGAGCCTGGGCTCCCGATGAGGTTCAGGCGTTCGAAGCGCTGTGGAGCGCGCGGGTCTGGGAAGGCCGGGGAGCGGCCCGGCCGACGCGGCGACACCGCCGTGCTGCGGCCTGCTCAATCCCGCGCCCTACCCCGATGTCTGAACGGCGTTCGGTGACGTCCTGGACTCAGCCGCAGGTCGAGTTGCACAGCTTTTCGAGGCGGTTGGCGCGAAGCCAGTTCTCGTCGACCATCACGCGCTCGTCGTTCAGAATGACGGCTCTCATCTCAAATCTATTATGATGATTCCAAGCAAACCACTTGTGCTTCGGCGGGCCCGAGATCATGCTGGTGCCGAGAACCCGATGATGTGGAGACCACTGGAGGATCGGTGACGACGAGAGGGCAGACGGCCCCGCGGCGGGACCGCGCGGGCTCGCGTTGGTCGCCTGCTTCCACGGCGTCTCGCGCATCGCGACGGACGCCCGGGCCATCTTCGGCGAGTGCCGGTACGTCTTGGTCCACGACGGCGCACCAGCTGCGACTCCGGGAGAAGGCGATCGCGATGCAGCAGACCGTCCGGTGGGTGGCCGATGTCTGAGCCGACAGCCGTCGTCGTCACCGGTGCCGCGCAGGGGATCGGCGCGGCGATCGCCCAGCGCTTCGCGGAGTCCGGCCACCCCGTCGTCGGCCTGGACCTCGACGCCGATCGGCTCGCCGCGACCGCCAGGTCCTGGCCGGGCGCTGGGCACCACGTCGTGGGAGGCGACGCCGCCTCGTCCGAGGTCGTCGGCCGAGCGTGCGAGCTCGCCAGTGCGACGCCGAGCGGCCTCGGCACGTTCGTCGTGAACGCCGGCCATGCCAAGGCGGGTCCGTCGGCGGACTATTCCGCCGCGGACTGGGACGCCATGCTGCGTGTGCACCTGACCGGCGCCATGGTCGGCGCCCAGCAGGCTGCCGCTCGCATGCCCGAGGGCGGAGCGCTGGTCATGATGTCGTCGCTGAACGGGCTGTTCGGGTTTCCTGGCCGTGCCGCCTACGGCGCGGCCAAGGCCGGGGTGGCCGGGCTCGTGCGCGGTCTCGCCGCCGAGTGGGCGCCTTGGGGTATCCGGGTCAACGGGATTGCCCCGGGTTCGGTGGTGACCGAGCTGTCCGCTGAATTCCTGCGTCGTGGAGTGATCAACGAGGATGACTTCCTCGACCGCATTCCGATGAAGCGGTTCGGGCAGCCGGCCGAGGTCGCCGAGCTGGCCTACTTCCTCGGCACTTCGCTCTCCTCCTACATCGCCGGCGTCGTCGTGCCGATCGACGGCGGCTGGGCCGCTCAGGGGATCGGCGGAAGCTGACTGCACGTCGAATGTCGTCAGTCCCATGATTTCTCTCGCCTCCAGGCTTTTCCGGGGGCGCGATGACTCGACGGTCAAGGAGGACCGGATGAGCGAGGCGCGGGCACCTGCCGGTCGGCGCAGTGGAACGACGGTTGCCGTCATCTGCTGCGTCGCAGTCATCTTCGACGGGTACGACCTGTCGGTTTTCGCGACGACGATCCCGTCGTTGCTCGAATACGAGCCGTGGAGGCTGGAGGCCGCCCAGGCGGGCGTGATCGCCAGCTACGCCTTCATGGGGATGCTGGTCGGTACGCTGATCTGCGGTTTCGCAACGGATGTCCTGGGACGCAGGAAGATGCTGATGTTCAGCATCGCCTGGTTCTCGATCTGGATGCTCGCCTGCGCACTGGCGCCGAGCCCGGAGCTGTTCGGGCTCTTCCGGCTCTTCTGCGGGATCGGGCTCGGCGGCCTGCTGCCCACCGCTCTCGCCCTCACGGTGGAGTTCGCGCCACGGGACCGGCGCAACCTGTTCAACGCCTTGGTCAGTTCCGGCTTCTCGGTGGGAACGATCGCGGCCTCGCTCCTCGCGCTGATGCTGATCGAGCCTTTCGGCTTCCGGATGATGTTCGCCCTCGGGGGCGTCGCCGCGATCGTGCTGCTGCCCGTCGTCCACTTCGCCATGCCCGAGTCCGTCGGCTTCCTGGCGGCCAAGGGCCGGTTGAGGGAGGCCCGCGAAGTGGCGGAGCGCTACGGCCTGCCCGAGCCGGCTGAGGGCGTCGAGCGGGACGCACGACGGGTGAGGCTGCGAGACCTGGGCCGCCGGCCGCTGCTCTTCGTGGCGGGCGTGTTCGCTCTGACGACCCTCATCGGGCAGCTGTTCATCTACGGGTTGAACACCTGGCTGCCCCAGATCATGCGGACGGCCGGGTATCCGCTCGGCTCCGCGCTGAGCTTCCTCGCCACGATGAGCGTCGGGGCCATCATCGGCGCCACGGTCATGTCGTGGTTCGCCGACCGCTTCGGTCCGCGCCGCATCGCGTTCTGGGGCTTCGGCATCGGTGTGCTCGCGCTTCTCGTCATGAGCATGAGCCCGCAGATCGTCGTCCTGTACGTCGCGGTGTTCCTGGCTGGTGTGGGAGCCAACGGAACCTCGGTCATCCTCAACGGCTTCGTCGCGATTTGGTTTCCGGCCGCGGTACGGGCCACCGCGATGGGGGCGATCATGACTGTCGCTCGGATCGGCGGGATCATCGGCCCGATCATGGGTGGCCTGATCGTCGGCGCCGAGCTGCCCTTCCAGTGGAGCTTCTACGCCTTCGTCGTGCCGGCACTGATCGGGATGTGCCTGATCCTGACCCTTCCGCGACGCCATCTCGATGGACGGGGATTGGCGGAGCCGGATCGGCCGAGGAGGGCGATGACGTCATCGTGAGTCGCCCGAGCGGGGTCGGGGAGTGGACTCGTTCATCTGCCGCCGGAGTGATGCTGGTGGTGGGGGCTGGCGGCTTTGCGGGTGTACATGTCGAGGTCGGCCGCGTGGAGCAGGTCGGCGGCCGGCGTGGTGGAGCTGGTGGTGGCAGCGAGTCCGATGCTGGCGGTGAGTGTGATTTCGTGGCCTGCGACGATGAGGTCGGTGTTCAGGCGTCGTGATACATCGTCGCGGAATGCCCTGGACGCGTTGATGTCCGGCTTGTTGGAGACGACCACGAATTCGTCGCCACCGAGGCGGGACACCGTGTCTCCAGGGTGGACGGCGTTGAGGAGTTCGTCGGCGGTGGTCGTGAGGAGTTGGTCACCGGCGGCGTGGCCGTAGCGGTCGTTGACGGGCTTGAGTCCGTCGACGTCGGCCAGCAGTACTGCGAGGACGCCGCCGTGCTGGGGGAGTGCGTGGAGCTCGTGGTTGAGCCGGTCCATGAGCAGGGCGCGGTTGGCCAGGCCGGTGAGCGGGTCGTGCAGTGCCATGTGCGCGATGTGGCTGTCGCGCATCTCCTCGTCGCCGATGGTCTCGTACTGGGCGACGAGGTAGGCGGGCTCTTCGTCGGCTCCTCGGACGAGGTTGATGCGGATGAGGGCCCAGATGGGGTATCCGTTCTTGTGCCGGTAGCGCTTTTCGGTGCTGGCGGTGTCGATGTGGCCTGCGGCCAGTTCGGCGAGGAGGTCCAATCCGGAGGTGTCGTTGGGGTAGGTGAGGTCGGTGAAGCGCATGGCCTGCATCTCGTCGCGGCTGTAGCCGACCATGTCGCAGAGCTTGTCGTTGACCTCGAGCCAGCGGCCGGTGAGGTCGAGCATGGCCATGCCGATGGGGGCGTTGGCGAAGGTGCTGCGCCAGCGCCGCTCGGCTGTGCGGCGTTCGGTGATGTCCTGGTACTGCACGAGGACGAACTGCGGCACGCCGGCGGAGTCGCGGATGAGAGCGAAGTCGACCAGGACCCAGATGGCTGTGCCGTCGGACCGCACGCCGCGCCGCTCCTGGGTCAGCTTCTCCACGTCACCGGTGATCAGGCTACTGATCATGTCGTCGTCGACCGGTGAGTCATCTGGATGTGTGAAGTCCCCTGCCGAGCGGTGGAGCACGTCCGCGAGGTCGTAGCCGAGGAGCTGGCAGGCCGCGGGGTTGGCGTAGATGACCCGGGCCTGCAGATCGAGCGCCGCGACCGGAGCCGCAGCTTGCTCCAGGATCAGCTGCCATGCCACACCGTGGGGCATGGCTGAGCTCGGCATAGCCACTGGGCAACCGTAACGGCGGCACCCTCTTGGCACGCACAGGTGTCATTCTGCCGGGTGAAGATCGTCCGCTTCGGATCCTCTTGAGGGCAATGATCAACTCGTTCTGGGCCGCACAGCTTCGCTTGCGCTCGGCCGAGCTTTCGAGGAACGCGCCCTCGGAAGCAATCGGTGACTATGAATATCAGGAATATCTTGACTCTTGTCGCAGCTCGGGTGATCCTGGTTGCAAGTCACGCCCTGCGGCTCTCCTGTCCGGCGCCACGTTCGTCCAATGTGGAATGGTATGCCCGGCGCTGCGGGTCCTCGAGGCGCCGCGGGATGGTCGCTGCGCAATTCCCCCAGGCAGAAAGGCGAATCCGATGTATCGGCTCACGGCGATTTACGATCATCCGTCCGACCCCGAGAAGTTCCTGAAGCACTACCGCGAAGTGCACGCGGTTCTGGCGACCAAGCTGCCGAAGCTGAGGAACTACGAATGGGGCGTGACCGAACTTCCGGACGGATCGAAGCCCGCGCACTTCCTGGTCGCGGTCCTGGACTTCGACAGCAAGGAAGACGCCCTGGCGGCCCTGCAGTCGCCGGAGGGAGAAGCCGCCTCGGCCGACATCGCGAACTTCACCACGCCAGACGCGTTCCAGATGTCCTTCTCCCAAGTCATCAAGGCGGCCTAGGGCTGTTTCAGGACCCACACTCCCCACCTTTTCAAGGAGCCCATGGTGGACAGACTTCAGGGCAGAGTCGCCCTCGTCACCGGTGCCGCGAGCGGCATCGGCAGGGCGACCGCTGAGCGTTTCGCGGAGGAAGGCGCGGCGGTGCTCGTCACCGACATCCAGGACGTTGCCGGCGAGGGAGTCGCGAACGGGCTCAGGGAGTCGGGATCCCGGGCCGCTTTCCTGCACCACGACGTGGCCTCCGAGGAGTCGTGGCAGGAGGCGATCGACCACGTCGTCGCGGAGTTCGGAGGGCTCGACATCCTGGTGAACAACGCCGGGGTCGGGGACGTCGCCCCGCTCGAGGAGACGACGAAGGAGCAGTACGAGCGGACGATCGCCGTCACGCAGACCAGCGTGTTCCTGGGCATGAAGGCGGCTGCGGAGCAGTTGAAGGCGTCCCGGTGCGGCTCGGTGGTCAACGTCAGTTCGATCTACGGCGTGGGCGGCGGGTTCGGCACCTCGCCCGGTTACCACGCGGCGAAGGGGGCTGTCCGGCTGCTCACGAAGAACACCGCCATGCGCTGGGTCGGCGACGGCGTGCGGGTGAACTCGGTGCACCCGGGGTTCGTGGACACCCCCATCCTCGAGAACGTGAAGGGAACCGAGATCGAAGCGGGCATGGTCTCGGTGATGCCGATGGGCCGGCTGGCTCGGCCGTCCGAGATCGCCGCCGCCATCGCCTTCCTCGCCAGTGACGATGCCTCGTTCATGACCGGTTCGGAATTGCACGTGGATGGCGGCTACCTGGCTCGCTGACCTCGCCGCCACCGTTCCCACGCGGGGTCCTCGAGAGTGCTCGAGGACCCCGCGTGCTGTGCTGCCCGGCAGGAACCTCCGCCACCGGTCCGGCCCGCAGACCCAGTTCCTGGGCACGTGCTCAGAACGAGGCATCCGGGTCGGCCAGCGATTCCGGGGACGGTTTCGCGCCGGCATCGATCGCCGCTCTGGCGTGGATCATCTGCTTGGGTTGATCGACGCTGAGGTGAGCGTTGAGCGTGCCGTCCGGTGCGAGCCAGGCCGCTCCCCACTTCGCCGAACCCCGGCCGCGGATCACGACCGCGTCCTCGGCGCCGTGCTGGCCGACGTACTGGATCTTGTGCCCGAACTGGTCGCTCCAGAAGTAGGGAACCGGGTCGTGCACCGGCAACGGCTCCGGGCCGTCGTTGCCGCCCAGGATCATCGCTGCGGCGACGTCGGGGCCGGTTCGCGCGTCGTCCCAGTGCTCGACGCGCAGGCGCTTGTTCCACCGCCGCGACCACCGGGCGGCGACATCGCCCACCGCGTACACGTTCGGCCTGGTGGTGCGCAGGTGCTCGTCGACCACCACGCCGCGGTCGACCTCGATTCCGGAGCCGGTCAGCCAGTCGGTCTGCGGGCGCACTCCGATACCCGCCACCACGACGTCCGCCGTGAGGTGCGACCCGTCGCCGAGCCGCACGCCGGTGGCGGTCACCTCGAGGATGCTCACCCCGAGGCGCAGGTCCACGTCGGACCACCAGGGCAGGAACTGTGCGCCGACCTCGTCGCCGAGGGCGGCGGCCAGCGGTGCCGGACCCGGTTCCACGCAGGTCACGCGGCACCCCAGCCGGAGTGCCGCCGTCGCGACCTCCCCGCCGATCCAGCTCGCTCCTGCGAGCACGATGTGGGCGCCTGGGCGCAGTCCGGCGCGGAGCCGTGCCGCGTCCTGCGCGGTGCGCACGACGTGCTGCGGGCCCGTTCCGGGCAGCGAGAGGGGTGCCGACCCCGTCGCGATGACCAGGGTGCTGAACGGAACCTCGCCCTTTGCTGTCCGCACCACGTCCCGATCCGGGGCGAGGCCGGTGGCAGGAACGCCCAGCCGGAGATCGGCTTCGAGCAGCTCGAAATCGGTGCGCAGGGTCGTGTCGCGCTCCTCCAGGAGCGCGGCCTTGGTCAGCGGTGGCCGGTCGTAGGGCGGGGAGGATTCGGCGCAGAGCACCAGCAGCTCGCCGTCGTGCCCCTTCGCGCGGACCTGTTCGCACACCCGGGCCGCTGCCAGGCCCCCGCCGGCGACGACGATCCGGTTCATGAACCGTTGCCCCTCGGCGGAACGCCCTGGTGAGCGGGGAAGTGGGCGGACTTCTGCAAACCCATGTTGGCTCCTTCTGCGGGCATCGGTGCAGTGCGGCGAGGCCCGCCGAGGTCATGACGTGGCTGGACGTGCGGTCCCCCGAGTGTGAGCTCGGGGAGAGAAGGGTGTGGCGCAGGGCGTCGTGAGTGCGGTCCCGGTTCGCGACGGCTTCCGGAGAGGCTGCCGACCTGCCATGCTTTCGCGTCTCTCCACCCCTTCGCTTCGGCATGATAATGGTTATACTAGATGGGTCGGCTGTCAACGATGCGAGCCGAGTCGGTCGAGGAGGATTCATGCGAGTTCAGGTCGACGCCAACCAATGCCAGGGGCACGGGCTGTGTCAGATGACCTCGCCCGAAGTGTTCGCGCTCCGGGACGAGGACGGGCACGCCTATCCGATCACCGAGGAGGTCGACGGCGCTCTGGTCAATGCTGCTCGCGACGGTGCGGATGCGTGCCCGGAGCGGGCGATCAGCCTGAAATGACGGCGAGTGAGCTGCGCGTCCCGCGGGTTGCCTCCTGAGCGGCTCGCGGCGCGCTCGCTCGGTCGGCGGTGCCCCCCGGGTGTCCTTGGAGATCGCGAATACAAGGATTATCATTATAAGGAAATGTCCCCGGGTGGGTGTGGAGGAGACCGATGAGCGACGTCCTCGTGGAGCGTGGTGCCGGTGAGACCGTCTGGATCCGGTTGAACCGGCCCGAGCGGCGCAACGCGTTCGACCCCGAGATGTCCGCAGCCGTCGTGGAAGCGCTGGAGGGCTCCGCCTCGGCGCGCGCGGTGGTCATCACCGGGTCCGGCGGCAGCTTCTGCGCCGGTGGTTCGCTGCAGCAGCTGAGCACGCCGACGGTGGGGGAGATGCGCCAGCTCTACCAGTCGACCCTGCGGATGCTGGACGCCGTGCGGCAGTGCCCCAGGCCGGTCATCGCCGCGGTGAACGGAGCCGCGGCCGGCGGGGGCAACGAGCTGGTCGTCGCGTGCGACGTGGCCATCGCCGCCCGTTCGGCGACCTTCGGGCAGACCGGGCCGCGAGTCGGCAGTTCGCCGGTGACCGGGGCCACCAACGTGATGGGCCTGCAGATCGGTGAGAAGCGCGCGAAGGAGCTGTCGCTGTTCTGCCGCCGCTACAGCGCCGAGCAGGCGGAGCGGATGGGCTTGGTGAACGCCGTGGTCGAGGACGACCTGCTGGAGCAGACCGTCACCGAGTGGTGCGGTGAGCTGGCCGCGCTGAGCCCCCGGTACCTGGAGATCACCAAGGTCAGCTCGAACGTCTGGTGGAATGCCGCGCGCGATTCGTTCAGCGCGGGCCTGGGCATGCTCGTCCAGGCGGTGGGCAGCCCCGACATGACCGAAGGCGCGGCGGCCTTCCTGGAGAAGCGCAAGCCGAACTTCCCCCCGCCGGAGTGAGGCCGGTCGTTCGGCTCGGTGGTGCGGGATGTGCGGGCCACCGGGGCGGACGCGGGAACCGGTGCGGCGCGCGCCTGGTTCCCGCGTCCGTCGATCTCCCCGCCGGTCAGCGGCCCTTCCATACCGGCATGCGCTTCTCCTTGAACGCCAGAGCGCCTTCGCGGGCGTCCTCGGAGCTGCGCACCGGCTCGCTGATCGCCTGCTGGCGGTCGAACGCCTCGTCCGACGGCCAGTCGCGGGCGGCGTTGATGATCTCCTTGGTGGCGCGGACCGCGAGCGGGCCGTTGCCCGCGATCGTCCGCGCCAGTTCCACCGCCGTCGCCCGGGCCTGGCCGGGTGGGGTGAGTCGGTTGACCAGGGAGACGTCGTGCGCCGCCCGCGCCGAGACGAGTTCGCCGGTGAGCGCCCACTCGACCGCCACGTGGTAGGGCACGCGTTCGGGCAGTCTGAGCAGCCCGCCACCCGCCGCCACGAGGCCGCGCTTGACCTCGGGCAGGCCGAACTTCGCCTCTTCGGAGGCCACGATGAGATCGCAGGCCAGGACGATCTCGAAGCCGCCCGCGATGGCGTGGCCCTCCACGGCCGCCACCAGCGGCTTGGTGGGCGGCTGCTGCACGATCCCGGCGAAACCGCGGCCGGGTAGCGACGGCCGTTCCCCGGCGAGGAACGCCTTGAGGTCCATGCCCGCGCAGAAGCTCTGCCCCGCGCCGGTGATCACGCCGGCGGCCAGGTCGTCCCTGCTGTCCAACTCGTCCATCGCGGCGGCGATCGCCGTGGCGGTCGCGGTGTTGATGGCGTTGCGGGCCTGGGGCCGGTTGATCGTGATCACCAGAACGCCGTCGACGTTCTCGGTCAGGACGACCGGCTCGGTCACGCAGGACTCGTCATCGCTCGTTGTGGAAGTGCTGGATTCGGTCACGCTGCTCTCCTCATTTCGGCGGCATCCGGATCGCACCGTCGAGGCGGACCGTCTCTCCGTTGAGCATCGGGTTGTCGATGATGTGGTGGGCGAGCGCGGCGAACTCGTCCGGGTCCCCCAGGCGCTGCGGGTGCGGTGTTTGCTTCGCCAGCCCGTCGCGGATCTCGTCGGAGAACCGGGCCAGGATGGGGGTGTCGAAGGTGCCGGGAGCGATGGAGCACACGCGGACCAGCTTCCGCGCGAGGTCGCGGGCCGCTACGAGAGTCATGCCCACCACCCCGGATTTCGCCGAGGCGTACGGGATCTGCCCGATCTGGCCCTCCCAGGCCGCGACCGAGGCGGTGAGCACGCAGGCTCCGCGCTCGCCGTCGACGGGCTCGTTGGTCACCATCCGGGCGGCGGTCAGCCGGAGCACGTTGAACGAGCCGATCAGGTTGGTGCGCACGATGGACTCGTAGGACTCCAGCGATCCCGGTTGGCCGTCCCGTTCGACGACGCGCACCGTTCCGCCGCGGCCCGCGCAGTGCACGAGTGCTCGGATCGGGCCCTCGGCCAGGTCGAGCGCCCGGCTCACGGCGTCGGCATCGGCGACGTCGGCGGGGCCGAATCGGGCCGAATCGCCCAGTTCCTTCGCGACTCGTTCTCCGTCGGAGGTGGGCAGATCGATGATGACCGTGGGTACGCCCCGTTCGACGAACCGGCGCGCGGTGGCCAGGCCGAGGCCGGAAGCACCTCCGGTGACGACCGCTGTCGCGTTGTCCAGCTTCATTTCTCTCCCGTTCTCACACGTTGTTCCCGTGCGTTTTCCAGCGGCGCCGTGCGCTACGCGGACAGGTTCTCGACGATCGCGGCGTTGGCCATGCCGCCGGCTTCGCACATGGTTTGGAGGCCGTAGCGGCCGCCGGTGCGCTCCAGGTGGTTGATCAAGGTGGTCATCAGGCGGCAGCCGGACGCGCCGAGCGGGTGTCCCAGGGCGATTGCGCCGCCGCAGGGGTTGAGTCTTTCGTCGGGCACCTCGAATTCCCGCTGCCAGGCGATCGGAACCGATGCGAAGGCTTCGTTCACCTCGAAGGCGGCGATGTCGCCGGGTGACAGCCCGGATCGCGCGTGCACGGCGTGCGTGGCGGGAATCGGGCCGGTGAGCATCAGCGTCGGGTCGTCACCGACCACGGCCGAGGCCACGAGCGCCGCCCGGGGTCGCAGGCCCAGCGCGGCGGCGCGCTCCTCGGACATCACGAGCAGTGCGCTGGCACCGTCGGTGATCTGCGACGAGTTTCCGGCTGTGATCATCCAGTCCAGGTCGGGGAAGCGATCCAGGTAGGGCTCTCGCGCGAACGCGGGGGCCAGCTGCCCGAGCCGCTCCGGGGTGGTGCCTTCGCGGATGGTTTCGTCGGCGGCGACCGCGGTGCCATCCGGCGTCGTGACCGGCACGATCTCGCCGTCGAAGGACGTGGCGGCGGCGCGTTCGTGCGAACGTGCCGCGTACTCGTCGAGCTCGGATCGGCTGAGCTTCCACTTCGCGGCCACGAGCTCGGCGGAGATGCCTTGGGGAACGAGCCCGGGGAACCGAGCGCGCACCTCCGGTCCGTGCGGATCGGCGTCGCCGCGCGCGCACCCCATCGGCACCCTGCTCATCGACTCCACGCCTGCGGCGATGGCGATGTCGTAGGCGCCGGCCTGGACGCCCTGAACCGCGAAGTCGATCGCCTGCTGGCCCGAGCCGCACTTGCGCTCGATCGTCACGGAGGGGACGTGGGTGGGAAATCCCGCCGCCAGCACCGCCTGGCGACCGGGGGTGGCGGATTGCTCGCCGACCTGGCCGACGCAGCCGACGAGCACGTCGTCGATCAGCCCGGGGTCGAGGTCGTTGCGGGCCACGAGCCGGCTGAGGACCTGCGCGAGCAGGTCCACCGGATGCAGCCCGGCGAGCGCGCCGGTGGACCTGCCGCGCCCCATCGGGGAGCGGACCGCGTCGACGATCACTGCCCGGCCCATTGTTTCCTCCCTAAACCATGATGATGATAAGCAGAGACAACTGCATCTTGCACGGGGCTGATCGGAGGAGCAAGCTTGACCGCGCTGCCGGTAAGACTATTATGATGATTACGATAAAATGAGGGTGGTGGGCCAGTGGGATCCGCAATCGACGCCGACGAACAGCGCGCCCTGAAGGAGGTCGCGGCCAAACTCGCCGCGGAGCGCTACGCGCCGCGCGCGGAGGAATGGGACCGCGAGCGGACCGCTTTTCCCCACGAGGAGCGTCGCTACCTGGGGGAACTGGGACTGCTCGGCATCGCGCTCCCGGAACGGCACGGTGGCGGGGGTGCACCGCTGCAGCACGCGTTGACCGTCATCGAGGAGCTGGCCAAGGAATGCCGTCCCGCGGCGTTCCAGGTCTTCGAGTCCAACACCGGGCCGGCTCAGGTCGTCGCGAGACTCGGCAGCGAGCAGCAGCGCGAGCGCTTCCTGCCGCCGATCATCAGCGGGGAGGCGACGCTCGCCGTGGCGATCTCGGAGCCGGACGCGGGCTCGGCCGCCACCGACATGAAGACCAAGGCCGTCGTCGAGGGCGACAAGGTCGTGGTCAACGGTTCCAAGCGGTGGATCTCCAACGGTGGCGAAGCAGATCACTACCTCGTCTACGCGCGCATGAACGACGCACCCGGGTCGAAGGCCATCGGTGCGGTGATCGTCGAAGCCGACCGCCCCGGCGTGAGCTTCGGTGAGCGCGAACGGCTGATGGGATTCCGCGGCATCCCGTCTGCCGACATCCGCTTCGACGACGTCGAGGTCCCCGCGGAGAACCTGGTGCTCGGTCCGGGGCGCTTCCGCGAGCTCTTCGGCGCGTTCTCCATCGAACGCCTGGGAAACGCCACGATGAGCCTCGCGCTGGGGCAGGCGGCGCTCGACCGGACCAAGCGCTACGTCCAGGAACGCGACCAGTTCGGCAAGCCGCTCGTGGAGTTCCAGAACGTCCAGATGACGCTGGCGGACATGCTGCTGCAGGTCGAGGCGGCCCGCTTGCTCATCCAGCGCGCGGCAGCCGGTGTCGGTGAGAACCTGCCGAACTCGCTCGACGTGTCGCTGGCCAAGTGCACCGCGAACGAGATGGCCAAGCGGGTCACCGATCTCGCCATGCAGCTGCACGGCGGGAACGGCTACACCGAGGAGTTCGGCCTCGAGAGGCTGCACCGCGACTCGCACGGGTGGGCGCTGGCCGGAGGCACTCCGGCGATGCAGCGCATCCGAATCGTCTCCGAAATGCTCGGCCGCTCCTTCGACCAGCGCCGCTGACCAATCCGACGCGAAGGGAAACACTCATGACACGCCGCTTCGAAAACCGCACCGCCGCCGTCGTCGGCGGTGGATCCGGCATGGGCCGGGCCATCTCGCTGCGCCTGGCCGACGAAGGCGCTCACGTCTACGTCGCCGACCTCGGTGCCGACGCCGCCGAGGGGGTGGCCAAGGAGATCGTGGCCGCTGGGGGCAGCGCGGTCGCGCAGCAGGTCGACGCGACCGACAACGACAGCTTGCGCGCCCTGTTCGACCGCATTCGCGACGAGCGCGGTGTGCTGCACGCGTTGCACGCGCAGGTCGGCATGCCCGGCCCCGCCGGACTCGAGGTGTCCGACGAGCAGTGGGCCACCAACGTCGACGTCAACGTCAAGAGCGCCTACTACACCTGCACGCTCGGCTTCGACCTGCTCAAGGCGGCCGGCGGCACCGGTTCGATCACGATGACCTCGTCGACCTCTGCGCTGGTGGGCTCGCCGTTCAGCCCGATCTACTCGCTGACCAAGGGGGCGCTCGTGCCGTTCGCGCGGTCGTTGGCGCTCAACGGCGCGCCGGACGGGGTGCGCACCAACGTGGTGTGCCCCGGCACCGTGCACACCCCGATGCTGGCCCAGTTCTTCGGCCGGGAGCCGGGAGCCGACGTCTCCGAGCTGACCAAGGACTTCGTCGGTGGGATCCCGCTCGGCCGGGGCGCGGAACCCGAGGAGGTCGCGGCGGTGATCGCCTTCCTGCTCAGCGATGACGCGAGCTACGTCACCGGCGTCACCATCCCGGTCGACGGCGGATTGACGGCGAAGTAAGCGACCACTGTGGAGGCCGAGCATGACCCGGGTTTACCGCGATCTCGTTCCCACCTTCGCCGATCCGGCGGACTGGACGCTCAGCACCGTCCTGCGGCACCACGCCCAGGAGCGGCCGGACGCGACCTTCCTGATGACGCCGGAGGAAGGGCTGCGTTGGACCTACGCCGAGATGCTGTCCTCGGCGCAACGGATCTCCGGCTCGCTGATCAAGGGCGGTGCGGAGACCGGTGATCGGCTGGTCATCATGGCCGCGAACTCGTCGCGGCTGGTGCGCAGCTGGTTTGCCGCCGCCGTGGGAGGGCTGGTCGAAGTACCGATCAACACCAACTACGAAGGCGAGTTCCTGCGGCACCAGGTGGTCACCGTCGGGGCGCGATGGGCGGTCATCGACGACACCTTCGCCGAGAGGTTCGTCGCGATCGCCGAGCACGCACGGGGCATCGAGCACTTCTGGGTCATCGACACCGGGCGCGGGCAGGAAGCCGTGGAGGTGCTGCGGCGCGGTGGTTGGGCCGCCGATCTGTGGGACGACCTCGAAGAAGGGTCGGAGTTGGAGCTCCCGGCGCCCCGGCCCCAGGACCTCGGCGCCATCTTCTTCACCTCCGGCACCACGGGTCCGTCCAAGGGCGTGGCGATGCCGCACGCGCAGCTGTACTTCTTCGCGCAGATCGTCGTGTCCCTGACCCGGCTCACCCCGGAGGACACCTATCTGACCACCACGCCGCTGTTCCACGGCAACGCCCAGTTCATGGCGGTGTACCCGGCCCTGGTCGCCGGTGCCGGCGCCGTGGTGCGGCCGAAGTTCAGCGCCAGCCGGTGGATCGACCAGGTGCGCGAGTCCGGCGTGACGGTGACCAACTTCGTCGGCGTCATGATGGATTTCGCGTGGAAGCAGCCGCCGCGACCGGACGACCGGGACAACCAGCTCCGGTGCGTCTACGCCGCACCCACCGCGAGTTCGATCGTGGCGGACTTCCAGGAGCGCTACGGCATCGAGGCGTTCGTCGACGCGTTCGGCCTCACGGAGACCTGCGCACCGATCATGTCGCCGTACGCCGTCGAGCGCCCGCCCGGCGCGGCCGGTCTGCAGGCCGCGGACTGGTTCGACATCCGGCTGGTCGACCCGGAAACCGACCAGGAGGTGCCGGTCGGCGAGATCGGTGAGCTCGTGGTGCGGCCGAAGCACCCGTGGACGTGCAGCATGGGCTACTACGGCATGCCCGAGAAGACCGTCGAGGCGTGGCGAAACCTGTGGTTCCACACCGGTGACGCGTTGCGCAAGGACGCCGACGGGTGGTTCTACTTCGTCGACCGCTACAAGGACGCGCTGCGCCGACGCGGTGAGAACATCAGCTCCTACGAGGTGGAGCAGGCGATCCTGGGGCACCCGGCGGTCGCCGAGTGCGCGGTGATCGGTGTTCCGGCCGAGGTCGAAGCCGGCGAGGACGAGGTCCTCGCCGCCATCGTCGCCACCGAACCGGTCGAGCCCGGCGCCGTCATCGACTGGTGCAAGGGCCGCATTCCCGAGTTCGCCATCCCCCGCTTCGTCCGGTTCGTCGATGCGCTGCCGAAAACGCCCTCGGAGAAGGTGCGCAAGGCGGTGCTGCGCGAGGAGGGGATCGCCCCGGACACGTTCGACCGCCAGGAGAAGGCACATGGACTTCAGCGCTGACACGACGCATTCGGACATCCGGGAGGCCGTGCGCGCGCTGTGCGCCGGATTCCCCGACGACTACTGGGCCCAGCACGACCGGGACGAGGAATTCCCCTGGGACTTCTACAAAGCCGTGGTGGACGGCGGCTGGCTCGGCCTGACCGTGCCCGCCGAGTACGGCGGCGGTGGCCTGGGCGTCACCGAGGCCGCGATCGTCGAGCAGGAGATCGCGGCCTCGGGCGCGGGGATGAACGGGTGCAGTGCGGTCCACATCGGGATCTTCGGTTTCGAGTCGATCATCAGGCACGGCAGCGCGGATCTGAAGAAGAGGTTCCTCCCACGGCTCGTCGAGGGCGATCTGCACGTCTCGTTCGCGGTCACCGAACCGGACGCCGGAACCGACACCTCGACGATCTCGACGTTCGCGAAGAAGGTCGAAGGAGGCTGGTCGATCTCGGGGAAGAAGGTCTGGATCACCAAGGCCCAGGAGGCGGAACGGCTCATCATCCTGTGCCGGACGTCCCCGCGTGAGGACAGTGCGAAGCGCACGGACGGGATGACGCTGTTCTTCGCGCCGATGGACCGCGAACGCGTGACGGTGCGCAAGATCCCGAAGCTGGGGCGCAACGCCGTGGACACCAACGAGCTGTTCATCGACGAGCTGTTCGTCCCCGAGTCGGATGTGATCGGCGAGGTCGGCGACGGCTTCCGCGCGATCCTCGCCGGTCTCAACGCCGAACGCGTCATCTCGGCCAACGCCTCGATCGGGATCGGCCGGGCGGCATTGCGCCGCGCGACCACCTACGCGAAGGACCGGACGGTGTTCGGCCGCCCCATCGGGCAGAACCAGGCGATCTCGCATCCGCTCGCGCGAGCGCTGGTCCAGCTCGACGCCGCGGACCTGGTGTGCCAGCGCGCGGCGTGGCTGATCGACAACGACCAGCCCAGCGGCAAGGACGCGAACGAGGCGAAGTTCCTGGCCGCGGAGGCCGGTTTCTTCGCCGCGGACGCGGCCCTGAGCGCGCACGGTGGGTACGGCTATTCGAAGGAGTACCACATCGAGCGGTACTTCCGGGAGGCGCGGCTGATGCGCATCGCGCCGATCAGCCAGGAGATGGTGCTCAACTACGTGGCCGAGCACGTGCTCGGCCTGCCGAGGAGCTACTGATGCGTCCTTACCGTTCCGTGCTGTTCCTCCCCGGCCACCGCACGACGTGGGTGGACAAGGCGTTGCGCGCCAACGCGGACGCGATCGTGCTCGACCTGGAGGATTCCGTGCCCTCCGGGGAGAAGGTCGCCGCGCGGGAGGCGGTCGCGGGGTCCATCCGGCGGGTGCGGGAGTCGGGGAGCGAGGTCGGTCTGTTCGTGCGGGTCAACCCGCTGGATACCCGGCTCACCGGTGGTGATCTCGAGGAGGTCGTCGTTCCCGGCCTGACCGGTGTCTTCGCGCCGAAGATCGAGCGCAGCACCGACGTGCTGCGCTACGACGCGCTGCTCGACCACTTCGAGGAGCGCAACGGGGTTTCCGGTCTGGAGTACATCGTGCCGGTCGAGACGGTCCGGGCGATCCACGGCTGCCTGGAGATCGCGACCGCGTCCCCGCGGGTCGGGGCCATGATCGGCCCGACCGCTGAGCACGCGGACATCGCCAAGGCCGTCGGCTACGAGTGGACCCCCGAGGGGACCGAGACGCTGTACCACCGCAGCCGGATCCTGCTGGCGTGCCGGGAAGCCGGGATCCACGCGCTGACCGGGTTGTGGGAGGACCTCGCGAACCTGGACGGCCTGCGGGAGTTCGCCGCGCGCGGCAGGCAACTCGGTTTCCGCGGGATGATCGCGATCCACCCGAGCCACGTCGCCGCGATCAACGAGGTGTTCTCACCGTCCACCGAGGACATCGAGTTCCACCGGGGACTCGTCGAGGCGTACGAGAAGGCCCGCGCCGAGGGCACGGGGGCGCTGCGCTATCGCGGCCTGCACATCGACAAAGCGCACTACGACAAGGCGGTGGAATGGCTGACGCGGGCCGAAGCCATCGCGGGAAACGGGGAATGACATGCGCGGTCTGTACTTCGAGGAGTTCGAGATCGGTGCGGAGTACGCACATCCGTTCACCCGCACGGTCACCGAGATGGACAACGTCATGTTCACCTCGCTGACGATGAACCTGCAGCCGCTGCACCTCGACGAGGAATTCGCCAAGAAGAGCGTGCACGGCGCCAGGGTGGTCAACAGCCTGTTCACGGTGGCGCTGATCGGGGCGTTCCACGTGCCGGAGCTGACGATGGGAACCACCCTCGGCAACCTCGGCTACGACAAGATCCAGTTCCCGCACCCGGTGTTCCACGGCGACACCTTGCGCGCGGAGACGACGATCCTGGACAAGCGGGAGTCCAACAGCCGCGACGACTCCGGGATCGTGTGGTTCGAGCATCGCGGTTTCAACCAGGACGACACGCTCGTCTGCCTGCTGCACCGAGTCGGCTTGATGGCGAAGAAAAAGGAAGAAGAGGGTGCCCGATGACCAAGACACCTGAGTCGATGCGCGACTACGTGCCCGGAGTGCGCACGCTGACCATCGCCAACAAGCCGGTGCAGCCGGCCGGGCAGCGCTGGGAGGTCGTCAACCCGGCCACGGAGCAGGTCCTGGCCGAAGTCGGCGGTGCTTCCTCCGAGCAGGTCGACCAGGCGGTGCGCGCCGCGCGGGAGGCCTTCGGCGGCTGGGCCGCGCTCCGGCCGGAGGAGCGTTCGGCGGCCATCCACCGGCTTGCCGATGTGCTGGAGGCGCGCGTCGACGAACTGCTCGCGTCGATCGTCAACGAGGTCGGCACACCGGTGTCGCTGGCCGAAGGGCTCCAGGTCAAGATGGGCCTGGGGCACCTCCGCTGGCAGGCCGAGGCGGCCAAGAAGGACCGCACGGTGCACCTCGGGGGCTACGACCAGCCGGTGCCGACCATGAGCGAGGTCTCCCACTACCCGGTGGGCGTCGTCGCCGCGATCACCGGCTACAACTACCCGCTCAACCTGGCCATCTTCAAGTTCGGCGCCGCGCTTGCCGCGGGCTGCACGGTGGTGCTGCTGCCGTCACCGCGCACGCCGCTGACCACCCTGCTGCTCGGTGAGCTCAGCCGCGAGGCGGACCTGCCCGACGGCGTGTTCAACGTGATCGTCGGTGACGCCGAGGTGGGGCGGCGGCTGTCCTCCCACCCGGGGGTGGACAAGGTCTCCTTCACCGGGTCCGACGCGGTCGGCGCGAAGATCATGGAGCAGGCCGCGGCGAACCTCAGCGGCGTGACGCTCGAACTCGGCGGGAAGTCGGCCAGCATCGTGCTGCCCGGTTGCGAGGTCGAATCCTTCGCGGAGGAGATGCACCTGCGCTGGTCCCGCAACGGCGGCCAGGGGTGCGCCGCGCTGGCCCGGCTGCTGGTGCACGACGATCTCTACGACCGGTTCCTGGCCGCGAGCACCGGCGCGTTCGACCAGATGCACGTCGGCGACCCGTGGGACCCGAAGACGAACATCGGGCCGATGATCCGGCCCGAGCACCGCGACCGGGTGCAGAGCTTCGTTGACGGCTCGATCGACGAGGGCGGCCGGGTCCTGCTGTCGGTCGACCAGCCGGTTCCCGACAAGGGCTACTACATCAACCCCGTGCTGCTGGGCGGATTGCCGCACACCGCGCGGGCCGTGCAGCAGGAGATCTTCGGCCCGGTGGCGGTCGTGGTCCCGTTCCGGGACGCCGAGGAAGCCATCGACCTGGCCAACGACACCGCCTACGGGTTGGCGGCCAACATCTGGGCACCGGACCTCGACGAGGGCCGGCGCGTCGCCGAGCGGTTGCGAGCCGGAACGGTGTGGATCAACGGCGGCGGTGCGATGCGGCCGGACGCGCCGTTCGGCGGATCCGGTCGTTCGGGTGTCGGCCGGGAGATCGGCGAGTGGGGCATCCACGAGTACCTGGAGCCCAGGCACGTCCAGTGGCGCGTGTGAGTGAGCGGGCGATCGAAGGGGAGGGGTCATGGCTGAAGCCGGTGACGCGCCGCTGGCCGGTGTGCGCGTGCTCGAACTCGGTGCGGGCTACGCCGCACCGACCGCCGGGAGGATGCTGCGTGATTTCGGCGCCGAGGTCATCAAAGCGGAAGACCCGGTGAACGGTGATTACGCGCGCCAGTGGGTGCCGCAGAAGGACGGCCTGTCGCTCGGGTTCGGCCGCCTCAACAGCGGCAAGCGCTCCGTGGGCATCGACCTCCGCCAGCAGGGCGGCCGGGATCTGGTGCGCCGCTTGGCCGCCGAGGTGGACGTCGTCGTCGAGTCGTTCCGGCCGGGGCGGCTGGAAGGCTGGGGGCTCGGGTACGACGTGCTCAGCGAGCAGAACCCGAGCCTGGTCCTGACCAGGATCTCGGGCTTCGGGCAGACCGGGCCGTACCGGAATCGGCCCGGTTTCGGCACGGTGGCGGAGACGTCGAGCGGGTTCGCCCACATCAACGGCTGGCCCGAGCACCCTCCGACCTCGCCTCCGTTCGGGTTCGCGGACTCCATCGCGGGCATCTCGGCGGCGATGGGCACGGCGATGTCGTTGTTCCGCAGGGAGCGCACCGGCAAGGGCGAGGTGGTGGACGTCGCGCTGTACGAGCCGCTGCTGTTCATCGTCGGCGACATGGTGCTGAAGTACACCGGGCTTGGCGAGGTGCAGGGTCGCATCGGCAACGCCACCGGTGCCGCGTCCCCCCGCGGCATCTACCAGTCGGCGGACGGGAAGTTCCTGTCGATCGCCGCGTCGAACCAGGTGATCGCGACCAGGCTGTTCACCGCGATGGGGCAGCCGGACATGATCGAGGACCCGAGGTTCGCCACCGGGCCGGCCCGGCTGGAGCACAACGATCTGCTGCAGAAGCACGTCAGCGACTGGGTCGAGTCGTTGTCCAGGGATGCGGCTCTCGCCGTGCTCGAGGAGCACGAAGTGGTGTGCGCGCCTGTCAACGACGCCTCCGACATCGTCGCGGATCCGCACTTCCTGGAGCGCACGCTCGTGGGCATCACCGGTCCCGGCGGCTGGGACTCGGTCATGACGCCCGGTCCGGTGCTGCATCTCGCCGGTTACGAGGGGCCGGCCTACGACGGCGTGCCCCGCATCGGCGAGCACACTCACGAGGTGCTGGGGGCGGGGCTCGGGCTCTCCGGCGGCGAGCTGGGGGAGCTCGTCGCCAGGGGTGTGATCACCGGTCGCGAAGGCGCTTCAGCGTGACCGGCCCGTTCTGAAACGGCTCCCGGCCGGGCCCGCCCTGGTGTGGGCCCGGCCGGTGGGTCTACGGCTGCCCGCCGTCGACGGCGAGCACCGCGCCGGTGGTGTAGCTGGACGCGTCGGAGGCCAAGTACACCGCCATGCCCACGATCTCGTCCGGTTGGCCGCCGCGTTGCAGGGCGAAGCGCTGGGCTCGGGTGGCGAACTCGGCGGGGTCCCAGGACGCGCTGACGTCGGTGTGGAAGGTTCCGGCCATGATGGCGTTGCAGCGCACCGAGGGGCCGAAGGTGTGCGCGAAGCCCGTGGTGATCGCGTTCAGGCCGGCCTTGGCCGCGGCGTAGGGGAGCACCGAGGGCCGCGGGCGGGTGGCGGCCGCGCTGCTGATGTTGATGATCGACCCTCCGGTGCTCTCGGCCATCCTGCTGCCCACCAGGGCGGAGAGCCGGAACGGTCCCTTGAGGTTGACCGCGATCACCTTGTCGAACAGCTCCTCGGTGATGCCGTCGACGTGGTCGTAGAGCGGTGACATGCCCGCGTTGTTGACCAGCACGTCGACGCGCCCGACCCGCTGGTAGACGTCGTCGACGAGTGCGTCCAGCCGGTCCCACTGGCCGACGTGGGCGCTGATCGGGTACGCCCTGCGGCCCGTTTCGCGCTCCACTTCGGAGGCGGCTTCCTCGCAGGCTTGCTGCTTGCGGCTGGAGATGATGACGTCGGCGCCCGCTCGGGCCAGCCCCAGGGCGATGGCCTTGCCCAGCCCGCGGCTGCCGCCGGTCACCATCGCCACGCGGCCGCTGAGGTCGAACGCACTGGTCGGATCGAAGGTCATGAGGTCACCTCGGCGTTAGTTGACGCGGGACAATTCCTTGTTATGGTAATCATAAATATGCCAGAAGTTGAAGGAGCTGCGGTGGCTGACGCGGAGGACGGACGGCTGTTCGAGCTGTCGGAGAAGTACCTTGCGCTGCAACGGGAAGCCCGTGAGTTCGCGGCGTCCGTGCGCGACATCGCCGAGCGGGCCGACGAAGCCGGCGACATCGACCCGGAGATGCGCAAGCGCCTCGCCGCCAGCGGCATCGGCTCGATCATGGTTCCGGCGGAGTTCGGGGGCCGCTACGAACGGGTCGATTCGCTTGCCGTCACCTTGGCGCGGGAGGCCTTCGCGGCCGAGAGCGCCCACCTCGACTCGCTGCTGGGCATGCAGGGAATCGGCAGCTACGCGATCAGCGCAGGAGGCAGCGACGCTGTGCGCGCCGAGTGGCTCCCGGCGGTCGGCCGGCTGGAAGCGATCGCCGCGCTGGCCCTGACGGAACCTGACGTGGGGTCGGACCTCAAGGCGTTGTCGACGACGCTCGTCGCCCGCGACGGCGATCTCGTCCTCAACGGGCGGAAGTCGTTCATCACCAACGCCGGGGACGCGGACTTCTACTGCGTGCTGGCACGCGAGGGCGAGAGCTACTCGCTGGTGCTGGTGCCCGCCACCGCCCACGGGGTTTCGGTGGCCAAGCCGCACCAGATCATCGCACCGCACGTGCTCGGCGACGTGGTGCTCGACGAGGTCCGCGTCCCGGAGAGCCACCGGCTCGGGGCGCCGGGGAAGGGTTTCACCCTGGTGCTCTCGACGCTGGCGACCTTCCGGGTCTCGGTCGCGGGCGCAGCGGTCGGGCTCGCCACCGCCGCGCTGGAGGAAGCCGTCCGGCACGCCGCGGGACGCGAGCAGTTCGGCGTGAACCTGGCCCGGCTGGGCTCGGTGCCCGGCAGCCTGGCGACCTCGTGGACCGAGATCGAAATGGCCCGCGCGCTGACCTACCGCGCCGCGGAGGCCGCGGCACGCGACCCGCTGGCGAACCTGCACCTGTCGTCGATGGCGAAGGTGGGCGCGACCGAGATCGCCGGACGCGTGGTCGACCGGTCGGTCCAGACGATGGGCAGGTTCGGCCTCGTCCAGGGCAGCAAGATCGAGCGGCTCTACCGGGAGGCGCGTCCGATGCGGATCTACGAGGGGTCCACCGAGGTCATCCTCGACTCCCTGGCCAAGCAGCTGGTGAAGGGCGTGACCCGGTGACTGCGCCGAAACGGGCCGTCGTCCGCTTCGCCGGTGACTCCGGGGACGGGATGCAACTGGCCGGTGACCGCTTCACCGCCGAGGCCGCGGCCTTCGGCAACGACCTGGCGACCCAGCCGAACTTCCCGGCCGAGATCCGGGCACCGCAGGGAACGCTGCCCGGTGTCTCGAGCTTCCAGATCCACTTCGCGGACTACGACATCCTCACGCCCGGAGACCGGCCCGACGTGCTCGTGGTGATGAACCCGGCGGCGCTGAAGGCGAACGTCGGAGATCTCCGCGCCGGAGGCGTGCTGCTGGTCAACACCGACGAGTTCACCAAGCGGAACCTGACCAAGGCCGGTTACGAGGGTGATCCGCTGGCCGAGCTCACCGGGTTGGTGGTGCACGAAGTGCCCATGTCGACGCTCACCCGGGGTGCGGTCGAGCCGGCCGGGGTGGGCAAGCGCGACGCGGCTCGGGCCAAGAACATGTTCGCGCTCGGTCTGCTGTGCTGGATGTACCAGCGGCCGACGGAGGGCACCGAGCGGTTCCTGCGCGAGAAGTTCGCGCGCAAACCGGACATCGGTGAGGCGAACGTGCTGGCCTTCCGCGCGGGCTGGAACTACGGCGAGACCACCGAGGCCTTCGCCTCCACCATCGAGATCGCTCCCGCGCGGCTGCCGGCGGGCACGTACCGGCAGGTGACGGGGAACGTGGCGCTGTCGCAGGGCCTGGTGGCGGCGGGTCGGCGCGCCGGGCTGCCGGTGTTCCTCGGCAGCTATCCGATCACGCCGGCCAGCGACATCCTGCACGAGCTGAGCAGGCTCACCCGTTTCGGGGTGACGACGTTCCAGGCCGAGGACGAGATCGCCGGGATCGGCGCAGCGCTGGGCGCTGCCTTCGGCGGGGCCTTGGGCGTGACGACCACGTCGGGCCCGGGACTGGCGCTCAAGAGCGAGACGATCGGGCTGGCGGTGATGACCGAACTGCCGTTGCTCGTCGTCGACGTGCAGCGGGGCGGGCCGTCCACCGGGCTGCCGACCAAGACCGAGCAGGCCGACCTGTTGCAGGCCCTGTTCGGTCGCAACGGCGAATCGCCGGTTCCGGTGGTCGCGCCGAGATCACCGGCGGACTGCTTCGGCGCGGCCGTCGAGGCCGCGCGGATCGCCGTGACCTACCGGACGCCGGTGCTGCTGCTCTCCGACGGCGCGATCGCCAACGGCTCGGAGCCCTGGCGGATCCCGGAACTCGACGACCTTCCCCGGATCGATCCCGCGTTCGCCGAAGCCGGTGGGGAGGCCTTCGCGCCGTACCGGCGGGATCCGTACACGCTCGCGCGTCCCTGGGCGGTGCCGGGCACCGCGGGGCTGGAGCACCGCATCGGCGGGCTGGAGAAGTCGCACCAGGACGGTGCGATCTCGTACGACCCGGACAACCACGACCTGATGGTCCGGTTGCGGCAGGCCAAGCTTGACCGCGTCGACGTGCCGGACCTTGTCGTCGACGACCCCGGCGGACGTGCCCGCACGCTCGTCGTGGGCTGGGGGAGTTCGTACGGACCGATCGGCGCGGCGTGCCGCAGGGTGCGGGGCCGGGGCGTGCCGATCGCTCAAGCGCATCTGCGCCACCTGAACCCGCTGCCCGCGAACCTCGGCGAGGTGTTGCGGAGCTACGAGCGAGTGGTCGTGCCGGAGATGAACCTCGGGCAGCTGTCGATGCTGTTGCGCGCTCGCTACCTCGTCGACGCGCAGCCGGTGACGAAGGTCGCCGGGCAGGCGTTCCTCGCTGAGGAGCTGGAAGAAGTCCTGCTCGAGGTCGAAGCCGGCACGATGGCCGCCACCGAGCGGAACAAGATGGCCGCGGCGGTCGCTGCGGCGCGAGGAGAGGACACCGCGAAGTGACCACTGCGGCCGGTATCGACCTGGGACTCACGGCGAAGGACTTCACGTCGGCATCGGAGGTGCGGTGGTGTCCCGGTTGCGGTGACTACCCGATCCTCGCCACGGTGCGCGGACTGCTGCCGGAACTCGGATTGCGGCGCGAGAACATCGTTTTCGTGTCAGGTATCGGCTGTTCGTCGCGTTTCCCGTACTACCTCGAAACCTACGGGATGCACTCGATCCACGGACGTGCTCCGGCGATCGCCACCGGGTTGTCGGTCTCGCGGCCCGATCTGTCCGTCTGGGTGGTGACCGGTGACGGCGACGCGTTGTCGATCGGCGGCAACCACCTGATCCACGCGCTGCGCCGCAACGTGAACCTGAAGATCTTGCTGTTCAACAACCGGATCTACGGGCTGACCAAGGGCCAGTACTCGCCGACCTCCGAGACCGGCAAGATCACCAAGAGCACCCCGGGAGGCTCCCTCGACTCACCGCTGAGCACGCTGTCGCTGGCGCTGGGAGCGGAGGCGTCCTTCGTGGCCCGGGCGTTGGACTCGGACCGCAGAGGACTGGCCGACGTGCTGCGCCAGGCGGCCGCGCACCGGGGTACGGCGCTGGTGGAGATCCTGCAGGATTGTCCGATCTTCAACGACGGTTCGTTCGACCTGCTCCGCGCGAAGGACGAGGCGCCGAACCGGCTGATCCCGCTCGTCCACGGCGAGCCCATCGTCTTCGGTGCCGACGGTGAGCATTGCGTGGTCCGCGACGGCTTCGGGCTGCGCGTGCGGCCCACGGCCGAGGTCGAGCGGCACGAGCTCCTCGTGCACGATGCGGTCAGCGATGACCCGGAATACGCTTATGCGCTCAGCCGCGTGTCGAGCCAGGACCTCGAACACGTGGTGACCGGTGTGCTGCGCAGCGTGTCCCGCCCGGTCTACGACGACCTCGTGCGCGAACACCTGCGAAACGCCCGGAGTGACGAGGCCGGCAGCGATGGCGAGTTCCGGGCCCACATGAGCGGAGCGGACACGTGGACGGTCATGTGAAGTCTTGGCCCTCCGGCCGGTATGCTGCGAACCATTATGAGTGAATCGGTCAGCGTAGCGTGGGAACGCCGTGGCGAGAAGGTGTCGTCCATCATCGCGCGTGAAATCGTGCGCGACATCGCGCAGCGCAAGCTCTCGCCAGGCGACATGCTGGAGTCCGAGAGCGTGATGCTCCAGCGCTTCCAGGTGGCGCGGGCGTCCCTGCGGGAGGCGCTGCGCGTCCTGGAGGTGCACGGACTCATCCGCATGAAGCCGGGGCCCGGCGGCGGCCCGGTCGTGTCGGAAGTGGACAGCCGCGAGTTCGGCCGGATGGCCACGCTCTTCTTCCAGGTGCAGGGAATCGAGTTCAGCGAGCTGGTCGAGGCCAGGCTGATCCTGGAGCCGCTCGTCGCCCGGCTCGCCGCGGAACGGCACGATGCTTCCGACGACGAGGAGCTGCGCGAGATCGTCGAGCGCGGCTTCGCCGCGAAGACCGACGACGAGTGGCTCACGGCGAGCAACGCCTTCCACGCGAAGGTCTTGTCGATGTCGGGCAACGGCCTGCTGAGCCTGTTCGCGCGGGCGTTGAAGGACCTCTTCACCGAGCGCGCGTCCGGTGTGTACGTCGCCCGCCGCCGCGACCCGGTGCGTCGTGTTCACGCCGACATCGCCGAAGCGATCATCTCCGGTGAGCCCGAGGTGGCCGAACAGCTCATGCGCGAGCACATGAGCGAGTACGCCAAGACCATCGCCAAGCGTGAGCCGCAGCTGATGAACGAGGTGGTCGACTGGCGCTAGCGCCAGCCGACCTGGGGCCCGCGCCTACACGTCGAGCCGGAGGACGCGGGCGAGGTTGCCGCCCAGCACCGCGGACTCCGCGTCGTCGCCGAGGTTCAGCGCGCGGATGGCCGCGATCTCCTTCGCCGGGTCGGTCATGGGCCAGTCCGAGCCGAACACGATCCGCTCGGTCCCGTGCTGGGTGATCAGGCGTCGTACCGTCGTGGGGTCGACCTCGCTGAGGGCCGGGGGCCACGAGGTCTCCAGCACGACGTCCAGTCCGCGCAGCTCCTGCTCGGCTTCCGCCAGCATGTGGTAGCCGCCGAAGTGGCACGCCACCAGCCGCAGCCGCGGGAAGGTGCGCACGATCTCGCGCAGCATGCGCGGCGTGCTCAGCTCGTTCACCGCTCCGCTGCCTCCCGCGCCGACGTGCACGATCACGCCGATCTCGTCCCCGAAGGCCTCGAAGAGCTCCCACAGCCGCTCGTTCATCAGCCCGTAGTTCTGGAACAGGGGGTGCACCTTCACGCCGTGGAGGCCGTGGCGGCGCAGGCTCGCCAGGTTCTCCTCGACCGGCAGATCGACGTGCACGGTGCCGAACGGGGTGAAGGTCTCGCCGTCCAGCGAGGCGATGAACTCGTTGGTGCGGTCGACGTTCTTCGCGGCCCCGGCGACCCCGAGAGCGATGCTGCGATCGACGCCCTTGGTCTCCATCTCGGTCGCCAGCGAGCTCGCTTTGCCGTTGCCGACCGCCTGCAATCCCGGCAGGCGGTTGGCGGTCAGCGCCCGCTCAGCGATCGCGTCGGGCCAGACGTGCGTGTGCGCGTCGATGATCATGGATCTGCCCTTTCATCGGATGAGGCGCTCGCGGCCTCGACGCCGTCTCCATCCAGCTCCCTGAAATCTTGCAGATCATTATATTGAATTATGCCACTGTCAAGGCTGTCGGAGCCTGATCTCCCGGCGTTCCCAGTGTTGCGGGAGCACCGGGCCGGCGTCGCCTGATCTTCGAGGTCGCGGCGGTGCGCGAGCGGAACTCAAGCGTCCTCAAAACAATGACTATGAATATAATGAACGGTATTGACTTCGGTCACATCGCGGGCCAAGGTGGCTGTGTTGGCCGTCACGCCCGAGGTGAGTCGCACCCGGCTCGCGGATCCGGTCATCGCCGCGTGTTCCAGCTGTTTTCAACGTGGAGAACAGGAGTGAGGCGGATGTCGGCCACCACGATCACCGCCGGAATCGGGAGTGAGGAAGTCCTCCCGTCCCGCGAGCGGCCGGCCGACCGGCTCACCACGAGAGAAGGATCCGGTGCGGTCGACACGGCCGCGGTCGGTTGAGCGAGACCACCAGGAGAGAGCACATGTCCACAACCGTGGCCGTCGGCACCCCGCTCAAGAACTACTCGAAGCTGTTCATCGGCGGGCGCTGGGTGAACCCGTCCAGCGACCGCGTCATCGAAGTCGTCTCGCCCAGCACCGAAGAGGTCGTCGCGACCGTCCCCGAGGCGCGCGAAGCAGATGTCGACGCGGCGGTCGCCGCCGCGCGCAAGGCGTTCGACGAGGGGCCCTGGCCGCGCATGACTCCGGCGGAGCGCGGCGAGGTCCTCGCTCGCGTCGGCGAGGAGGTCGAGAAGCGGTTCGCCGACATGGCCGAGGCCTTCACCGCGGAGATCGGAGCTCCGGCGGCGGTGAGCGAAGCCTTCCACCAGAACGCCCTGAAGATGTGGGGCGACGTGTCCACCCTGCACGAGCGCGCCGTGTTCGAGGAGGAGCGCGAGTGGGCCGAGGGGCGTGGCAGGCTCGTCCGGGAACCGGTCGGCGTCGTGGCCACGATCATCCCGTGGAACGGGCCGGTGGCCACCGCGTCGCTGAAGATCGGCCCGGCCCTCGCCGCCGGATGCTCGGTGGTGCTCAAGCCCGCACCCGAAGGCCCGGTCAGCGTCATGATGCTGGCCGAGGCCTTGGAGGCCGCGGGCCTGCCCGAGGGAGTCGTCAGCGTGCTGCCCGCCGGCCGGGAGGTCGGCGAGCACCTCGTGAGCCATCCCGACGTGGACAAGGTCGCCTTCACCGGCAGCACCGCCGCGGGCAAGCGGATCATGAGCCTGTGCGGCGAACGGGTCGCCCGGGTGACCCTGGAACTGGGCGGCAAGTCGGCGGGCATCATCGCCGACGACATCCCGCTGAGCGAGGTGCTGCCCACCCTCGTGCCTGCCGGGATCGGGCACTCCGGCCAGGTCTGCGCCGCGCTCACCCGGATCCTCGTGCCGCGCGAGCGGCAGCAGGAACTGCTCGACGAGATGGTGCCGATGCTGGAAGGTCTTGCGGTCGGCGACCCCCGGGCGGAAGGGACCGTGCTGGGCCCCCTGGCCGCCGAGCGGCAGCGGGACCGGGTGGAGAACTACATCCGCATCGGCGTCGAGGAAGGGGCGAGGCTGGTCACCGGCGGTGGCCGTCCCGAAGGGCTCGACCGCGGGTACTACGTCCAGCCGACCGTCTTCGCCGATGTCGGCAACGACATGCGCATCGCACGCGAGGAGATCTTCGGCCCGGTCATCTGCGTCATCCCGTTCGACAGCGTTGACGAGGCCGTCGCCATCGCCAACGACTCGGACTACGGGCTCTCCGGCGCGGTGTACGCGTCGGACACGGCCTTGGCCGAGCAGATCGCGCGCCGCGTGCGGACGGGGCAGATCTCGGTCAACACGTGGGGCATGTGCGTGGTGCAGCCGTTCGGCGGCTACAAGCAGTCCGGACTCGGCCGTGAAGGCAACGTCGAAGGTCTTTCCGCCTACCTCGAAACGAAGTTGATCCAGTACGGGTGAGCTCGTCGGAGATCCGACGTCGAAACCACTCGCAGAATTCCCTTTCCTCCACGCGAAGAGGTCCGCCATGGCTCTTGATGAAGCAACATCCGGATTCCTCGCCCAGATGGCCGAGACGGGACTGCCTCCGCTGCACGAGATGGAACCGGAGCAGGCACGCGGTATGACGGCCATGCTCAAGGACATGTTCGGTGAGGGCCCTGAGGTCGCCCGGAGCGAACTGGTCCAGGTTCCCGCTGAGGGACGTGACATCCCGGTGCGGATCCTGGTGCCACACGACGAGCCCCGTGGAACGCTCGTCTACTACCACGGCGGCGGTTGGGTGATCGGCGCGATCGACGAGTTCGACACGCTGGGCAGGCAGCTCGCCGTCCGCACGGGCTGTGCCGTGGTGCTGGTCGACTACCGGCTGGCGCCGGAGCACCCGCACCCGGCCGCCGTCGAGGACGCTTGGGACGCGCTGGTGTGGGTCGACCGCAACGTCGAGGAGATCTGCGGCAAGCGGGTTCCGCTGATCGTGGCGGGAGACAGCGCCGGCGGGAACCTGGCGGCCATCATGAGTCGCAAGGCGCGCGACCACGAGCTCCCGCTCGCCCTGCAGGTGCTGGTGTACCCGGTGACGGACTGCGATTTCGACACCGCGTCCTACACCGACCCGGAGAACCAGCTCATGCTCAGCCGGGACAGCATGATCTGGTTCTGGAACCACTACGCCCCCGCGGGAACGCGGGAGCACCCGGACGCTTCCCCGGCGCGCGCACGCGATCTCACCGGCCTGCCGCCCGCCGTGGTCGTGACCGCCGAGCACGACGTGCTCCGCGACGAGGGCCAGGCCTACGCGGAGGCACTGGCGAGCGCCGGCGTGCGCGTGTCCCACCGGCAGTTCTCGGGCCAGATGCACGGCTTCTTCACCATGGTGAACCTGCTGCCCGGCAGCGAACAGGGAATCGGTTACGTCGTGGACGAGATCGACGAACGGCTTCGCGCGATGAGCTGACCACTCCACGAGCGCAGCACAGCAATTCGCAGCGTCCATCCGCGTGGATGGAGCGCTTGGTCGGTTGCGCCCGAATGACGGCCCGAGAAATGCCAACGGATGAACCGAAATTCTGCGAGGACGGGATCTTATGGACGACAAGAGGAACATTCCCGCGCAACTCGACGCCGTCGTGGTCGGTGCCGGTTTCTCCGGTCTGTACATGCTCTACAAGCTCCGCCGGCTCGGGATGAGCGCCAAGGTCGTCGAGGCCGGTGGCGACGTGGGCGGGACCTGGTACTGGAACAAGTACCCGGGCGCCCGATGCGACGTGGAGAGCATGCACTACTCCTACTCCTTCGACCGGGAGCTGGAGCAGGAGTGGGAGTGGACCGAGAAGTACCCCGGCCAGCCCGAGATCCACGCCTACATCAGCCATGTCGCCGATCGCCACGATCTGCGCAAGGACATCGTGCTGAACACCAAGGTGACCGACGCCCGCTTCGACGAAGGATCGTCGCGCTGGACCGTGCGCACCGATCAGGGCGACGAGGTGTCCGCGCGGTACTGCATCATGGCGGTGGGGTGCCTGTCCAAGCCGAAGTTGCCTGAGATTCCCGGGATCGAGAACTACACCGGTAACTGGTACCACACCTCGCACTGGCCCGAGGAGCGCGTGGACTTCAGCGGTCAGCGGCTCGCGGTGATCGGCACCGGATCGTCGGGGATTCAGGCGATCCCGATCCTGGCCGAGCGCGCTGAGCAGCTCACCGTTTTCCAGCGCACCGCCAACTTCAGCCTCCCGACCTTCAACGGCCCCATTGACCAGGACCTGGTCTCGCAGATCAAGTCCGAGTACCCGCAGGTCCGGGAAGAGGGGCGGATGTCGGGTTTCGGCATCGCGGTCGAGCCGCCCACCCAGTCGGCTCTCGAGGTCAGTGAAGACGAACGCCAGTCCAAGTACACCGAGCGGTGGAACCGGGGCAACCTCACCGGTGTCCTGCAGGCCTACACGGACCTGCTGGTCGACGAGCGGGCGAACGACACCGCGGCCGAGTTCGTGCGCGGCAAGATCCGCGAGATGGTGCGCGACCCCGAGAAGGCGGAGATCCTCTGCCCCCAGGGTTATGCCTTCGGGACGAAGCGGCCGTGCTTGGACACGGGCTACTACGACACGTTCAACCGCGAGGACGTCGACCTGGTCGACCTGCGGGCGACCCCGCTCGTGGAGATCACCGAGAACGGCGTGCGCACCACCGAGCGCGAGTACGGGTTCGACAGCATCGTCTTCGCGACCGGTTTCGACGCCATGACCGGTGCGCTGCTGTCGATCGACGTCGTGGGCAGGGACGGACTCGCCCTGCGGGACAAGTGGGCCGAGGGACCGAGCACCTACCTCGGGCTGACCACGGCCGGATTCCCCAACCTGTTCACCATCACCGGCCCCGGCAGCCCGTCGGTGCTGAGCAACATGATCGTGTCGATCGAGCAGCACGTGGACTGGATCAGCGACCTGCTCTCACACATGTCCCAGCAGGAGCTCGCGGTGGTGGAACCGACCGAATCGGCTGAGAAGCAGTGGTCGGATCACGTGCAGGAGTGCGGTGAGGCGACGCTGTTCACCAAGACGGACTCCTGGTACATGGGCGCGAACGTGCCCGGCAAGCCGCGCGTCTTCATGCCCTACATCGGGGGTGTGGGGGCCTACCGCGAGAAGTGCGACGAGGTCGCCGCCAACGGCTACGAAGGTCTCGCGCTACAGACGGCGGGCGACACCGCCCTCGACTCGATCAGCTGAATCCCGCTTCTTTTCCGCTGCCGTCCGCGCGGACGTCGGCGTCGCTCATCCCTTCGGCACGAGGAGACACGACATGAAGACCCAAGGCGCGCTCTTGTGGGAGCCGGGAACCGGATCGGGCTGGTCGGTGGAGGAGATCGAACTCGATCCGCCGAAGGCGCGGGAGGCCACGGTCAAGCTGGCCGCCTCCGGCATCTGCCACAGCGACGACCACCTGGACACCGGCGACATCCCGCTGCCCTGGGCGCCGATCCTCGGCGGGCACGAGGGGGCCGGCGTGGTGACCGAGATCGGGCCCGGCGCCGAAGGGCTCGAGGTGGGTGACCACGTGGTGTGCTCGTTCCTGCCTTCGTGCGGCCGGTGCACCATGTGCGTCAGCGGACGCTCCAACATGTGCGCCCTCGGCGCGGGCGTGCTGGGGGGCACCTCACCCGACGGCACCCATCGCATCCACGCCAGGGGCAAGGGTGTCGGGGCGATGTCCTACCTGGGAACGTTCGCGCCGTACGTGACCGTCCCGGTGGACGCCCTGGTGAAGATCGACAAGGATATCCCGTTGGACAAGGCGGCGCTGATCGGGTGTGGCGTGCCGACCGGCTGGGGCTCGTCGGCCTACGCCGCCGACATGCAGCTCGGGGACACCGTGGTGATCTTCGGCGTTGGCGGCGTCGGCATGAACGCCGTTCAGGGCGCTCGTCATCGGGGTGCCAAGAACATCATCGCCGTGGATCCCGTGGCGTACAAACGCCAACGGGCCCCCGAGTTCGGAGCGACGCACACGGCCGAAACCGCCGAGCAGGCCGCGGAGCTGGTCTCGGAGATGACCAACGGCCAGGGTGCCGACCGGGTCCTGATCACGGTGGGCGTCGCGCACGGGTCGCTCATCGAACCCGCGCAGGCGATGACCCGACGCGGCGGCACGGTGGTCCTGACCGCAGCGGCGCCGGTGACCCAGCGCGACGTGCAGATCGACCTGTTCACCTTCGCCATGTCCGGCAAGCGGCTCCAGGGAACGCTGTACGGAAGCACCAACTCGCGCAACGACATCCCGCTTATCGCCGACCTCTACCGCAGGGGCGAGCTCAAGCTGGACGAACTCGTGACGCGCACCTACTCACTGGAGGACATCAACACCGCGTTCCAGGACCTCCGGGAGGGGAAGAACATTCGCGGCGTGATCGTCTACGACTGAGGGCGCAGTGCTCGGGTCGGCCGATGGTCGCTTCGCGCGACCTCGGTCGGCCGCTGTTGAAGGATCGCGCCGCCGAGCGCCGAAGCTCGACACGTCAGCCAGGACTCGCCAGTCCGGAAACGAGAGCAGATGACCAGCACGCAGATTTCCGCCACGACGGCCGCCGAACTGCAGATCGTCCAGGCGACGCATCGCTATGCGCGCGGTCTGGACAGGTTCGATCCCGAGGAGGCGCTGTCGGCGTTCACCGAGGACGCCGTCTGGGACGCCACCGCCGTCGGCCTTGAGCGCTTCGAGGGCCACGAGCAGATCCGCGGGTTCTTCGAGCGCGACGCGGAAGCGATCGCCAGCCAGTTCCACATCATCACCAACCACGTGATCGAGTTCGACTCGGATGATCGCGCGCACGGGACCAACTACGTGTTCTCCGAGGGGCAGACCAACAGCGGAGCCAAGTTCAAGGCCGTGGCTCTCAACGAGGACCGCTACGTCGCGACGCCGGACGGCTGGCGCATCGCATCGCGGGTGATCTCGGCCCTGATCCCGCCCGAACTGGACGGATTCGACGCATGAGCACCACGGACCGAGGCAAAGAGCTGATCAAGTCCTATTTGGACGCTGTTGGTTCGCTCGCCGTCGACGACATCGCACCGCTGTTCCACGTCGACGGCCGACTGGACATCCCCTACGCCCCGGACGGCATCCCGCGCACGATCGAAGGCCGGGTCGCGATCGACGACTTCTACCAGGCGCTCCCGCAGATGGCGACACCGCTGAACTTCTCCGACTACCGGATCTGGGCCCTGGACGAGGACGGGGAGTACGTCGCCGAGTACCGGTCGGACTCGTCGTTCAGGGCGACCGGTGCGGCCTATCGCAACAACTACGTCGCGCGGGTGACCGTCCGGACCGACAGGATCGCCCGGTTCGCCGAGTACTTCGACCCGATCCCCCTGGTCGAGGCGCTCGGCGGGACGGTGTCGCCGGCGCCCATGGAGGCAGGTGCTGCGGCTCCGGACCGCGGAGCGATCGAGGACGTGCTCAACAGGTACGCGATCGCCTACGACGAGAACGACATGAGCACGATGGCGGACTGCTTCACACCGGACGCCGTGATGAGCCTGCGCGTCCAGGACGGCGATCTCGTCGGGCCTTTCGAAGGCCGGGACGCGATCGTGAAGCTCATGCGGGATTCCCTGGCCTCGCAGACGGACCAGCGGCGTCACATCGTCACCAACGCGGTGATCCGCGCGGCCGACGCGGCCGCGGTGTCGGTGGAGTCCTACCTGACACTCATCTCCGTCGAAGGCGCGAAGCTGACCGTTCTGTCGACCGCGCGGTACGAGGACCAGCTCGTGCACGACGGCGGTGCGTGGCGGTTCAGCAAGCGCCACGTCCAGCTCGACCTCCCGTACTGAGGTGATCACCGATGCGACGAGGAGCGGAAGCGTGAACCAGGGACTCATACCTGCCAAGTGGGCCGCGTTGTGCCCCGGTCAGCACGCCGTGTTCGACGTCCCGAACGACCGCCGGCTCACCTGGTGGGAACTGGACTCGATGGTGCGGCGGTTGGCCAACGGTCTCGTCGACCTGGGGTTGAAGCCGGGTGACCGCGTCGCGGTGCTCTCGCGCAACAGCGCCGAGTACCAGGCGCTGTACTTCGCCGCAGGCCGGGCGGGACTGGTGCTGCAGCCGCTGAACTGGCGGCTGGCGAACCCGGAGCTGGTGGCCATCGTCGCGGACGCGCGTCCCAGCGCGGTCATCAGCTCGCCCGAGTGGGCGGGCGCGGTCGCCGAGCTCCAGCGGCACGTCGACATCCCGCACTGGCTGGAGTTCGGCGCCGACGGCGATGGCAGCCTGGAACGGCTGATGGACGCCGCTTCGGACGACGAACCCGAGTGGTCGTCGCAGGTGGGCGACGACGATCCGTTCTTCATCCTCTACACCGGTGGGACCACCGGGCAGTCCAAGGGCGCCCTGCACTCCCACCGCAGCGCCGCGGCCGGGATGCTCAACCAGACCGTCGCCGAGCGCATCGTGCCCACCGACGTGTACATGCTGACCGGGCAGATGTACCACATCCCGGTCGTGCTGGCGATGAACTACCTCAAGCACGGATGCCCGCTGGTGCTGGTGAACTTCGAACCGAAGCAGGCGTTGGAGGTCATCGAGGCCGAACGGGTGTCGGCGTTCCTGGGCATCACCACGATGCTGAACTGGATGATGGCCGTCGAGGGCTTCGACCGGTACGACCTGTCCAGCCTGCGCAACATCCAGTACGGCGGCGGTCCGATGCCGTCGAGCATCGTCCGCCAGTCCCTGGACTCGTTCCCCTGCACCCTGATCCAGGGCTACGGGCAGACCGAGGGCTCGACGATGTGCTTCCTCTCCCAGGAGGACCACGTCAACGCCCTCGCGGGAAACCGGCCGGAGCGGCTGCGGTCCTGCGGCCGCGAGGGGTTCGGCACCTCCGTGCGCGTCGTCGACGACGACGGGCGCGACGTCCCGCAGGACGGGCGGACGCCCGGCGAGATCATCGTGCGGTCCGAGGCGAACATGCTCGGCTACTGGAACCGGCCCGACCTCACCGCGCAGACGCTGCGCAACGGGTGGATGTGGACCGGGGACGTCGCCGCCTGGGACGAGGACCGCTACATCTTCATCGTGGACCGCGCGAAGGACATGATCATCTCCGGCGGCGAGAACATCTTCAGCGTCCAGGTCGAGGAGGCCGTCGCCCAGCACCCCGCCGTGCTCGAATGCGCCGTCATCGGAGTGCCGGACGACGAGTGGGGCGAGTCGGTCAAGGCGGTCGTGGTGGTCAAGCCCGGCAGCGACGTGACCGAGCAGGACATCATCGAGCAGGCGCGCCGGCACCTGGCCGGTTACCAGAAGCCGCGTTCGGTGGACTTCGTCGACGAGCTGCCGAAAGCGCCGACCGGGAAGATCCTCAAGCGCGCGCTGCGGGAGCCCTACTGGGCCGGGCGGGGGCGTCATGTCTGACGCACCGGTGGCGGAGGACCCGAGCGGGCAGGTGGGCAGACGCTTCCCGGGAGGGGAGTTCGTCATCGAGCCGTGGCGGGCATGGCTGGTCGCGGACGTCGTGCTCGACGAGCCCGGCGCGACGGTGGCGCACCCTGTGTTCGTCTGGATGGCCGCGACCGGTGCGATGGGGTTGAGCTGGGACGAGCTGTTCGCGTGGTTCGGCTCGACCGCCGCGGACGGCCCCGTGTTCGGCGAGCACGAGACATCGATCCACCGGCCGCTGGTGGTCGGGGGGACCTACGCGGTCAGCGGCGGGATCACCTCCGCCGACCGGAAGTCCGGCCGGACCGCCGGTGCGTTCGACCTCGTCGGCTACGAGCTCGAACTGCGCGACACCGCCGACGGGGTGCACGTCGCGACCTGCTGGAACTCGATCGTCTTCCCGCGGAGGGGCTGATGGAGGTCGCGGTCGGTGCGCGGTTGCCCGAATGGCGGGTGCCCGCGGTCAGCGCCGAGAAGATGAAGACCACGGCGGCCTTGCTTGCCGACCCCAATCCGATCCACTGGGACGTCGAGGTCGTCCGGGCCCTCGGCATGGGTGAGCGCCCGATCAACCAGGGCCCGCTGAACATGGCCTACGTGCTCAACATGCTCGCCGCTTGGAGCGGCGGGCACGAGCGCTTGCGCCGGTTCCGAGTGCGCTTCCGCGGCAACGTCTTCGCCGGGGACGAGCTCAGCGCGGGCGGTGTGGTAACCGGTGTGCGCGCAGAGGCGGGAATCACCTTGGCGGACTGCGACGTCTCGCTCGACGTGGTGGGCGGGGCGACGGTCCTCAGCGGAACGGCCACCGTCGCCGTCGGGCGGGTGAACGAGGAGAGCACGTGACACAGCACGACAGGCTGGAGTTCCAGCTGACCTACGGCGACTGCGACACGGTGGGGATCGCGTTCTTCGCGATCTACTACCGCTGGATGGAGCGGGCCTACACCTCGTGGATGTCCTCGCACGGCCTCCGAAGCGGGGAGCTGCCCGATCAGCTGGGCATCATCACCGTGGGTGTGAGTTCCGGTGCGACCTACCTGCGGCCGGCGAAGGTGCTGGACCGGCTCACCTGCCGGCTGGTCCTCGATCACATCGGTACCACCTCGTACTCCGTGGGTTACGAGTTCACCAGGGATGGGGAGCTGATCACCCGGGGCCGCATGGCCTACGTGTGCCGCGGTCTCGACTGGTCGAAGACCCCGGTTCCCGACGCGCTGCGGCGCGTCCTGAAATCCCTGCCCAGCCCGCACTTCTCCGTCCCCGCAGGAGGCTGACATGGCGCGAGAACTCCCGACGACCGATCTGGCGGCGATGGTGCGCGCGCAGACCACGGTCGATCACCCGGGGAATGACGACGTCGCGGCCCACCTCGCGATGCTGCGGGACATGCGGGATCGGGAGGCGATCCGGGACCTCGCGGTGCTCTACACCCGCGCGGTCGACGACTACGACCTGGAAACCCTCCTCGACATGTTCACGGCGGACGGCGTGTTCGAGCGGCGGGGCAAGGCGGCCACCGGTCGCGACGCGCTGCGCTCGGCCTACACCGAGGCGATGCGGGCCAACCGGTCGATGGTGCACACCCCGGACTCCCACGTGGTCCAGTTGCTGCCCGGCCGGCGGGCGATCGGGTGGGCGGCGGGTCACGCCGAGCTCGTGATGGATTCCCGCACCGTGCTGGCCGCGTTCCGGTACGAGGACGAGTACCGCTGCGCGGACGGCCGCTGGCTCTTCGCGCGCCGGTCGCTGACCTTCAAGTACGCCCTCCCCGCGGACCGGCTCGTCGACGGACTCGGCTGCGCGGAGCGCATGCGGTGGCCCGGTGGTCGCGCGACCGCCGCGGATTACCCGGAAAGCCTGCCCACCTGGGCCGAGTTCCACAGCTGACCGGACTCCGGGACGCAGCACCGCGCTGAGCGCGGCAATCCAGAGAGGAGCATCTCGTGCAAGGACGGATGACGGGCAAGGTCGCTTTCATCACCGGTGCGGCACGGGGGCAGGGGCGCAGCCACGCGTTGCGCCTGGCCTCCGAGGGGGCCGACATCATCGCCGTCGACATCTGCGAGGACATCCGCACGGTCACGCCCTTCTACTCGCTGGCCACGGAAGACGACCTCGCCGAAACGGCGAAGGAGGTCAAGGCGCTCGACCGCCGGGTCGTCGCCACGAAGGCCGACGTCCGCGACCTCGGAGCGCTCCAGAAGGCCTTCGACCACGGCACCGCCGAGCTCGGACCGGTGCACACCGTCGTGGCCAACGCCGGCATCGCGACGGCGTTCCGCAAGACCTGGGAGCTGACCGCCGAGGAGTGGCGGGACATGATCGACGTCAACCTGACCGGCGTCCACCACACGGCGACCGCGGCGATCCCCAGCATGATCGAAGCGGGCAACGGCGGGTCGATTGTGTTCACCAGCTCCATCGGCGGGTTCAAGGGAGTCCCGAACGTGGGGCACTACGTGGCGGCCAAGCACGGCATCGTGGGGTTGATGCGCACGCTCGCGAACGAGCTGGCGCCGTACCACATCCGCGTGAACACCGTGCACCCGACCAACGTCAACACGACGATGATCCAGAACCCGGGCGTGTACGGTCTGTTCGCGCCGGAGGATCCCGAACCGAGCCAGGAGAAGGCGATTCCCGGGTTCCTGTCGATGAACTCCATGCCCGTCCCGTGGGTGGAACCCGAAGACATCAGCAACGCCGTGCTGTACCTCGCCTCCGACGAGGCGCGCTACGTCACCGGCGCCACTCTTCCCGTGGACGCGGGGGCCTACGTCAAGTGAGGGGTGCGGCATCGTGCAGCGCTCACGGCGAGAGATGATCGGGGAGTCCGGCCCATGACCGACCAGGACGCAGGTTCCTACGACGTGGTCGTGCTCGGCACCGGGGCGGCGGGATTGGTCGCCGCCCTGGTGGGGGCGCAGTCCGGCGCTCGCGTCGGCCTGTTCGAGAAGGGCGACCTCGTGGGCGGGACGACGGCGTTGTCCAGCGGGGTGGCGTGGATACCGGCCAATCCGCGCGCGGCGGAGGCCGGTGTCGCGGACTCGGAGGAGCAGGGGCTCGGGTACTTGGATTCCCTGTCCCACGGCAGGATTCTTCCCGAGCTCGCCGAAGCGTTCGTGCGCACCGGGCCGGAACTCGTGGAGTGGCTGGACTCGGCGACTCCGCTGAAGCTCCGCCTCGTACCAGGGTTCCCCGACTACCACCCGGAGAACCCGGGCGGGAAGCCGGGAGGGGGCCGGTCGCTGGAGCCCGAGCTGTTCTCCTTCGACCGCCTTCCGGGCTGGGACGGTCGCATCGTCGGCGTCACGCGCCCGATGCTGGTGGCCGAGACACCGATCGGCGGGGGCACCGGCGTGCTGGATCCGGAGGTGGCGCGGCAGCGGCGCGAGCGGAAGCTCGAAGGTCTGGGCCGCGCGATGGTCGGGGCGTTGCTCCGGGGGTGTCTCGACCACGGGGTCTCGCCGGTGGTCGGGGCGCGGGCGCGGGAGCTGGTGTTCGAGCGCGGGCGAGTCAGCGGAGTGCGGTTCGAGGGGCCGGGCGGGCCCGCTGAGGTGCGCGCTGGATCGGTGGTCATCGCCACGGGTGGCTTCGAATTCGATCCCGCGCTGGTGCGGGACTTCCTGCGCGGGCCGATGAGCATGCCGCCCGGGGTGCCGACCAACAGCGGCGACGGTTTGCGCATGGCGATGCAGGCCGGCGCGATGCTGGGAAACATGAGCGAAGCCTGGTGGGTTCCGGTCGTGGAGCTGCCTGACGAGCATCCCGACGGACGTCCGGTCGTGAGCCTCGTGCTGCGCGAGCGCACGCTTCCCCGGTCAATCATGGTGAATTCCAGGGGCCTGCGCTTCACCAACGAGGCCGCGAACTACAACGCGCTCGGCGGTGCGTTCCACCAGTTCGACCCCACTCGGTTCGACTACGTCAACCAGCCGTGCTGGCTGGTGTTCGACCACGAGTACGTGCGCCGCTACGGGGGATTCGGCGCGCCGCCGGGCGGCCCCGCCGCCGACTGGATCGTCCGGGCCCCGAGCTTGGCCGAACTGGCCGAGCAGGTGGGCATCGACGCGGAGGGGCTCGCGGGGACGGTTCGGCGCTGGAACCGCCTGGTCGTCTCGGGGCGGGACGTCGACTTCGGCCGGGGCGACAGCGCGTACGACGGGTGGTGCGGCGACCGAGACGCGTATCCGGAACGCGCGGCGACGCTGGGCCCGCTAGAGGCGGCGCCGTACTACGCCGTGCCGATCGTGGCCAGTGCGCTGGGGACCAAGGGAGGTCCGCGCACCACTGTGGACGGTGAGGTTCTCGACGTGCGCGGTTCGGTGATCCCCGGGCTGTTCGCGGCGGGCAACGCGATGGCCGGACCGACGGGGATGGTGTACGGCGGAGCGGGCGGAACGCTCGGGCCCGCGCTGGTGTTCGGTTATCGCGCGGGCGGGCGAGCCGCCGAGGAGGCCGGTCGACGATCGGTGCGCAGGCACGAAACCGTGGAGGGAACATGGGAAAGTTCGACGGCAAAGTCGCGGTGATCACCGGCGCGGCGCGAGGCCAGGGGCGTTCGCACGCGCTGGCTTTCGCCCGCGAGGGTGCCGACATCGCGATCTGCGACATCGGGGCGCAACTGGACAGCGTGCCGTATCCGATGTCGACGCGAAGCGACCTGGACGAGACCGCGCGGTTGGTCACCGGCCTGGGCAGGCGTTGCAGGGCCGCGACCGTCGACGTGCGCGATCCCGAGCAGGTCACGGCCTTCGTCGAGCAGGCCCGAGCGGACCTGGGCCGGATCGACTTCTGCCTGGCCAACGCGGGGATCTTCACGTTCTCCACGATCGCGGACATGGACGATCGGATGTGGTCGGAGATGGTGGGCACGAACCTCACCGGAGCCTTCCACACGTTGCGCGCCGTCCTGCCCGTGATGACCGAACAGGGTGCGGGGCGCATCGTGGCGACCTCGTCGATGGCGGGGAAGATGGGCTACCCGAACGTCGGTCACTACTCCGCGACCAAGTGGGGGCTGATCGGGCTGGTCAAATCGCTGGCCCAGGAGGTCGCTTCGCTGGGCATCACGGTCAACGCGGTGTGCCCCACCGGCGTCGACACCACGATGATCCAGAACGAGGCGGCGTACAAGCTGTTCATGCCCGACGCGGAGCACCCCACGCGGGACGAGGTCGCCCCGTTGTTCCAGGGCGTCAACGCGATGCCGGTTCCGTGGGTCGAGTCGGCCGATGTTTCGGCCGCGATGGTCTTCCTGTGCTCGGACGAGGCGCGCTACATCACCGGCGAGACGATCGCGGTCGCTGCGGGCGCGAACGCCGCCAACGCGGGCTGAGCCCGTCGCGGTGCGGCGACCGCGCGGAGATTCCCCAGACATGGCGGAAAATCAATGATAATAGTTACTTCCAAATATCTCGACGGAGAGGTGCGGTCATGGGAGTCAGCCCGGGAGCACGGCCGGCGGAGCCGGTGATCGTCGTGGGAGCCGGTCTGTCGGGCATCGCGACGGCGCTCGGCGCCGCCCTGCACGGGCGACGCGTGGTGATCTTCGAATCGGCCGAGCAGGTCGGCGGTGCCGCCGCCTTCTCCGGCGGGCAGGTCTGGTGCGGGGCGAACCCCGTCGCGGAGCGGGACGGCATCGAGGATTCGCTGGAACTCACCGAACGCTACGTGCGCGCGATCGCGCACGCCGCGCCCGAGGTCCTCGACGAGCGGGCGATGCTGCGCTGGATCAGCACGGCGCCGAAGGCGATTCAGCACTGGGAAGACGTCGGGGCGATCCGCTGGAAGGTGATTCCCGAGCTCGCCGACTACCACGACGAAGCCGATGGCGCGCTGCCGGTGGGCCGGTACCTCACCAACGAACTGATCGACGGCAGCGTGCTCGGCGCGTGGCGGCAGCGCCTCCGGGTCAGCCCGTACTTCCCGGTGGGCACGACCTACGACGACATGCTCATCAAGGGCCGCCGGGCGGCCTACGTCGACGATTCCGCCGAGGACGAGGAGATCGCCGCGCACGCCGGTGTCCCGGCGTTCGGGGTCGCCGACGGCGTGCGGAAGACGGGGCGGCACCGCGGTGAGGACCCGCTGACCTTCGGCACCGGCGTCGTGGCGAGCTTCCTGGCGAGGTTGCTGGAGGAGCGGCACGTCGACATCCGCACGTCCCACCCGGTGACCGAGCTGCTGCACGAGGACGGCCGAGTGGCCGGGGTCTGCGCCGACGGTCCCGACGGGCCGGTGGAGGTTCGCGGTCCGGTCGTGCTGGCGACCAGCACCTACGACTGGGATCCAAACCTGGTGCGCGAGATGGTCGGGATCGAGCCCGAGGACTTCGGCAGCGTCGCGCCGGAGAGCCTGCGCGGCGACGGCATCAAGCTCGCCCGGTCGGTCGGTGGAGCAGTCGCCACGATTCCCGCGACGAGCGTGCCGATGTTGCCCGGCTGGCGTTCGCAGGTCGGGACCGGCTACGGCTACGGCCCCGAGTACGCGATGCCGCACTCGATGATCGTCGACGCCAGGGGCGAGCGGTTCTGCAACGATTCGTACTGGGTCGACATCGTGGCGAAGACGCTGGACCCCGACGACCGGCACCTGCCGTTCTTCCTGGTCTGGGACGACCAGCACCGGCAGAAGTACGGTCTCGCGGCGACCCCGCCGGGAGGCACCTACCCGGAGGGGTGGGTCACCTCGCGGCCGACGCTGCACGAGTTGGGGGAGGCGCTGGGCATCGACGCCGAGCGGTTCGAGTCGACCGTCGCGCGCTTCAACGACAACGCGGCGCGCGGCGAAGACCCGGACTTCGGCAGGGGAACGGTCACCTACGTGAACCGGTTCGCCGGAGATCCCGGCAACAAGCCGAGCCCGGTGCTGGGCGAGCTGGTCAAGCCGCCGTTCCACGGGCTGCGGTTGAAGTTCGTCGGGACCGGCATCGGATCGAGCGGAGTGCACATCGACGGGGACGGCCACGTCCTCGACACCGGCGGCGAGGTGATCGACGGCCTGTTCGCGGTGGGTTCGTGCGCGGCGCTGACCACCACGGGTTCGGGCTACAACAGCGGATTCGCGCTCGGGCGCGGTGTCACCCTCGCCTACCTGGTGTCCAACGAACTCGGCGGCGCGCCCACGCCGTAGGCCGCGCGATCAGCCGATCCGGGTCGGGGAGGGGAGACGAGATGGCGGGACAGCGGGCACGGTCGGGGTCTCGGACGCTGGGCGAGTGGCTGGGCGAAGCCGCCCAGCGCGCCCCCGCGGCATCAGCGCTGGTGGCCGAGCAGCGGATCGGCTACCGGGAGCTCGACGAGGTCAGCGACCGGGTGGCGGGCGGCTTCGCCGCGCTCGGGCTCCGCCGAGGTGATCGGGTGTGCGTGCTGATGCGCAGCAGCGTCGCGTGCCTGGGGGTGTGGTTCGGTCTCGCGAAATCCGGTCTCGTCGAGGTCCCGCTCAACGTCGCCAGCGGGTCCTACCTGCTGCGCTACTTCCTCGAGCACGCCGGTGCGAAGGCGATCGTGTGCGACGCGGAGTTCGAATCGCAGGTGCGGGAGTGCGCGAGGGGTGTCGACTCCCTGGTGCACCTGGTCGTCGACGGCGAGGCCGAGGGGACCGAGTCCGGGTCGACCGGTCTGGTCCGGCACCACCTGGCGGCTCTCGCCCGGCAGCCCGCGGGCGAGATGAGGCCGGTCGACCCCGCGGACACGGCGGTGATCCTCTACACCTCGGGCACCACCGGCCCGCCGAAGGGCGCGCTGCTCAGCCACCGCGCCAACGTCAACCTGGCTCGCCACACGGTCGACCTGCTCGGTTACACCGCAGAGGACCGGCTGTACAGCGTGTTCCCCTTGTTCCACAGCAACGCCCGGTACTGCAGCGTCATGGCCGCGATCGAAGCGGGCGCCGACCTCGTGCTGGACCGGAAGTTCTCCGCGAGCCGGTTCTGGGACCGCTGCAGGGAGCACGGCGTGACGGCCTTCAACTACCAGGGCGCGATGATGAGCATCCTCCACAAGCAACCACCTCGCGCGGACGACGGCGACAACCCGGTGCGGCTCGGCTTCGGCGCGCCCTGCCCGCCCGAGATCTTCGCCGCGTTCGAGCGGCGGTTCGACGTGCGGCTCACGGAGATCTACGGCAGCACCGAGGTCTCGATCGTCACCGACATGCCGCCGCACCGGCGCAAGATCGGTACGGCGGGTTCGGCCTCCGCGAACTACCAGGTGGCGGTTGTCGACGCGCACGACGAACCGCTGCCGCCCGGGGCGGCGGGTGAGATCGTCGCGCGCCCGGTGAAACCGGGATGGATGTTCGACGGCTACCACGCGATGCCGGAGGCGACCGCGAAGAGCTGGCGGAACCTGTGGTTTCACACCGGCGATCGCGGAATGCTCGACGAGGACGGGTACTTGACCTTCCTCGACCGGATCAAGGACACCGTCCGCCGTCGCGGCGAGAACATCTCCTCGTGGGAGGTCGAGCGGGTCGCGTCCGCCCACCCGGCGGTGGCCCAGGTCGCTGCCTACGGGGTCCCCTCGGAGGTGTCCGAGGAGGACGTCATGGTGGCGGTCGTCCTCGCGTCGGGGCGGACGCTGGCACCGGACGAGCTGATCGCGCACTGCTCGGGTTCGCTGACCGCCTTCGCGCTCCCGCGGTACGTGCGCGTGCTGCCGGAGCTGCCGATGACGCCCAGCCAGCGGGTCGAGAAGTACAAGCTGCAGGCCGATGGCATCACCGCGGACACCTGGGACCGGGAGGCGAATTCCGATGACCGCTGAACTGACCCGCTTCACCCGATCCGAGCCGCACCCTGGCGTGCTGCAGCTGACCATGTCCCGACCGGAGAAGCTCAACGCGATGGACCAGGCGTGGTTCCGCGAGCTCCGCGAGGTGATGGACGGGCTCGGTGAGGAAGACGATGGGGTCCGCGCCGTGATCATCACCGGCGCCGGCCGCGCGTTCTCCGCGGGCGGGGACATCGACATGTTCGCCGGGCTCGACGGCGACGTGCACCGGACCCGTCCGCACCTACGGCGCGTCTACGACGCGTTCCACGCGGTGGAGCGGTGCGCCGTCCCGGTCATCGCCGCGGTCAACGGGCTGGCTTACGGCGGCGGCACCGAACTGGCCCTGGCCTGCGACGTGGTGCTGGCGGGGCGGTCCGCCCGGTTCGCCTTCAAAGAACCCTCGGTCGGGCTCATGCCGGGCTTCGGCGTAGTGCGGGGACCGGCGGTGATGGGTCGGCACTGGACGCGCTACCTGGCCCTCAGCGGCAGGGACGTCGACGCCGAGCGGGCGGAGCGGGCGGGTGTCGTCCAGGAGGTGCACCCGGACGAGTCGTTGCTGCCCGAAGCGGTGTCGCTGGCCTCGGAGATCGCCTCCCACCCGGCTCTGGCGGTGCGGTGCGCGAAGGCGTTCATCAACCGGGACACCGGCGGTGGCTTCAACGAATCGGTGGAGGCCACCGCACTGCTGTTCGGCACGGAGGAGCACCGGGACGCGGTCAAGGCCTTCCGCGAGTCCAGGGCGAGCGGGACCTGACGGCCGGATGCTCCGCGAACTCGGTCGGAGGGTTCCCCCATCGTCGCAAATCTAGTATAATGGTAACCATCAATAATCCCGTTGCGCTCCACTGCGGCGGGCATTGGGCGCACCCTGAGATCTCGGGAACCGCCGACCTCGCGAAGCGTGACCCCACGACGTGATGAGGAGCTTGCGTTGGAGTTCGGAATCTTGATGGGGGACCAGCCGGTCGGATCCTCGCCAGCGGAACACCTCGATCTGATGTTGCGCAAGGTCGAGGCGGCTCAGCGCGCGGGGTTCACCTACCTGACCATCGGTCAGCACTTCCTCTACGACGGATACCGCTGGTTCCAGCCGGTCCCGCTGCTCGCGCGGCTGGCGGCCGAGTTGGACGAGCACGTCAAGATCGGCACCACGGTCCTCGTCGGCCCCGTCCACCACCCGGTGATCCTCGGTGAGGAGCTCGCGACCCTCGACGTCATCACCCGAGGTCGTCTCGTCGTCGGGATCGGGACCGGCTACCTCCCCGCCGAGTACGAGGCCATGGGGGTGCCCTTCCAGCAGCGCTACCGGTTGCTGGAGGAGCTGATCGAGGTGATGTCGAAGCTGTGGTCCCAGGAGCGCGTCACCCATCACGGGCGGTTCTGGACCATCGACGACGCGCCGACGCACGTCCACCCGGTCCAGAAACCGCGTCCACCCATCTGGCTCGGCGCCATGAAGGAGACCGGTGTGCGCCGCGCGGCCAGGCACGGCGATGTCTGGACGATCACTCCTCAGCAGACGGTGGATCAGGTGAAATCGCTGATCGAGCTCTACGCCGAGGAACGGATGAGCCGGGGGCTGGAGCTGTCTCCGCTCCCGCTGCGCCGGGAGCTCATGATCGGTGCGGACTTCGACGACGCCGTCACGCGGTTCGCCGCAGTGGCGCGGGGCAAGTACGAGGCCTACGCCGGTCGCGGCATGACCTTGCTGGACGAGGACGCGGTCCGGGGCGAGTTCGCGTCCACCGTGCAGGACCACGTCATCCTCGGTGATCCCGGGCAGTGCCGCGCGCAGATCGCCCGCATCGCCCAGGAGCTGCCCATCGGCCCGCTGCTCATCCGCCCGCACTGGCCGGAGATGGATGCCGAGCAGACGGCGGCCTACCTCGAGGAGGTGGGCCGGGAGATCGTGGCTCCGCTGCGCGATCTGCGGCCCCGCAGCTTCGCGGACTTCCTCGATTCGACGACGGTGTGAGGCGCTCGTGCTCGCGGGCGGCTCGGGCGGGAAGGTCTCGGGATGCGAGGCGTCCGGCAAGGGAACCGGAAAAGCGTTCATATTGGCGCGCGGCAACGGCTGGACCGATTCTCGCCGGAGATCGACTCAATTCCGCGAATGTGTCACGACCGGCTTCCGGATCCGCGCGACGACTCGACTTTGGTGCAGACCTTTCCCGGGTGCGAGTGCCGTCCCACCTGGAATTTCTTCCTTTCTGGATTCAGATCCCTGGGGGTCGAAAACGGCGTCACGGGAGTCATCGGCTGGGGTGAGAAGAAGCCCTTGACGCCGGTTTGCCGATAACTATTATCAGGGAAGTTTGCAAGGAGTGATGTTTGTGACCGAGCAACCTCGTTGTCCGATCGTGCATTTCGATCACCACTCTGCTGAGCACGCCGCGAATCACGTCGATGCGTACCGCGAACTTCGCCAGGAGTGCCCGGTCGCTTGGACCGACGCGCACGGCGGGTTCTGGGTGCTTTCGGACTACCCGAGCGTGTTCGAGGCCTCGCGCGACGACGACCTGTTCTCCTCGGCCAGGTCCGAGCACGGCGGGGAGGGGCTCGCCATCATCATCCCGAAGGCTCCGACCGCCTTCCACATCCCGATCGAACTCGACCCGCCGAAGTTCCGGAGCTACCGCAAGGCGGTCAACGCCGTCACCTCGCCGGCCGCGGTGCGTCGGCTCACCGACGTGATCGACAGGTTCGTCACCGGGTTCATCGATGAGATCATCGAGACCGGTGAAGCCGACCTCGCGTTCGTGGCCGGGGTTCCCGCGGCGGTGACCGTGGACTGGCTCGGCCTCGATGCCTCGGAGTACAAGCGCTACGTCGACGCGATGCACACGCTCGTCTCCGCGCGACCCGACTCGGCCGAGTACGCGCACGCGAGGGATGTCGCGGTTCCCTGGGTGGAGAAGACCGTCCGCGCCCACATCGCCGCCCGTCGGGAACACCCCACCGACGACGCCACGAGCGCGTTCCTCGCCGCCGAGGTCGACGGTAGGAAGATGACGGACGACGAGATCTACTCGATCCTGGAACTGCTCATCTCAGGTGGGGTCGGCACCACGGCCTCGCTGGTGACCCAAGCTCTGGTGTGGCTCTACCGGAACCCCGGCGAGCGCGAACGCCTCATCGACGATCCGAGCATGATCGATGTCGCGGTCGAGGAGTTCCTCCGGGTCTTCTCCCCGACGCAGGCGCTCGCCCGCACGGTCACCAGGGACGCGGAGTTCCAAGGGGTGCACTTGCGCGCGGGTGACCGCGCGCTGATGAGCTGGGCGTCGGCGAACCGCGACCCGCGGCAGTTCGACGACCCCGACGAGGTCGACATCACCCGGTGGCCGAACAAGCACATGGCGTTCGGTCTTGGCATCCACCGGTGCGCGGGATCGCATCTCGGGCGTGCGATGGCTCGCGCCATGATCGGCCAGGTGCTGGAGCGGATGCCGGATTACGTGGTGGACGTCGACGGCATCGTCCGGTACCCGGACCAGGGGACCAACGCGGGCTACCACTCGATCCCGTGCAGCTTCACGCCCGGGGAGCGCCGCCTGGCGTCCCCGCTGTTCCCCAGCACGCCGTAGCCACGCCGGGTGCGTCGCGCGTCGGGACTGGTGTCCGCGGCGCGGTTTCTCCGCGGGCGGCGGCCGCGTGGGCGAGCTTCGGGTGAGTCGTGTCAAGGAAACCGCTCGGGTTTCCTGGACTGATCACGCGCGCGCACATGTTGCCGAGGCGCCGGCGCGATTTGTGGCCATCGCCAGTGCAGCTCGTCGGTGCTGATCGTTGTCGATCAGCAGGACGTTCGCGGACCGGCTCGAGTGCGCGCTCGCGGAACTGTTCGCCATGGGCGGTTTGCTCGCTCTTCTTGCCAGTGCGGAAGAACGGTTGTGCACCGCGCGCCCTTGACAGCCATTATTGAGTATAACGATGATAAGAGAAATCGCCGGGGTGCGAGGAGGCGCGTCGATGTCCGCAGGCCTTGAGGAAAGACTGCGCGTGGTCGAAGACGAATTGGAGTTGCACCGTCTCGTCGCCCGCTACGCGGTGGCGGTGGACGACCGGGACGCAGCGACGTTGTCCGAGCTCTACGCCGGCGATGCCGAGTTCAACGGCCGCGACCGGGTCGTGCGCGGCCGCGACGCGGTGGTGGATTACCTGTGCGAGCAGACCGCGTCCTACGGGCCGAGCATTCACGTTCCCCAGTCGTTGCTGATCACGTGGGTCGACGATGACCACGCGAGCGGCGTCGCCACGGGCGCTGCCGAGCTGTCGCTGCTCGGCAAGCGGATGCTCTGCGCATTTCGCTACTACGACGACTACGTGCGGGAAGACGGACGGTGGCGGTTCCGCCACCGTGACATCCAGTTCATCTACGCGGCACCGACCGAGGAGCTGGCCGAGATCTACGCGGGAGGACTCCGCAAGCGTTGGCCTGGCGCGGAGCCGGCGCCGGCGGACATCCCGGAGTCCCTGCCGACTTGGCGTGACTCCAAGGGTCTTTAGCGCACGACTGATCAGGAGGGCTCAATGGCGAGCGTGCAATCCGAGGCTCAACGCCGCAGAGGGATGTGGGTGGTTGCCATCTGCTTCACCGCCGTGGTGTTCGACGGCTACGACCTCATCGTTTACGGCGCGACCCTGCCCAGCATCCTGGCCTACCAGGAATGGCAGATGACTCCGGTGCTCGCCGGGTTGATCGGCAGCTATGCCCTGGCCGGAATGCTGGTGGGCACGCTTCTGTGCGGCGTGGTCACGGACATGATCGGGCGTCGCCGCATGATGCTGGCCAGCATCGTGTGGTTCTCGCTGTTCATGGGCGCGTGCGCGATCGCGCCGAACGCGCAGGTCTTCGGCCTCTTCCGGCTGCTCGCCGGTATCGGGCTCGGCGGCGTGCTGCCCACGGCGGTGGCACTGACCGTGGAGTTCGCCCCGAAGGGCCGCCGCAACTTCTTCAACGCCATGACCTGTTCCGGCTACTCCATCGGCGCGATCATCGCCTCGCTGCTGGCGATCGTGCTGGTTCAGGACCACGGCTTCCGCGTCATGTACGCGATCGGTACGTTGCCGCTGGTGCTCCTGGTGCCGCTGGCGTGGAAGGTCTTGCCGGAATCGGTCGAATACCTGATGGCCAAGGGAAAGACGGCTGAGGCGCACCAGGTCGCCAAGCGGTTCGGCCTGCCGGTGACCGAGCCCGCCACCACTCCGGAGGCCCGGACCACGGCCAAGGGCGTTCTTCGCCTGTTCCGCCCGCCCTACGTGGCTTTGCTGATGGTGTTCGCGGGCGCGTGCCTGATCGGCCAGCTCCTCACCTACGGGCTGAACACGTGGCTTCCGCAGATCATGCGCACCGCGGGGTATCCGCTCGGGCCGGCGCTTCAGTTCCTGGTGGCGCTGTCGCTCGGTGCCATCGTGGGCGCGCTGGTGCTCTCGGCCCTCGCCGACCGGGTCGGTGGCCGGATCGTGGTGATCGGCGGCTTCGTCGTCGCGGTGGTCTCGCTGCTGCTCATGAGCATGAATCCGCCGACGGCGGCGCTGTACCTCGCGGTGGCGCTCGCCGGTGTGGGGGCGAACGGCACGATGGTCGTGCTCAACGGCTACGCCGCAACCCAGTTCGCTGCGGATGTCCGTGCGTCCGCGCTCGGCGTGATGATGGGCATCGGCAAGATGGGCGCGGTGCTCGGCCCGCTCGTCGGCGGCTGGGTGATGGCCTCCGACTTGGGCGTGGAGTGGAGCTTCTACGCGTTCCTCCTCCCTGCGGCCGTGGGCGTGGTGATCATGTTCTTCGACCGGGGCGCGAGGATGACGTCGGAGGCGGTGCGCGAGCCGGTGGTCGAGAGGTGAGCCGGGTTGGCATCGACGATCTGGAGGATCTCCAGTCGGTCCGCGGCAGTTCCAGCGGCATCGATGAGCTGATCCAGGCGCAGAGCGAGGCCGTGGTGAGCTTCGCCAGCGACACCGGGTGGGCTAGCGGAGTCGTGATGAGCTACGTGCGCCACGGCGGTGCTTTCTGGGTGACGGCGGTGTCGGATCGAGCGCATGCCAAGGCGTTCCGGCGTGACCCGAGGGTGTCCCTGGTGATCTCGGCGACAGGAACTCATCTTCCGGGTCGCCGGATGGTCTCGGTGCGGTGCCTCGCGCATGCTCACGTCGACGAGGCGACCCGGCACTGGTTCTACGGCGCGCTCGGTGAGCGGCTCTCGGTGGAGGACCGGGACGCGTTCTTCTCCTTGCTCGACAGCGAGAACCGCGTCGTGTTCGAGCTGCGGCCGGTGCGCGTGGCGGTGAGTCATGACTCGCGAAAGCTGCCTGGCGACGGTCGCGGCGGGAGCGCTCCGTGATGGCCGCACACGGGCTGCCGGTTCCGGCGTCGTGCCTCTCCGGGGTGGCGAGCCAGTTTCCGCAGCCCGAGCTGGCGGCTCTCAGTCCATTCCGGATTCGCGCAGCGTGATGTTGAGCCGCCCTGAACGCATGCCGATCGCTGGATCAGCCGTCCCCGGAAGGGTTTTCGGAACACCGTGGTAGGCCATCCGGGACGGCCCGCCGAAGACGAACAGGTCGCCGGAGCGCAGTTCGACGTCGGTGTAGGGCTGCTTGCGGTTCTCGGTGTTGCCGAAGCGGAACACGCATTCGTCCCCGAGGCTCAGCGAGATCACCGGGGCCCGGCTGAGCTCGTCGCGGTCCTGGTGCATGCCCATGCGAGCCCCGGCATCGTAGAAGTTGACCAGCGCGATGTCCGGGTCGTAGGGGCCCGTGTCCGGGCAGGTCTCGGCGACGGCCTGCCTGCCGAGCTCGGCGAGCCAGTCGGGCAGCGGCTTCACCGGCGCACCGTCACCGTCGTCGACGGTCTTCGAGTAGCGGTACGGGTACCAGTGCCAACCGAGGCACACCGTCTGAACCGACATCCGCGCGCCGTTGGGCAACCGAGCCGCCCGCAGCCCGGCGGGTGGTCTGGCCCATTCCCGGCACGCGGACACCAACCGCCGCTGCCACTGCGGCGACAACCACCCGGGGACGTGCACCGCCCCCGGAGCGATCTCAGTGCGCGGACGCGGAAAGAGCTCCATCACCTGCGATTTTACGTTCGGACTCGCACTCCGGAGCGGGGCGGGTCGGGCCTTCGAACAAGCGTTTGAGCATCGATGAGCAACGAGGCGGTGCTCGTGTCGACCCACTCGGCAGATTGATCATCATCTGTCCGGGTCGCTCGGCTCCTCGGTAGCCTGATCAGTGCGTCCCGCCGGACGTAGCGCCCCAGGTCGCTCCTGCGATGGCGTCGGCGGGCGAGTTCGCCGGTGGGGAGGCACACCCATGGTCAGCGAGTCGTTCGGGCAGGTGTTGAGGCGGTACCGCGCTGCGGCCGGTCTGTCCCAACCTCAACTCGCCCGCAAGGTCCACGCCGATCAGAGCGCGGTGTCGCGGTGGGAGAACGACCGCACGACCCCTGGCCGGGAGACCGTGGAGCGCCTGGACGAACTCCTCGATGCTGGGGGAGGTCTCACGAGCGCGGCGTTGCCTGCTGCGCCCGCACCGCTGCAGCCGGTAGATCAGCCGGTGACCTGCGGCGACGTTCAGGCGCTCCGGAACACCATCGCGCACCTGGTGGGCCTCGACGGGCAGCACGGCGGCGCTGAGCTGCTTCCGTTGGCGGCACGCACTTTCAGGACCGCGTCGGCGCGGCTGGCGACCGGCAACTACGCGGCCAGTCTCGAACCGGACTTCACCGCTACCGTGGCCGAACTCGGTGAAGTCGCTGGATGGCTCGCGTTCGACGCCATGCAGCACGACAAGGCCCGCAGCTTCAACCTGGAGGCCCTGCACCTCGCCCGGCTGGCCGGGGACGTCAATATGGAGTTGTTCCTGCTGGGCAACATGGCGTTGTTGGCGCAGGAAACCGGACAGGCCCGGGAGGCACTGCGCACCGTCGAGCTGATGGAGCGTTTTCCGTTGTCCCCGAGGTTGCGGGTCATGGCCGCGCTCAGACGTGCACGGGCTGCCGCCGACCTCGGTGATGAACGCGCACTCGCCCTCATCCAGCAGGCGCAATCGCAGGTGGACGAGTCGCTCACCGACGCCGATCCCGAGTGGTCGTGGTGGGTCGATCGCCGCGAACTCGTCATGCATGAAGGAAGCATGTGGCGCGCGGTCGGCAGGCTGGACAGGGCGGTGGACCGCTACGCCGAAGCGCTCGAAGCCGTGCCCGACGCCTACCGCTGGTCGGCCTACATCGGTGGCTCCTGGCTCGTCGCCGCGCTGGTCGAGGCGCGGTCGTGGTCGGAGGCTGAAACCGCGGCCAACGAGCTGGCCCGACTTGCGCCCGAGGTGTCGTCCCGCCGCGCGTCCCAGCGGCTCCGTGAGGCGGTCACAGCCGCGAAGAACCTCCGCGGCCCGTCCAGCCTCGAGGGGCTTCTCTCCGCTCTGGTCAGCAATTAGAGGACGCGGTATGCGTCCTATGCATGCCCCATGCGCATAGGGGGAAAACACCGCCGCCCCGCAGTGGGCTGGGCCGTTGAACCCAGTGCACAGGTGGTCTGGTGCCTGCTCGTCGTGTCTCCCGTCAGGTGCGTGGGTTGGTCACCGAGGCGCGTTGGACCAGTCGAGCGCCGACTCGCATGGCTCGGCCGGATCGCGCGTCTCCGGGGCCGCGTTCGATGGCGGCGAGCACGCGGTTGGCGGCGAGTTCGGCGAGTTCGGCGGCGCCGTTGTCGATCACGGTGATGGCCGGTTGCCAGTAGCGGAACCAGCTGACGTCCTCGTGGCAGATCAGTGACACGTCGTCGGGGACGCTGACGCCGCGTTCCCGGAGTTCGGGCAGCACGCCGAACGCCGCTTCGTGATTGGCGACGTAGAGCGCCGTGGGGGCGTCGTCGCGGTCGAGCAGTGCGGCGAGCGCCTTCTCGCCGAAGGACTCCAGGAAGGGGCCGCGCACCACCAGGTCGTCCACCACCTGCAGGCCGGCCGAGGTGAGCGCGGCGGCGTAGCCATGGAAGCGTTCGCGCCCGGAGTTGGCTTCCAGCGGTCCGCCGATGTAGCCGATGCGCCGGTGGCCGGCGTCGAGGAGGTGCTCGGTGGCGAGGTAGGCGCCATCGGAGTCGTCGGCGAGCACCGCTTCTCCAGGAGCGTCCGGGGAGCAGCGGATGAGGCTGAGCACGGGTATGCCTTCGGCGACGATCCGTTCCAGCAGCGCGACGTTCCGGCCGGTGCCGATCACGACGACACCGTCGACCTGGTGCTCGGCCAGCATCTCCAGGTATCGCGCCTCGCGGTCCTCGTCGGCCCCGGTCACGCAGAGGATGACCTGGTAGCCGCGATCGTCGAGGCGCTGCTGCAGCACTTCCGCGATCGCGTGGAACGAGGCGTTGACGAGGTTGTTGAGCACGAGCCCGACCAACCTCGTCCGGCGGGTGCGCAAGCTCTGCGCGGCCCGGTTCGGGCGGTAGCCCAGCTTGGCGGCCGCCGCCTCGACCCGATCGCGGGCGTCCGCGCTGATCGAGGTCGCGCCGGACAGCACGCGGGAAGCGGTGCTCCGGGAGACGCCGGCTTCTTGTGCGACGTCGAGCAACGTCACTGTACGAGGAATCGTTCCCACACTTTCCATGATCGCCGATCGGAGCGGAAGGGCAAGGCGATGATACTGGTTGGAAACATGATTGTCGCACGAGGCGACATTTCGAGTATTGCTTTAGCTGTGCCCGGGTGCGATTGTCTCATGGGATCGATTCCAAGAGAGGCGGAGCGACCGTGGATCGAACTTCAGTCAGCTGGCGGGGGTACTGGCCCGCAGCTCCCACCCCGTTCACCGCTGACGGTGCGCTCGACGAGCAGGCGCTGCGGAACGTCCTTCGTCTTTACGCAGACCAGGGCGTCCACGGTGTGCTGGTCAACGGCACGACCGGCGAGTGGTTCGCGCAGCGACCCGCCGAACGGCGGCGAGTCGCCGAACTGGCCGTGGAAGTGCTGGGCGGGTCGACGCCCGTCGTGGTCGGGTGCACCGGCTACACCCCGGCCGAGGTCATCGAATTCGCCGAGCACGCGCGGTCGATCGGGGCGGACGGCGCGCTCGCCACGCCGCCGCCGTACGCGCACCTGACCCCGGAGGAGATCGTCGGCTTCTACGAAGCGGTCACCGAGGCGGTCCCGTTGCCCTGGATGATCTACAACTGGCCGCGCGGAGTGGCGGTCGACATCGACACCGCCACGGCGGACCGCCTCGCCGACCTGCCGAACGTGGTGGCCTACAAGGACAGCACCGGCGACGAGCTCATGGCGATGGCCACGGCTGAAGTCGTTGCCGGACGGGTGCGGACCTTCGGCCGGTTCATCCACCGCCGGGGCATGGCATTCATGCTCGGTGTGGGCGGCGACGGCAACATCGACGGCGGCGGCATCGGCGCGCCCTTCGCCGTGCCCTACTACGAGGCCGTCTGGCGCGGCGACCGCGACGAGGCGCTGCGGTGGTCGGATCTCTACGGCGCGATGGTCGCCGCGTTGGTGAACCCCGACTACAGCGCCAAGTTCGCGCATCCGACCGCTCAGGTCAAGGCCACCATGAACCTGCTGGGACAGCCCGGGGGAGCGGTGCGCCCGCCGCTGCTGGACCTCACCGACCCGGCTCGCCTGGACGCGCTGGCCGCTGCTCTCGACTCACTCGGGCTCCTCCGCGGCAGCCCGACCACCTGACCACACCCCGATTCGGATCAAGGAGGGGACATGCGCCTCATCGCCGCTGTCCTGTCAGCCGCACTGCTCACCCTCGGCGCCACGGCCTGTGGATCTGGCACCGGCGCCGCACCTGCCAACTGCACCCCCAAGGTCCCGGACGACCAGCTGGTCAAGCCCGGCACCTTGACCTACGCCACCAACGCCACGCTCCCGCCCATGCAGTACGTGGAGGGCGACGAGGTCGTCGGGATGCGCATCGACCTCGCCAACGAGCTGGCCAAACGGCTGTGCTTGCGAACCGAGGTCGTCAACGTGCCCTTCGACGCCCAGGTCCCCGGGGTCCAAGGGCACCGGTGGGATCTGATCAACACCGGTATGTTCTACACCCCTCCTCGCGCTGAGACGATGAACCTGGTGCCCTACGAGGTCCAAGCCGTCGGCGTCGCGGTGGCAGCGGGCAATCCGAAGCAGATCAAGAGCCGTGAGGACCTCTCCGGCCGCACGCTGGCGGTCGAAGCACCCGGCTACGAGTTCGACACCCTCAACCTGTTGAACGAGCAGTTCATCGCTCAGGGCAAGGCGCCCATCCAGCTGCGGACCTTCCAGACGAACGCCGACGCCTTCCAGGCGTTGTCGGCGGGCCAGGTCGACGGGGCGTCCATCGTGGAATCGGTGATGTCGTTCTACCAGCAGGGTGGGCGGTTCGAGACCGTCGTGCGCGGGATGAACAGGGCGCCGCTGGCCCTCGGCTTCGCCAAGGACCGCAGGCCGGTGGCCGATGCCGTCGCCGCGGAACTGGCCGCCATGCGGGCCGAAGGGTGGATGAAGTCGCTGTTCGACGAGTACGGCGTGAGCGGCTTCGACGGCGAGCTCGCCGTCACCACCGGACCGCTTCCGGTGCAGCAGTGAGATCGGGGAGCTGACATGTGGTCTTGGGAAGCGTTCTTCACCTTCCTCAGCAGCGAATCCCTGCTGCGAGGCGCGTGGACGACGATCTGGTTGACGGTCGTCACGATGGTGGTCGGCCTGGTCGTCGGCCTGGTGCTGGCGTTGATGCGCTCGTCCCGCTCGCGATCGATTCGGGCCGTGGCCAACTCCTACATCTGGTTGTTCCGCGGTACGCCGCTGCTGGTGCAGTTGATCATCATCTACACCGGGTTGCCGCAGCTCGGCATCAAGTTCGGCCCCATCCAGGCGGCGCTGCTCGGATTGGCGCTCAACGAGGCGGCGTACCTGTCGGAGATCGTGCGCTCGGGGATCATGTCCGTGCCTCGTGGCCAGTTCGAGGCGGCACGCGCGCTGGGCATGAAACCGGTCACCGTGATGCGGGTCGTCGTCCTCCCGCAGGCGTTTCGAGTGATGATCCCGCCGCTGGGCAACAGCCTCAACGGCCTGCTCAAGACCACCACCCTCGTGTCGATCATCGCCGTCGAGGAGTTGTTGCGGTTGACCCAGTACGCCGTCCAGCTCAACTTCCGCGTGCTCGAAGGACTCGTGGCCGCGGCCTGCTACTACCTGGTGATGACGTCGGTCTGGACGTTGCTGCAGGGGCGGTTGGAAGCCCTCGTCAACCGATCGCACGGCACCGGGACCGCGAAGCGGCCGAATCATCAGGTGCCGCAGTCCGCCGAACTGGTGGGGGAGACCCGATGAGCACGAGTGGAATCGAATCCACCGCGCCCGCGCAGCCGGAGTGCGTTGTGGATGCCCGTGACGTCTGCAAGAGCTTCGGTCCGCTGACCGTCCTGCGCGAGGTGAGCCTGCAGGTGCGCCGCGGGGAGGTCGTCCTGGTCCTGGGTCCTTCGGGCAGCGGGAAGAGCACGTTCCTGCGCACGCTGAACATGCTGGAGCCCATCGATTCCGGCACCGTGTCGGTGTGCGGCGAACCCCTCGGGGTCGGTGCCGACGGGCGCCGCGTGGCGGAGAAGCAGCTGGCGGTCCAGCGCCGCCGGACGGGCATGGTCTTCCAGCAGTTCCACCTCTTCCCGAACATGACGGCGCTCGACAACGTCGCCGCCGGGCCGGTGCACGTTCGCGGGCAGGCCAAACCGGAGTCGCGCGATGAGGCGCGAGACCTGCTCGCGCTGGTCGGGTTGGCGGACAAGACCGATCACTACCCCGGACAGCTGTCGGGTGGCCAGCAGCAGCGGGTCGCGATCGCACGCGCTCTGGCGATGCGTCCGGAGGTCATGCTGTTCGACGAACCGACCTCGGCGCTCGACCCGGAGATGGTCAACGAAGTGCTCGAAGTGCTCGTGAAGCTGCGCGAGGAGGGCATGACGATGGTGATCGTCAGCCACGAGATGGGGTTCGCCCGTGCCGCCGCCGACCGCGTCGTCTTCATGGACGAGGGAGTGATCGTCGAGGAAGGCGCGCCGAGCGAGTTCTTCGCCCATCCGCAAAGCGAGCGCGCCCGAGCTTTCCTGGCGAAGATCCTATGAGCGGCCAGCGCGACGACACAGCGGTGTGCGTGGACGGGGTGGACGTTCCCGCAACCATCGGGCAGAGCCTCGCCGGGGCGCTGCACGATGCGGGAATTCGGGTCCTGCGGCGCAATCTCGTCACGGAGGAACCTCGGGCTCCGTTCTGCGGGATGGGTGTCTGCTTCGAGTGCGAGGTGTTGGTCGACGGGCGGCTTCACCGGGCGTGCCAGGTGCACGTGCGGCCGGGCATGGTCGTGAGCACGGGGCGGGAGCACGACGATGAGCGTTGACGGTGATCCGCGCCGAGCGGGCTCGATCGAGAGCTGCGATGTCGCGGTGGTCGGTGGCGGTCCGGCCGGTCTGTCCGCCGCGCTGCACCTCGCCCGCCTCGGTGCGGACGTGATTCTGCTCGACGAGGCCGAGGAGCTCGGCGGTCAGTACTTCAAGCGTCGGCAAGGCTCGGTTCTCGCGCAGCACGGCGATTTCCGGCCGGAGGGCACCTCGCTGATCGCAGCGGTGCGGGCGAGCGGAGTGCGGTGCTGGACCGAGTGCTCGGTCTGGGGCGTCGGCGAGGACGAGCGAACGCTGCTGGTCGCCGGCCCCGAGGACGAGCCCCGATCGGTGTCGGCACGGGCCGTGCTGGTCGCCACCGGCGGCTTCGAGCGCAGCATCCCGTTCCCCGGCTGGCAACTGCCGGGTGTGGTGACACCCGGGTACGCGCTGCACCTGGCGACCTGCGATCGGATTCCGGTCGGGCAGCGCGCTGTGGTGGCCGGGACGGGTCCGTTCCTGCTCCCGGTCAGCTGCGCGCTGCTCGACGTCGGGGTGGAGGTTTCCGCCGTGGTCGAGCTCAACCGTCCGTACCGGCCGAGCCTGCGCGCTGCTGAGGCGTTGGCGCATCCCGCGCGACTGGCGGAGTTCGCGTCGTACCGCGCGGTGCTCGCTCGCCGGAAGGTTCCGCTGCTGCAGGGGTGGCAGGTCGCCGAAGCCACCGGCTCGGGGACCGTGCAGCGGGTGCGCATCGAACCCGTTGGCGGCCACGAGGTGGGTCGCGAGTACGACGTCGACGCGCTCGCGGTCGCCTACGGGTTCCGGCCCGCCACCGAGCTGGTCCGCTTGCTCGGAGCGCGGTGCGAAGTGCGGCAGGACGACCTGTTCCCGCGCACTGATGGTCGGGGGCGCACCACGGCCGAGGGCGTCTACGTCGCGGGCGAGAGCGCCGGCATCGCCGGAGTGCACGTGGCGCGGCTGCGCGGGGAGGTCGCCGCGGCGTCGATCGCCGCCGACCTGGGCTTGCCCGGAGCAGCCGAGCCCGCACGGGCGACGCTGCGGCGTCTGCAACGCGGGGAGGCGTTCAGCGCCGTTACCGCTAATCTCTACCCGGTACCGGAGTCCCTGGTCAGCGGCCTGTGCGACCGCACGGTCATCTGCCGGTGCGAGGGCGTGACCGCGGGGCAGATCCGCGCCGCGGACGCGGTCGGCTGGAACGACCGCAACAGCGTCAAGGGTGCGACGCGCGCCGGGATGGGGCCCTGCCAGGGCAGGGAATGCGCCCCGGCGGTGGCCGCTCTCTGCGGGGCATCGGGCTCCGCCGAGCCGTTCCCCGCCCGGATGCCGATCAAACCGGTGCCGATCCGGGTCGCGATGGGCGAGTCCGCCGAGGAGGTCTCGTGATTGCCCCTTTCCTCTTCCGTGATCTTGAAAACCGACCGGCGCGGGTGTCCCGCGGGAAAGCCGAGGAGACGTCGTGACGACTTCGACCGCAGATGTCGTCGTGATCGGTGCCGGCATCCTCGGTGCGGCCGCGGCGCACGAGCTGGCCGCCGCCGGCCATCGCGTCGTCGTGCTGGAGCGCCGGGCACCCAACCGGGAAGGGTCCGGGACGACCGCGGGGAACCTGCACATCCAGGCGATCCACACCCGGCGACCCGGACAACCCATCCCGGCCGACAACCGGAGGTTCCTGCCGCTGCAGCTGGCGGCCTCGCAGCTGTGGGGCGACCTGGAAGACCGGCTCGACGCGGATCTGGAGGTGCGCCGCAACGGCGGCTTCATGGTCGCCGAAACCGCCGAGCAGACCCGGGAACTCGTCGAGAAGAATCGGATGGAGGCCGAACTGGGACTGCGCACCGAGGTCCTCGACGGCGCAGCGGCGCGGGCTGAACTGCCGCTGCTGTCCGAGCGGGTGGTCGCGGCGACGTGGTGCGAGCTCGACGGGTACGCCAACCCGTTGCTCGTGGCCCCGGCCTACCTCGCCGCCGCCCGCCGCCACGGCGCCGTGGTCCGCGGCTTCTCACCGGTCACCCGCATCGCCCGCACCGGCCGGACGTGGCAGGTCAGCACCAGCGAGGGCACCTGGTCGACCCCGACGGTTATCAACGCCGCCGGGCCGTGGATCGGTCAGGTCGCAGAACTGGCCGGCACCCGGCTGAACATGACCCCCGTGGCGATCCAGATGCACGTCACCACCAGGGTCCGGCCGATCATGCGCCACCTCGTGCAGCACATCGGCGAAGGCATGTCGGTCAAGCAGGTCAGCGCCGGGCACCTGCTGATCGGAGGCGGGTGGCCGGCCGAGCGGCTGGACCTGTCCGGGCGCAGCGCACCCAGCTTGGCGAGCATGCGCGGAAACCTGCTGCAGGCGGCCCGGATCCTGCCGTTCCTCGCCGATCTGCAACTGCTGCGGATGTGGGCGGGGCCGCTGGCGGCAACACCGGACGAGATGCCGGTCATCGGCGAGGTGCCCGGGGCTCCCGGGTTCTTCGTCGCCGGGGGGACCTACGCGTTCACCCTCGCCCCGCTGTGGGCTTCCGCCTTGGCGCGGCTCGTGGCGGGCGGGAGTCCGCCGCTGCCGATCGATGATCTGGGCCCGGCGCGCTTGTGCGCGGACGCGGCCGTCACGAGCTGAATCCGACAACACCGAGCGATGGAGGTAGGAGATGACAAGCCTGCGGATGTTCGTCAACGGGCAGGCCATGTCGGGAGGTGAGCTCAACGGGGCGCTCGCCGGTGGCCGTTTCCTCGGAGCGGCCAGCACGGCCGCGAAGTACCGGTTCTACTCGGTCCGGGACGAGTTCCCCGGCCTGCACCCGGACGCCACGGGCGGCTGCTCGGTCCCGGGCGAACTGTACGAGGTGGACTACGAGCTGCTGCGGGAACGGTTGCTGCCCAACGAGCCCGAGGAGTTGGAGCTCAGCGTGATCGAGATGGCGGACGGTTCGGGCTCGCTGTGCATGCGCCTGCGGGACGACCAGCTCGACGCGGAGGGCGTCGTGGACATCAGCGCAGCGGGTGGCTGGCGGGCGCACCTCGCCACAACGGGGAGGGCGTCGTGACGGGCGGTGGAGAGCTCCTCGTCCGGGGCGGCACGGTGGTCACCGACTCGTGGTCCGCTCCAGCGGACGTGCTGGTTCGTGACGGGCGGATCGCCGCGCTGATCGAGCCCGGCACCGGCCCGCGCGGGCTGGACGAAGTCGATGCCGCCGGCAAGCTGGTGATGCCGGGCGGTGTGGATCCGCACTGCCACGTCGGATTCACCTCCGGTGCCTACACCACGCGCGATGGCTACTTCCAAGCCACTGCGGCAGCGGCCTTCGGCGGCACCACCACGATCGTCGATTTCGCCATCCCTCGGCCCGGCGAGTCTCCCGCGCAGGCGGTGGAGCGACAGCGGGCGAAGGCCGGGCAGGGCGTGTGCGACAGCGCCCTGCACGCGTGCGTCACGGATTGGGACGAGACCATCCCCGAGCAGTTGCGCTCGTTCGTCGCCGACGGCGTCGTCACCGTGAAGATGTTCACCACCTACCGCGGCGAGACGATGGCCGACGAGGACACCATCCTGCGGGTGATGACCCACCTCCGGGACCTGGGCGGCATGGCGGTCATCCACTGCGAGTCCAACCACATCATCGAGGACGTGCAACACCAGTGCGCTGGTGGCGGCCACATCGGCGCCGGGGATCACCACCGGACCCGCCCGGAACTGGCCGAGGACGCCGCGGTGGCGGGAGTGCTCGCCATCGCCGAGTCGGTGCACGCCCCGGTCTACTTCGTGCACCAGTCGACGCCGGCCGCGGTGGACCAGGTCGTTCGCGCCCGGGGACGGGGGATCCGGGCGTTCACCGAGGCGGTGACCCATCACCTCGTGCTGGACGAGAGCAAGTACGCCGAGGCGCATCCCGAGCGCTTCGTGTGCTGCCCGCCGCTGCGCTCCGCGGCGACCGTGCGGGAGCTGGGTGTTCGCTTGATGGCGGGGGAAGTGACCACGGTCGGCAGCGACCACTGCTGCTACGACACCGCGCAGAAGCTGGAGCGCAAGGACGACGTCCGGCACATGCCCAACGGGCTGCCCGGGGTGGAGACCCGGATGCCCGTGCTGTTCTCCGAGTTCGTCGTGCAGCGCGGCCTTCCCGCGCAGCGCTTCGTAGCGATGACCTCCGCGAATCCCGCGCGGCTCAACGGGCTCTACCCCCGCAAGGGGTCGCTGATGCCGGGGGCGGACGCCGACATCGTGGTGTGGGATCCGGCGGCGGTGCGCACCGTGGACAACGCCGACCTGCACATGGCGACCGACTACTCGCCGTTCGACGGATTGGCCGTCAGGGGTGCGGTTTCCACGGTGGTGGTCGGCGGCCGGGTGGTCGTGCACCAGGGCGAGCTCCTCGACGCCACACCCCGGGGCCGCCACCTGCGCGCTTCGCAGCTGCGGCGGCCGGAGGTGCCGGCCCCGGCCGCGATCTGACCCACCGCAGGGCACGGGTCCGGGTTCTGCTGGTGATCGCGAGTTGCGTTGGTGCTCAGCGCCGAGGTGTCGCGCGGAAGCCCGAGCACCCGAGCCGAATGCGGATCGAAGGTGGCCAGGGCCGCGGGCGGACCGATTTCGCGGGCGGTGAGGAGGTGCTTTCGATCAGCCTGGCGGCAGGCCGACGGTCGGGCGTTCCCGAGGTAACCCGTTGTGGTGCTGCTCCACCTCCTTGTCGTGCTGCCCCGCCACCGGCACCAAGACTTGTACAAGTATTGACATTGCTTGTACAACTCTTGCACTGTTGGTGGCGTTCCAGCAGCTGTAGCCGGAGGCAGGTCACGTGGCACCCAAACTCACGGAAGTCGCCGAACGCGCTGGCGTCTCCCTGTCCACCGCGTCGCGGGCGTTCAACGCGCCCGACCGCCTCGGTCAGGCCACCCTCGCCCGGATCATCCAGGCGGCCGATGAGATCGGGTATGGCGCCGCCAGGCCAGCCGCCGTCGAGCAGACCGCTACCACGGTGGCGGTGATCGTGCCGGACGTCGGGCACACCGTGTTCTCCCAGTTCGTCAAGTCCGCGCAGGCGCAGGGTTGGCACCGCAGGCAGACCGTGGTACTGACCGATACCGATGACAGCCCGGATCGCGAGCGAGAAGCGCTGGGCGAGCTCCAGGGCAGGGTCGACGCGCTCGTGGTGTGCAGCCCTCGGCTGCCGGCCGAAGATATCGTCGAACTCGCCGGGGATACGCCTCTCGTGCTGGTCAACCGGTTCTCGCCGGATTGCGACTGCGTGGTGGCCGACTCCGAGGACGGCTTGCGTCAAGCCGTGGACTACCTCGTCGCGCTCGGGCACCAGCACCTGGCGTACGTCCCCGGATCGCCCCAGTCCTGGTCCAACGAGCGGCGGCTCAAGGCGATCAAGGCGCTCTGTGAGGAGCGTCGGGTGCACCTCGATCTGCTCGGTTGGCAGCAGGAAACACTGGCCGGCGGGCGTGCGGCGGCTCCCGGAGTGATGGTCACCGGGGCGAGCGCGGTGCTGACGCACAACGACCCGATGGCCATCGGCGTCATGAACGGGGTCCGGGACATGGGGCTGTCCGTGCCGGATGACCTCAGCATCGTCGGCATCGACGACTCCCCGCTGGCGCAGCTCACGCACCCGTCGCTGAGCAGCATCAACGTTCCGCTGGCGAAGGCCGGTGTGATCAGCCTCGACCTGGTGCACCAGCGGGCCGCGGAACCCGCCGCCCCCAACCGGGAAATCCACCTGCCGACTCAGTTCGTGGTGCGGGGATCCACGGGTCCCGCGCGCGCACGTGGCGCCCGCCCAGCAGGGAGCACAGAAGCATGAAGATCATCGTGACGGACCGGAACCTCGCGCCCCATCGCGCCCGCTTGGAGGACGCTCTGGTCCCCGGGTGCTCGGTGTCCTGGCACGGCTCGCCGCACGACGCTTCGGTGCTCGACGATCTCGCCGAAGCCGAGGTCTACGTTGGCGGTGTTCTCACCGCGTCGATGGCGGCCGCCGCGCCGAAGCTCCGCCTGGTGCACGTGGCCGGAGCGGGAACCGACAACATCGCGATCACCGACCTGCCCGAGCGCGTCGCCGTCGCCAACACCTTCCACCACGAGGCGGCGATCGCCGAGTACGTCGTGGCCACGACGGTGTCGCTGCGCAGGGGGATCCCGGCGGCGGACCGGGCACTGCGCGAAGGACGGTGGGCGAGTCCCGTCCACGACCCGGCGATCCCGCAGCCGAACACGCTGCACGGCGCCACCATCGGCTTCGTCGGGTTCGGCCACATCGGCCGGGAGACGTGGCGGCTGTTCCGGGCCTTCGGTTGCGAGGCGGTGGCCGTCACCGCCAGCGGGCGCACCGACGCCGGTGCGGAGGGCCTGCGGTGGGCCGGCGACATCACCCGGCTCGGGTCCCTGCTGCGGGAGTCCGACGTGGTCGTCGTCGCGGTTCCCCTCACCGAGGGCACGCGGGGGCTGATCGGCGAGCGCGAGCTGCGGGACGTCGGTGAGCGCGGAATCGTGGTCAACGTCGCCCGCGGTCCCGTCGTCGACGAGCGCGCCCTGTTCGACGCCTTGTCCGGCGGGCTCATCGCGGGCGCGGCGATCGACGTCTGGTACGCCTATCCGGGCGCCGACGGCGCGGGCGAGCCCGCTTCTCTGCCGTTCGCGACGTTGCCCAACGCCATCCTCACGCCGCACAGCTCCGGCATCACCAGGCAGACGTTCCTTGGTCGGGTGGACGACATCACCGACAACATCGCCAGGCTCATCCGGGGAGTGCCGCTGCGCAACGTCGTCCGAGCTGGCCGATCGTCGACGGAGTCCGTCTCATGATCGACCGCATCGCCAGCGCCGAGGTCGTCGTGTGCAGCCCGACGCGGAACTTCGTAACGCTCAAGATCACCACGGCGGACGGTGTCGTCGGCTACGGAGACGCGACGCTCAACGGGCGTGAGCTGGCCGTGGCCTCCTACCTCCGCGACCACGTCGCCCCCCTGCTGATCGGCAGGGACGCCAGCCGCATCGAGGACACCTGGCAGCTCCTCTACCGCGGCGCCTACTGGCGGCGCGGTCCCGTCACCATGGCGGCGATCGGCGCGGTCGACGTCGCGCTCTGGGACATCAAGGGCAAGACCCTGGGCCAGCCCGTGTACCAGCTGCTCGGCGGCGCGGTTCGCGACCGCGTGCTCACCTACACCCATGCGATGGGCTGGGAGCTGCCCGCGCTGCTCGACGCCGTCGACGCGCTCCGCGAGCGCGGTTTCCGCGCCGTGCGCGTCCAATCCGGCATCCCCGGCCTCGACACGGTCTACGGGGTGCACCGCGACAGCAGCGGGTACGAGCCCGCGGCACGTTCCACCGCGGCGCCCGAAGAGGTCTGGGACTCCAGCGCCTACCTGCGCCACGTCCCCGGTCTGCTGGCCGAGGTGCGGCGGCACGTCGGGGAGGGACTCGAGCTGCTGCACGACGCTCATCACCGGCTGACGCCCCAGCAAGCGGCACGCTTCGCCGCCTCGGTGGAGGACGTGGATCTGTTCTGGCTCGAGGACGTCACGCCCGCCGAGAACCAGGACGCCCTCCGGCTGGTGCGCGGGCACAGCACCACGCCCCTGGCCGTCGGCGAGGTCTTCAACTCCATCTGGGACTGCCACAGGCTCATCGAGCACCAGCTCATCGACTTCGTGCGCGCTGCCGTCAGCCACGCGGGCGGGATCAGCCACATTCGCAAGATCCACGCCCTGGCCGATGTGCACCAGGTCAGGGGAGCGCCGCACGGGCCCTCCGACGTCTCGCCCATCACGCTCGGGGCGAGCCTGCACGTCGGCCTCGCCACGCCGAACTTCGCGATCCAGGAGTACATGGGTTACGACCCGCTGGTCGGCGACGTCTTCCCCGGAGCGTGGTCGTTCGACGACGGCCACCTCCATCCCGGCGACGCGCCGGGCATCGGTGTGGCGCTGAACGAGGAGCTGGCAGCGAAGTACCCGTACGAGCCCGCCTACCTGCCCGTCGCGCGGCAACGCGACGGCTCGATCACGGACTGGTGACAAGGATGCACAGGCGCCTCTCCCGCTCGACGGTTCCGGCGAGCGCTCTGCTCTCGGCCGCACCTCCCACCGCGACCGGAATCGTCCACCTCGGACTTGGGAACTTCCACCGGGCGCACCAGGCCGTCTACACCGCTTCGGCGGCAGCGGGTGAATCCCACCCCTGGGGCATCCTGGGCGTCGCCAGCTCCTCCACCACGACAGCGCGCGTGATGGAGGAGCAGGACCTGCTCTACAGCGTCGTCACCATCTCGCCGGACGACGAGCGGGTATCCGTCCCCGCCGTGCACACCGGAGTCCTCGTCGCCGCGCACGACCCCGGGGCCGTGGTCGGTGCGATCGGTGATGCCGGCACGAGGATCGTCACGATCACGGTCTCCGAGAACGGCTACCACTACTCCGCCGAGACGGGGTCGCTCGACCTCGATTCCGAGGCCATCCGCCACGACCTCGCGCACCCCGCGGAACCGCGCACGACGATCGGTCACATCGCGTACGGGTTGGCGCTGCGAGCCGACACGCACGGCGCTCCGGTGACGGTGGTCAGCTGCGACAACCTGCTGGCCAACGGACGTCGCACCGAGCGGCTCGTCCGGGACTTCATCGCCGCGATCCCCGCCGCGCGTGGGGAGCGGACGCTGGAATGGCTGGACGCCCACGCCTCCTTCCCCAACTCCATGGTCGACCGGATCGTTCCGGCCAGCACCGACGACCACCGAGCCGCCGCCGAACGGCAGCTCGGGGTCCGCGACGCCGCGACCGTTGGCGCCGAACCGTTCTCGGCGTGGGTGCTGGAGGACCGCTTCCTCGCCGGACGTCCCGCGTGGGAACGCGCGGGCTCCGTCTTCACCGACGACGTCGAGCCGTACGAGATGATGAAGCTGCGCCTGCTCAACGGGACGCACTCGCTCATCGCCTACCTCGGCGCCCTCGACGGACGGGCCACCATCCCGGACGCGGTGGCACAGCCTCACATCGCCGACGCCGCATCGGCCGTGCTTCGCGGTGACTACCTGCCGACGGTGAAGGTCCCGGACGAGGTCGACGTCGACGCCTACACCCGCGATCTGTTCCACCGCTGGTCGAACACCGCGCTGGGGCACAGGACGTCGCAGGTCGGCTCCGACGGCTCCGTGAAGCTGGGGCAGCGCGTACCCGCCCCCGTGTTTCACCACCTCGCCGGTGGTGACCTGCCGCACCACCTCGCGCTGACGGTCGCGGCCTACCTGTGCTGCGTCGCACCACCCCCCGGTTTCGATCCGGGCCCGCACGCTCGGGCCATGGTCGATCCGGCTGCCCGGCAGCTCGGCGAGCTGTGGGCCAACACCACCTCGATCTCTCGCTTCGTCCGCTCGGCGTTCGAATCCGGGCGGCTGTTTCCCCGCGAGCTGGCGGACCGCGAGCCGTTCGTCGACAGGGTCGCCGCTCTCGCCGACCTCATCGTCCGGCACGGACCAGCCGAGGCATGCGTCGATGCCGACCGAGCCACCCGGAACTGACCCCAACCCCTAGCCATCTCGCCTCAACGTGGAGGATCGCGATGAACGTGACGCCCGGAACACCACTGCAGACAGGCGGTGACAGTCCTGATCGGACTGTTCGACCGGATGAGTACCGCAATGTGCGCCGCGCCGCCTGGGCCGGATGCATCGGCACGACCCTCGAGCTGTACGACTTCGTCATCTACGGCACCGCTGCGGCGCTGGTCTTCAACACGCTCTTCTTCCCCGATGTCTCACCCGCGGCCGGCGTCATGGCGAGCTTCGCGACGTACGCCGTCGGCTTCGTGGCCCGACCTTTCGGCGGGTTGTTCTTCTCGCGCTACGGCGACCGGCGGGGCCGCAAGTGGGTGCTCGTCACCACGCTGGCCCTGATGGGGGTGGCAACGCTGGTGATGGGATTGCTGCCGACGTACGGGCAAGTGGGCATCCTCGCGCCGCTGCTGCTCGTGGTCTGCCGGTTCTTGCAGGGCTTCGGCGCAGGGGCCGAGCAGGCCGGCAGCGCCACCCTGCTCACCGAGGCGGCCCCGCCGGGCATGCGCGGCAGGCTGGCATCCCTCGTCATGGTCGGCGCCGCGTTGGGCACCGCGCTGGGCGCGCTCGCGTGGGTGCTCGTCCAGCTGATGCCGGAGGAGCAGCTGATGGCGTGGGGCTGGCGCCTGGTGTTCTTCAGCAGCGTCTTCGTGACCATCGCCGCGTTCCTCATCCGCCGCAAGCTCTCCGAGACCGCGGTGTTCGAGAAGATCAAGCAGGACCGGACGACCGCACCGTCTCCCGTGCAGGAGGTCTTCGCCAGAGGCAGAAAGCCGTTGTTGATCGTCGTGTTCATGACGGTCGGCATCAGCGTGCAGTCCTACACCTACCAGGTCTTCATGGCGTCGTACCTGAAGACCGAAGTGGCCGTCGACCCCGACTTCATCCCGAAGGTGCTGCTGGTCGGCGCTTTGTGCGGCGGCGTGGGCGCCTACCTGTTCGGCTGGCTCACCGACCGGGTCGGACGCAAGCCCGTCTACCTCGCCATCGTGTCGTCGCTCGTCGTGCTCCCCATCCCGACGTTCCTCGCGCTCAACACCGGTTCGCAGGTCTGGATCACCGTCGCGATGATCGCCGGCTTCGTCCTGGCCGGGCAGGGTTCCGTGGCCGTGACGATGAGCTATTTCCCCGAGATCTTCGGCAGCCGGTACCGCTACGCGGGCGTCACCATCGGCCGCGAGATCGCCTCGGTTCTCGGCGGCGGGTTCGCCCCGCTGATCTGCGCGGGGCTGATGGCGGCGTTCGGAACCTGGGTGCCGGTCGCGATCTACATGATGGTCACGATGATCACGGTGCTGATCGCCGCGATGTTCGCGCCCGAGACCAGGAACCGGGACCTCACCCTCGCGCACAACGCCACGGATCACGATCCCGCGGGGGTCCGGTGACGGCACGTCCTTCGGCGAGACCGCGGTGCTCGCGAGCACCGCGGTCTCGCTCGGGCCGGCTGCCTGCCGGAGTCCGACGTCGCCATCGCACTTCGCCCACGTCCCGTCGTGTCCTCAGCTGACCGGATCGCCTCCTGGAGGAAACATGGTGCACCCGGACCCACGAACGACAACCGCGGTCGTTGCCCACGGCCCCGGTGACCTGCGCGTCGAGACAGTGCCGGTGGACCGAGCGCGCCCTGACGAGGCGTTGATTGGAATCGCCTACGGCGGAATCTGCGGGTCCGATCTGCACTACTGGCAGCACGGTGCGGCGGGCGAGTCGATCCTGCGCACGCCGATGAGATTGGGACACGAGGTCTCCGGCACCGTCCTGCGCGCCGCGGCCGACGGTTCCGGGCCACCGGAGGGAACGCCGATCACCGTGCACCCGGCGACACCCGGTGCGGGGTCCGGCGCCAGGTACCCGGCGGACCGCCCCAACCTCTCGCCCGGCTGCACGTACCTGGGCAGCGCGGCCCAGAACCCGCACACCGACGGAGCATTCGCCGGGCTGACGGCCCTGCCGACCCGCATGCTCAGGGCGCTCCCGCCCGCGATGGACCTGCGAACGGCCGCCCTCGCCGAACCGGCGAGCGTGGCGTGGCACGCGGTGGCGAGAGGCGGAGCCGTCGCGGGAAAGTCCGTGCTGGTGATCGGTGCGGGCCCCATCGGAGCCCTGACGGTCGCGGTACTCGCTCGCGCCGGAGCTTCCGCCATCACCGCGGTCGACGTGCACCCGCATCCGCTCGAGCTCGCCACGCGGTTGGGCGCGCACCGCACCATCCCGGCGTCCGAACCGGACCGGATCTCCGAGGTTGAAGCCGACCTGACCATCGAATGCTCGGGCAACCACCGCGGCCTGGCCTCCGCGATCAGCGGCACCGCGCGCGGCGGGCGCATCGTCATGGTCGGCTTGTTGCCCTCCGGTGACCAACCCGTCCCCATGTCGACGGTGATCACGCGCGAACTCGACCTCGTCGGTTCCTTCCGCTTCAACGACGAGATCGACGACGTGATCGAAGCGTTGGCGGACGGCTCGCTGAAGGTCGAGCCGGTCATCAGCGCGGAGTACGACGTCACCCGAGCCGTGGCGGCCTTCGAGCACGCGAAGGACGCCGCCACCACGGGCAAGGTCCTCCTGCACTTCCCGCACTGACCAGGCCCTCTCGGGCGGTCACCGCTGCTGCGGGAGCGTCGGCAGAGCGCATTGTCCGCCTCGATGATCGACTGATGGTCGGGATGCAGGCGCTGCGTGGTAGCGATGTTGCCGTGGCCAGGCTCGCGAGTGGAACACGGAATTCCCGCAGACCGGGTTCGAAGAGCGACACGTCTTTCCCAGGGGTTCCTCGACGAGCTCACTTCCTTCCTGGCGGCCTGATGGGCGAGATGGATGGTGGGCGGGGCCCGGGTAGGGGCCCGCCCACCACTTGGCGCGGGGATCAGTCAGCGGCGGCCGCCATCGGCGGCAGACCTGACCGTTCGTGGGCGAGCGCCTGACCTCGCGTTTCTGCCAGCGCGGTGGTGCAGACCAGCGAGACCAGTCCGAGCGCCGAGAGCATCACACCGATTCCGATTCCGCCGAAGGTCGCGGCCAGGCCGGGAGCGAGGAGAGGCGGAACGGCGCCACCCAGTACGCCGGCGATGTTGTAACCCAGGCCGGCGCCGGTGTAGCGGTGGCGCGGCTCGAACAGTTCAGGCAGGAACGAACCGGCCGGCCCGTAGGAGATGCCGACGACACAGAGGCTCACGGTGAGTCCGATGGCGAACGCGACGGCGGTGCCGGTGTCGAGCAGCGGGAACAGCGCCAGGCCCCAGAGGATGCCCACGACGCACGAACCCATGATCAGCTTTCGGCGACCGAATCTGTCCGAGAGCACCCCGGCGAGCACGGTGGCGATGCCGAAGACCACCGCCGCGCCGATGCCGATGGCGAGGACGACTGTGCGCGGGAGCCCAGCGCCCTGCGGGCTGGTGCCGTAGCTGGTTAGATAAGCCGTGCCCATGTAGAAGAATGCGAAGAGCATGGTCAGGGAACCAGCCGAGAGCAGGACCTCTCGAGGTTGTGTCCTGAAGACCTCGAGGAACGGTAGACGTCTCGGTTGTTCGGCGAGTGCTGCGGACTGCGCCGCCTTGAACGCCGGGGTCTCGTCGATGCTGAGGCGGACGTAGAAACCGATTCCGACGAGCAAGATCGAGACCAGGAACGGGATTCGCCAGCCGTAGGACAGGAACGCCTCGTTCGTGTGGCCCATGACCAGTCCTGTGATGAGGAACGTGGCGCTCGAGAGCGCGAACGCGATCGCTGGGCCGAGTTGGGGGAACACGCCGTAGAGCCCTCGCTTCGCCTTGGGCGCGTATTCGGCTGCCAGGAGCGTCGCGCCGGCCCATTCGCCTCCGACGGCGAAGCCCTGCGCGAAGCGAAGAGCCACGAGGATGATCGGAGCTGCGACGCCGATGGTTTCCGCGCTGGGGAGCAGCCCGATGAGGACGGTGGCGATTCCCATGAGCAGCAAGGTGGAGATCAGGGTGCGTTTCCGCCCGAGCCGGTCGCCGTAGTGGCCGAACAGAATGGCTCCGACCGGACGTGCGAAGAAGGCGACGGCGAACGTCGCGAACGATGCCACGGTGCCTGCGGCCGGTCCGAGCGCGGGGAAGAACACCTTGGGGAAGACGAGCGCGGCTGCGGTTCCGTAGATGAAGAAGTCGTAGAACTCGATCGTCGTTCCCGCGCAGCTCGCGATCGCGACCCGGCGCAATGACACCTCGCGCGCTCGCGGTTCTTCGATGGCCATGGGTGATCTCCTCGTTGAGAACGATGGCGATTCGGGTGCAGGAAGTATGGCGATGTGCTGCGGGGGCCACTACCCGCGAAAGGGGGCATTTCGGGCTTCTGGAAGCTGGGTCGCGAGTCCTCATCGTCGCAGGTCAGAGTGCGTGTCAAGTGGCCGATGGGGTAGTTGCTCGCCGGAGTGGCCGAGGTGGAGATCAGGGGCTGCTGTGCGCGCGAGCCGCGTGGACGGCCGACGTGCGGTTGTGGACTCCCTTCTTCCGCCTCGTCGCGCGCCGTTCTTCGTTCCCATCGCCGGGATTACGGGCGCCGTGGTCGGCTGCATGGCGGGGGCCGCCATCATCACGCGAGGCAGCAGATCGGTGAGGAGTGTTGCGAGGCGCAGTGCGCTCTCGTTCCGGAGATTTCGGCTACGGGTTCGAGAAAGGTTGCGGGTGAGTGGAATCCGCAGAGGTCTTGGCGGCGCCCTGCCTGGGACCGCAGTCCATTGTGGGCCAACTGCCGTGCAGCGATGCATGAGTCGTGTGCAGCCAACCGTTCCCGGACAAACCCGTGGATGCTTCCGTGCTGAACATCGTGTTGTGCGAGGTGCTCCGAGGAAGCGCCCTGCGACAGCCCTGCCCGGCCAGGCGGAGGAGTTCGGGTGCTGCGCGCTGGTTGCCGAGGACGTGAGCGCGCGTCCACCGGTTGAGGGATCGCGAACGGTCAGCGGCAGGTTCTGACCGATGGCAAGGTGTTGGACGATGAAGTACCAAGGGGCCCTTCTCGTGTGCGTCTGCTCGACGTCGCATGCACGCGCGAGCCGATGTCCTGCCTGTCCGGGCCTCACGACCAAGCACCGAACAGCGTGACTCAGGCCGTTGTTGCGACAGGTCGACCACCGTTTGACACTGATCGCCAGGTCGAATTGCCCGATCGCGCAGGTAACCGCGGACGGAGGAAACCATGGCGCGCGCTCCAGGCGAAGAGCATGCCCCGGTCTCCGGGACGGGGAGGTTGACAGGAGGGGCGCTGGTGGCCGGCGCCTCGATCGTCGCCGCCCTGGGTGGGCTGCTGTTCGGCTACGACACGGGCGTGGTCGCAGCTGCGCTGCCTTACATCAGCGACGCCTTCGCGCTCGGCGAGACGATGAAGCAGGTGGTGACCGCGGCTCTGCTGGCGGGGGCCGTCGTCGGCGTGATCGTCGGTGGCAAGTTGGCAGATCGGTTCGGCCGCAAGCGGACCTTGACCGGTGTCACCGTCCTGTACGCGGTGGCGACACTGGGCTCAGCGGTCGCTTCCGATGCGGGATGGCTCATCGTTTCGCGGGTGTTCCTGGGCGTGGCGATCGGCATTTCTTCGTTGGTCGTACCGACTTACATCGCCGAGCTCGCGCCGCCTCGCAATCGGGGCAGGCTCGTGTCGCTGCACCAGTTCATGGTGACCGTCGGAATCTTGATGGCCTACCTCATCGGCTACGGTCTGTCCGAGTCCGCTTCGTGGCGTTGGATGATCGGTGTCGGCGTGCTGCCCGCGGTGTTGATGTCGGTGGGGCTGCTCGCCCTCCCGGAAACACCTCGGTGGTTGCTCTCCCACGGGAGGGAAGCCGAAGCGCGGGGTGTGCTCGTGCGTACCCGGCGAGCCGACGAGGTCGAGGCGGAGATCTCGGAGATCCGGGAAGCGGTCCGCGCGGAGGGGCGCATCACCTACCGCGAACTGCTCGGTCCGCGCTACCGCCGATGGATTTCGGTGGGCGTCGTCGCTGCGGGGGCGAGTCAGGTCGTCGGTGTGAACGCGATCATCTACTACGTGCCGACGATCTTGGAGGACGAGGGGTTCGGCAAGACTGCGGCGATCGGTGTTTCGGTGGCGATCGGGGTGGTCAACGTGTTGTTCACGCTGCCCGCTCTGCTGTGGATCGACCGAGTCGGCCGTCGCCCCTGGATTCTGGGCGGTACGGCAGTCATCGTCCTCGCGCTCGTGGTGATCGGGATCGTGTTCCTGTTCCCGCTGCAGGGCGCGACCGTGGGCTGGCTGATCGCCGTGCTCATGATCTACGAGTCAGCGTTCGCGTGCAGTCTCGGCATCGCCATCTGGTTGGTCAACAGCGAGATCTTCCCCAACAACGTTCGAGGTCAGGCGGCATCGTTCGGAATCGTCACGCACTGGGCGATGAACCTCGTCGTGTCGCTGACCGTGCTCACCCTGATCTCCGCGCTCGGTGCTTCGGTGGTGTTCTGGATCTACGCGTTGCTCGGCGCGCTGTGCCTGGGCTACCTCTACCGGTGGCTCCCGGAGACCAAGAACCGCAGCTTGGAGGAGATCGAAGCCAGTCTCACAGCAGACCGCAGTGACTCCACCCGCACGCACTGATTCGCCTCACGGCCATCGACCGAGATTGGCCCGGCGTGATCCGGCCGCTCTGCGGCTGTGAGCTTTCGAGTCGAAAGCCCCTGCCGGATATCAGCCGCGTGGTCGTGTACTGGGATTGCTCCGTTCGCGGACGGGCAGGCGAGACCGCGCATCACCGTGGGCCGGGAGGTTGCCATGTCGAGTCTTCCGCAGGCGCGCGACTCGTCCGGGTCGGCGACGAAGGCCACGTTGCGGGCGGGGACGCCCGACGACGCCGAGACCTGCGGGCGGATCTGCTACGACGCCTTCGCCGCTCTCGCCCACGAGCACGGTTTTCCGTCCGACTTCCCCTCCTCGGAGGTGGGGGTGACGGCGGTGCGCGGCCTGCTGTCGCACCCGGGGTTCTACGGCGTCGTAGCGGAACGCGATGGGCAGGTCATCGGGAGCAACTTCCTCGACGAGCGTTCGGAGGTCGCGGGTGTCGGCCCGATCACCGTTGCCCCTGGCGTGCAGGATTCGGGGGTCGGTCGGCTGATGATGATCGACGTGATGCGGCGTGCGGAGCGTCAGCGCTTTCCCGGCGTGCGGCTTCTGCAGTCGGCTTATCACAACCGATCGTTGAGCCTCTACGCCAAGCTCGGGTTCCAGATCCGCGAAGTCGTGCTGAACATGCAGGGGAAACCGATCGGCGGCACGGTGCCCGGCTATGTGGTCCGGTCGGCGACAGCCGACGATCTCGAGGGGTGCAACGGCGTCTGTCGCGCCGTGCATGGCCACGACCGCGCCGGTGAGGTGCGTGACGCGCTGTCCCAAGGTGCGGCCCGGGTGGTGGAACTCGACGGGCGTATCACCGGGTACACGACAGGGGTGGGCTTCTTCGCTCATTCGGTCGCGGAAACCAATGACGGCCTGCGGGCGCTCATCACCGCCGCGACCGAGTTCAGCGGGCCCGGCTTCCTCCTCCCCGCCAGGAACAGCCAGCTCGTGGTCTGGTGCCTCAACCACGGTCTTCGAATCCGCATGGTGACGACGCTGATGACGACAGGCCTCTACAACGAGCCTTCCGGCGCCTATTTGCCATCGATCCTGTACTAGCCGCTCGAGTTCATGGACGCCGGCCAGCACATCGGCAAGACTCTGCTGGTCAACGCGTAAAAAACCACGGTTTCGGGTGCGCGGTTGCGACCGCGTCCCGATCGACACGGCTGGCGCAGCCGGTGGCGATGACGTCGGCGCAGATCGAGGAGACGGTCGCGCGGTTCGCCACCACCGCGCGCCGCGCCGAGGCCGCGGGGTTCGACGGGGTGGAGGTCCACGCGGCGCACGGCTACCTGCTCTCGCAGTTCCTCTCGCCGCTGTCCAACCAGCGCACCGACGAGTGGGGCGGCACCCTGGAAAACCGTGCCCGTCTCCTGCTCGAGTGCGTCCGCGCGATCCGAGCGCAGGTGGGCCCGGGGTTCGCGGTCGCGGTCGCGGTCAAGCTCAACTCGGCCGACTTCCAGCGGGGCGGCTTCGACGCCGACGACGCGAAGAAGGTCATCGAGCTGCTCGCCCCGCTCGGCGTCGACCTCGTCGAGTTGTCCGGCGGCAGCTACGAGAGCCCGGCCATTCCTCGCCAGCGGCATCGACCTGGTCGGGATGGGCACGGCGCTGGCCGTCGATCCCGACCTGCCGGAGAAGTGGCGCACCGACGCCGAAGCGAGCGTCGAGATCCGACCGGTCCAGCTGAAGGACAAAGCCATGGCCTCGGCGGCCGGCATGGCACGGGTGCGCTACCAGCTCCGCCGCCTCGGGCGAGGCCGTCCCGCCCGGCCGGGCATCAACCCGGTCCTGGCCTACCTTCGGGAGGCGCCACTCCGGCACACTGCCCTGCGCCGCTACCGCACCTGGCTGCGGACCGGACTCGCCTGACCCGCTGCCCGACCTCTCGGAGGAGACCATGCCCGACCGCACCTACGACTTCGTCCTCTTCGGCGCCACCGGATTCGCCGGTGGGCTCACCGCCGACTACTTGGCGCGTCACCTCCCAGCCGGGGCGCGTTGGGCGCTGGCCGGTCGCAACCCGGCCAAACTTCGAGCAGCACGGGATCGGCTCGCCGAGGCGCATCCTGACGGCGCGCACGTCGAGCTCTTCGAGGCCGACGCGACGGACGCGGACGCGCTCCGCGAGGTCGCCGAGTCGACGCGTGTCGTGATCACGACCGTCGGGCCCTACCTGGAGCACGGCGAGCCGCTCGTGGCCGCCTGCGCCGCTGCCGGCACCGACTACGTGGATCTCACCGGAGAACCCGAGTTCGTCGACCGGATGTACCTGGCCCACCACGCCACTGCCGTGCGCACCGGTGCCCGCATCGTGCACGCCTGCGGCTTCGATTCCGTCCCGCACGACTTGGGCGCCTTGTTCACCCGTCGGCAACTGCCGGACGACGTCGCGGTGACCATCCGCGGCGTCGTGCGCAGCAACGCCATGGTCTCCGGCGGCACCTTCCACTCCGCGCTGGGACAGTTCGCGCGGGTCAGGCAGATGCGTCGGGCGATGAAGGAGCGCAACGAAGCGGAACCGCGCCCCGAAGGTCGTCGTGCACGGGCGAAGTCGGACAGGCCACGGCGTGACCGGAACCTCGGACTGTGGCTGCTGCCGTTGCCGACCATCGACCCGTTCATCGTCCAGCGCTCGGCCGCGGCGCGCGCCGACTACGGTCCGGACTTCACCTACACCCACTACGCGGGCGTCAAGAACCCGGCCACGATCGCCGTGGCCGCAGTGGGTTTCACGGCTCTGATGGGAGCCGCTCAGGTTCCGCCGCTGCGGCGGCTTCTCGCTTCAAGGCTCCCACGAGGGGAGGGGCCCTCGCAGCAGAGGCGTGCGCGCTCGTGGTTCACCGTGGACTTCATCGGAGAAGCCGACGGCCGCACGGTGCGCACGCGCGTCGGCGGCGGCGACCCCGGTTACACCGAGACCGCCAAGATGCTCGGTGAAGCGGCCATGTGCCTGGCCTACGACGACAACCCACCGACCGCCGGTCAGGTCACCACCGCCACGGCCATGGGCGAAAACCTCACCCGACGACTGATCAACGCGGGAATCACGTTCAGCGTGCTCGACCCCGTCACCGGGAAGCCCGGACTCAGCCGGCGCTGAGGTGCAGGGCGATGGGGTGGTCGTGGGGTGCTGACCACTCCTGCATGGTGGTGCGGTGTTCGGCCGGCCAGTGGCAGACGATCGCGTTGAGCGGGCCGTTGAGCTGGTGCTGCAGCCCGATCAGGAACCGGCCGGCCTGATGTGCGTCGAAGGGCCCGAGCTGTGCGTGGAACAGCACGACGTTCCGGTGCGAGATGGCCTGCAGGACGTTGACGTCGCCGAAGTGATCGCGAAAACCGTTCATGAGGTTGCGCTTGTGGCGGCTGTGACCGGGCGGTGGTGTGTGCGGCCTGCTCCAGACGATCCACGCGACCTTGGCTCCCGGGATCCACCACTGCGGTTCGGCGTTGGTCGCTCGCCACGGGGGCACGACCGTGGCGATGCGCGTGCGCACCATGTCCTTGAGGAGCGCCTCGTCGATCAGACCCCAGCGCGCGAGGTACTGACCGACGGTCGCGGGACTGAGAAGCACTTGGAACTCGCGGTGGACGAGGTCGGAAACCGCCTGCCTGCTCCACAGCTCGGCTCGGAGGCCGTGCGAATCCGGCGTTCCCCGGATGAGGGCGCGGATCGTCCACTCCTGCTGCCGCGTCGACAGCGCGAGCTGCTCGCCAGGACGTCGTCCCCGCGTCTTCGCTCGGAACGAGTCCTCACCGCTGCTCCGGAAGGCGCGCACCCACGCGCCGACGGTCTTGCGGGACACACCGAGCAGGCGCGCGACGTCGGATTGCGATGCTCCCGACTCGACTGCGGCAACGGCCCGACGACGGATCTCCTCCAGCGCTTCGGGGGAGAGCTTGCGCGCGTCCCGTGCCATCATCCTCAAGCCTTCAGCATTGGTCATTCGATGCATCACATCCCAGATACTCGTCGTTCGGGAACTCGCCGACGATGGATCTGGCGAGATGACGGCGTTCCTGGCGCTCTCGTGCGAGCACTGTGGACGATGACTAGGGTCGGCCGCGTGCCGCGCACCGCTTCACGGTCGCTGCACTGACGAAAACCCGGCTCCGGTGAAATTACCCGACCGGTTGCTCCCGAATGAACGGCCTGCTGTTAATTGTCCGTCAGCTCCGAATCAAGCGGGATGGATGATCGACGTGATGCGCGGTCACCTGAATCGGGGAGAAGTGTTTCTCGTCCGCATGCCGACGTGCGCGCGTGGACGCGGAGAACGCGCAGGCCCGGGGTCGGTGGTGCCGTGGGGGAGGGCGGAGTCGGGTGGCACGCATTTGCCCCCCATCCGGTGTTCGGGCACTCCTGGGTCGGTGGCGCGCCGGAGGTGGCCGTGTGGTGCTCGAACTGCGGAAACGCCGTTCCGGAGGATCCGTTCGCCGATGTGGCGATGCGGTTAACAGGATCCGGCGGACACGCTGTCCGCAGGGGTGTGTCCACCGGATCCCGTGAAAGCCCGGTCCGCACTCCAGGCCCTTCCCACGGTACTGAGTCATCGGCCGGTTTCCTGTGCGCGAGCTGTGAAGATGCCCGAAAGTCGCTGAGCCCCCACGCCGGACGGACGGCGTGGGGGCTCAGCGGGTGATCCGGCTACAAGTCGAGGATGAGCCGTGTCCCGCACGTGCGCGACACGCAGATCATCATCGTCCGGTTCGTTGCGCGTTCGGCTTCGGTGAGCAGCGAGTCGCGGTGGTCCGGGACGCCGTCGAGCACGGGAGTTTCGCAGGTGCCGCAGATGCCCTCCTGGCATGACGACAGCACCGGCACGCCCGCGTCCTCGGCGACCTCGAGGATCGAGCGGTCCTCCGGCACGTTGAGCGTGAGCCGCGAACGCGCGAGCTCGACCTCGAAACCACTGGTCGGAGCATCGACCTGGGTGGCCTTGAACCGTTCGAGGTGCAGCGCGCCGCGGCGTCGCGACGGGAAGCGGCTCTCCACCTCCGCGAGCAGGGACTCCGGGCCGCAGCAGTAGACCGCGGTTCTGCGGCAGGCCCCCCGGAGCAGGGAGTCGAGGTCGAGGCGGCCGGTTTCGTCCTCCGGGCTCAGGCCGACCCTCGGCCCGTAGCGGGTGACGAGGTCGTCGGCGAATGCCATCGTGTCGCGGGACCTGCCGCCGTAGGCGAGTCGCCAGTCGGCTCCCGCCCGGTCGACGGCGTCGATCATCGGCAGGATCGGCGTGATACCGATGCCGCCGGCCAGGAACAGGTACTTCTTGGCCCTCACCAGTGGGAAGTGGTTGCGGGGACCGCGAATCCGCAGCAGGTCGCCCTCGGCGAGTTCGCGGTGGACGTAGTCGGACCCGCCTCGGCCGTCCGGTTCGCGCAGCACCGCGACCTGCAGCGTCGAGCGGTCGGCGGGGTCCCCGCACAGCGAGTACTGGCGCACCAGGTCGTCGCGCAGCACGATCTCGATGTGGGCGCCGGGTTCCCATTCCGGCACGGGGCCTCCATCGGGATGGCGCAAGGTCAGCCGCACGACACCGGCGGCGAGGACGTCTTTGCGGTCGAGCTGGACCTTGAGCTCCACCTCGGTTCTGGACAGGGCGCCCGTCGTCATCAATGCCTCCTCAGTGAGATACCGCGTTCCGCGCACGACCTGTGGGCGGTGCGGAATGATTCGCGGTTTCCCGGATTCGAATGCCGCCACGGTTGGCGCGCGGATCGGCGTCGATGACGCCGCGCGAATGAGTGGTGTCGGAATGGCCGTCCAGGTCATCGTGACACGGGGACAACGTTCTGACCAGCAGCGTTCGGCGTCTCGTGGCTCTCCTTTGCGCTTCGCGTTCACCTGTCCGAAACACGCGCGTGCCAGGTGTTCCCGCAGTTCAGCGGGCTCGCGGGCGAGTGGCGGCGTGGGAGGTCGTTCCTGGGTGAGGCGGGGGTGCGATGAACGGGCGGCGAAAATGGTTCCACGCTTCGCGATGGGTGAATTGACGGGTGTTTCCGCGAAATGCGTCGTTGTCGTGCCTTCCGGTCCGATGTGCATGATCGCTTCGGTTGTCACAATTCTGCGTGGCGTGCGGATCCGGAATGCCGATGGGGAGGCCGGTTTCACCTGCCCGGAAATCACATTGCCAACATGAATTCATGCGGCGATGACGGGTGCGAAACGCCGGGGACACACGTCGTGCGACGCGTTCCAGCGTTCACCAGGCGGCGGCGAGGTCCGATCCGCGGCGTGCGGCGATCTGGCCGCCCCGGGTGCCGAGGCGCTCATCCATAACCGGACGATGTGACGACCGGTCGCGCGTGACGTTGCGATCGGGTGAGAAACCGCGCCGCGCAGCGAGACGGAGTGTTTTCACGACGGGTTTCGCCGCCACCGACGGTCCTGGCGCGCGAGAAATAGGTTCCACCCGGCGAGCCGGGGTCAGCGGTGGGGAGCGCCGGGTTGTGAACTATTTGCCGGACACCGCGTTCGGCGTGGTCCGTCCGGAACCCCGTCCACAATCGGCGATCCGTCGAGAAAATAGCTGGTCAGGGGGCACGTCCCGGGTGAGGAAACGAGCGCGAAACACGCATCGATGATCGATGTCACGGTGATCTGGGCACCGCCCGGGGGACGTGCCACCATTGCTCGGTCCGCGCTGAGCTCCCAGGCTCGCACCGGTGCATGTGGATTTGCTGAGAACAGGCGAAGAAAGCGCCTTGAGCGGGAGGGGAGGGGAAGGCATGGGACTCCGCCGTCACCTGACGTCCGGCGCGCTCGTGCTCGCGGCCTTCTCCGCCACGCCCGCGGCCGAGGCGGCTGAACCTGCTGTCGTCCTCCCGACCTGTGCGGCGGTCGTCGAGGGTGCCCCTGGTACCGAGGTCATGGTGCTTCCGCAGGCGTTGGTCGAGCCCGTCGCGACGGCGGTGCAGGGTGTCGTCGGCCTGCCCGGGGTGGCCGAGGCGTTCCGGGCGGAGTGGAGCGCTGCGCCACCGATCTCGGTGGGGCGGATCGGCGAGGGGTACCTGTCCGGCGGACGCATCGCGGACGCAGTGATCGCGCGTCTGGCGGAGATCCCCGCCGCACGTGCGGTCTTGGGCGGGTTGGCCCCGGTCGTGCACGCGACGTTGAGCCCGGTGTGCGGAATCGTGACGCACGTGGAACTTCCCGACCTGCCACGTCTCCCGCTCGGCCCACCGCCCATGCCGCCCCAACCGGCGGAACCGCCTCCGCCTCCGGCTGCGCCGCCCTCGCAGACCCCGAAACCACTGGCTGGCGATGAGATGGGGGCAGGCGCCGTGCCACGTGCTGAGCAACGCGCGCCGCAGGAGTGGCCGTGGGCGGCGGGGCGTCGCGTCGTCGGGGATCTGGAGCCGGGATCCGGAGAGCCGGAGATGTCGGCCGCGCGCACCGAGCTGACTGCGAGTCGTGCGGACTCCGCTGCGGACGAGAGGCCGTTGTGGCTCTTTTTCGCCGCCGTGGTGCTGTTAGCCATCGCGGTCGGGAGCTGGACGCGCTACCGGGGTGGACGAGGGTAGGGAAAACAAATCGCGAGGTCGCCTGAATTGGGGTTCAGGTGGCCTCGGATCGTGTTTTCCGCGCGTCCTCTCGCTCTCTTCGCGCCATTTTTTCGAGGCTCGCGCTAGTGTGCCTGAACAATGGGTTCGCGGCAGTGCGTGATCATGGTGGCGTGGTCTCGTCGGACCCTTGATCTCCCGTGTGCGCAACGGTGACCAGCTGGTATGCGTCGATCTTGTGCGTGGGAACTATTTCTCTGAAGCTGGATTCAATTTCTTTCAGGTGTCACGTGATGCATTGTCTTCTCTTCTGATCACCGAAATTCCGATTGTCCGGTGAGGGTCGTTTTACATTCGATTTACCGGTTGATCGTTTCGCTGGGATCGGCGGCGTGCTTAACTTTTTTCGTTCGATTGATGTCGAGCATGACCCGCCGATCCGGAAACGAATTGACGATACCCGTGTGGCGCAGGGCTGCCCGGGTTTTCCGAACCGAGGATTCGGAGAGGTGCGGTCGTTCCTCCGGAAGAAGTGTCGGACCGCCGGGGTGCTGGGACCCAACGAGCTTCGTCCCGACACCGCCGAACCGGCGATCTTCGCATCGCACGGATCAGAGAGGGATCACATGTCCGCAGAATCTCCTCCGGGAGCCCGAAAATGGCGTGGCCGCCTGAAAGCGGCCGCGGCGGTGGTGGTCGCCACCGCCAGCGCCGGAACGATGGCCGCGGTGCCTGCGGCTGCTCAGCAGCCGGTCGGCGCAGGTCCGCTGCCGGTGACCTTCCACATCAAGGATGACAACGGGAAGTGGTTCGACTCCGGCCTGAACCTCTTCGGCGGTCAGTCGCTGGCCGTCGCCGAGCTGCCTCGGGTGGGCACGTCGGCCGCCGACGGTTCGATCATCCCGAGCGTGCCTGATGGTGCGCTGCCGGGCCTGCCGGGCCTGGCTGGGATGGTCTCGCCGCAGAAGGCCACGTCGCTGACCAACATGGATCAGGCCGAGGGGCTGACCGGCCTCGTGAAGGGCGTTGGCCAGCAGGTGCCGGCCTTGGGGCAGACGGGTCAGAACCTGGCCCAGATGCTCAACCTGGACAGCACCTTGAAGACGGTCAAGGAGATCGGGGTCTCGAACCCGAAGGCCCTGCCGACTGCTCTGAAGGCCGAGCGTCTGCTGGGCTCCTTCACCCAGCAGGTGGCCGGGATGCCGGTCGACGCGCCGATCAACCTGAACCAGTTGCCGGTCGGGGTGGATCTGCAGGGTGTGCTCAACGAGTTGCAGAAGTTCGCGGTCAAGGGCCCGCCCGTGACGGTGAAGTTCGTGGTGGACCCGAAGGAGTCGGAGGGTCTGCGCAACCCCATGGGCCTGATCGCCCCCGAGGGTGCGCAGGGCTTTCCGTTCATGGATCCCAAGGGAGCGTTCTTCGGTGAGAAGCAGATCCAGCTGACCGAGCCGGGCCTGTACGCGTTCGCCGACATGGTGTCGCCGTACATGCTGGGTGCGGTCGTGGTGGACGACCCGTTGACGATCGGACTGGACTTCGGCAAGCGCTCGCAGATCAACTCGCGCGAGCTCAACGTGCCGTCCCACTCCGACATCGTCAACCGGTTGGTGAACGCGTTCTTCAACATCACCAACCCGAACAACTGGCAGAAGTTCGACCCGAAGAACCCGGTCAGCTGGAACCCGACCCAGGCGCCTGCCCCGATCCTGCAGTACGACGAGGCGGGCAACCCCATCCTGATCCCGATCTTGGACGCTTACTTCGACTCGAAGTTCAAGTACCCCAAGACGCTCAACCCGGGTGACAAGGCTCCGCCCGTTCCCGGTGTCGGCGAGGTCTGGCTCGACACCGAGATGGAGGAGTTCGGCGAGAAGGACAAGGTCGGCTCCGCCACGCGGATCAACGCCGAGAACTGGAACATCGAGCGCAAGATCGGTGCTCCTGGCATCAACATGAACAACCCGCACAACATGTGGACCGACAAGGACTACAAGTTCCTCTACCAGTCCGAGTGGTTCGACGATGAGATCAACGCCTTCGACCGGGAGACCGGCAAGCACATCGTCAACACCCAGGTCGGCCACAACCCGGCGCACATCATGACCAAGCCGGGTACCGACCAGCTGATCGTCGGTCTCAACGCGGGCAACGAGATCGTCGAGGTCGCTCCGGGCGGTGGCCCTGTCACCAAGCGGATCAACGTCAGCCCGTCCGGGGAGATCCGGCACCCGCACGCGCACTGGCTGTCCTACGACGGCAAGACCGCGATCACGCCCAACGTCATGACCGACAACGCCTCGATCATCGATCTCGACTCCGGGGCGGTCAAGACGGAGAAGACCGGGCAGTTCCCGATCGCGACCAGCATGACGTCCGACGCGAGCAAGGCCTACACGGCGGACTTCACCGGTCAGTCGCTCACGTGCGTCTCCCTCAAGGAGAACGCGTGCGCCGACAACGGGAAGCTGGTGCACAGCAAGACGATCGACCTGTGGGAGAACTACAGCCCGGTCGCCGGTCCGGCTGAGGGCAAGCCCTTCGGCGGTCTGTCGATCCAGTTGCCGGTGAGCCCGGACGACAAGGCCCTCGTGGCGGCGAACGTGCTCTCGCAGACGGTCTCGGTGGTGGACCCGAAGACGGACAAGGTCGTCAAGGACCTGCCGTGTTCGGCGGGCTGCCACGGCATCAACTTCGGTGCAAAGAAGGGTGGCGGCTACTACGCCTACGTGTCCAACAAGTTCGCCAACGTCATGCAGATCATCGACGTCGACCCGAACATGGACGGCAACATCGCTGATGCGGCCGTCGTGGGCACCAAGACGCTCGACGCCACCGCGGACACCGAGGTCGACGGCACCATCACCGGCGCGTCCGGCATGGGCGGTCAGGGTGTCCTCGCGATTCCGCTGGTCTACAACGGCTGGGCGCAGCAGAACGCGGGCAAGTGGGCCGAGATGCTGACTCCGCAGCAGCGCGACCCGATCGGCACCGGCAAGTGATCCGGGCCGAGTGAGCCCCCGGGGCCGGGTTCCGGCCCGGCCCCGGGCGGTCGCTCCAAGACGCCTCCTGGCTGTGAACGCCTTCCTTCCAACGCTTTCCGGGAGACAGTCATGCCGTGCTGTCCGAAATCCGCCCTGTACCTGGTGGTGGCAGGGGTGATCGCCGCCGATGTCGGGGTGCTCGCGCCGACGCAGGCATCGGCCAGCGTGTCGCTGGTGCCCGACGCGATCGCAGAAGGCGGCACCCGCAGCGTCGCGGTCCGGGTGGTCAACGAGGACGACGAGGCCGTCACCACCCGGTTCGAGCTGCACTTCCCGCGCGACCCGGCACTGCTGGTCGACGCGACGCCGGTCCCCGGCTGGACGGTGACCCGGCGGGACCGCCGAGCGGACCGGCCGGTGCGCGTCGATGACTGGGAAACCTCGGTCGTCACCGACATCATCACCTACAGCGGCGGGAGGGTCCGACCGGGCAACCACCAGGACTTTCCGCTCACGATGGCTCCGCTGCCGGAGAACACCTCGCTGGTGTTCACCGCGACGCAGACGTTCTCGGACGGACGGGTCCTGCGCTGGTCCGCAGCGGCCACCGGTGCCCCGACGATCACGATCGGCGATCCGACACCGCAAACGCCGGAATCGACGTCACCGGCCGTCCCGGAAATCGGTGCTGGGCCGATGCCCCCTTCCGCCGACCGAGGCGAGGCCGCCGCGGTCACGCCTTCGGCACAGCCATCACCGGCACCGGATCCGCAGGCGGTCGCATCGGCACCTCCTCCCACCGAACGCGTTCTGGCCGGAGACCCCGCTGTACCGCAGACCGACACGTCGTCGCGCTGGAAGCTCCTCGGACTCGCGACCGCCCTCCTGGTAGCGCTGCTCGCAGCCGTCGGATCACTGGCGCTGCGGGCCCGGCGGCGAGAGCGCGGCGACCCCGACGAGCTCTTCGCCGTGTTCGACGACGAAACCGCACCAGCACACGACCACGACGGCGGCGCCGACAGCGCCACCGTCTCGGAGGTGACCTCGCGATGACAGCGATGCTGACCCGACAACGACCTGATCGACGGGACGTCCCGCGCCCACCGATGTTGCGGCGCGTCCTGGCCGCCGTGCTGTTCGTCGCGGTGTGCTGGGGGGCGTTGTTGGCCACGATGCCCGCGCCGCAGGGCAATCCGGTGCTGCGCTCGACCTCGCCGGGCAACTCGGAGAACGTGAAATCACCGGACGAGGTGCTGCTGAGGTTCGACAGGCCCGTTCCCGCCGGACTGGCGACGGTACGCATCATCAGCCCGCCCGGTGAGCAGGTCGTGTTCACCCGCCCCTACAACCCGGCCGGACATGACGACACGGTGGCGGTCGCGATGCCGCCGGTCCGCTACGGCGGGACTTACACGGTCGCGTGGGCCTTGCCGTCCGACCGGCTCGAACAGGTCGCGGGCGCGTTCACCTTCGACCTCGTGATGCCGTCGACGCCGGTGGGTGTTCCCGAGATCGCGGCGGAACACGATCCGTGGGTGACCGGTGCGCACGTCACGGCACGCGTCGCCGCACTCGGAGCCATGTCGCTGCTGATCGGCGCGGCGGTGTTCGTCGCCGCCCTCCAGCCCGGCGCCGCGAGGTCGAGATCGGTGCGCAGGGTGCTGATCTGGTCCGGCATCGGCACTGCGCTGGCCACGATCGGCACGCTGGTGACCTTTGGCCCGTACGCAGCGTGGGTCCCGCTCGGCGACGCCTTCGACCCCGCCCTCTTCTGGGCCGCTGTGGAATCTCCTACCGGGCACGGGATGCTGGGCAGGCTGGCGCTGCTGATACCGGTGATGGCCGGCGTGGTGTGGCTGCTGGAGGCCTCTCCCGCGGAGACGCGGCGCGCACGGTTGACGCGCGGGGTCGCCGCGCTCAGTGGCGGAGCGGCGCTGGCTGCGACGTGGTCGCTGGCCCGCACCCGCCCGATCGGCACCCCGACGCCGCTCGAGGCCGCCGTCGACACCGCGACGCTCACCGCGGCGGCGGTCGGGATCACGAGCGTGCTGCTGCTCGGCCGCGTGGTGCCCAGTAGCCACCGGGAACAGGAATCCGTTGTGCCGCGGCTGATCCCGGTCCTGGCGGGCTGCTCCGCAGTGCTCGTGGGCACCGGCGGATATCACGTGTGGCAAGCGGTGCGAGATGGCGAACCGGCCTGGCTCGCGATCGGCTTGGTGGCGCTCGCCGTGCTGCTGATGGTCGTCAGCGCCGTCCTCCGCATCCGGTTGCGACGGCAGCGCGCTCTCACCGTCGAAGCCGTGGAACGGGAATCGGCCGAGCCCCGGCGGCTGCGCACCACGGCCGGCGTCGGGATCGGCGTCGCGGCGGTCCTCGTCGGCGCGACCTCGGCGCTCGTGCTCGCGCAAGCACCGGACACCGCCCACGCGCGGAACGACAGCTCCACGCCCGCCTCGATCCGGCAGCAGCCCGGCCCGTTCCGGGTGGCCTACGACACCGGCAAACCCGGTGGCCAGGGCTCGATCGACCTGGCGCTGATCCCCGCCGAGGAGAACGGCCGCATCCGGCTGGACACCCACATCACCGTCCTCGACGAGGCCGGTCGCCCGACCGACGCGGTCCGCGTCGCCGGCCTGCTCGCCAGGGAGAAGGGCGCCTCGGCTCCGCTCGCGCTGCGCTCCGGCGGCGGCCCCGGGCACGCGGTCGGCGCGGCGTCGCTGCCCGAACCGGGCAAGTGGGCGGTCGTGCTCAACGTGCGCACCCCCGACGGCGGCACGCAGACGGTCGCCCAGCCGCTCGACGTGCACTGAGACCAGGCCGGGCGCCCCACCAGACGGGCGCCCGGCCTCCCTGGAAGGAGCCTGCCGTGTCCATGGCGGAAACCGATCGCCCTCCCACCCTGGCGAAGCGCCGCCCGACGGCCAACCCGATGACCGGGCTGCGCCTGGTGGCCCGCCGGGTGCACTTCCTGGCGGGAATCGTGGTCGCGCCGTTCGTGCTGGTGCTGTGCGTGACGGGGCTGATCTACGTCTTCAGCCCGCAGATCCACGACAACCTCTACCACCGGCAGCTGTACGCGAACGCGCCGATCAGCACCCCGCGACCGGTCTCCGAGCAGGTTCAGGCGGCGCTCACCGCGCACCCCGAGGGCACCGTCCGCGAGGTGATCACGCCACCGGAGCCCGGCCGAACGACGCGCGTGGTGCTGTCGGTGCCGGATCTGACCGGGCCGGAGGAGGGGCGGACCGTGTTCGTGGACCCGTACACGAACTTCATCAACGGGGAGCTCACGACCGTCGGACACCGGTTGCCCGCGAACGTGTGGCTGCGGGAACTGCACAGCAACCTGCGGCTCGGCGAACCGGGCCGGGTCTACGCGGAACTGGCCGCGAGCTGGCTTCCGGTGATCACGATCGGCGGGCTGGTCGTGTGGCTCGCGCAGCCGCGCAGGCGCAACCGGCCGAGCTGGCGGGAACTCCTGCTCCCGGTCGGCGCGCGGGGAGTGCGGGAACCGTGGTGGCGGCTGCGGGCGTGGCACGGTCCGCTCGGCGTGTGGCTCACCCTCGGTGTGCTCGCGCTGTCGGTGTCGGGGCTGGTGATGTCCGAACACGCGGGTGGGCGCGCCGACCAGCGCACCGATCCGGTGTCGATGGGCGCCCCGAGCGTCGCGGCGCTGCCCGCGACGGGCTCGCCTCCCGGCTCGCCGCTGCCCGGTGCGCTCCCGGTGCCGCCGCCTCCGCCGCTGGGGGTTCCCGCTGCACCCCCGGCCGCGGCCCCACCTCAGACCACCGAACCGGATCCGTCGGGCGGGAACTCGTGGGAGCCGAGCGTGCCAGGGGAGGGGGCGAGCGCGCCGGAGACGCCGCCCAGCAATCCCGGAACGCCGTCCCATGAGCGGCCGGCGCCGCCGGAACCGGAGCCGAGCCCGGTCCCGCCGCCGCAACCCGCGCCGAAACCGCCGCCTCCGTCAGAGCCGCTGCTTCCGCTGATTCCCGGACTGCCGTTGCCCGACCTGTCCGACCTCCTGCCGGGAGTTCTGCCCGAGATCCCGGGATCACCGCTGGCCGCGAGCCCGGAGCCCGCACGGACGACGCAGAGCGCGGCGACCGGACCTGACGCTCAGGCCGTTGTCGCGGACATCGGAGTGGACCGCGCCGTCGAGATCGCCGCGGCCCAGGGACTGCGGGGCGAGCTGATCGTGCGACCACCGCACGCCAGTGGCGGCTACGCGGTCGTCGAGCACGCGCCGGGACTGCCGCTGCAGCGGGACAGCCTCGTGATCGAGGCCGCCACCGGCAGGGTGGTCGAGAAGACCGGCTGGGAGGACTACTCGTTCGGCGCCAAGTTCTCGGCGGTCGCCGTCGAGTTCCACACCGGAACGCTGTTCGGTCTCGCCAACCAGATCGTGCTCGCGGTGCTGGCCGTCGGACTGTTCGCCCTGGTGGCACTCGGCTACCGGATGTGGTGGGTGCACAACCCGTATCGCGGACGGTGGGCCTCACTGCCGCCGCCGGTGTGGAGACAGCTCTCCCGGCCCTGGCTGGTCCTCGTTCTGCTCGCGGTGGTCGTGCTGACGTGGGCGCTGCCGGTCTTGGGGGCGAGCCTCGTGCTGTTCGTGCTGGCCGACGGGGCGATCAACACCCTCCGGCGGCGACGCGCGACCGCCGTGGGTGGTGAGTGACGTGGCCACCGGGTTCCTGCTCGATCGCGCCGAGCACCGCACGCGGGCCCGCACCGCCACGGCGTTGTTGGCGGGGCTGTTCGCGCTGGCCGCGGTGGACGGGATGGTGCCGGGGACGGAAACGGCTTCCCGACCCGGCGCCGGCGCGGCACCACCGGTGCGTGCGGCCGTGGACGGGGGAACGCCGCTGTTCCTCGATCCACCACCGCCTCTGCCGGCCGGACCGCCCTCGCCCGCACCGGTTCGGCAAGGTGCGCTGGGGATTCCGGCGACCGTGCTGAGCGCGTACGAACGTGCCGCCGCCGTCCAGGCTGTCGCCGACTCGAGCTGCGGGCTCACGTGGCCGGTGCTGGCCGGGATCGGTCGGGTCGAGTCGCACCACGCGCGCAACGGAGACGTGACGCTCGACGGCACGATGCGCACGCCCATCTACGGGCCTCCGCTCAACGGGACCAGCGGCAACGCCGCCATCCGCAACGGTGGTGGGTGGGACCGCGCGGCGGGCCCGATGCAGTTCATCGCATCGACCTGGGCGGGTTGGGGCGTCGACGGATCGGCCGATGGGCGGGCGGACGTGCAGAACGTCTTCGACGCGACGCTGTCGGCAGGGCGGTACCTGTGCGCGAACGGCACCGACATGTCCACGATGGACGGACTGCGTGGAGCGCTGCTGCGCTACAACCATTCGAACACCTACGTGGACATCGTGATCGGATGGATCCGGAGGTACGAAACCGGTGTTCATCCGGTGCGGGACGGCGCCGGAGTCGACCTGGTGGCGGAGTCCTCCGGATTCGACGGCAACCCAGGTCCCGGAGCCGATCCCGCTGCGCCGGCCCCGGCCCCCGAGCCCGTCCCACCGGAAGCACCGACCCAGCCGGCCCCACCGACCGCGCCACCTCCCGAACCACCGGCCGAGTGCGGACCAGCTCTGGAGAAGGCGCCCGTGCTGTGCCCGGTGGGGACGGTGATCGGTGACATCACCGACGGGGTGGGCGCTCTCGTGCCCAACCGGCCCACCGCGCCGTCCCTGGAGATGCCGGACCCGCGGTGATGAACGCTCAGTCCACTGTGGTGTGTTGAAAGGAGAAGAGCATGCTTCCCGCTGGGATCGATGGGATTCCGCTGCACCCGCTCGTGGTTCACCTCGTCGTCGTGCTCGTACCTGCGGCCGCGTTCACCGTGCTCGTTTCAGTGATCTGGCCGGCGGCTCGCGAGCGATTGGGCTGGATCACGCCGGGACTGGCGTCATCAGCGGCGATCAGCGTGCCGATCGCGGAGAGCTCCGGTGAATCGCTGATCGAGGAAGTTCAGGTCTCCGCGCAGACCGCGACCCATGCCGAACTCGCTGAGGGGCTGCTGCCCTGGGTCGCCGGACTGGCCCTGTGGTCGGTGGCCGTCCACGTGTGGGGGCTTCGCGTGCGAGGCGGAACCGGAATCGCAGGGATGCCGAGGCGGCTCGTGGCCGTCGTGTTGATCACCGGCGCGATCGTGTTCAGCGCCGGGTCGACGGTGCAGGTGGTGCGGATCGGCGAGTCGGGGGCGCGGTCGGTGTGGACCGACGCCGCCGCAGTCCGGTTCGCCGGGAATGAAGTAGTCCGATGAGGAGGGAACACATCGTGGAGCACGAACCCGGAATTCACGTGGGCCGCCGCACGCTGATCGCAGGCACCGGAGCCGTGGCGGGAGCGTGGGCGCTGACGTCCTGCGCCGATGACGCCGAGCCCGCGGCCGCCCCGGAACAGGCGGCACTACCCGGGCAGATGTTCACGCTCACCACCGTGTCGCAGGTCCCGGTCGGTGGCGTGGTTTCCGTTCCGGGACCCGACGGCAAACCGGTGCTGGTCTCGCAGCCGGAACCCGGCACCGTCAAGGCCTTCGACTCGACCTGCACCCACAAGGGCTGCACCGTCAACGCCGGTGAGGCGAAGCTCCAGTGCCCGTGCCACGGCGCCGAGTTCGACCCCGCCAGCGGAGCTCCCGTTGCAGGCCCGGCGAAAGCACCGCTGGCAACGGTGAACGTCCACATCGACGAGCAAGGCAACGTCCACGCGGTCTGACACGCGCGTCTCAGCACGGATCTCGTTTCCAACATCCCAGTGAACCGCTCCGTCCTCCAGCGCACGGCGATCGCGCCCGCTTCCTGGAGGACGCGGCGGGAGAGGAGTCCCATGAGAAGAACCTCCGCACTGCTGGCCGTCCTGACGGCCGCGCTGCTGGGCCACGGTGTCGCACCGGCGGTGGCCGGCGCATCGGGAGAGCTGATCAACAGCAGTCCGGGAACGCTGGTCACGGGCGGTCACACCGCCACCGAGCAGTACCCCTGGATGGCATCGCTGCAGCGGCAGGGCCAACACAGCTGCGGCGGCTCGCTCGTCGCCGACCAGTGGGTGCTCACCGCCGCGCATTGCGTGCAGGAGGCGAGCCCGGCCGATCTCGGGCTCCGCATCGGAAGCCCGGACCACACCCGGGGCGGGACCGAGCGCGGTGTGTCCCAGATCGTCGTGCACCCGGACTACGCCACGAACGGCCCGAACGGCGACATCGCGTTGCTCAAGCTGGATCGAGCGACCTCGCAGACACCGATCCGGGTCGCCGACAGCTCCGGTGCCACCGGTACCCCGTCCAGGATCATCGGCTGGGGTCTGACCTGCCCGCTGCGCGGTTGCGGGCAGCCGCCCGAGCAGTTGCAGCAGATCGGAACGCAAGTCGCGGCCGATGCGGGATGCTCGCTGGGCGGTGTCGACGGCCCGACCGAGATCTGCACCGGAAGTCAGGAACTCCTGCTCGACAACGCCTGCTTCGGTGACTCGGGCGGCCCGCAGTTGGAAGGTTCTCCCGGCGACTGGCGCTTGACCGGGGTCACGAGCCGACTCGGCAGCGTGGTCCCCGTCTGCGGCACCGCCCCGTCGATCTACACCGATGCCACCGCGTACCGCGAGTGGATCGGTCAGACCATCGGCTGAGGCCACTGCGCCGACCGGTCCGCGCGGCGGCGGTCGGCGCAGTGCCGACTGCCGCGGGCAGGTCGCGTGCGCGGCATCGCCGGGCGGGGGCGCGAGAACTCAGCGACGAATTCCCAGGAGGGAGCTACGAGTGGAATGCGAGAACCGGTTGCACGGCGGCGCCCGAAGCCTGTCCGCGGACGCGTTGCAGAAGTTGCGACGGCAGGTCGTCGCCGAGGTCGAAGCCGGCCTGTCGATGAGCTGCGTCGCCCAGAACCACGGGATCTCCCGCAAGTCCGTCGGCAACTGGGTGCGCGAGTACCGCTCGAACGGCGAGCAGGCGTTCGTCGTCCGGAAGAAGGGCAGGCGCGCCGGGTCGCGGATGGCGTTGCTCCCGTCGCAGCAGGGGTGGGTGGTGCAGACGATCTCCGCCGGCCCTCCGGAGCGCGCGGGTTTGCCGTACCTGCTGTGGACGCGACGGGCGGTGGCGGAGTTGATCCGCGACCAGTTCGGCACCAGCCTCGGCCCGGCCACCATCGACCAGTACCTCGTGCGCTGGGGACTGACCACCAAATCGCTCCCGCCGATAGACCCGGGCGAACTGCCCGACGCGTCAGCCGGGGTGCAGCGGCTGGCAGTCGCCTGGGTGCGCCCTCAGCCGATGGCGGATTCCGGTCCCGTCCACGGGCTGCTGGCCGTGACCGGTCGTGGACTGCTCTTCTTCGAGCTGAGCACCCGGCCGTTCGACCGATCGGAACTGACCGATTTCCGACGGCGGCTGCGCATGCAGTTGGGGCGGTCGGTGGATCTCTTCATCAGGGCCTGGCCGCCGGAGGTCGCGGAGTTGCGGGAAGCGCTCTCGGATCCCGGCAAACCCCGAACGGTGTAGGTCAGCAATCGGCTCGAGCGAGGACGGGTGCGTCGCCTGATCAGCCGCAGGCGACGCACCCGTCGACGCCCGGCTCAGCGAGCCTCGGCGCTGCCTCGGTAGGTTCGCATCCACGCGCGGAGTGCCGGGGATGAGAGCGGGGCCAGGCCGCTCAGATCCGCAGGCGCTGCGGTGCGGCGAGGTGCGGTGGGAAAGGCGGCGAGCGCCGGCCGAGAGGGCTTCAAGGTCTGTTCGAAAGCTGTCGTGCCTGATGTCATCCCCGACCTCCATCGTGAATTGCTCGAATGCGGACGAAATCGGCTCAGCCCGCGTCGGAATACGAGGGTTGCCCGAGCCACGTCTCGCGTCCTGTCACCAGGTCTCGAACCGTGAGCGGATCCAGCGATGCGTAGAACGCCTCCTGCGCCACCCGCAGCGCCCCACGCAGTCCGCAAGCGCGCAGCAACGGGCACGGCGGGTCGTCAACGCAGCCGACGACGTCGCCGGAACCCTCGATCTCGCGGACGATCCAGCCCACCGACGCCTGCCTGCCCAGCGGGGTGAGCGTGAGGCCACCGCCGCGTCCGCGGCGCGCGTCCACGACCTCCAGGTGCTGGAGCTTGCTGACGGCCTTCGCGACATGGGTGTGCGGCGCACCCACCGCGATGGCCACCTCTTTGGCGGTGATGCGCCTGATGTCATCTCCTTGAGCGAGCCGCAGGACGATTCGCAGGGACAGGTCCGTGAACTTCGTCAACCGCACGAGGAGCACTCTGGGGAAGGTGGATGTCAGATGCGTATTTGCCGAGTGACGGCTTTGTGACGTTCGGTGTTCGTTGCCCGGAATGCTGCTTCAGCTCACGGTGCTGTCCTCGTCGTGCCAGCACTGTTCGCGGGGGCGGAGGAGTTCAGGGCTGTTCTGGCAGTCGCGCAGCGCGAACCCCGCGGCCAAGAGGACGAGCGACAACAGCAGGTCGTCGCCCAGATCGATCTCATGCTCCTGAGGTTCGGGACCGTCCAGCAGACCGATCGCCTCGTGGGCCAGTGCGGCGCACTCGGTTCCGATGTGCTCGCGCAGCGCGGCCACCGCCGCACCAGCCAGGCCTTCGTCCGGCGAGGCGTGCAGTGCTCGAGTCAACCGGTTGACCACCAGCACGAACAGCACCGTGCTGCCGAGGGTTTCCGCGACCTCGTCCGGCTCCGGTTCGCCGAGGGCCACGAGGAGGTCGGTCTCCGCGACTCGTCGGGCGAACCGGCGCGCCGGCTCGGCCGAGCGCTGGTCGAGCGTCGCTGCGAGCGCGTCCTCCAGGTCGGTGGACAGCAGCTCGATGAGTTCGGACAGGTCGGCCTCGTCGCCGGGTGCGGGCTGTTCCGGGACCACGGCGTGCTCCCGATGCGCGATGTCGTCGGCGGTGAAATGGCCTCCGGTGCCTGTCATGTTCCTCCTGCCGGGCTCGGTGGCCGCGGAAAATAGGTTCTGTTCGAAGCCATTTAAACAACCGCGTCATCGTCCGCCGGTGTCCGAAGTGTGACGCCCGTGCTAAACCCGCTCATTGATGCCGAGTCACCGCGAGCCGGTGTGCGAGCGCTGTTCGCGGAAGGTCGACGAACGATCGGCGGTCTGCCGGGCAAATTCGTGACACCCAGCATCACCGCTGCCGTCGCAGAACGTGCTGGTGGCGACCGCTGTTGTCGCACATCCGACCGGCGTCGCGGTGTCACGAGTTTCGCGATTCATTCCTGAGGTTCGAATTGGTTCTGCAGATTCTCCGCAATCGGATGAGAAGGCGCGAACATGGTTTTTACCGGCGATCGACATCGGTGCAACACCTCGCGGTCTAAGGTGCGTTCCGATTCCGCTGTCGACGGCTGGAATCACGAGGTAACACCGAGCACATGAGAATTGACCCAAGATACTGTTAAGGTTTCCTGAGAAGCGCTCGTGCATAGCGTTTTTCATGTCTGGAGGCGGAAATGAGCCGGCCCCAGGTGGAGAAGCTCCCTTTCCTCGTTCTGAAGCACTCGTTGAAGCAGGAAGGCCCACGCCGTGGTCGTAGGTGAACCGAAGACGATCGAGGTCATCGACAAGGCTGCTCCTGAGAATCGCTCCACCCGGTGGGCCGCGCTGCGACCGCTGCTGCTGCGCCTGCACTTCTACGCCGGTGTGCTCGTCGCGCCCTTCATCCTGACCGCCGCGATCACCGGCCTGCTGTACGTGCTTACACCGCAGCTGGAGGAGGCGCTGTACGGACAGCAGCTGCACGTGCCTGCCTCCGAGGCTCAGGCGCTGCTGTCGACCCAGGTCAACGTCGCGCGAAACGCACTGCCCGAGGCTGAACTCAAGGCGGTGCGTCCGGCCGCGAGTCCCACCGACACCACGCAGGTGATCTTCACGGCTGAGGATTTGCCCGAGAGCTACTACCGCACGGTGTTCGTCGATCCGCACGACGCCGAGATCCGCGGTGTGCTGGACACCTACGGCAGCAACCAGGCCCTGCCCCTGCGCGCGTGGGTATCGGAACTGCACCGCGGCCTGCACCTCGGCGACCTCGGGCGGATCTACAGCGAGCTGGCGGCGAGCTGGTTGTGGGTGGTGGTGCTCGGCGGCTTCGCCCTGTGGTTCGGTCGACGCGCGACCCGGAGGTTTCGGATCCGGCCGCCTGGCCGGACGCGTGTGCTGTCGTGGCACGGCTTGACCGGTGCCGGCATCGGGCTCGGCTTGCTGTTCCTCTCCGCGACCGGGCTGACCTGGTCGTCCTTCGCCGGGGGTACCATCGCGAAGCTGCGCGAGGCGCTGTCCTGGGAGACGCCGACGGTTGCCAAGGGGCTTCCGATGCGCGTCTCGTTCGAGCAGTCGAGCAGGCGGATCGACATCGGATACGACCAGGTGCGGCAGGTCGCCATCAACCACGGGTTGACCGGGCGGGTGGAGATCACCCCGTCGGAGCACATCGGTGCTGCCTACACCGTGCAGGAGATGGGGCGCAGCTGGCCCACCCAGCAGGATTCCGTGGCGATTCACCCCGTGACGGGGCAGATCACCGACAGCGTCCGGTTCGCCGAGTATCCCCTGATGGCCAAGCTGTCCCGTTGGGGTGTCGACGCGCACATGGGTCTGCTGTTCGGCTGGCTGAACCAGGTCGTCCTCGCCGTGCTGATGATCGCGGTCATCAGCGTGATCATCTGGGGTTACCGGATGTGGTGGCTGCGCCGCCCCACCCGCGGGTTCGGCAACCCACCGGCGCGCGGCGCCTGGCGCGGACTGCCCATACCCGTGCTGCTCGGCGGCGTGCTGGTGGTCATCGGTGTCGGCTGCGCGGTGCCACTGCTGGGAATCTCGCTGCTCGCATTCCTCTGCGCGGACGCACTGCTGGGCATGCGCGCACGCGCTGCCGGCGATGAGGGAGCCAGCAGACCCGTGGGGTGAACGAGTTCGCGACCCGTCGAGCGAGGTCGTCCAACGCCGCTGCACAGCTATTTTCTCCCGGATGGTGGGATCAACCGATTGAGCTTTGAGCTCAAACGTTTGAGTACTTAGCTTCAGTGGAGCTGACTCAATGGAGAGGGCTCCGCAGATGACCAACGTGCACGCCGCACAACAGCGCCCGGTGGTGCGCGCCTTCGGGTGGCGCGACCGGGTCGGCTACCTGTTCGGCGACCTCGGCAACGACTTCACCTTCATCTTCGCCTCGGCTTACCTGACCGTGTACTACACCAACGTCGCCGGGCTCAACGCGGCGCACGTGGGCACGGTGTTCCTGATCGCCAGGCTCATCGACGCGTTCACCGACGTCGGCTGGGGCCGCTTCCTCGACCGGCACACGCCCGGCCGGGGCGGTCGTTTCCGGCCGTGGATCGCTCGTATGGCGATTCCCGTGGCGGTGGCCAGCACGTTCATGTACGCGCCGTTCATCGCCGACTGGGACTACCCGGTCAAGCTCGGCTACGCAGCGGTCACCTACCTCGTGTGGGGATCGATCTTCTACACGACCACGAACATCTCGTACGGCTCGATGGTCTCGGTCATCAGCGAGGACCCGAGCCACCGCGCGTCGCTGTCGGTGTTCCGCGGGCTCGGGGCCAACAGCGCCGGACTGATCGTGTCCTTGGTGCCGCCACTGCTCATCTACGGGATGGTCGACGGCAGGTCGCAGATCGTGCCGTTCCGGTTCTTCGCCACCGCGCTGGTGTTCTCGGCGTGCGCGGCGTTGTTCTACTTCCTGTGCCACGCCGGGGTGCGCGAGCGCGTCGAAGCACCGGAGCCGGCCGAGCGCCGCGGCTTGGGCCGCCTGCTCCGCGTCCTGGCCGGTAGCCGACCGCTGCTCGTGGTGATCGCGTCGAACATCATCATCATGCTGGCGAGCCTGTTCCTGTCGACGATGGCCGCCTACCTGTGGCTCTACCACTTCAACAACGGCGCGATGTCCGGTCCCGCGCAACTGGCGATGTACGTGCCCGGTCTCCTCCTCGCACCGATCGCCGCGCGCTTCGCGTCGCGGTTCGGCAAGAAGGAAGTGCTCATCGTCGCGCTGCTCGGCGCGGCGGCGGTCTACCTCCTGCTCTTCGCGCTGCGGGTCAGCGACCCGTGGGTCTACGTCACGCTGAACCTGCTGGCGGGCTTCGGGATCGGGTTCTACAACCTGCTCGTCTGGGCGGTCATCGCCGACGTCATCGACTCCGAGGAGCTGCGCAGCGGTGAGCGCGACGACGGGTCGATCTACTCGATCAACACCTGGGCTCGCAAGGTGGGTCAGGCCGTCTCCGGTGGTATCGGTGGCTACGCCCTGGCGTTCGTCGGGTTCCAGAGCGGCAAGCCCGTCCAGAGCGACTCCACCGTCGAGGGGGTCTACGCGCTGGCGACCCTGGTGCCCGGAGTCCTGTTCGCCGTTGCGGCTTGCGTGCTGATGCTGTTCCCGCTCAGCAGAGCCCGCGTGGCCGCGCAGGCCGCCGAGCTCGACGCCCGACACGGCGCGCGGACCGGGGAGGCCTGATGCGACCGACCCTGAAGGACGTCGCGGAGCGCGCCGGCGTGTCGGTTTCGACGGTGTCCTACGTCCTCAACGACTCGTCGAAGGTGGTGCTGTCGGCCGAGACCCGGGCGCGCGTGCGGCGCATCGCCAAGGAGCTCGGCTACATCCCCAACAGCGTCGCCCGGTCGCTGCGCTCCCGTTCGAGCCACATCGTCGGCATGCTGGTGACCAAACCGCTCACCAATCCGCGTTTCGCGGCGATCGTGCAGGGGGCCAGCGTCGCGCTCGCCGAGAAGCGGATGCACCTCACCATCCTCTCCGACCCCTCCAGCGGGGCCTATCTCGAGGACTACCGGAGCGGCAGGCTCGACGGCATCGTGTTCGTCGGCCACGACGACGAAGCGGTACCCCAGGCTTTCGCCGACGCTTCACGGCTCGAGGGCCTGCCGCTCGTCGCGCTCGACTGCGGCGAGCCCGCGGACGACGCGTCGTACTCCACAGTGGACTTCGATTACGCGCGCGGAGCGCGACAGATGATCGAGCACGTCGCCGACCGCGGTTTCCGCGTCGTGCTGCACGTCCAGCCCGAGGTTGCCTCGCGCGCCAACCGGCAGCGGGAGCAGGCGATGCTGCGCGCACTCGCCGAGCACCCGTCGCTGTCCCTCGGGGTCGTGTCGACGGGGCTGACCAGCGAGCGGTTGCGGGAGTTCGAAGCGTCCCCGGTACGCATCGACGACCACGCGCGCGAGGTCGCCGCGCGAGTCGGCACCGCCATCGCCGCGACGCACGAGAAGCCCGAGGCAGTTGCCGTGGTGTGCTCGTGGGGAGCCGACGTGGAGGCGGTGATGTCGACCCCGCAGGTGCGCGCTGACGGAATCTTCGTCGGCGCGATGGCAGGTGGAACGCCCTCGACGCTCATCTGGCCCAACCTCGCCTATTCGCGCCTACCTCTCGAACGGGCCGGGGCGGAGAGCGCACGGCTGCTGATGCAGGAGGTCCGCGGTGGTCCCCACGAGCACCTCGTGCTGGACCCCGAGCTCGACGCCTCCTGACAGCATGACGATCAACCAGCGAAAGCAGGAACCGGTGACACGCACGAACATCGTCTTCATCATGTCCGACGACCACGCGGCGCACGCGATCTCGGCCTACGGCAGCCGGGTCAACACGACCCCGCACCTGGACCGGATCGCCGATGAGGGCATGCGGATGGACGGGACGTACTGCACCAACGCGATCTGCAGTCCGTCCCGCGCGACGATCCTCACCGGGACCTACAGCCACATCAACGGAGTCTCGTCCATCTGGACCGAAATGGACTACCGGGTTCCGACGTTCGTCGAGGTGCTGCGCGACAGCGGTTACGCCACAGCGCTGTTCGGCAAGTGGCACCTCGGAGAGCACTGGCGGTCACTACCGCGCGGGTTCGACGAGTGGAAGATCTTCCCCGGCCAAGGTGACTACGTCGACCCCGAGATGATCGATGCCACCGGCGCCTCGACGGTGCCGGGCTACGCCACCGACATCGTCACCGACCAGGCCATCGACTGGCTCGACAACCGCGACCAGGACAAGCCGTTCTGCATGATGGTGCACCACAAGGCACCGCACCGCCCGTGGGTCCCGGATGTCAAGCACCGGCACCTCTACGCCGACGGCACCATCCCGGAGCCCGAGACGTTCTTCGACGACCACGCCACCCGCAGCAAGGCCGTGCGCGGGGTGCACATGACCATCGCCGACGACCTGGGCGCCGAGGACCTCAAGTCCGACGTCCCCGCACACCTGCGCGGACCTGAGAACCGCGAGGCGCGGATGCGCTGGAAGTACCAGATCTACATGCGCGACTACCTGCAGTGCATCCAGTCCATCGACGACAACGTCGGACGCCTGCTCGACCACCTCGACGACACCGGGCTCGCCGAGAACACGCTCGTCGTCTACACCTCCGACCAGGGGTTCTTCCTGGGCGACCACGGCTGGTTCGACAAGCGGCTGATGTTCGACCAGTCGCTGCAGATGCCGATGCTCATCCGGTGGCCCGCGCAGATCGCCCCGGGAAGCCGGTGCGAGGAGATCATCACCAACGCCGACTTCGCGCCCACGTTCCTGGACGCGTGCGGCCTCGACACCGCCGAGGAGCTGCCGGCGGCGCAGGGCCGCAGCTTCCTCCCGCTGCTGCGCGGCGAGCAGGTCGACGACTGGCCGGACGCCGTGTACTACCGGTACTGGGAGCACGACGATCCCATCCACAACGCCCCCGCCCACTACGGCATCCGCACCGCCGACCACAAGCTCATCCACTACTACGGAGCCGGACTCGGCGTGCCCGGAGCTTCGGAGCGGATCTTCGATCCGGAGTGGGAGCTCTACGACCTCCGCGTCGACCCGGCGGAGCTGAACAACCTCGCCGACGACCCCGCGCACGCCGAGATCCGCCGCGAGCTGGAGGTGAAGCTGGCCGAATACCAGCGGCACTACGCCGACGCCCCCTACACCGGGCCCGGCACGCCGCAGCCGCAGTGGGGCCCGCACGACGCCGACATGCTGGCCAGAGTCGAGAAGTACGTCGCAGGCATTCGTGCGACGAGCTGACGTTCAACAGAGGGGAACCTGCGCATGACTGCCACCGACGACCGCATCGACGACCTCGTCGGCAAGCTCGGACTGGAGGAGAAGGTCCGGCTGCTGACCGGCCGTGACTTCTGGACGACGTGGCCGATCGAGGAGATCGGCTTGCGGCGGATGGTCGTCTCGGACGGCCCGAGCGGGGTGCGTGGTGAGGTGTGGGACGAGCGTTCGCCGTCGCTGAACCTGCCGTCGGCGACCTCGTTGTCCTCGTCTTGGGACACCGGCATCGCAGCCCGATACGGTGCGGTCGCGGCCGTGGAGGCACGCCGCAAGGGTGTCGACGTGGTGCTGGGGCCGACGATCAACCTGCACCGCTCTCCGCTGGGCGGCAGGCATTTCGAGGCTTTCAGCGAGGACCCGCTGCTCACCGCCCGGCTCGCTGCCGCCTACGTGCGGGGGTTGCAGGACAACGGCGTGGGGGCCACGCCGAAGCACTACGTGGCCAACGACTTCGAGACCGACCGGTTCACCGTCGACGTGCGGGTGAGCGAACGCGCCCTGCGGGAGGTCTACCTGCGGGCGTTCGAGGACGCCGTGGTGCAGGAGCGGGCGTGGCTGGTGATGAGCGCCTACAACTCGATCAACGGCGCCACGGCCACGGAGAACGAGCTGCTGGAGACACCGCTGAACAGCGAGTGGGGCTTCGACGGCGTGGTGATCAGCGACTGGACCGCCGTGCGCAGCGTTCGGAGCGCGAAGCACGCGCAAGACCTGGTGATGCCCGGTCCGCGGGGACCGTGGGGAGACAAGCTGGTCGAGGCGGTGCGCAGCGGTGCCATCGACGAAGCCGTCATCGACCGCAAGGTGCGCCGCATCCTGCACCTGGCGGCACGCGTCGGTGCGCTGGAGGGCTTCGAACCGGTCGAACCGGCGCGCTCGGAGGACGGCGCCGCCTTCGCCCGGGAGGCCGCCGTGGAGGGCTCCGTCCTGCTGGCCAACGACGGCATCCTGCCGCTGGCCGAACCGGCCCGCATCGCCGTGATCGGTCACAACGCGTTGCACGCTCGCAGCCAGGGCGGCGGGAGCGCCACCGTCCTGCCCGAACGGGTCGTGTCCCCGCTGGACGGCGTGCGTGCGGCGTTCCCGGACGCCGAGGTGTCCTACTCGTTGGGCGCGATCGTGCAGGAAGGGCTCGCCGAGCTCGACCGCGACGCGATGCGCAACCCCGTCACCGGCGAGCTCGGGGCGCGGGTCGAGATGCTCGATGCCCAGGGGGCACTGCTGTTCGCGGAGGATCGGCTGGCCAGCGGGCTGGTCTACTTCGGCGGGGACGCGCCCATCGGCGAGCTGGCGACCTTGGTCTTCGAAACCGACTACACACCGGCCGAATCCGGCCCGCAGCGCTTCGGCTTCGCGTCGGTGGGCACCGGCCGCATCTTCACCGATGGCGAGCTGGTCGCCGAGCGCACCACCGAGGCCGTCGGGACCGACCTCGGCGCCGCCTTCTTGTCGCCGCCCGCGGTGTCGGCGCCGGTGCAGTTCCGTTCCGGGCGCAGCGTGCGACTGCGCGTGGAATTCAGTCCGCAGCGCGTGGACGGTGGCCTGAGCAACGCGTTGAGCATCACCATCGGCACCGAACCGGCGGACGTGGATGCCGATGAGCTGATCGCTGATGCGGGCCGGGCCGCCGCCGGGGCCGATGTCGCGGTGGTCGTGGTGGGCACGAACTCCCGCGTCGAGTCGGAGGGCTACGACCGCACCGACCTGAGCCTTCCCGGGCGCCAGGACGATCTGGTGCGGGCGGTGCTCGCGGCGAACCCGCGCACGGTCGTGCTGGTCAACTCGGGTGCCCCGGTGCTGCTGCCGTGGCGGGAGCAGGCCGCGGCGATCGTGCTCAACTACTTCGCGGGGCAGGAGTACGGCGCGGCCGTCGGAGACCTCCTCACCGGCGCACGCGAGCCCGGCGGCAGGCTGCCCACCACGTGGCCGGCCGCCCTCGACGACGTCCCGGTGCTCGACGTGACTCCCGTGGACGGGACGCTCGCCTACGACGAGGACATCCACATCGGTTACCGCGCCTGGCTGCGCGCCGGAGCGGCACCGGCCTACCCGTTCGGGCACGGACTCGGCTACACGAGCTGGAGCCTGACGGATGTGACCACGACTCCGTTCACCGACGGCGTCACCACGGTCGGGCTGACCGCGCGCAACACAGGTGGCCGAGCGGGCAAGCACGTCGTGCAGGTCTACGCCTCGCGCCCCGACTCCGCGGTCGATCGGCCCGTCCGCTGGCTGGTCGGCTTCGCCACCGTGCGCGCAGCGGCCGGGGAAGTCGTGGACGTGCGCGTCCCGGTGCACGAGCGCGACCTGGCCCACTGGGAGGACGGCTGGCAGCACGAGCCGGGCGAGTACACCCTGCACATCGGGACGAGCGCGCTCGACATCGTCGCCACCACCACCGTGCGCCTGTAACGCCACACCCGTACGAAGCGTCCGCCCGCCATCCAAGAGTGCCGGGCGGACGCTTCGTTGACGGTATGTCGACAAGCCCGGGGAAGACCGTTGTCGAGCCTTTTCTCGACTTCCGGACCCGGGTAGAAGCGAGTCGGTTGGTTCAGAGTCCGTAGGTCTTGCCGATGATGTCGCGCTGGATCTCGCTGGTGCCGCCGTAGACGGTCGAGACCACGGTGGAGCGCAGCATCGATTCCATTCCGTACTCGGTGGTGTAGCCGTAGCCGCCGAGCATCTGCATGCCTTCCAGCGACACGTGTTTGGCGAGTTCGGTGCACTTGAGCTTGACCATCGACGCCTCGCGTGCGAAGACCCTGCCAGGTTCGGCGTCGATCTGCGCGGCCACGCTGTAGACCAGCAGTTGCGCGCATTCGAGCTCGGTGGCCATGTCGGCGATGCGGTGCTTGAGCGCTTGGAACGAGCCGATCGGACGCCCGAACTGCTCGCGCTGCCTGACGTAGTCGAGAGTGTCGTCGAACGCGCGCCGGGCGGCCCCGAGCATGCTTGCGCCGAGGATCATGCGCTCGAGGTTCAGACCGGCCATGAGCTGGTGCCAGGCTTGCCCGACGGTGCCGACGACGGAGGAGTCGGGTACGAAGCAGTCCGTGAAGTACAGGTCGTTGACCTCGCGTCCGCCCATCGTGTCGATCCCGCTGATCCGCAGGCCTTCGACTGAGGTGGGCACCATGAACTGCGTGAGGCCCTCGTGCTTCGAGGATTCCTTCGAGGTGCGGGCGATGAGCAGGATGTGATCGGCGATGTGGGCGTTGGAGCACCACGTCTTCTGCCCGTTGATCCGCCAGCCGCCGTCGACCTCGTCCGCTCGGCACGTCAGCGCGCCGACGTCGGATCCCGCGCCGGGCTCGGACATCGAGATCGCCTCGACCCGGCCGCGGATGACGCCTTCGAGCACGCGCTTCTTCTGCTCGCCGGTCGCGAACTTCTCGTACGCGGCGGCCGAGATGATCGAGGTGGCGAAACCGCCCATCGGGACGCGCCCGTAGGCGGTCTCCTCCAGGAACAGGCACAGCTCGGTCATGCCCTGCCCGGCACCGCCGAACTCCTCGGGCAGCGAGATGCCCAGCCAGCCGGCCTCGGCGAGCTTGGCGTAGATCCCCTCGTCGTGCGGTTGGGTCAGCGCGTCTCGTTGTTGCTGGGTGCCGCACTCGCGTCGGCAGAAGTCGGCCACGGCGTCGACGAAATCACGGCGTTGTTCGGTCAGAACCCGGGGCATGAGGGATGTCCTCTCGTGTGGATCGGTCAGCGGTACATCTCATCGATGAGGTCGGCGTAGGTGTCGTGGATGACCTCGCGGCGCAGGCTGAGCTTCGGGGTCAGTTCGCCGGATTCCGCCGTCCACGGGCCGGCGATCACCCGGTGTTCCTTGACCTGCTCGACCCGGGCCAGGTGCGCGTTGGTGCGGGCGACGAGCGCGTCGAGTTCGGCGCGCACGAGTGGGTGGAGCGCCAGTTCTGCCTGGTCGGTGGTGTCCAGCCCGCGTGCCTTCGCCCAGGCGGGGGCGCCGTCCTCGTCGAGGACGAGCAGGGCGGTGACGTAGCGGCGCCGGTCGCCGATCGCGAGGGCGTGCGCGACGAGAGGATGGGCTCGCAGCAGCGATTCGCTCCCGCTCGGGGCGATGTTCTTTCCGCCTGCGGTGATGATGAGGTCCTTCTTGCGGTCGGTGATCGTGACCATGCCGCGTTCGTCGACGACTCCGATGTCGCCGGTGGCCAGCCACCCGTCGGCGTCGGTCGCCGGTTCGATGCCGCCGTCGGCGTCGAGGTAGCCGGGGAACACCACGGGGCCGCGCACGAGCAGTTCGCCGTCGGGGGCCACGGACACCTCGACACCCGGTGCCGGTCGGCCGACGCTGCCGAGCGCGAAGGCTTCCGGGGTGCTCACCGTCGCCGCGCCCGTGGTCTCGCTCAAGCCCCACACCTCGTAGACCACGAGTCCCAGGCCGGCCAGCAACTCCAGGACGGAGGTGGGGATCGGTGCCGCCCCGCTCACGGCGCGATGGCACTCGTCGAGACCGATGGCGGCGCGGATCGGTCGCAGCACGGCCCGGTCGAGTTCGTCGTAGCGGTGCAGCAGGTCCGCCGGGACCTCCTCGTCGGCGGAGCGCAGGCGGAACACCTCCAGCGCGGCTTCGCGGGCGCTGTCGACCGCAGCTGCTTCGTCTCCGTCGAGCGTGCCGAGTCGTGCTGAAAGTCCGTCGGCCAGCTTCTCCCAGACCCTGGGGACCCCGAAGAATCCGTGTGGGCGCACGGCAAGCAGTGTGGGTAGCAGCTGGGCTTGATCGGGGCAGAGGGTGACGTGGCCGGCGTTGCAGATCGGCATGTAGATCCCGAGCACGCGTTCGGCGATGTGCGCCAGCGGCAGGTAGGACACCGACCGCGGATGGTCCGGGACGGGGATGAGGTGGTCCTGCATCGTCGACTCGTGGATGACGTTGCGGTGCGAGAGCACCACGCCCTTGGGCTCGCCCGTGGTGCCGGAGGTGTAGACGACGGTCAGCGGTTGCTCGGGCGTCGCCTCGTCGGTGAGATCCTCGAACGCCGCGTCGACGCCCGCCGCTCCCCGCAGTTCCGCGTAGCTCACGAACAGCGGGTCCGAGGATGGCGTTCCGGTGGGGTCCAGGACGACGATGGCGCGCAGCCCCGGCAACTCGTGGAGGACCGGCCGCCATCGGCTCAGTTGTTCGGCGTCCTCCAGCACGATCAGGGCGGCCGCGCTGTGACGGGCGATGAAGCGGATCTGTTCGGTGCTGAGCGTGTCGTAGGTCGTGCAGGGCAGTGCGCCGAGGTGGATCGCGGCGAGGTCGGCGACCCAGTGCTCGGGCCGGCGGGACATCGCGATGAGCATCCGCTCACCGGAACGGAGTCCGAGAGCCGACAGACCTCGGGTCAGGGCGGCGACCTCGGCACGCAGCCGCGACCAGCTCCAGGTGCTCGCGTCGGCATCGATGCCGCTGGTCAGCGCCGGGTGTTCGGGGAAGAGCCGCGCGTTGCGGCGCAGCAGCCCGGGAATCGTCGTGGCGTCGACCTCGTGGCGGATGGCGTCTGCTGTGGGCACGGCCTGTTCCCTTCATCGCGAACGGCGGTGGTCAGTGGGATGGCGGTTCGAGCATGGGCACGAGGAACCGGCGCGCGATGGCGCGCACCTGCTGGTCGTCGTCGAGGTCGATGCGATGGCTCGGGGTGACCAGGAACGATGTTGAGATGCGGACCATCATCTCGGCGACGACCTCGACGTCGACGTCCGCGGCGACGGTTCCCGCGCGTTGTTCTTTGCCGAGCCGCTCGGCGACGAAGCGGCTGACGGTGGTCATGGTCCTGCCGCCGTCGCCGATCATCGACGGCACGACGATCTCGGGTTCGGTGTCCATGAGCCCGCCGATGAGGGGATTGCTGCGGATCGCTCGCAGCGAGCTGGCGAAACCGACCTCTACTCGCTCAGCGACGGTCTCGGCGCCTTGGATGTCGAGCAGGAATTGGTCGAAGTAGCGGCGGAACTCGCGGCGGATGACCTGTTGAACCAGGGCGTCCTTGGTGCTGAACCGGCGGTAGACGGTGATCCGCGAGACCCCGGCTCGTTTGGCGACGTCCTCCATCGTTGATCGTCGGATGCCGATGCGGCGGAACTGCTCGTAGGCGGCTTCCAGGACGCGCTCAGTGGTCTCGTCGGTGGTCTCGGAACGGTCGATGGCCTCGGCGAACGCGCGCTCCAGCAACGACTCCCCGTGGTCGGTCCCGGGAGTGATCAGGCCGGACAGGATGGGTTCCACGAAGTCCTTCTTTCGACCGAGGTCTGGTGTTTCGGATCACGTTGTGTTTCTCTCTGATACAGAGAAGCACAATGCGTATCAAGATGCCAACCAGGGTGTCGGGAACTCGAGGAGGAGTTCGGCCATGGAAGAGCACAACAGGCGAAACGCGTTGAAGGTCGGCGGAGTGCTGGGCGCGCTCGGGGCGCTGAGCGCAGCGGGCTCCGCGCATGCTCGTCCTTTGTGGACGTGGCCCCCGGGCGGGTCGGTCGCCGGTACCGGTGCGGGTGTCGACCCGAAGTGGGTGTGGGACCCCGAGGCGGACGACCTGGTCGCTTCGCTGCTCGACCGGGGTGACGTGCCGCGGGTCAACGAACTGCTGCGGACGTGGACCAAGAACAGCCAGCCGCTGCCCGATGGATTGCCCGCTGACCTGCGCAATTTCCTGGAGCAGGCTCGGGCGCTGCCGTCGTGGGCGGATCAGGCGAAGCTCGATCAGGCCTACGACTTCACCGAGCGGCGAGGCTTGTACCTCGGGGTGTTGTACGGGATGGCCAGCGGGATGATGAGCACGGTCATCCCGAAGGAGGCGCGCGCGGTCTACCACTCCTACGGCGGTGCGAACATGAAGGACCGCGTCTCCAAGACCGCCAAGCTCGGCTACGACATCGGCACCCGCAACGCCTACCGCCCCGACGGCGAGATGATCGTGACCTGCGTGAAGACCCGTCTGGTGCACGCCGGCGTGCGGCATCTGCTGCCGCGATCGCCGCACTGGAACGAGGTCGCGCCGGAGGACATCCCGATCAGCCAGGCCGACATCATGGTCACCTGGCACAGCCTCGCGACCACGGTGCGGCAGAACCTGGACAAGTGGCAGGTGCCGATCCCGCCGGTCGATGCCGAGGCGTACCTGCATTCCTGGCAGGTCACGGCGCACATGCTCGGCGTCGACGACGAGTACATCCCGGCGTCGTGGGCCGAAGCCGATGCCCAGGCCGAGCAGGTGCTGGATCCGGTTCTGGAACCGACGCCCGAGGGCAACAACCTCGCCCAGATCCTGATGACCATGGGGCCGGACAGCGGCGCGTTCAGCAAGGCGCTCATCGGCGCGTTCACCCGCTACGTGCTCGGGGACCGCATCGCGGACTGGCTGGAGATCGCCCGCGAGCCCCTCTACGACCCGATGCTGCAGACACTCTGGCCGCCGTTCATCGCCGCGCGCGAGCTGGGCGTCCACTTCCCGGGTGCGCCCGAGACGTACTGGATGTTCGACGAGTTCCTGCGGCAGTCGATGCTGTTCTACCTCTCCGAAGGCGAGCAGATCAGCATCGAGATCCCGCAGAGCAACCGCCCGTCCTGAAGCCAGCAGGACGGGCCCCTGACCACGACCGGTGTTCTGGGGGCACCGGTCATCCCTCGGTTCGAAGAGGAGCGTGCAGCATGGCGGAGTTGAGCAGACGCGCGGCGTTGCTGGCCGGTGGTGCCACGGCGCTGGGTGCGTTGGTGGCGGCGTCCCCGGCGCAGGCGCGGGCGCTGGTCGGGTGGAACTGGTCGCCGACCGGGTCGGTGGCCGGGTCGAGATCCGGGATGGATCCGCACTGGGTGTGGGACGCCGAGGGTGATCCGTTGCTGGCGTCGCTGTTCGAGCGCGGTCTGATTCCGAGGATCAACGAGCTGCTGTGGGATTGGGAGCGCAATGACCAGGCGTTGCCCGATGGCTTGCCCGCGGATGTGCGGGACTTCCTGGAACGCGCCCGGCAGCTGCCGTCGTGGGCCGATCGCGACAAGCTCGAAGTCGCGGCCGAGTTCAACAAGGCGCGCGGGATCTACCTCAACCTGTGCAACGGGCCCGGCGGTGGCATCCTCGCGACCGCGATCCCCAAGGAAGCGCGCGCGGTCTACCACTCGGCAGGCGGCGCCGACATGGAGGACCGGGTCGCCAAGACGAGCCGTTTCGGCTTCTCGGTCGGCGCGCTCAACGCCTACCGACCTGATGGCACGTGCGTGATCGAGTGCGTGAAGACGAGGCTGGTGCACGCAGGGGTGCGCCATCTGCTGCCGCAGTCGCCGCACTGGCGAAACGGCGCGGGCGCCGACGAGGAGATCCCCATCAGCCAGGAGGACATGCTGGTCACCTGGCACACGCTGCCGACCTTCGCGATGCGCACGATGCGCGAGTGGGAGGTGCCGATCACCGACGACGAGGCCGAGGCCTACCTGCACGTCTGGCAGGTGACCGCGCACATGCTCGGCATCGCCGACGAGTACATCCCCGCCACCTGGGAGGCGGCCTACGCCCAGTCCGACCAGGTCCTGGCCCGCAACATGGGGCCGACGCCGGAGGGGGTCAGGCTCACCGACGTCCTGCTCGGCCAGCTCGCGGAGCAGACCAGCCCGGGCAGCGTGAGTCGCCCGATGTGCAACGCCCTCGCTCGCTACCTCGTCGGTGACCAGGCCGCCGACTGGGACGGCATCCCGCGAGAACCCGTGTGGGACAGGGTGATACCGGAAGCGTGGCCCTTCGTGGTCAAGTTCCCGGGAGGCGCTCATCACCGCTCCTGCGGTCCCCGAAGCCGCCTGGGCGCTTGACGAAGCCGCCCGCCAGTACATCTACTTCTACCTCACCAAGGGGGAGGAGACGAAGATCGTCATCCCCACTGGCAACCGACCGGAGTGATCAGTGACCCGCGTGCACCGAATTTACGGATAGGAGTTGATGTCCGCGCAGCCGTGTGCGGTCGCGACGAACTCATCCACGAACATCTGATGGACTTGGTGCGCCCGTTGCTGCGTGAGGCAGCGCCGGGCCGGCTTGGCGACTTCGGTGCAGGGCGCGGCGATGGTCGTCTCGTACTCCTCTTCGCCGGTCACCGGATCGACCCCGATCTGCGCTGTGGTGAACACCCAGGTCTGAGCTTCGATGGTGACCTCGGTCCGCCGCAACATGACTACGAACGCTACGGCCCTGGGCCCCGGCGGTGCAGAGTCCAAATCCCCCTGAGCACTGCCCGCCAATGGAGGAGATTTCGTCTTTCGACCGTCGTCCCGCTACGACAGACGGCTACGGGTCGTGAACTTGCGGCGTCAAGTCGATCCAGTCGTCGTCGTACACAGGGCACCGAGTCTTCAACCAGACCACGTTTCGGCGTGCTTCTTCTTCGGTGTCGAACCCGATGAGCGCCTGCTGCTCGCCGAAGACCAGGTAGGTGAGGAGCCACTTCGGCGGAATGAGTTCGAGGATGATCTCGTACGGCGGGAAAGGGAGCCAGTCGGAATGCCCCGCTTGCCACCGCCCGATGATCTCGGTCATCGATGCCCCTTAGCTGCGGTTGCTCACTGCAGTATCCGACGTGTGGTGGATGTTCGTTCGGGCCTTTCGACCCGAACGAACACCGGAAAATACTTGGCCCGGGTAGCAGGCCTTTGGTCACGGTGACGAAATGCGGTGCTTTCTCCGCTCCTGCTGACTGCTGAGGAGGGAGGAGGTGTTCGCTCGCTGGGGTTGACGTGTCGTCACTCCGGACGGTCCTTGAGCGGGTTTTCCATGGGTACGCCGTCTTCGGAGAGCGGGGGAGAGGGCAGGTCTGCGCTCGAGGTGAGCGGTGCCGCCCCGGTCAAGGGCCTTCCAGCCGTTTCTTTGAGGAAGAGAGTGCTCGCCAGCCCGATCGCTCCTGCGCCGATGAGGTAGTAGCCGGGCCAGTCGAGGTTCTCGGTCGTGGTGACCGCGACTCCGATGACCGTGGGTGCGGTCCCGGCGAAGGCTGACACGAAGACGTTGAAGATGATGGCGAGGCTGCCGTAGCGAATGAACGTGGGAAAGAGCGTGGGCAGGGTGGACGGTGTTACTGCTGCGAAGCAGAGCAGCGCAAAACCCATGATCAGCAGGCCGCAGACCTGACCGGGAAGGCCTGTCCGCAGCAGCCACACCGAAGGAAGGCCGAACAGGATCAGCGACACGCTTCCCGTGAGCAGGATGGGTTTCCTGCCGATTCGGTCGCTGAGCTTGCCGACGAAGATGATGGCGATCAGCATCGCGAGCATGACGGCGACCTGCAGCGTGGCCGACAAGGCGCCGCTGGTTCCGCTCTCGCCGTGGGCGGGCAGGGTCGTCGTCAGGTAGGTCGGCACGTAGTTCGTCAGCACGTAGTTGGTGACGTTCCAGGCGACGATCAGTCCGCCTGCGATCAGAACCGCAGAGCGGTAGTGCTTCGCCAAGATCTGGAAGACGCGGCGAAGTGCCATGGTGGCCATCGCCGGCGAGCGCTCCATCTGCTGCCGGAACGCCGGGGTCTCCTCGAGGTCCATCCGGAGGTACAGCCCGGTGACGCCCAGCGGGAGGGCGAGCATGAAGGGAAGCCGCCAACCCCACGTCAGCAGATCGTCTTCCGGCAGTGCGGCCACCAGGATCGAGGTGATTCCAGCGCCGAACATGTACCCGATGAGCGTGCCGAATTCCAGCAGGCTCCCGAGGGTGCCTCGCCTCCGGTCCGGGGCGTACTCGGCGACGAGCGTCAGCGCTCCGATGTACTCGCCACCCACCGAAAAGCCCTGCAGCATGCGGATGAACAGCACGATCAGCGGCGCTGCGATGCCGATCGAGCCGTAGCTGGGAACGAGCCCGAGCAGCGCGGTCGCAAGTGTCATCAGGAAGACCGTGGCGGACAGAACTCTGGTTCGGCCGAAGCGGTCCCCCAGCGGTCCTAGGATGATTCCGCCGAGTGGGCGGACCAGGAACGCGGCGGCGAAGGTGCCCAGGGTGAGCACCGGTGCCCACTCTCCGGCATCGGGGAAAAAGACCCGGTCGAGGGCGAGGGCGATGTAGGAATAGGTGCCGAAGTCGTACCACGTGGCGACGTTGCTCAAGGCTGCAGCCGTCGTCGCGCGACGAATCGTCTGCGCGTCCTCGATGGCCAACTTGCCGCCCGCCCCCGGTGGCACGGGCGTGCCGTTCACCCTGCCGGTCCGTTCGGCGGGACGTCCGATCGGGACGTTCGAGGAGCTCGACGCATGGTCACCTTCGGTGCACGCAGCTGATATATCTGTGCAAACTAATAGATGTGTCTGAGGCGGTCAAGGTTTTCGATGCGGCTACGGGCCTGCGAGCTGCTGCAAGCGGTCGAGGATCTCCTCGGCGGCCTCGCCGAGAGCTCGCGCCATGGCGGGGAAATCGGTCGCGCGGAGGTGATCGCTGTCGGCGGTGACGCTCAGCGCTCCAGCCACGCGCCCGCCCGGCCCTCGCACGGGGACGGCGACGGAGAGGAGCTCGGCCTCGAACTCCCCGCACGCGGTCGCCCAACCGCGATCCCGCACGCGGTTGAGGTCGGCCGTCAGGGCGCCGCGCGACACGATGGTGCGTTCGGTGAAGCGGGGCAGCGGTTGCCGCAGGACTTCCTCGAGCTGCTCGAAACCGAAGTGCGCCAGCAGCACCTTCCCGCTCGCGGTCGCGTGCAGCGGTAATCGGAGCCCGATCCAGTTGCGCTCCGTGCTCGGCTCCTGGGTGACGGTGGTGGCGCCTCCGCCGTCGAGGACGCTGAGGCTCACGGTCCCGCGCAGTTCGGAGGCCAGTCGGGTGCAGATGGATTTGCCCTCCCTCGCGATGTCCAGCTGTGCCGCGGTGGCGCCGGCGAGCCGGACGATGCCGAAGCCGAGCTGGAACTTGCCGCGAGAGCCCACTTGTTCGACGAACCGGAACTTCTCCATGGTCGTCATCAAGCGGGACACGGTCGACTTGTGCACGCCCAGCTCGCGCGCCAGCTCGGTGGCGCCGGAGGGTCCGCGCTGTCCCAGCAGGACGAGCATGGACAGGGCTCGCTCCACGGCCTGGGTGGCGGTCCGGGGTTCTGCGGTACCCGTGACCTTGCTCTTGTTGTGCATCCTGCAACTCCGAAATCAGCGCGGGTTGATTTGGGGTCGGTTAATTGACGGCAAACGATACGTGCCGGATGCTCTGTTGCGAATCGCACGTCGTGTTCCGCAATCAGCAACAGGAGCTACGATGATCTTAGTTGGCGCGGCGGCCGATATCCCGGTCGGAGAGTCAGTACGTGTGCAGGGCAGCGTGGCGATCGCGGTCTTCAACGCGGACGGCACCTTCTACGCGATCGACGACACGTGCACCCACCAGGATGCGTCGCTTTCGGACGGTTGGCTCGAGGACTGCGCGGTCGAGTGCCCCTTGCACGCCGCCTGCTTCGACCTCCGCACCGGAAAACCCAGCGGGCCGCCCGCGCGGAAACCCGTGCGAACGCATGAGGTGGTCATCGTCGACGGGCAGGTGTTCGTGAGCGAAACGATCGAGGTTGGCGCGGATGCTGATGCGGACGTTGCCGGAGTGCTTGGCGAAGGGGTTCGTTGATGCAGACCATTGCCGTTGTCGGTGCGTCCCTCGCCGGGGTGACCGCTACCCGATCCCTGCGCGATCAGGGATTCGAGGGGCGCATCGTCGTGGTCGGCGACGAGGCCCACGCGCCTTACGATCGCCCGCCACTGTCGAAGGACTTCTTGGCCGGGACGGTTTCGGAAGAGGACCTGACACTGGCGACGCCCGAGGACGACGAGCTGCGCGCGGAGTGGCGCCTCGGGAACCCGGCGACCGCTCTCGACACCGGTGATCGGGCGGTGGTGCTCGGCGACGGCGACCGGATCGTGGCCGACGGCGTGGTGCTGGCGACTGGTGCCCGGGCCAAGAACCTGCCCTGGAACCTGCCGAAGGGCGTGCACACCCTTCGCACGCTTGACGACGCGCGGGCGCTGCGCGACGAGCTGGTCGTGGGAGCCCGCCTGGTCGTGATCGGAGCGGGGTTCATCGGTTCCGAAATCGCCTCGACGGCGGTGGGCTTGGGCGTTGAAGTCGATGTCGTCGAATCCTCGCCGGTGCCGCTGCTGAAGCCGCTCGGTGCGGAGATGGGCGAGGTCTGCGCCGGGTTGCACGCGACGAAGGGCGTGCGGCTGCACACCGGCGCTGCTCTGGCCGAACTGGTCGGTCGTGAGCAGGTGAGGGCCGTCCGCTTGTCCGACGGTCGCGAACTGCCCGCCGACGTGGTGGTGGTCGGGATCGGCGCGGAACCGTGCGTGGAATGGCTGCGCGGGTCCGGCGTCGACCTCGACGACGGCGTCGTGACCGAGGCACGAGGCCTGACCAACGTCCCCGGCGTCGTCGCGGTGGGGGACTGCGCCAACTCACACCGCAACTTCCTCGGTGCGTCGCGCCGCCTGGAGCACTGGACCAATGCTCTGCAGCAGCCCGTCGTCGCGGTGTCCGCCCTCCTCGGCCGGGACTACGTACCGCCGGCTCACCACGAGGTGCCGTACTTCTGGTCGGACCAGTACGGCCACAAGATCCAGTTCGCCGGTCGCCGCACCGAGAGCTCCAAGGTCGAAGTGATCGAGGGGAGCCTCGAATCGCTCGACTTCCTCGTGCTCTACCGCGATCAGGACGGCAACCCGGAAGGGGTTCTCGGGATCGATCACGCCCGCTCGTTCGGGAGGTGGCGTCGCCAGCTGGCGGGTTTCCAGCCAGCCGGGCGCTGACGCATTCGCGCAGTCGGCTCGTCCTGCCAGGGCTGTGGCTCGCGGGCGCTCATCGGGCTCGCAGGTTCCTGGAACCCTCCGCACCTTCGGAACTGCGCCGACTGCTCATGACCGCATCGCAGGAGAAGGAAAGGACCATTCGTGAGCTCTGTCGACGCCCACGGCCAGGGGAAGCTGGAATCCACGTCCAGCCTGATCGCGACTTTGCCGGGATCGCATTACACCGACGCAGCGGTCTTCGAGCTCGAGAAGTCGCGGATCTTCCAGAGCAACTGGTTCGCCGCGGCCCGCAGCAGTGACATCCCCTCGCCGGGCAGTTTCCGCAACGTCGACGTCGGAGGGGAGAGCGTGCTGATCGTGCGCGGTCGCGACGGTGCGCTGAGAGCCTTCCTCAACGTCTGCCGCCACCGCGGTGCGCGCCTGTGCACCGAGGAGACCGGATCGGTGCGCAAGTCCTTGCAGTGTCCGTACCACGCGTGGACCTACGGCCTCGATGGTTCGCTCATCGCGGCACCGAACCTGAATTCCATGAACGACGTCAACCGCGACGAGTACGGCCTGATCGGCGTCACCTTGAAGGAGTGGCTCGGGACCGTCTGGGTCTGCCTCGCCGACGAGCCGCCTTCCTTCGAGGACACCGTGCGGGGAGCGGTGACGGCCAGGATGGGTGATCCGTTGCCTTCTGGTGAGCAAACGTGAGTGTGCTCCTCCATCAGGCAGCCTCGCCTTGGGGTGAGGCGCTTCCATTGCTGGATTCAGGTTTCACTGCCACCTGCGCCGCCGGAGCGGTCGTCTTACGATCGGCTCCACCACTGTCGAAGCGGGCACTCTGCTCCGCTCGCGCCAGTCGCGCGAGGTTGATCGCGGCGTTGAGATCACGGTCGATCACCATGCCGCAGTCCGTGTTGTCGCACACGTAGAGGCGTTCCGACAGGCTCAGCTTGGCTTTCACCGAACCGCAGCCGGAACACGTCTTCGAGCTTGGATACCACCGGTCAGCTTGAACTCGCGTCGAGCTGTACCAAGAGGTTTTGTAGTCGAGCTGGCGGGAGAACTCGCCCAAACCAGCGTCAGCGATCGAACGATTCAAACCTTTCTTGCGGGCGCCGCCGGCGGCCATCATGTTCCTCACCGCGAGGGTCTCGGTGCCGATCACGTCGAAGGACTGCGCGAGCAGTGTGGTCAGCTTGTGCAGGCGGTCCCGGCGCAGGTTCGCCACCCGCACATGCTGGCTGGCGATGGCCTGCTGGGTGCGCAACCACCCGCGAGATGGCTCCCGACGTGCGTTGGCTGCCGCGTCCCACGGACCGGCTTGGCGGGCGGCTTTGCGCTGCAACGCCCGCAACTTCCGCGAGGCCCGCTTGAGCTCTTTCGGAGCCTGCACACGCAGGACCTCCCGGCCCTCGGGAGTGGCAGCGACAATCAGGTCTTTCACGCCGAGGTCGACCCCGACGACGGGCGCGAGGCGCTTGACGTGCGCGGGCCGGGCGGCGGCGCGCTCGACCACGCACGTGAAGCTCACCAGCCACCGTCCGCGCTCGAACCGCACCGTCGCCTTCAACACCCGCGCCATCCCCGCTTCGAGGCGACGCGCGAGCTTGCGGGTGGACTCATGCACCCGCAGCGTCCCCAGCCGAGGCAGTGTCACGTGATGACGGTCGGGCTCGACCTTGATCGTGCCGGTGGTGAACCCGAACGACCTGGTAGAACGCTTGGACTTGAACGACGGGAACCCGACGCGTCGGCCTTTGCGCTTACCCTTGCGGCTCTCGTCCCAATTCTTCAACGCCTCAGCGAGGTTCCGGCAGGCGTTGGCGTACGCCTCTTTCGAGTTCTTGGGCCACCACGGCGTGCCGTCCTCGCGTACCGCCACATGGTGTTTGCGACGGTTGAAGTCGTTGCGCAGCGACTGGAACGACCAGGCCAGGGTCGGGGTGAGATCAGCGTTTGCGATCCCGTAAGACTTCTCGGCCTCGCGCTGGCCCAAGTTCGCTTTTACCGCGCGCAGCATCGTGTTGTACGCGAACCGCGCCCCACCCGCATGCGACTCCAACGCGGCGCTCTGCGCCGGGGTGGGGTCGAGCGCGTACTGGTACGCCTGCAACACCCAACCGTCGGGAACCTCGAACCTCTCAGCCATCAGGCCGCCTCGATATCGGACTGCTTGGCAACGGCGACCGCGCGCATAGCTCGGTTTCTCGCTCCCCGCCGCCCGCAGAGGCGAGCGCACATGCCGGTGAGAACTTCGATCATGTCCCGGACTAGATCATCTTCGGTCTCACCCATGTCGGTCACCACGATGCGGCGGCCCTGCGCCGACAAGGCCGCTTCAAGATGCTCGACCCCGAAACGGGCCAGCCGGTCGCAGTGCTCCACAACCACCACTGTTGCAGACGGGTCCGACAGCAAGCGGCGGATCTTCGGCCGCTTGCCGTTCAACCCAGACCCGACCTCGGTGACCACTTCCCCGACCTCGTGCCCGTTGCTGGTGGCCCACTCAGTCAACCTGGCTACCTTCCGGTCCAGATCAGCGCGCTGGTCATGTGAGGACACTCGCGCATAGATGACCACTCGACCGGTCTGCTGGGCATCGGCGACGTCAATCCAGATCGTTCCCGACTCCAACCTCCTAGCGGGCACCGGCATCCGATCCTCCCTGAACCACCGATACGCAGTCTGCGGATGCACACCCTGCAACCGCGCCCACTCAGCCAACTTCACACACTCAGTCAAACACACATTCGATCACGTTTACTCACACAACGCCGAACAGTTCGCAACCCTCCGCCATCGACGGTTGGGGAATCGACGAACTCGTGGTCGGCAAGCGGATCACTTACGACGTGCAGGCGAACTGGAAGCTGATCGTCGAGAACTTCATGGAGTGCTACCACTGCGCGACGATCCACCCCGAGCTGACCGAAGTGCTGCCCGAATTCGCCGACGGATACGCCGCGCAGTACTTCGTGGGGCACGGGGCGGAGTTCGGCGAGGAGGTCACCGGTTTCACCGTCGACGGCCAGGGCGGGTTCGGCACCCTCTCCGGCGTCGACGAGGACCACGACCGGCGGTACTACGCGATCACCATCAACCCGCAGGTGTTCATCAACCTCGTCCCGGACCACGTGATCTTCCACCGGATGTACCCGGTGGCCGTGGACCGGACGATCGTCGAGTGCGACTGGCTGTACACCCAGGAGGTCATCGACAGCGGTGTCGATCTCGCCGGTTCGGTGGAGCTGTTCCACCGGGTGAACCAGCAGGACTTCGACGCGTGCGAGCGCTGCCAGCCGGCGATGTCCTCGCGGGCTTATGCCTCGGGTGGCGTGCTGGTCCCCAGCGAGCACCACATCGGGGAGTTCCGGGATTGGGTGGCCTCCGCGGTCGCAGGCTGAGGACCGCGAGGTGCCGGGAGAGCGTCGTGAAAAGCCCGCACTGCGCTCTGGACTGATATACCAGTCGCATGTCACAGTGGGCGTCGGAACTGCGTTGTCGCCCTCGGTCTGCGGCCTCGCAACCGGAACACGGGTTGCGGTCGAACGTCGGAAGGCGCGTCCGCGGTCGAGGAGCAATCGCGAAGAAGGAGAAAGGCGTTATGCCACAAGAGGTCCGCGGAGTCGTCTCGCTCGCGCAGGGCAAACCCGTCACGGTCGAGACGATCGTGATCCCCGACCCCGGCCCCGGTGAGGCCGTCGTGCAGGTGCAGGCGTGCGGGGTGTGCCACACGGATCTGCACTACCGGGAGGGCGGGATCAACGACGAGTTCCCGTTCCTGCTCGGGCACGAGGCCGCCGGCATCGTGGAATCGGTCGGCGAGGGCGTCGTCAACGTCGCCCCGGGCGATTACGTGATCCTGAACTGGCGCGCGGTCTGCGGGCAGTGCCGTGCCTGCAGCAAGGGCAAGCCGCAGTACTGCTTCGACACGCACAACGCGACGCAGAAGATGACGCTGGCATCGGGAGAGGAGCTGAGCCCGGCACTGGGGATCGGAGCGTTCGCGGAGAAGACCCTCGTGGCCGCCGGGCAGTGCACCAAGGTCAACCCGCGGGTGAAGCCGCAAGTGGCGGGGTTGCTCGGATGCGGCGTGATGGCCGGCATCGGCGCCGCGATCAACACCGGGGGCGTGGGCCGCGGTGATTCGGTCGCGGTCATCGGCTGCGGAGGCGTGGGTGATGCGGCGATCGCGGGTGCGGAGCTCGCAGGAGCGAGCACGATCGTCGCGGTGGACCGAGACCCGCGGAAGCTCGACCAAGCCAGGGAATTCGGCGCCACGCATGTCGTCGACGCCCGAGAAGCCGACGTCGTCGAGGCCATCCGGAGTCACACCGGCGGATACGGCGCCGACGTGGTGGTCGATGCCGTGGGGCGCCCGGAGACCTGGAAGCAGGCGTTCGAGGCCCGCGACCTGGCCGGCACGGTCGTGCTCGTCGGTGTGCCCACACCGGACATGATGGCGCCGGAACTGCCGTTGATCGAGTACTTCGGCCGCGGCGGTGCGCTCAAGTCCTCGTGGTACGGCGATTGCCTACCCTCACGTGATTTCCCCGCGCTGGTCGACTTGCACCTGCAGGGTCGGTTGCCGCTGGAGAAGTTCGTGACCGAGGAGATCTCCCTCGACGGGGTCGAGGACGCCTTCGAGAAGATGCACCGCGGTGACGTGCTGCGTTCGGTGGTGGTCGTGTGAGCCCGATCGAGCACTTGGTCACCTCGGGTACTTTTTCCCTGGACGGGGGCACCTGGGAGGTCGACAACAACGTCTGGCTCATCGGCGACGAACGTGAGGTCCTGGTCATCGACCCCGCGCACGACGCCGATGCGGTCGCGGAGCGGATCGGCGGTCGTCGGTTGACGGCGATCGTGTGCACCCACGCCCACGATGACCACGTCAACCAGGCGCCGGTTCTGTCGGACAGCTTCGATGCGCCGATCCTGCTCGACCCGGCCGAAGCTCCGCTGTGGAAGCTGGCGCACCCGGACCGGCAACCGGACCGGGAGCTGTCGCACGGGCAGGTCATCACGGTGGCTGGTATCGAGTTGCGCGTCCTGTCGACGCCGGGGCACTCGCCGGGCTCGGTCTGCCTCCACGCGCCTGAGCTGAAGACGATCTTCACCGGCGACACCCTGTTTCAGGGCGGGCCCGGGGCCACGGGGCGGTCCTACTCCAGCTTCGACACGATCATCAGCTCGATCAGCCGCGATTTGCTCGCCCTGCCGGGGGAGACGACTGTCCACACAGGGCACGGAGGCTCCACCACCATCGGGGCCGAGGCTCCGCATCTGGAGGAGTGGAGAGCCCGGGGCTACTGACCCCGGGGTCTTCGCGAGAGGTCGTCGCGGACTCTTGACCGTGTTCGCGACGGCCCTTACTTTGACATGTAACTGATATATCAATTACGAAACATAGATACACCAGGAGGTGGCCGCATGTCCGCAACGGTTGATCGTCACGGGGTGGCGAGCGTCGAGAACGCGCTCGGTCTTCCCTTGGCGGAGACGGACCCGGAGGTCCATGCGGCCGTCAACCGGGAATTGGCTCGGCAGCGCGACACGTTGGAGATGATCGCGAGCGAGAACTTCGCGCCGCTGAGCGTGATGCAGGCCCAGGGCTCGGTGCTGACCAACAAGTACGCCGAGGGGTATCCGGGGCGTCGCTACTACGGTGGTTGCGAGAACGTCGACGAGATCGAGCAGCTGGCCATCGACCGGGTCAAAGCGCTTTTCGGAGCCGACTACGCGAATGTGCAGCCGCACTCCGGAGCTCAGGCGAACTCCGCGGTGATGGCCGCGTTGCTGGATCCGGGCGACACCTTCCTCGGCCTGGACCTCGCGCACGGCGGGCACCTGACGCACGGAATGCGCTTGACGTTCTCGGGGAAGTACTTCGACGCCGCTTCGTACCACGTGCGCGAGGACGACCACCTGGTGGACATGGACGAGGTGGAGCGGCTGGCGAAGGAACGGCGGCCCAAGCTGATCATCGCGGGCTGGTCGGCCTATCCGCGGCACCTGGACTTCGCGGAGTTCCGGCGGATCGCCGACGAGGTCGGTGCCTACCTGATGGTGGACATGGCCCACTTCGCCGGACTGGTGGCAGCCGGTCTGCACCCGTCACCCGTGCCGCACGCGCACGTGGTCACCTCGACCACCCACAAGACGTTGGGAGGACCGCGAGGCGGTGTGGTGCTCGCTGAGGGGAGCTTGGCGAAGAAGCTGAACTCCAGCGTCTTCCCGGGGCTGCAAGGCGGTCCGCTCGAGCACGTGATCGCGGGCAAGGCGGTGGCGTTCAAGCTCGCCGGCGAGGCCGCCTTCCGCGAGCGGCAGGAGCGCACCCTGGCCGGGGCGAGAATCCTGGCCGACCGTCTGTCGCTGGAGGAGAGCGTCGGCGTGGTGTCCGGTGGAACCGACGTCCACCTGGTGCTGGTCGATCTCCGCGATTCCGAGATGGACGGGAAGCAAGCCGAAGATCGGCTGCACCAGGTGGGCATCACGGTGAACCGCAACGCGGTTCCGTTCGATCCGCGACCGCCGATGGTCTCCTCGGGCGTCCGCATCGGAACTCCCGCGCTGGCCGCGCGTGGCTTCGACGACGAGGACTTCCGCGAGGTCGCGGACATCATCGCGCTGACGCTGCGTCCCGAGACACCGCAAGCCGGTCTCGACGCCCTCACCGAGCGCGTCGCGAAACTCGCCCAGAGCCGTCCTCTGTACCCGGAGCTGCAGGCATGAACACGAACTCCACGCCTCCCGGCGCGGATCTGCCCGAACACCCTGATTTCCTCTGGCGCAACCCGGAGCCGAAGAAGTCCTACGACGTGGTCATCATCGGTGGCGGCGGGCACGGTCTGGCGACCGCGCACTACCTGGCGAAGAACCACGGCATCACCAACGTCGCCGTGCTGGAGAAGGGTTGGCTCGCGGGCGGCAACATGGCCCGCAACACCACGCTGATCCGCTCCAACTACCTGTGGGACGAATCGGCCGCGATCTACGAGCACGCCTTGAAGCTGTGGGAAGGGCTCGAGGACGAACTCGGCTACCCGATCCTGTTCTCCCAGCGCGGTGTGCTCAACCTCGCCCACACCGAGCAGGACATCCGGGATTCGGTGCGCCGGGTCGAGGCCAACAAGCTCAACGGTATCGACGCGGAGTGGCTGAGCCCGGACGAGGTCAAGCAGGTCTGCCCGATCGTCAACGTCTCCGGCGACATCCGCTACCCGGTGCAGGGCGCGACCTACCAGCCCCGGGCGGGGATCGCCAAGCACGACTACGTCGCTTGGGGGTTCGCCCGGAGTGCGGACGAGGCCGGGATCGACCTGATCCAGGACTGCGAGGTCACCGGGTTCACCGTGGACGGCGAACGGGTGACCGGCGTGCGCACCAGTCGCGGTGACATCGCCTGCGGGACCGTCGCGCTGTGCTCCTCCGGGCACACCTCCGTGCTGCTGGACAAGCTCGGCGTTCGCGCTCCCTTGCAGTCGCACCCGTTGCAGGCGCTGGTGTCGGAGCTGCTGGAGCCGGTGCACCCGACGATCGTGATGTCCAACGCCGTGCACGTGTACGTCTCCCAGGCGCACAAGGGCGAGCTGGTGATGGGCGCAGGCGTGGACTCCTACAACGGCTACGGGCAGCGCGGCGCGTTCCACATCATCGAGCGGCAGATGGCCGCTGCCGTGGAACTGTTCCCGGTCTTCGCCCGCGCACACCTGCTGCGCAGCTGGGCGGGAGTCGTCGACGTCACCCCGGACGCGAGCCCGATCGTCGGGCGCACACCGTTCGAGAACGTCTACGTCAACTCCGGCTGGGGGACCGGAGGGTTCAAGGTCACGCCGGGGCTCGGGACGTGCTACGCGCACACCATCGCTCACGGCGAACCGCATCCGCACATCGCGCCGTTCAGCCTCGACCGCTTCACGACCGGAGCGCTCGTCGACGAACACGGCGCTGCTGCCGTCGCCCACTGAAACCGAGGACTGCTAGCCATGCAACTGATCCACTGCCCTTGGTGCGGCCCCCGCGAGGAGGTCGAGTTCCACTACGGCGGCCAGGCCGATCTCCCCTACCCGCAGAGCCCTGCTGATCTGTCGGACCGGGAATGGGCCGAGTTCGTGTTCTACCGCGACAACGACAAGGGGCCGTTCCCCGAGCGGTGGTGCCACAGCACGGGCTGCCGACGCTGGTTCAACGCCGTCCGGGACACGCGCACGTACGAGTTCCTGGCCATCTACCGAGTCGGTGAACCGGTGCCCGGCGTTGCCGGCGTGGAATCGACGAAGCCGGAGGTGCGGGCATGAGCCGGGTCGACGGGTATGGCCGCATCGACCGCGGTCGCACGCTCACCTTCACCTTCGACGGGCGCTCCTACACCGGCCACCCGGGCGACACCTTGGCCTCCGCCCTGCTGGCCAACGACGTCCACCACGTCGGCACCAGCGTGAAGCTGGGACGGCCGCGCGGTATCGGAGCAGCGTGGACCGAGGACGCCACGGGCCTGGTGCAGATCGAGGCGCCCTTCCCGGAACCGATGCTGCAGGCTGCCGCGGTCGAGCTCACCGACGGCCTCGTGGCTCGCGGCGTCAACGGGCAGGGGCGTCTGGCCGAGCGTCCCGATCCCGCCCGCTACGACCGCAAGCACACCCACGTCGACACCCTCGTGATCGGCGCGGGCCCGGCCGGGCTGCTCGCCGCGCGCAGCGCCGCCCGCGCCGAGGAGAGCGTCGTCCTGGTCGACGATCGCGCCACCGCAGGTGGCAGTCTGACCGGTGCTGAGCGGATCGGTGGGCGGTCGGCGCTGGAGTTCGTGGCGGAGGTCGTCGACGAGCTGACCGCGAACCCGGAGGTCCTGCACCTGCAGCGCACCACGGCGTTCGGCCAGTACGACGACGGGTTCGTGCTCGCGCTGGAGCGCCGCACCGATCACCCCGGTTCGGCAGCTCCGTCGAACCGCAGCCGTCAACGCGTGCATCGGATCCGCGCGCTGAAGGTCGTCGTCGCAGCCGGTGCTCACGAGCGTCCGATCGTGTTCGACAACAACGACCTCCCGGGAATCATGCTCGCATCGGCGGCCCGGGACTACCTGCACCGCTACGGCGTCCTCGCAGGGCGGCAGGTCGTCGTGTTCACCAGCGATGACGCCGCCTACTCCGCGGCGATCGACCTCTCCGCCGCCGGTGCGGCCGTGACGGTCCTCGACGCCCGGGATGAACTGCCGCCGGGCTGGGCGGAGCGCGCGGCGGCGAGTGGTGTCGAGGTTTCCGCGTCCACAGTGGTCATCCGTGCGGAAGGCGAGGAACACGTCGGCGCGGTGGTCGCGCGCAACCCTGGTGGCGAGGTGCGAATTCCCGCTGACCTGCTGCTCGTCTCGGGTGGTTGGAACCCGGCGGTGCACCTGTTCAGCCACGTCAAGGGCGCGCTGACCTACGACGCCGCGCTCGGTTCGTTCCGGCCGGCCGGAAGCCTGCCCGGCATCACGGTGATCGGTGCGGCCAACGGCACCCTCGACCTGGACGGCGTCGTGCGGGCCGGAGCAGGTGCGGAGGCGCCGGCGGTCGATGCGGAGCCGCCGCGCACACCGACGAAGGTGATCTGGCGGACCGATGGGGACGCGGCCCAGCAGTTCGTCGACGTCCAGCGCGACGCCACGGTGAGCGACATCGCCCGCGCGGTCGGCGCCGGGTTGCACTCGGTGGAGCACGTCAAGCGCTACACCACCATCGGCACGGCGCATGACCAGGGCAAGACCTCGGGCGTGATCGCCTCCGGCATCACCGCCGAACTGCTGGGCCGTCCGATCGAGGACCTGGGCACCACGACGTTCCGGCCGCCGTACACGCCGGTTGCCTTCGCGGCCCTGGCCGGGCGCGAACGCGGCGGCCTGTTCGACCCCGAGCGGATCACCGCGGTGCATCCTTGGCACGTCGACGCCGGTGCGGTGTTCGAAGACGTGGGTCAGTGGAAGCGAGCCCGCTACTACCCGGAGCCCGGCGAGGACATGGACACCGCGGTGCTGCGGGAGTGCGCGGCAACCCGGTCAGGCGTCGGCATCCTCGACGGATCCACGCTGGGCAAGATCGATGTCCAAGGGCCGGATTCAGGTGCCTTCCTGGACCGGATCTACACGAACATGATGAGCACCCTCAAGGTCGGCCGGGTGCGCTACGGCGTCATGTGCGGCAACGACGGCATGATCATCGACGACGGCACGGTCCTGCGCATCGCGGAGAACCGCTTCCTGGTCACCACGACCACCGGCGGAGCGGCGAAGGTCTTGGACTGGATGGAGGAATGGCTCCAGACGGAATGGCCCGAGCTGCAGGTGCACCTCGCGTCGGTCACCGAGCAGTGGGCGGTCTTCCCGGTCGTCGGGCCGCGTTCGCGTGAGGTGCTCGGCGAGGTGTTCCGCGACCTGGACGTGTCGAACGACGCGTTCCCGTTCATGTCGTGGAAGGACACGAATCTCGACGGCGTTCCCGTCCGAGTCGCCCGGATCTCGTTCTCCGGCGAGCTGGCGTACGAGGTCAACGTCAACTCCTGGTACGGACTTTCGCTGTGGAAGCGGCTGCTGGGGGCGGGCAAGCGCCACGGCATCACGCCGTACGGCACCGAGACGATGCACGTGCTGCGCGCCGAGAAGGGCTACCCGATCATCGGGCAGGACACCGACGGCACGGTCGCCCCGCACGACCTGGGCATGAACTGGGTGGTGTCGAAGAAGAAGGAAGACTTCATCGGCAAGCGCTCGTTCTCACGCGCCGAGAACCTGAATCCAATGCGGAAGCAACTCGTCTCGCTGCTCCCGACGGATCGGCGCACCAAGTTGCGCGAGGGCTCGCAGATCGTGGAATTCCGAGCGGACGGGACTCTTCCCGAGCCGCCGGTCCCGATGCTCGGACATGTCACGTCCAGCTATCACAGCGCCGAGCTCGGCCGGCCGTTCGCGCTGGCGCTGGTGAAGAACGGCCGCGGCCGCGTCGGCGATCTGGTGCACGTCCCGGTGGACGGTGCGCTCGTCGAGGCGGAGATCGGCGAAACCGTGCTCGTGGACCCGGAAGGAGCGCGCCGAGATGGCTAATGCGCTTCGCGCTACGCACCCCCTGGAAGACTGGAAGCACGCCCTGGCCGCGCTGACCTGGTCGATCGACGGCCTGGCGGTCAAACCCGAGGAACTCGTGTCCGCGGTGGATCTGCGCATCGATCCCGCCGGTCCCGGTTCCGCAGCCGTCGAGCACGCGTTGGGTTCGGCGCTCCCGGTCAAACCCAACACCTGGAGCTCCACTCGTGAGGGGCAGATCGTCTGGCTGGGTCCGGACGAATGGCTCGTGACGAGCAAGGTCTTCCGGCCGCACGAACTGGAGGGCTCGCTCATCAGGGTCGTGTCCGCGCACGGTGGCGCGGCCGTGGACGTGTCCGCGCAGCGCACCGCGATCCGCGTGAGCGGTGGACAGGCGCGCGAACTGCTCTCGTTCGGGTGCTCGCTGGACCTGCGACCCGCCGCGTTCCCGAAGGGCTCGAGCGCGCAGACCAGCATCGGGCAGGCCGGGGTGCTGATCCTCGCCCTGGGCGACGGTGATGACTTCCGGCTCTTCGTCCGGCCGTCGTTCGCGGGTTATCTCGCGGACTGGCTCCTCGACACGGCCGAGGAATTGCGCACCACCGAGTAGCACGAGGTCGGCCGTGACCGTGGGCACGGCCGACATCCCACCCCAGAGCATCCTCCGCGCGGTCACGCCAGACCCCAGTTAAGGAGCGCCCCCCGCCATGAGCACCACCCCTCGTGTCGTCATCATCGGCGCCGGGATCGTCGGCGCCAATCTCGCCGACGAGCTCACCGAGCGCGGCTGGACCGAGGTCACCGTCCTCGACCAGGGACCGCTGCCGCTCACCGGTGGCTCGACCTCGCACGCACCCGGCGTCGTCTTCCAGACCAGCCCCTCCAAGACCATGACCGAGTTCGCGACTTACACGGTCGAGAAGTTCAGCAGCATCGAGGTGGACGGCGCCCGGTGCTTCAACCAGGTCGGTGGACTCGAAGTCGCGACCACCCCCCAACGGCTCGCCGACCTGCACCGCAAGCACGGCTGGGCGACGTCCTGGGGCGTTCCCGGCGAGGTCGTCGGGCCGGAGCGGTGCGCGGAGCTGCACCCGCTTCTGGACCGCGAGCGCGTGCTCGGCGGTCTCCACACGCCCACGGACGGACTGGCCAAGTCGCCCCGAGCCGTCGCTGCCCTCATCGGCCGCGCTGAGGCGCGTGGAGCGGTCTTCCGCGGTTCGACCCGTGTGACCGAGGTCGTGCAGCGCAGCGGCCGCGTCGCCGGAGTGCGCACGGACGGCGGCGAGGAGATCGCCGCGGACGTCGTGGTCTCCTGCGCCGGTTTCTGGGGCAAGGCCGTCGGCGAGCTGGTCGGCATGAAGGTGCCGCTGCTCCCGCTGGCCCACCAGTTCGCCCGCACCGGGCAGATCGCGGAGTTGGTCGGGCGCAACGACGAGCAGACCGAGGCGAGTCTGCCGGCGCTGCGCCACCAGGACCGCGATCTCTACTTCCGGGAGTACCACGACTGCCTCGGCATCGGCAGCTACGCCCACCGCCCGATGCCGGCGCAGCTGTCGGAGCTGCCCGAGGTCGACGGCGACGACCTCAGCGAGGCGGCGATGCCCTCGATGCTGCCGTTCACCGAGGAGGACTTCGCCGCCGCGTGGGAGCACAGCAAGGAGCTGCTCCCGTCGTTGCGGAAGGCGAAGATCGACTCCGGGTTCAACGGCGTCTTCTCCTTCACGCCCGACGGCGGTCCGCTGGTCGGCGAGTCGCCGGACGTCGCCGGGTTCTGGGTCGCCGAAGCGGTGTGGGTGACCCACTCCGCCGGTATCGCCCGCGCCGTCGCCCAGCTGCTGGTGCACGGCCGCAGTGAGACCGAGCTCCACGGCTGCGATGTCAACAGGTTCGACGAGATTCAAACCACCGATGCCTACGTCGACGAGACCTCGCAGCAGAACTTCGTGGAGATCTACGACGTCCGGCACCCGTTGCAGCCGAGGTTCTCACCGCGGGACCTGCGGGTGAGTCCGTTCCACGCGCGGCAGAAGGAACTGGGCGCGTTCTTCCTGGAATCGCACGGTTGGGAACGGCCGCACTGGTACGAGGCCAACGCGCGCCTGGTGACCGAGCTGCCGACCGAGTGGCAGCCGCTGTCGCGCGATGCCTGGTCGGCGATGTTCCACTCGCCGATCGCGGCGGCCGAGGCGTGGAAGACCCGCACGGCGGTCGCCATGTACGACATGACCTCGCTCAAGCGCATCGAGGTCAGCGGCTCTGGGGCTGTGGCGTTCCTGCAGCGCCTGACCACCGGCAAGATGGACAAGTCGGTCGGCTCGGTGACCTACGCCCTGATGCTCGACGAGGCCGGCGGTGTTCGTTCCGATGTCACCGTGGCCAGGCTGGGTGAGCAGCTGTTCCAGGTCGGGGCCAACAGCAACCTGGACATGGACCACTTCCTGCGCGAGGCCCCGGACGACGGCAGCGTCCAGATCCGCGACATCACCGGCGGTACGTGCTGCATCGGTGTGTGGGGTCCGCTGGCCCGGGACCTGGTGCAGTCCTTGAGCGGTGACGACTTCTCCCACGAGGCGCTGAAGTACTTCCGCCTCAAGCACGCGCACATCGCCGGTCTCCCGGTCACCGCGATGCGGCTGTCCTACGTGGGTGAGCTCGGCTGGGAGATCTACACCAGCGCCGAGTACGGACAGCGGCTCTGGGACTCGCTGTGGGAGGCCGGACGGCCGCTGGGCGTCATCGCCGCGGGACGTGCGGCGTTCAACAGCCTCCGCCTCGAGAAGGGATACCGGTCGTGGGGCGGTGACATGACCACCGAGCACAACCCCTACGAGGCCGGTCTCGGGTTCGCCTTGAACAAGAAGAAGACCGACTACGTGGGCTACGACGCGGTCGCCGGCCTCAGCGCTGACACCGTCACCCGACGCCTTTCGTGCCTGGCCATCGACGATGGCCGCAGCGTGGTGCTCGGCAGCGAACCCGTCTTCGTCGACGGCGCGCCTGCCGGCTATGTGACGTCGGCGGCCTTCGGCCACACCATCGGCAAGCCGATCGCGTACGCATGGCTGCCCGCATCGGCCACGCCGGGGACTTCGGTGGAAATCCAGTACTTCGACCGGAAGGTGCGCGCCACCGTCGCCGTCGAGCCGCTGGTCGATCCGGAGATGACCCGCATTCGCCGTTGACCCCGAGCTGGGGTGCGCGGTCTGAAAAGGGTCGGTGGCCGCGCACCCCACCCCATCCCTCGTCGGTCCCGGAAGCGCAACCGGACTGCCGCACGAGTCCTGCGATCACATTCCCAGCCCGCACAGAAGAAGGACCGATGCCATGCGCATGGAAACCCTCGAACGTTTTCTGGGCTCGCTCTCAGACCGGGTAGCAGCCCCGGGAGGTGGGGCGAGCGCCGGGTTGCACGCTGCTCAGGCCGCCGCGCTGGTCGCGATGGTCGCCCGCTACAGCGATGGCGAGAAGTACTCCGAACACGCCGCGACGATCACGGCGGTGCGGAACGACACCGATCAGCTCCGCGAGCTCGCGCTGACGTTGGCCGAAGACGACGCCTCCGCCTTCGGCGCGGTCGGTGCGGCCTACGCGCTCCCGCGCTCCACCGACGAGCAGAAGGAGGCCCGGTCGCGTGCGATCGCGGCTGCCCTGGTCGAGGCCGGCCGGGTTCCAGCGAGGGTGGTTGCCGTTGCCAAGCAGGTCGTCGGCTTGGCCGAAGAGCTGCTGCCGATCGGAAATCGCAACGTGATCAGCGATATCGCTGCTGCTGCGGAAGCCGCCCGCGCGGCGGCGACCACCGCGCGGGTGAACGTGGAGGTCAACCTCAACGGGATCAGCGGGGCCGAGGAGCGCACCGAGCTGATCACCTCCATCGCCGAAGTCGACGACATCACCACGCGCGCGGACAAGGTCACCGCCGCCGTACGGGAGGTAATCGGACGATGACAGGACAACTCGTTTCCGATGAACCGGCCACGGCAGTGCTCAGCGGCGCGGCCCTGGCCAAGGAGATCCGTGCCGGGGTGACAGCGGCAGCGGAGACACTCGCGAGAGCCGGCACACCGCCGCGCTTGGCGGTCGTCGTGGCCACCGACGACGAATCCACCGCCTGGTACGTCCGCTCGATCGCCAAGGCCGCGTCCAAGACGGGAATCCGGTGCGACATCGTCGATCTCGGCTCCGAAGCGACACCCGATGAGATCCGCGGCCGGCTCACCGAGCTGAGCGAGGACGCGTCAGTGCACGGAATCATGCTGCAGACCCCGCTGCCCGGCGGAGCGTCCGTCGAAGACCTGGCGGCTTCGATCGTCCCGGACAAGGACGTCGACGGTGCCAATCCGGTGTCGCTGGGGCGACTCAGCGCCGGCATGCCCGCGTTCGTGCCGGCCACCGCCGCAGCGGTGATGGAATTGCTGGACCACTACGCGGTTCCGCTGGCAGGCCGTCGGGCCGTTGTCGTCGGACGCTCCAGCGTGGTCGGCAAGCCGGCAGCGCAACTGCTGCTGCAGCGCGATGCGACGGTGACCGTGTGCCACCGCCACACTCGTGATCTCGCCGCGCACACCCGCCCCGCTGAGGTCCTGGTGGTGGCCGTCGGACGCGCCGGCTTGATCGGCGCTGAGCACGTCGACGCCGGTGCTGTCGTGATCGATGTGGGAACCAATCCGACGGCCGACGGCGGTTTGACCGGCGACGTCGACGAGGCGGACGTGGCGGGCTCGGTGGCCGGGTTGACTCCGGTTCCCGGCGGAGTGGGGCCGGTGACGACGGCGCTGCTGCTCCGGCACACGATCGAGTCGGCTTCGCGGAGCCGACCATGACAGGCCCGCCCGCCACCACCGCGGCTCCGAGGGCGCCTGCGGCTGGTGTCGAGGAGTTGCTGCGGCTGCTCCGCGGTCCGCGCACGTTGGTGTGCGGGATCCTCAACGTCACACCGGATTCGTTCTCCGACGGCGGCGCCTACTGGCACAGCGGCGCTGCCGTGTGGCGAGGGCTCCGCTTGGTCGAAGAGGGTGCCGACATCCTCGACATCGGCGGTGAATCCACTCGGCCGGGTGCGTGCCCGCCCAGTGTTGCTGAGGAGCTCGACCGCGTGGTGGGGGTCGTCGAGAAGCTGGCAGCGCAGACGGACGTTCCGCTGTCGGTCGACACTTCACGACCGGAGGTGATGCGGGAAGCCGTGGCCGCGGGTGCAACGTTGATCAACGACGTGCGTGCGCTCCGCCATCCCGGTGCGCTGGAGATGACGTCGGATCTGGGCGTGCCCGTGTGCCTGTCGCACATGCTCAGGCCACCGAACCTGATGCAGCACGATCCGAGCTACGACCACGTGCTCGTCGACGTGGCCGCGTTCCTCCGGGAGCGGATCGATGCGTGCGTGAGCGCGGGGATCCCGCGCGAGCACATCGTGATCGACCCGGGGTTCGGGTTCGGCAAGACCCTCGAGCACAACCTGGCCTTGTTGCGCTCGCTGAGTTCGTTCACCGAGCTCGACGCACCTGTGATGGCCGGTCTGTCCCGCAAGGCGATGCTCGGCCAGATCACCGCACGGCCGGTCGGGGACCGGGAGGCGGCGTCGGTCGCCGCCGCCGTGCTGGCGGCGCAGCGCGGGGCGAAGGTGCTCAGGGTGCACGACGTGGCGGCCACGGTCGACGTGCTCAAGGTGCTCGACGCCGTCGAGGGATGAGTGGGCGGTGCCGGGCGGTCACATGATCGCCCGGATCGCCTTCTCGAATCCGGCGACGTGCTCTTCGGCGATCTTCTCGGCTTCCCGGCTCTCACCGTCTGCGACTGCTCGCAGCAGGCCGACGTGCTCGTCGACGTGCCGGTCGAAATGGGTGACCCGATCCAAGAACACGCAGAAGATCCGCGTGGCGAGGTTGTTGTACCGCACCAGGGTGTCTTCCAGGTGGGGGTTGCCGGCGGCGCGGTAGATCGAGCGGTGCACCCGCAGATCCCACTGCATCAGCTCAGGGCGGGACTTCAGCACGACGTCGTCGTCCTGAATGACCTCGGCCAGCTCGGTCAGCTCGGCGCGCATGACCTCCGAAGCGTTCTCGGAGGCGCGGCGGGCGGCCAGCGGCTCGAGGTGCACGCGGATGTCGGAGATGGAGGCGAGGTCGGTGATGTCGACACCGGAGGCGAAGGTGCCGCGGCGCGGGTAGGAGACCACCAGCCGGTCGACTTCGAGTCGCTTGAGCGCCTCGCGGACGGGCGTGCGGCCGATGCCGAGGGCTTCGCTCAGGGCCAGGTCGTCGATGGGCGACATCGGCGGGATGTCCAGCATGATCAGCTGGTCCTGGATGGCGGCGTACGCGCGTTCGGCCATCGAGGTGGGGGCTGGTTCGAGCTCGTGCGGGGCGGTGGTCACGAAAGACATCGTAGGGGCGGGAATCCGCTGGTCCATACATCCCAACCATTGATGTATCTTTTGTAACGATACTGATATATTAACTGTTCCCGGCGCGCTACAGGCGAATCCTCTCCGACGAGACGAGCAAGGCCCTGCACGGCCGCGCCATCAACATCCACCACTCCTTCCTACCGGGGTTCAAGGGCGCCAAGCCCTACCACCAGGCCTACCGCGGTGTGAAGCTGGTCGGCGCCACCGCGCACTACGTCACCTCAGACCTGGACGAGAGGCCGATCATCGAGCAGGAGGTCATCCGATCGACCACACCCACCACCCCCGCGCGCTGCAAACCGTGGGACGTGACGCGGAAGCGCTGTCCCGCGCGCTGCGCTGGCACTGCGAGCGTCGCGTGCCGCTCAACGGCCACAGCGCGGTCGTCTTCCCATGACCGCTCGTTTCGACGATCTCCGCGCGGGCACCGCGCTTCGGTTCCCGGCACCGTCCGGTGTGCTGATCGCGCACCGGCCGGAGGAGGTGGCGCCGGTTCTCGACCTGGTGGACCGGGCGACGTCGAACGGCCGGTGGGTCTTTGGGTTTCTGGCGTACGAGGCCGCGGCAGGACTGGATCCCGATCTCGCGGTCCACCCTGCGCAGGAAGGGTTGCCGCTGGCCTGGTTTGGCATCACCGGGCCGCCAACACCGATCCCTGCGGTGTGCGATCGTGTCGAGGCGGGTGGCTTCGACGTCGGATGGGAGCCACACCGGTCGCCGGTGGAGCATCGGGCCCTGGTGGATCGGGTTCGTGAGAGGATCGCGGCGGGGGAAACCTACCAGACGAACCTCACGGTGCGGATGCGCGGCAGGTTCGCCGGTGACCCGGCTGGGTTGTACCGGGACCTGGCGACTGCCCAATGCGGTGCGTACAACGCGTATCTCGACCTCGGGCGGTTCGCGATCGCCAGTGCGAGCCCGGAGTTGTTCTTCGAGCTGCGAAGCGACGAGGTGTTGTTGCGGCCCATGAAGGGAACCGCGCCCCGCGGCCGCGATCAGGAGGAAGATCTGGCCCTGGAACGCGCGTTGCGCGGAAGCGCGAAAGAACGGGCTGAGAACGTGATGATCGTTGACTTGATGCGCAACGACGTCGCGCGGGTCGCGGTGCCGGGCAGCGTCAGGGTGCCGTCGTTGTTGGCGGTGGAGCGGTATCCCACCGTCCTCCAGCTCACCTCGGACGTGACCGCGCGGCTGCGTCCTGATGCTGGTCTGCGCGAGCTCTTCCGGGCCCTGTTCCCCTGCGGCTCGGTCACCGGTGCACCGAAGGTCAGCACGATGCGCCTCATCCGCGAGGTCGAGGCCGATCCGCGTGGGGTGTACTGCGGCGCCGTCGGCTGGTTCGCACCGCCGTCCGCATCGGTGAGAGCGCGGTTCAACGTCGCCATTCGCACGGCGGTCGTCGATCGGGAAGCCGGCCGAGTTCAGTACGGCACTGGCGGTGGGATCACGTGGAGCTCCGATGCGGACGCGGAGCATCGTGAGTTGCTCGTCAAAGCTGAGATCCTCCGTCGCCGCAGTCACGCGCGAGCCTCCTCGTCCGGGATCGAGAGACCGTCGCGATAGGCCCCAGATGATCGCACCAGGTGGATGACCGCCGGGGAAAGTGCTGGATTCCAATGGAATTCGGGCGCGCTGATCCGGTTTTCCGGACGTGGACGTGTGCTGAACCCCGGCGATCGACGAGGTGCCTCGCGCGGAGCGAGGCACCTCGTCGCGGTGGTGACAGGGCCGGGATTCGTCAGTACCTCTCGGATCTCTCAGCCGGTTCTTCGACCGCGGCGGGGGATCCCGGAAGTGGTTGGTTGGCGGACTCCTTGGTGAACCACACCGAGATCGCGCCGATGGCGCCGGCCCCCATGAGGTACCAGGCGGGCCACATGACGTCACCGGTGGTGGCGATCAGTGCGGTCATGGCCGAGGCGACGGTGCCGCCGAACAGGGACACGGAGGTGTTGAAGGAGATGGACAGCGCTCCCTGACGCACGCCGGTCGGGAACAGGGCAGGCAGGGTCGATGGCATGGTGGCACTGAACATCACGAGCATGAGGCCCATGAGCAGGAGGCCGGTGAAGACGGTGCCGGTGGTGTTCTGCTGGATGAGCAGCACCGAGGGAACCGAGAGCACCGCCAGGGCGATGCATCCGCTGAGAACCACGGGCTTGCGGCCGATGCGGTCCGACAATCGCCCGATGGAGGTGATGACGATCAGCATGATGCCCATGACAGCGATCTGCAGCAGGTAGGACTCGGTCTCGCCGATGCTCGGTGGCAGCACGTCGGAGAGGTAGGTGGGCATGTAGGAGGTCAGCATGTAGTTGGTGACGTTGAAAACCAGGACCAGCCCACCGCACTGCAGCATGGCCGGCCAGTGCTGCGCGAAGATCGTTCGGATCGCCTTCTTGGCGTGCTGCTCCTTCTGGTCGGCTTCTTCGACGAGCTTCGCGAATGCGGGGGTCTCCTCCAACTTCATGCGCAGGTACAGGCCCACGATTCCCAGCGGTCCGGAGATCAGGAACGGGATTCGCCATCCCCACGACAGCAGATCTGCTTCGGACAGCGTCGCGTGGAGGACCATGACGACGACCGCGCCCAGGATGTAGCCGACCAGAGTGCCGAACTCCAGCCAACTGCCCAGGAAGCCACGGCGCCTGTCAGGTGCGTATTCGGCGATGAACGTCATCGCTCCGCCGTACTCGCCACCGGTGGAGAAGCCCTGCACGAGCCGGGCGATCAGCAACAGCATCGGCGCGGCGATGCCGATCGCGCTGTAGCTGGGGATGATCCCGATGCAGAAGGTGCCGACCGCCATCAGGATCATCGTCGTGGACAGAACGCGGGTTCGTCCGATCCGATCGCCCAGCAGTCCGAAGAACATCCCGCCCAGCGGCCGTACGAGGAAGGCCGCTGCGAAGGTGCCGAAGGTCGCCAGCAGCTGCGCGGTCGGGCTCGAATCGGGGTAGAAGACCTTGCCGATGGTGATCGCCATGTAGGCGAAGACTCCGAAGTCGAACCACTCGGTGACGTTGCCGACCGCTGCCGCGGTGACCGCGCGCTTGACCAGTGATGGGGCGACGACTGTGGAAGAGGAATGCGTTGTGCGTTTTTCCGTTGGAACTTCCGCTGACATGGTGTTCGGCACCTGGCGCGGTGCCGCCTCCTTTCAACGACGGGTTCCTGAAAGGCCATTGGGGCCGGTCAGGCGAAACTGGCGTTGGAAAGGCCGAGAAAGGCCGCTTGACGGGCCGATCTCGCGCTTTGCGCCCTCGGCTCGCATCCGGCCGTGGACGTATCCGCCTCGTCAGCACTGGCTGTGCCGCCGCGGCTCACGCCGAACTCTCGTTTGTTGCGCAATGGGGAACATGGCTCGCTGAATGCAACAGCCTTGCCTCGCTCGATGGCCTTGTCAAGGGCGACAACGGCCCGAAGCACGCTTTGATCAGCGCGAATCAACGCTTTGACCTGCGTAAATATAGATCAATTGGGATCTGAGATTGATATATCAATCGGCGATCAGGAGTCCGGAAGGGATGCCAGGGGCTTGACGTCGGCTCGGCGAATCCGCACGATGCGTGGCGACGGAGGCGGCTCGCGGGCTTCGGCACGGGGATGAGCGCGGTATTCCCGAAAAGTGGCCGCCCGGGGCTTCCTTCCGTTCGGTGGCGGGTGCTCATCCGGGCTGCGCGATCTCAGTGGAAATCGGAACCCCGAGTTCCACTTAAATCCGGTCAATCGCCGCATCTGCGGGGTCGTCGAGAGCCTCCGGCGATCTAAATCGGCGCGGCCGGACCCGCGGCGGCTCGGTCGCATCGCTCGGTGCGTGGAGGGAGCGTCACCGCGTTCAAGGGTCGATTCTCATTCCATTGCGCCCAGCGGCCTTTGCCTGGTACATGGCCTCATCAGCGCGAGCGAGAGCCTGGTCCGGGCTGTCGTTGTTGTTCAATCCCACGTACCCCAGGCTCGCGCTGACCGCGCAGGAGGAGTCGTTCAGGCGGACAGGCCCGTCGAATGCCTCCTGAATTCGCCTGCTGAACTCTTGAGGGTTCTCAGGGGCGGGGTCGAGAAGGATCACGAATTCATCGCCGCCCATGCGTGCGAGCGTGTCCGTCCGCCGAATGCAGGCGCGAACGCGAGCTACGACCGTGCGCAGCACGGTATCTCCCGCCTCGTGCCCCAGGACGTCGTTGACTTCTTTGAAGTGATCCAAGTCGGCGTAGAGGAGGCCAAGGCGCCGAGGCTGCTGGTCCTGGGACATGGCCTTGTCGAGGCGGAGCAGCAGAACGTTCCGCGTGGACGCCCCGGTGAGAGGATCGTGGTTGGCCTGATAGCTCAATTGCCGCCGGGCCGCGTAGAGCTGACGAAGCGTGATGAGCTGTCGCACGACGACCAGCGCTACAACGCCGATGAGCGCGTACACCTCGCCGACGTGCGGATCACCGGTGGAGATCGTCGTGAAGAGGGTCCATCCGCACACGACGGCGAATGGTATGTACGGAACGAACAACAAGGGTGTCCGCGGAACCGGGTGCGAAACCCGCCGGTTGCGCGACGGCGCGGCCAGCAGGAGCAGCACCGGGCCCACCATGTAGCCGACATCCGCCACGAGCGGAGGTGTCGAATAATTGGCGATGGTGTAGAGGTACACCGAATCCGACACATCAATGGCAACAAGGCCGGCCACCAGCCACACCAGCGGAAAACGCAAGGTTCCGTACAACGCGATCGCGAACAGAACCACAATGGTGATCAGGACCAGGTCGGCGAGAGTGTAGGAAGCCACTACGAGAAGCCTGCCCGCACGGGCGGTGTCGGCTTGCCGAACCACGCTGTAAGCGATTTTCCAGCTCAGCGCCAATACACTTCCCGCGATGATCAGTCCGTCGAGCACGACGACCACGTGCGACGGGACCACTTCGTGCTCTTCAACCGCACCCCGATCCTTCTTCGTCAGGACGAGCAGGGCCAGGAAGGAGAACAGCGGAAGTCCGAGATAAAGCGCGTTCGCAGCGTTCGGGAAGGTCATCGGATCGATGCTGCGGTACCAGGTCCACAGCGCATGAGCTGTGGCGAAGCAGGCGAGTGCCGAAGCCATCAACCATCGCCAGCGTCGCTCATCACCTGTCCGGCGCCACCCGGTCCAGGCGAAGGTCGTGGCTGCGGCAACGGCGGCCAGCACGCCGGTCAAGTCGGCGACGAACTGGCTGGCCGCAGTCCCCAGCATGCCCGAGAGCACCAGCACGACGGCAGCAGCAATGACGACCGCAACCGCCGCGAGGTTGACGGCGGTCATGCTGAGCGCCGTCAGGTGCCTGGGGTGTCGTTCGTGCATGCTCGCACCCGAACTGGTGTTCCGGAGAAGACGTCGTCGTGCCGGAACGGACGATTGGGCAAGCCATCCGGCCCGTCCCAACGATAGCTCCGCAACTCTGATCGGTCGCGGGAGCCGACCACTTCGACATCGGATGTCAAGAGCGGATCGTGCACCCGCGGAGTTCAGAAAGGCTGTGCTTGATCTCGGCTACGACTCGCCTCGTGAGTTCCGGCTGTGGAGGACATGGCCTGCCCGCCCCGGTCGAGGGGAAGTGGTTCCGGGGCGGGCAGGTGCTCGTTCGTGCAGGTCGGTCGCGCTTCGGGGTGTCGCGCCCAGATCTGGCGAGTCGTGCGCCGCGCACGGCGCGTTGCCCGCCACTGCCGAACGAGCTGGAGGTCAGTGATGACGGCGGCCCACGGCATGACCACGAGGAGTGCGAGCAGGACGTAGAAGGCGGTCATGTCACTCTCCGCGCGAAGACGCGGTGGTCATCGGTTGGTCGAAGGGGGTGGTGATCACCTCGTGGGAGTTCATCTCCGGGACTCCGAGCGATCGCGACGGGTTTCGAAATGTGCAGGTGGCATGGGAATTCCGGCTATCTGGTGCGCGCGGGCGTCGCAGGCCGCGCACGTTGGCGAGAACCAAGCCTCGGCGCTGCGATCGGCGGTCACCGACTCTCCGCAGAGCGTTTCGAACGGGACCCCGTCGTTGGGTGTTGCCTCGGCTGTGGCGTGGCGCGCATCAGTGCTCGGGCACCAGGTGAACGGGTGCGGGCGATAACTCATAGATCCCCCGAGCGGTCAATGTCGTGGGTGTGCATCCCGGATCGGGATTGGAAGGCGTGAAGGGCTTCGCGCCTGGTGGGCCATGCGGTTGAGAGGCGATGCGACTCAGCCCGCAGCAGAGCTGCCAGGGGGTCTCATGACTTGCTGTGATCCAGTGATCACGGCACGTGGCTGATGAAGTACCGTCGTGACTTGTGTACTCATAGACAGGACCTCGCAAGCATTCGTGGTCTGCGGCTGGGCGATGCGGTAGATCATAACTTGTGTACTCAAGTTAAGTGGATGCACAAACGGGTGAAATGCTGATCTAGCGTGATCGCACGCGCACAGGTTCGGAGGTGGGTGTGGCTCAACAGCAGCTGCCACCAGCAGTGATGAAGATCGTGTTGGGTAATGAGCTGGCGCGCCAACGCGTGGAAGCGGGGCTGACCCAGGACGATGCGGCGTCAGTGCTGCGTTGTACTCAGCAGAAGATCGCGCACATCGAGAGAGGCAGCGGCATCCGGGCGATGGAGCTGGATGCGCTGTTGGACCGCTACGGCGCCAGCGAGGACGACAGCGCCTATGCCCGAGACCTGCAGGCGGAAGGCAACCGCCGGGCCAAGCGGGGTGCCTTCAGTTCGAGGTTTCGGCAGTACATGCGCCTGTTCGTCGACATGGAACCGAGCTGTCAGCGGATTTTCGCCTATCGCGCTCTGGTCATCCCCGGTCTGCTGCAGACCGAGCGCTACATGCACACGCTGTCTCGGGCGTGGCGGCCTTCGTTGGGGCAGGAGCAGATCGACCGCGACATCGCCGACCGGCTTGCTCGCCAGCACGTGCTCGACAACACGGACCAGGAGTTCTGGTTCGTCATCGATGAAGCGGCACTCCACCGAATCACCGGAACCTCCGAGATCGTCAAAGAGCAGATCATGGCGCTCGTCGAAGCGCTCGACCGGCCGAACATCGACATCCAGGTCGTCCCCTTCAGCGCCGGCTACTACATGGGGCAAGGCCACGATTACTCGATCTTCGGTTACGACACCAAGCCAGCGGTGAGTATCGTCTACCTCGAACAACACGATGGTGGAACGTACGTCGACGACACCAAGCGGACCGCTCGGTACCTGACGCTGTGGGATCAGCAGAAGGCGGCGGCATCAGGGCCGGAGCAGACACGCCGCTTCCTGCTGGAAATCGCCGACACGCTCTAACCACCGGGCATGAGTGCAACGCGCGAGGGGCGGCAATGATGATGAACAGCACCAACTCGAACACGGGACACCGCGGCGGGCCTGTCGGCGTCTGGTTCAAGAGCTCGCTGAGCCATCCCAACGGCAACGACTGCGTCGAGGTCTTCTTCGACACCGGGCTGGTCCACGTCCGCGACAGCAAGGATCACGGCACTGGCCCGTCCATCACCGTGCCTGCGAAGCACTGGCAAACGTTCCTCGACGAAGCCGCCGGCCGTGCCGCAGCGTTATCCAACAGTGCGATCTGGATCGACATCGACTCCACCGGCGGGGCCACGCTTCGCCCGCGTCACGGTGCGGAGGTCGCCTTGTCGTACACGCCGGGGGAGTGGACGGCCTTCGTCGCCGGTGTTCGCAACGGCGAGTTCGACCTCCCACCTACCGTCGTGCTCGCCGCCTGATCGACATTGAGGTGAATAGAGCGCATGACGCCGAAACTCACGCCGACCGGGTGGCGGAAGTCGTCACGCAGCACGCAGGTTGACAACTGCGTGGAAGTGGGTCGCATCGGTGACGGTGCCGCGGTCCGCGATACCAAGAACCGGGAGCAGGGCTACTTCAGCACGACCCGCGTGCAATGGGCTGCGTTCATCAACGGCGTGAAGTCGGGCCGGTTCGACAGCTGACCGTTCGAATCGCCCACCCCGCTTTCACGTATGCGGAGTGGGCGCTTTCGTCCCATGCGTTCGGGCACTCGAGGCGCCACCTCGTGCGGTGACCCGCTTTGCAAGATCGTTTCAGGCGAAGCGGGTGATGACTGCGTCGGCTGCCCAGCACTCGGTTGGGGTCACGATCAGCGGGTTGATCTCCACGGTCTCGTAGTCGGCCAGTCCGCCGTGCTCGAAGGCTTCGCAGAGCTGGGTGAGGGCCTTGCGGGCGGCCGGGTGCTCGGTGACTCCGGCTGTGCGCAGCAGGTGTTCGGCGTCGTCGGGGTGCAGCGGGAGTCGCCGGGTGGTGGAGCGGTTGGCGAGTTCGGTGGCCGTGCCGCCCAGGCCGACCACGACGTGCTTGCCGAGCACCGGATCGGTGTTGAGGCCGATGAGGATCTCCTTGCCGAAGACCATCTCCTCGACGAGGTAGCCGTCGATGGTGCCGGGGTCGACTCCGGCGGCGGTGACGCTCGCTTCGATCTGCTTCGTGGTGGCGGGGAGGTCGTCGGGGCTGCAGATGCCCAGTGCCACGCCGCCGAGGCGGGACTTGTGGCTGATCGGGGCGATGATCTTGACCGCGAACGGTGGCCGCAGGTCGGAGGCCACGGCTGCCGGGTCGTCACCGCGATCGACTCGGACGCCGCGCACCACGGGTGTTCCGGCGGCTTCGACCAGGTCGCGGGAGTCGGCTTCGCTGAGCACGCGGTCGCTGGTCTCGGGGCCGGTGGTGTGCTCGTCGTCTGGCAGAGCGGGGAAGAGCTTGGCGAGGGCGGTGAAGGTCAGCCGGAGGTTGTGCACCACCGAGACGTGCGGGTGCCGAGCCTGGTAGTCGCGGACCCAGTCGGTGACCGGGACCGGTGCCATCGAGGTGATGACCAGCGGCATCTCGTGCTCCGCCGACAACCTCGCCAGGTCGTCCCAGTTCCAGGTGTGGACGGCCTGCTCCGGTGAGTCCGAAGGAAGCTGGACGCTCCAGGGCATCAGGACGAGTCCGGTGTTGGGGTCGGCGAAGACCCTGCTGTTGACGCTCTCGTCGCCTTCGCGGCGCTTGACCCCGATGACGTCGAGCGGGTTGTCGACGAACGAACCGGGCCCGGCGAGTTCGCGGATGCGCGCGATGGTCTCGTCGGCGAACACGGTGAGGTTGACGCCGTGGCGTTCGGCCAGGTCGCTGCACAGAGCTGCTGCGCCGCCGGAACCGCCCAGGATCGAGACCGCGCGCGGCCGACCGGGTTTGACGCCGGCCAGGCTCAGCGTGGCCAGGCGCATCAGTTCGTCGATGCCGTCGGCGCGCAGCACGCCGTGCTCGCGCAGCAGCTCGGAGAGCACCGCGTCGCTGCCGGAGATGCTGGCGGTGTGGGAGAGCACGACCCGGCCACCGCGTTCGGACACCCCGGACTTCAGCACGATGATCTGCTTGCCCGCCTCGCGGGCGCGTTCGAAGGCGTCGACGAACACGGGGAGCTGCTCGGTGGAGATGCCTTCCAGGTAGACGCAGATGACCTCGGTGGTGGCTCTGCTGATGGCCAGCGAGATCGCCTCGGCGACTCCGAGCAGCGCGCCGTTGCCGGTCGAGGCGCAGAAGTCCACGCCCAGGTGTTCCTCGGTGGCCGCCGCGACCAGCGCGGACAGCAGGGCGCCGCTCTGCGAGATGATCGAGACCGGGCCTGCCGCGGCGTCGAGCCAGGCCGGTTCGGCGACGGCGCAGACCCGCTCGTGGAAGTCGGCGAAACCGACGCAGTTGGGACCCCACAGGCGGGTTCCGGTGCCGGAGACGATGTCGATGAGCTCGGCGTGCAGTTGGCGGCCCAGGTCATCGCCGCGTTCCCCGAAGCCGTCGGAGACCAGCACGATGTCGGGAGTTCCCAGTTCGGTGAGTTCGCGGACGGCCTCGACGCTGGCTTCCCGCCGGATGGCGACCACGGCGGCGCGCGGCGCCTCCGGTAGGCCCCCGACGCCCGGGACGGTGGGCAGACCGGCGACCTCGGCGTGGGTCGGGGTCACCGGGACGACGTCGAGGTCCGGGTTCAGCGTGCGCAGGTTGTGGATGGCGCACTGGGTCCAGAAGTTGCGGGGCGAGGCGCCGACGACGGCGATGGTGGATCGGGACACGGCGGTGTGGCTCCTTCGGGCTCGGGGCGGGTGCGGTGATCAGAAGGCGAGGGAACCGCCCTCGGCGTACCAGGTGCGCGCGGCGGAGATGCCCAGCTCACCGAGCTTGGCGACCATGCGCCGGTTGCCCTCGGCGGTGTGGATCAGCGCGTCCCAGCCGGCGCAGGCGTCCAGGGTTTCCCGGAACCCCTGGCGGATCAGCACGTCGTTGGCCGCCCGCTTCTTGATCTCGAGCATGTCCAGCGGGGTCTTGGACACCTCGCGGGCGACTTCCCGCGTCTTGTCCAGCACGTCATCGGCGGGCACGGCGTAGTTCGCCCAGCCCCGGGACGCGGCTTCGGCACCGGAGATGTGGGAGCCGGCGGTGTAGGAGAGTTCCTTGGCCTTCTTCGGACCGAGGTGCGACATCGCGACGGGTCCGAGCATGCCGCCGCCGATGGGCAGCACCGGCCATCCGATCTTGGTGTCCTCGCCGACCACCGCCAGATCGGCGCAGGCCGGGATCAGCGTGGCCCCACCCATGCAGTAGCCGTGCACGCCGGCCACGACGGGTTTCGGCAGGTCGAAGACCGCGGTGAAGGCGCGGATGTGGCCGCGCAGGCGCAGCCAGTCCTCGTGGGCCGTGCGGTGTGCGGGCGCATCGCCGTTCGTGCTGGGTGCGGGGCGGGCGACGTCCCAGCCGACGCTGAACGCGCGGCCCGCGCCACGCACGATGATCACCGAGACCGAGGGGTCGGCCCCGAGCTCGTGCAGCGCGTTCTCGTAGTCCTCGAACAACGCGTCGTTGAACGCGTTGAGCTTGTCCTCGCGGTCCAGCACGAGTTCGGCGACCTTCTCGTTCCGTTCGATGCGGACGAGACTCATGGCACGAGCCTTTCTGCTAGGGGAGAGCCGGTGGTGGTGTCCGGCAGCGCGATCCGATGGCGGTACAGGACGAGTCCGTGGCCCCGATCAGCGATCGAGTGCAGGGACGCGGCGAGCTCGGCCCGGCATCGGCAGGCGTCGGGCTCGAAGAGGCACTGCAGGCATTCGTCGTGGATGATCGGCGGCTCGGTGACGTCGCCGCCGAGGACGAGCGCCGTGATCTCGGCGGTCCCGTCGCGCCACCGGACCACGTCGAAGGCCCTGCCGCGGATGGTCAGCTGGAACGCGCGCGCACGCCGGTCACCGCGTGCCAGTCGGTGGGCGAGCACGGCGGAGGTGGTCACCGCCGACAGGCAGTGTCGGTGCGCCCAGGCGCGTGCTTCCGGGAGCCGCTGGATTGTGGTCGGGTCGGAGTCGGAGACCAGGCAGGCGCGGGCGGCACCGGTTCCGGCACCGGCGAGCCTGACCAGGTCGAGTGCGGCCTCACCGGCCTCCAGCCGGCCCAGCACTCCCTCGTCGTGGGCTCGGTAGGTCAGCACGTGCCCGGGGCGTGCGAACGCCTCGGCCGTGGTGGTGGGGTCGCCGAGCAGGGCGATCGTGCGGGCGCGGTCGGCGGCGGAGATGCCGGTGCCGGTGCTCTCGGCGGTGTCCACGGCGACGCCGTATTCCGGGGCGTTGGGGGTGCTGCGGTCGCGGCTGATCGGGGGCAGTTCCAGCCGGTCCGCGTCGTGCCGGGCCAGCGCGACCTGCAGCAGGCCCGAGGTGTGCCGGACGGCGAAGGAGACCAGAGCGGTGGTCGCCAGGCTCGCCGCGAACACGAGCTCACCGCAGGGGTGTGGCCCGGTGTCGTCCACCAGCACGATCGGTTTTCCCGCTCGCAGTGCGGCAATCGCGTCGTCAACCGCGTCCGTCTGGTGTGGACCGCCCAGGGCCACGACGTCGTCGAGTTGGGGAGTTTCCGCGGTGGCGAGCATTTCGTCGATCCCGTTCATGACGACGCGCCGGAGAAGATGTCACGCGGGTTGTCCACGAGCATGGTGTCGATGTCGCGCTGGCTCACGCCCGCCTGGAGCAGCGCCGGGATGACGTCGCGGGTGATGTGCGTGTAGTTCCAGTTGGGCAGGTGCTCGGCCCGGTAGGCGTCGGGGAAGTTGTGGCTGTGGCACGACGCGTCGTGCGAGAGCACCAGGCGCGTGGCGTAGCCGCGGCGGACGAGTTCGACGACCGTTCCGATGCGCTTGTCGAACGGCAAGCGCTTGTCCAGCCCGAACCGGTCCATGCCGAGGTAGGAACCGTTGTCGAGCAGCCGCTGGAGGTAGTCCAGGTCCTCGGAATCGCCGCTGTGCCCGATGATCACGTTGCCGAGGTCGACGCCTTCCTCGGCGAAGATCTTCTGCTGCTCGAGCCCGCGCTCGGTGGCCACGTCGGTGTGGGTGGAGATCGGCACGCCGGTGCGCAGGTGAGCGCGCGCCACCGAGCGCAGCACCCGCTCGACGTCGGGGGTGACTCCCGGAACGTCGGTCGCGCACTTGAGGATTCCGGCGCGGATGCCGGTTCCCGCGATGCCTTCGCAGATGTCGCGCACGAACATGTCCACCATCGGCTCCTCGCCGCCGATGAGCCGTCCGGGTCCCCGGAGCCGCAGGTAGGTGGGCAGTTCGTTGAAGGTGTAGAAGCCGGTCGCGGCGATGATGGTGACCGGCGAGCGCTCCGCGACGGCGCGCACCCTGCGGATGTCCCTGCCCAGCCCGAGCACGGTCAGATCGACGATCGTGTCGATGCCGTTGGCCTTGAGATCGGCCAGCTTGGCCACCGCGTCGTCGGTGCGCTGGGCGTCGTCCCAGGTCTCGGGGTAGTTGGCCGCGTACTCGTGGTTGAACACGAACACGTGCTCGTGCATCAGCACGCGGCCGAGCTGGTCGCTGTCGATGCCGCCGGTGATGGTCTGGACCGAACTCATGGGGTGCACATCTCCCTCGGAAACAGGGTTGGGGACAAGCGTTTTCGCCTGCGGTGGAAGTGCAGAAGCGGGAGTGGAGGTGACTGCGGAAGGCGTCTCTGGCTGTTGACAATGACGCGCGTGTCATGTTTAGTCAAGCCCGTCTTCACCCCGGGTTGAGCAGCGGTTTCGCCCGGCGGCGCCGCCTTCGATGCGGGCTGCCGGACCACCCCGTCATGGGTCTTTGAGGAGAGCAATGAGCAACGTCGCCACCCCGCATTACGGGATCTTCAGCCTCTCGAACGTGCCCCCGTGGAACACCCACAACGAGGTCGTGCACAAGGCCGTCGAACAGATCAAGCACGCCGATCGGCTCGGCTTCGAGGAAGCCTGGGTGGCCGAGCACAACGGCCGCCGGTACGGGATCGTGGCCTCCGCGCAGCTCCTGCTGGCCGCGGCCGCGGCGGCCACCGAGCGGATCCGCCTCGGATCCGGGGTGTCGCGGCTGCCGATGCACCACCCGCTGCGACTGGCCGAGGACTACGCCTACGTCGACCAGCTCAGCAACGGGCGGTTGAACTTCGGGATCGGAAAAGCCTACGACCGCTTGGAGTTCCAGGCCTACGGGATTCCGGAAGCCGAGCGCGACGCCCGCTACGAAGAGGTCTTCGACATCGTCATGCAGGCGTGGCGCGACGGGAAGGTGCGGTACCGGGGCGAGCACTACCAGGTGCCCGCCGAAGGCGAGGTGGTCGACGAGGTCGAGCTGTTCCCCGAAGTGGTGCAGAAGCCGACGCCACCGGTGTTCGTGATGGTGTCCTCCAGCGAGGAGTCGCTGCGGTCGGCGGCCCGGCGGGGCTTCTCGTTCGTCCTCGGTCAACGCCCCACCCGCAACGACGTGAAGCACCTGGTCGGGGTGTACCGGGAGGAAGCACGCGCGGCCGGGCACTCCTTCGACGCGATCGACGAGAACATCGCCCGCGCTTCCCAGCTCAAGGCCGTGCACGTGGCGGAGAGCCGCGAGCAGGCCAAGGAGGAGTACCGCGAGGGCTACATGTGGTACGTCGGGGTCCTGACCAATCGCGCGAAGGTCGGGCTCGGCATCGACGAGCTCAGCTACGACGAGTACATCGAGCGCAAAACGCTGGTGCTCGGTTCGCCCGATGACGTCGCCGAGGAGCTCGCCTCCTTCCACAGCCACACCGGCCTCGGCGGCCTGGTCGCCTGGTTCGACGCGGGCAGTCAACCGCAGGACCGGGTGCTGCGATCGATGACAATGTTCGCTGAGAAGGTGCGTCCGCAACTGTGAGCGTGGCGGCGGACTCAGCAGCCGCTGGCACGCCGCACGTCCGAGAACGGAGACATGATGGCGAACGGCAGCTCCGGTGAAGGCCGCAGGAAGAGTCCGCCGAAGGTTTCGCAGCAGAGCCCGGAACCGCGCACCGCGCGCGGTCGCCGCACGCGCGACCGGCTGCTGGCCGCTGCGCGCGTCGTGTTCGAGACCCGAGGTTTCCTGGACACCCGCGTCGGTGACATCTGCGACGAGGCCGGCCTGGCGCAGGGCACCTTCTACATCTACTTCCAGTCCAAGGAAGACGTCTTCTACAACCTCGTCGACTCGGTCATCGCCGATCGGTACCTCCTGACGGCCGTGCCGGACGACTTCACCGGAACCGTTGCCGACAGGTTCGCCTACACGCTGCGGCAGTACTTCGCCGAGATGGAGCACTCCCGGCGGTTCAGCCGGATCGTCGAGCAGGTCGCCACGTTCGACGAGCGCATGCGGGAGAACCGCATGCAGATCCGGCGCGACTTCCGGCGGCGCGTGCAGCACGGCATCGAACGTCTGCAACGGCAGGGCGCGGCCGATCCCGAGGTCTCCGCCGAGCTCACCGCGGAGGCGATCGTGGCGATGATCAACAACTTCGCCTACATCAACCTGGTCATCGGTGAACGAGAAGACCTCGACATCGAAGAAGTGGTCCAGACACTCACCAACATTTGGGCGCGCGCCTTGGCGCTGGACGTCGAGAAGGCCGAGGCCAACGACCCCAGGGAAGCGCCCCGGAAGAGAAAGACCTGACGCGCATGGAATTCACCGTTCCGGAAGACGCTGCGGAGACGGCGAAGGCGGTGCTCAGCTTCATCGAGCGCCACGTGGAACCGATCGAACGCGAACACGCCGCGCTGCTCGACGACGAACGCAAGCGCTACGACGACAACGGGCTGCTGGTGCCTGCCGTTCAAGACCTGAAGAAGCAGGTCAGGATGGCCTCGGCGGAGGCCGGTTTCTACACGATGTTCGGCGACGAGGCGCTCGGCGGGGGTGGGCTCGGCGAGATCGCGCTGGTGCACATCCAGGAGGAGCTCAACCGGATCTGCGGGCCCGCCCGGCCGCTGATCCACGAGAACGTGATCCCGTCGGTGTTCACCAACGGGCTGAGCCCGATCCTGTGCGAGCTCAAGCCCGACGTGCGGGCGCAGTACCTCGACGGCATCGCCTCGGGGGAGAAGACGCTGTGCTTCGGGCTCTCCGAACCCGGTGCCGGCTCCGACGTCCAGCGCATCCGCACCCGGGCCGTCCGCGACGGCGACGAGTGGGTGATCAACGGCTCCAAGCAGTGGATCACCAACGCCCCCTACGCCGATTACTGCATCCTGTTCGCCGTCACCGACCCCGAGGCGAACAAGGACCGGCGCGGCGGCATCACCGCGTTCTTCGTCGACACCCGGTCCGAGGGATTCGAGTGCACCAGCGTCATCCCGATCCTGGGCCACGCCGGATCGCACATCGGCATCGTCACCGTCGAGGACCTGCGGGTGCCCGAGGACCACATCATCGGAACCCTGCACAAGGGGCTGGCGCTGGCGCTGCTGGGGATCAGCAAGGGACGGCTGTCGATGTCGGCGATGTGCGTCGGCCTGGCCCGCTGGGCCCTGGAGATGTCGGTGGAGTACGCCCAGCAGCGCGAGACCTTCGACTCCGCCATCGGTGACCACCAGGCGATCCAGATCAAGCTGGCGGAGATGGCGATGGACGTCTACGCGGCCAAATCGGTGGTGGGGCGCACCGCGTGGCTGGTCGAACAGCGCCATCGCGCGGTCAAGGAGACCTCGATGACCAAGGCCTTGTGCACCGAGATGCTGGGGCGGGTCAGCGACTCGGCCATGCAGGTGCACGGAGCGATGGGCCTCACCAACGAGCTGCGGCTGCAGGAAGCGTGGCGGCACGCGCGCACGCTGCGGATCCCCGACGGCACATCGGAGATCCAGCGCCGCACGATCGCCGGGCGCCTGCTCGCCGGCGACCACGAGCTGTAGTCGCCGATCTAAGAGGTGAGCAGTGGACATCGACGCGACATCGCTACCCAAGTACTCGGAGCTGCCGCGGCTTTCCGACATTGGCGCGAACTGCTCCTGGGGTGTGTTCGGGCCCGATGACGAGCTGGGCACCCTCAACCTGCTCGACGCCGACGCGGTGCGCGCCTCCACCGGACTGGTGCGCACCGGCGAGCGGATCGGGCTGAGCCTTCCGCTGGACCAACCGGATCCTCCGCTGTTCCGGCGAGAACCGTTCCAGCACACGATCAAGCGGATCGGCAGCATGTGGGACGACCGGCTGGACTCCTTCTTCCCGCAGGGGTCGACCCAGTGGGACGGGTTCCGGCACCACCGGGTGCGCGAGCACGGCTTCTACGGCGGAGTCGTGGACGATCCGGCGACCGGGAACCCGCGGCTGAGCATCCACCACTGGGCCCGCACCGGCATCATCGGACGCGGCGTGCTGCTCGACATCGCCACGCATCTCAGCGGCAGCGACTACGACCCGCTGACCGAGCGCAGCATCACCGCCGACGAGCTGCGCGCCGTCGCGCGTGCGCAGGACGTGACGATCCGCCCCGGAGACGTGCTGTGCGTGCGCACCGGCTGGCTGGAGGCCTACCGGGCGCTGGAACCCGCTGCGCGGGAGGAGATCTCGGCCCGCAAGAGCGGACTGGATTCGGCCGGACTGGGCGCCGACGAGGCGACGGCGGAACTGCTGTGGGACTGGCACATCGCAGCGATCGGCGTGGACAACCCGGCGGTCGAGGTGACCCCCGGCGACCCTGCCGTGGGCAGCCTGCATCGCCGGTTGCTCGGACTGCTCGGCATCCCGCTCGGCGAACTGTTCGACTTCGACGAGCTCGCCGGGCGACTGCGAAACCTCGGCCGCCATGAGTTCATGTTCGTGTCGGTCCCGCTGGCGCTCGTCGGCGGGCTGGGATCACCCGGCAACGCCGTGGCCTTGCTCTGAATTCCACTGAAAGATGATGAAGGTGGTGAAACATGGAAACGAGCGGTGACATCGCCGAATCGACGCGGAACGATTTCCGCGGTTCGATTCCGCCGCAGCGCATGCGTGATGTGGTGGGTTCCTTCTGCTCCGGTGTCGTCGTGGTCTCGGCGGTAGATGCCGAAGGGCCGGTCGGGCTGACCTGCCAGTCGTTCGCGTCGCTGTCGCTGGACCCACCGCTGGTGACCTTCGCGGTCGCCCGGACGTCGCGGACCTGGCCGCGCATCCGCGACGTCGGATCGTTCTGCGTCAACATCCTGGCGGCCGATCAGCGGGAGCTCAGCCAGCAGTTCTCCCGCTCCGGCGCGGACAAGTTCGCCGGGGTCGAGTGGTTGCCGAGCCCGCTGGGCGCCCCCGTCCTGGACGGCGTGGTCGCCTGGATCGAGTGCGAGCTGTGGCACGAGTACGACGGTGGTGATCACACCATCGTCATCGGTGAGGTGCACGAACTGGCCGGCACCGCAGACCGCCGTCCGCTGCTGTTCCACCGAGGCACCTACCTGGATCAACCGAGCACGACCGCGTGAACTGATCCCTCCGGGAAAACACGACGTTCACAACAGTTGATGCCGCGTGCGCATTCTTCGCGCCCGCGGCACGGGCCGAGCACGGCCGCATTCCGATGCAATTAGCGATCGCCGGAATTAACGGCGCATCGAAAACCATTCGCTCTCAACGAAGAGAGACATCATGGCCACATTGCAGTCCAGACGCGCCGCTGCGGCGAGCGTGATCGGAACGACCATCGAGTACTACGACTTCTTCATCTACGCGACCGCCGCGGCGCTGGTGTTCAACAAGGTGTTCTTCCCCGCGCTGCAGGGCTTGGCCGGCACGCTGGTGTCGCTGTCGACCTTCGCGGTCGCCTTCCTCGTCCGCCCCATCGGCGGTGTGGTGATCGGTCACCTCGGTGACAAGGTCGGTCGGCGCCCGATGCTCGTGCTGACGCTGACCCTCATGGGCGGCGCGACCCTCCTCATCGGACTCCTGCCGGGCTACACCACCCTCGGCGTGGCCGCCCCGGTGCTGCTGATCCTGCTGCGCATCGTGCAGGGATTCGCGATGGGCGGCGAGCTCGGCGGCGCCGTGCTGCTGACGATGGAGCACAGCAGACCGGAGAAGCAGGGCTACTTCGGCAGTTTCGTGCAGATCGGCGGCCCGCTCGGCCTGGTGCTGGCCACCCTGGTCTTCCTGCCGCTCAACGCGTTGCCGCAGGAGGCGTTCCTGAGCTGGGGTTGGCGCGTGCCGTTCCTGCTCAGCGCGATCCTCATCGTGCTGGGTTATGTCCTGCGGCGCACCATCGACGAGAGTCCGACGTTCGAGAAGATCAAGCAGCGCGGCGCCACCGACCGGGCTCCGGCGCTGACGATCCTGCGCACCTACCCGGTGCGGACGTTGCTGGTGGCCGGAACCACGCTCAGCGGTGGCGTGGTGTTCTACCTGATGTCGGTGTTCGGGTTGTCCTACGCCACGACGTCGCTGGGCATCAGCCGCGGCACCATCCTGCTGATCGTCCTGGTCGCGATGATCCTGGACTGCGTGTTCGTGGTCGCCTCCGGGACGCTGTCGGACCGGGTCGGCCGCGGCAGGATGATCCTGGCGGGGGTGATCGGCAAGGCGGTGCTGGCCTTCCCGTGGATCTGGCTGGTCAGCAGCGGCGACGTGTGGTTGATCTTCCTCGGCTACGTGCTCATGTGCATCCCGCACGCTGCGGGCCAAGGTGTGGCGGGGGTGTTCTACGCGGAGGCGTTCCCGGTCAACGTGCGCTACTCCGGGCTGTCGATCGGCTACACCATCGGCATGATCGGCGGCAGCGCGATCGCCCCGATGGTGGCGGCCAGCCTCGTTGCCACGTTCGGGATCAACTCACTGGGCTGGTACCTGCTGGCGATGAGCCTGCTGTCGCTGATCTCGACGATCGGAGTCATCCGGATCCGCAACAACAGCACCGCGGACGATGAAGCGGAGGTCGGCACCGGCGCAGCGGCGGCGGCGTCATGACCGGGCCGACTTCGAGGGTCGCCGTCGTCACCGGTGCGGCGTCGGGGATCGGTGCGGCGATCGCCGATCAGCTGCGCCGGGACGGACTCCACGTCGCCGCCCTCGACCGCGACGAGTCGGGCTTGGCCGCCGGGCGCGAAGACCGGGACCGCCTGGCCGTGCCCTGCGACGTGCGCGAGGACGCGCAGGTCGCAGCGGCCATCGACGAGGTCGTGGGCTGGCGGTCCCGCATCGACGTCGTGGTCAACGCAGCCGGAGTGCTCTTGCGCGCCGACGCGCGCGCCACCACTCCCGAGATCTGGCGGACGGTGCTCGACATCAACCTCGTCGGCACCTTCCGCGTCGTCCAGGCCGCGATGCCCCACCTCGCGGCCGGGGACGACACCGACGCCAAGCGAGTGATCAACATCGGCTCGGGTGCCGCCGACCGCGGCTATGCCTACCCGGCCTACACGGCCTCCAAGGGCGGGATCGTGGCGCTGACCCGGCAGCTCGCCGCGGAACTGGCACCGGAGGGGGTCACGGTGAACGCGATCAACCCGGGATTCATCCGCACCGCCATCAACGACGACGCGTGGCGCGACGACGACGCCAGGGCCCAGTGGGAACGCACCATCCCGCTGGGACGGATGGGCCGGCCGGAGGAGGTCGCCGCGGTGGCGTCCTTCCTGGCCTCGCCCGGAGCCGGCTACGTCACGGGCCAGGCGATTCGCGTCGACGGCGGCAGGTCCGCGATCTCAGGGCGGCCGTCATGAGCTCCGGCGGCGGTCGCCTCGCCGGTAAGACGTGCGTGGTCACGGGCGCGGCCGGTGGACTCGGCGCCGAGATCTGCCGGGCCATCGGCCGCGAGGGCGGCGTGGCGATCGGACTGGACCTGGTGGCGGCACCCGACCTGCTGCAGGTCGACATCCGTGACGAGCGCTCGGTCGCGCAGGCGATCCAGCGGATCGCGCAGGAGCACGGCGGGATCGACGTGCTGGTCAACAACGCAGGCATCGGCGGACCGCGGAAACCGGCTCACGAGGTCGACATCGCGGAGTTCGACGAGCTCTTCGCCGTCAACGTGCGCGGCACCTGGTTGTGCACCAAGCACGTGGTGCCGCGGATGATCGCCGCAGGCGGCGGCAGCATCGTCAACATGTCGTCGATGTACGGGCTGGTCGGCAATGCGATGGTGCCGCTCTACCACGCGACGAAAGAGGCTGTGCGGTTGATGACGAAAGCCCACGCGGCCACCTACGCCCAGCACGCGATCCGGGTGAACTCGGTCCACCCGGGCTCGATCGACACGGGCTCGGCCGGCTCGGTGCGCCAGGACGAGTCGCCGGCGGCGCGCGAGTACAACGCGCGCACGCTCGCCGCGATACCGCTGGGCGCCCGAGGCGAACCGGCCGACGTCGCCCACGGCGTGCTGTTCCTGGCCTCGGACGAGGCGAAGTACATCACGGGCGCCGAGCTGGTCATCGATGGCGGCTACACGGCGGTGTGAAGAACCTGCTGCGAGGAGGCCACATGCCCACTCTTGACGAGCTGATCGCGCGGACCGAGATCACCGATGTGCTCGGACGCTACGCGCACGCGATCGACCGCGGAGACCGCGAACTCGCCAGAACCTGCTACCACCCCGACGCCACGGACGACCACGGGCGCTTCAGCGGAACCGTCGACGAGCTCTTCGCGTTCTTCGAGACCTACGGCGCAACGCTGGAGAGCACGTTCCACTTCCTGAGCCCACCCACCATCGCGTTGGACGGGGAACGCGCGGAGGTGGAGACCTGCTGCCTGTACCGGCGACAGCCGGTCGACGGCGGTGCGTCGGCGGCGGTGTTCCAAGGCCTGCGCTACTTCGACATCTTCGAACGACGCGCGGGCCGCTGGCTGATCGCCGAACGGACCGTGATCCTCGACTGGGAGCACGCGGCCCCACCGCTGCCCACCACGGCGAGCCCGCCGACGTGGGTGCGAGGAAGCCGCGGTGACACCGACCCGGCCGCACCCTTGACGAGGTCCCTGTCGACCGCGGTCCGACGACGGGCCGACGGCGCGGACGCCGACGATCAGGGGTTCATCGGGAGGTGCACGTCGTCGTAGGCGGCGTCGGCCGCGTCGATCAGGCTCGCCCCGTCGGTCTGAGCGTCGGCGATGGCCGCGTACCAGGTGTCGAGGGTGGCTTTGCAGTGGCGGACCAACTCCTGCGCTGCCGGGCTCAGCGCATCGCGCCGGTGCGCGACGCCGAAGGGCACCGACACCAGCGGATCGGTTTCGATCACGACGGCACCGAGCCGTCGTGCCTGAACGGCCATCCGCAGCGGCAGGAACGCGTGCACCCCGCCGCCGAGGACGAGGGTGAGCTGAGCGTGGCGGTTGGGCATGCTCGCGATCAGCCGCGGTTCCACCCCCACGTTCCGCAGGGCGGTCGCGACCCGGTCGTTCTCGCGCTGCGCGAGCGAGCAGATCGTCAGCGGCAGGTCGCTGAGGGCGTCGAGCGGCAGCGTCCCGCTCGGCGGTGCCGGAGAACCCGGCGGCATCACCAGCAGCAGCCGCTGTACCCCGAGCTCGACGAATTCGAGGCTCTTGGTGGGGACCGGGCGGGTGGTGAATCCGAGCTCGTAGCGTCCGGTGGTCACCTCGCCGCACAGGTCCCGGACGCCGGCGACCTCGGAGATGTTCAGCCGCACGTCCGGGTAGCGGGACCGGAACGACGTGATCCAGGAGGCGACCGCGTCGCTGGACATCTCCGGCATCGTGCCGATGGAGACCGAGCCCGCCTCGAGGTCCCGGGCCGAGCTCAGCGCGTCGCGGGCGGCGACGACGTTGTCGAGGATCGCCCGCGCTTTGGGAACCAGCAGCGTCCCCGCCGGAGTCAGGGCCAGGCTGCGCCGCGCCACGCGCTGGAACAGCTCCACGCCGAGCTCGCGTTCGAGCGCCTGGATCGCTTGGGACAGCGCCGGTTGGGAGACGTAGAGGTGCTGGGCGGCGCGGTTCAGCCCCTCGTGCTCGACCACGGCCAGGAAGTACTCGATCTGGCGCAGTTCCATCGTCCCTCCTCCGGTCCAGCCCTAACGTACGCGGTAGCTGTCCGGCAGCACTCCCTCCGACGCGACAGACCGGGTCATCGCCCGGCCGAGGTTGCGCTCGTGGATGGCGGAGGCACCCTCGTAGATCCGCAGGGTGCGGACGTCGCGCCACATCCGGGGCACCGGGTGCGGTCCGACGATGCCTTCCCCTCCGAGCAACTGCACGCACTGGTCGGCGACCCTGCCGACCATCTCCGAGCAGAACAGCTTGGCCGCCGAAATCCGGTGCCGGGGAATGGTTCCGGCGTCGAACGAGCGTGCCGCGTCGAGGGTGAGCGCGCGCCCGGCTTCCATCTCCGAGTAGCACCGGCCCAGCTGGGCCTGCACGACGCCGAGCTCGGAGAGCGGTGCTCCGAACTGGTGCCTGTTCTGGACGTGGCGAGTGGTCTCCTCGAGCATCCGGGTCGCCTGGCCGACGCAGGTGGCGGCGACGTGCAGCCGGGCGTGGTTGATCCCGCGCATCGCCGCCGCGAGCCCGGTGCCCGGCACCCCGCCGAGCAGCCGGTCCTCGGCGACGACCACCGAGTCCAGGTCGATCTCGCCGACGGGGCCTTCGGCGTGGCCGTTCATGAGATCGGGAATGCGGGTCGACACACCGGGCGCGGTGCGGTCCACGAGGAACGCGGACACCTCGGCGTCGTCGGTGCGTGCGAAGACCAGCAGCGTGTCCGCCCAGTGCGCATTGGTGATGTAGCGCTTCGACCCGTCGAGGACCCACCCGTCGCCGGTGCGCCGGGCAGTGGTCTGCACGTTGGTGGCGTCCGAGCCGGCCTCCGGTTCGGACAGCGCGAACGACGTGACCTGCCGGCCGGCTGCCATGTCGGGCAGCATCTCGCGGCGCTGCTCCTCGGTGCCGTGATCGAGGATCGCCTGCGAGCAGAGCCCGATCACGGTCGAGAAGCGCGAGCGGTAGACGCACGACGCCCGGGTGAACTCCAACGTCAGCAGCACCTGCTGCTCCATCGTCCAGCCGAACCCGCCATAGCCGGGTGGGATCGAGATGCCGAACAGCCCCAGCTCGGCCATGCGCCCCACGATCCGATCCGGGACCTGACCCGCGGCGACCATCTCGGGCTCGGACGGGATCAGCTCGTCGTCGGTGAACTCGGCGATCGTGCGCAAGTGCGCGTCGAAGTCGGGCGTGCCGCTCATCGGGTCTCCATCCCTCGTGGTTGCTCCGGCTTGCCGACGATGCCGTCGTCGGCGAGCCGGTCGATCTCGTCCTCGTTGCGCCCGAGTTCGCGCAGCACGTCGCGGGTGTGCTCACCGAGCCGGGGCGCGGCCGACGTCCGGCCGCGCACCGTCGCGTCGACCTGGAAGGGCGCGGCCGGGGCGTCGATCCCGAGCTCGTCCAGCTGGACGACCAGCCCCGATGCGGCCAGGTCCGCGTCCTTGACGAGCTCGTCGAACGACCGCACCGAGCCGCACACGATCCCCCGCGCAGCCAGCAGCGCGATGGCCTCGGCACGGGTGAGGTGACCGAGAGCTGAGCTCAAGACCTCTTTGAGCGCCGGGCGGTTGGCGACCCGCGACTCGTTGTCGGCGAAGCGCGGGTCGACGGCGAGTTCGGGCCTGCCGATCGCCGAGCACAGCGCGGCCCACTTGGTCGCGGTGTAGGCCGACACCACGATGGCGCCGTCGACGGTCTGCACGAGATCCGCGGCGGGTGCCACTGCGGGCTGGCCGTTTCCCGTTCGCCGGGGCGCGTCACCGGTGAGGCGGTAGCTCATCCACTGCGTGGCCTGAGCCGCCACCACCGCTTCCATCAGAGACGTCTCGACGAGCGCGCCGTTGCCGGTTCGGCCGCGGCGAACCAGCGCGGCGAGCACCCCGGCTGTGAGGGCGTTCGCGGCGAGCACGTCGGCGATGGTGAAGCCGACGCGCTGCGGTTCACCGCCGGCGTCGCCGGTGGTGTGCATGACCCCGAACTCGGCCTGGGCGGCGATGTCCAGGCCCGCTCGTCCCGCCGAGGGGCCACGGGTTCCGAATCCGGTGACGAACCCGTAGACCAGGTGCGGGTGGCGGGAGCGCGCCTGCTCCGGCCCGATGCCGAGGCGTTCCGCCGAGCCGTGCCGGAAGTTGTGCAGCAGCACGTCCGATCCCGCGCACAGCTGGTCGAGGATCCGGAAGCCCTCAGGTCGACGCAGGTCGACCGCGATGCTGCGCTTGCCGCGGTTGTTCGCGTGCAGCATCGCCTCACCGAACGAACCGACGGAGCGCGCTTGGTCGCCGGCGAGGCTCTCCACCTTGATCACCTCGGCACCCAAGTCGGCCAGCTGCTGTCCGGCCCCGGGAGCGGCGATGTACTGGCCCAGGTCCACGACCCGGAACCCGGTCAGCGGTGCCTGCATCATGACGCCTTCCTCATCGCGGTCTCGGTCTCCAGCGCCTGGCGGGCGGCCTCCGGGTTCAGCAGGCGTGCGCCGACCACGGCGCACGCGCAGATGGCGATGCCGACGACGAGGAACCCGTTCGCGTAGCCCGCGGAAGGCGTCGGTCCTGCTTGGACGATGAGACCCAGCGCGTAGGGGGCGATGATTCCGGCGATGCTGTAGAACCCGATCACGCACCCGAAGAACGCGGCGCGCTGGCGTTGTGGGAGGAAGTCGGACGCGCCTGCGAAGGCGACCGAGAAGGCGACGCTGTTGATGGAGAAGGTGCAGATCACCAGCACCAGCTGGAGCGTTCCCGGCCCGACCAACGTGAACGTGATCATGCTCAGTCCGGCGAAGACGATGAGCGCTCCGCTGAAGTAGCCGCGAGCGGCCCGTGAGCTCCAGCCCCGAGCGAGGAGCCGGCCGGACAGGTAACCGCTGGTGAGGAGGACAACGATCGCGGTCGCGTAGGGCAGGGTGACCAGCCATCCGACGGTGGTGGGCGAGTAGCCGAGACCTTCGCCGAGGAACGCGGGCAACCAGGAGACCTTCAGCGAGGTGATGAGGTAGCCCGCGAACGACATCAGGCTGAGCCCCCAGAAGCTGGGCAGCCGCAGCAACCGCAGGAACGGCACGTCGATGTGGCCGTTCGGGTCCGCTTCGACCTCCGCGGCCACCGGGCGCCTGCGCAGCGGCTGGCGCTCGACGTAGCAGAGCCAGACCACCAGCCAGAGGATGCCGACCACGATCAGCACGAGGAATGCGGCGTGCCAGGAGTGAGTGACGATCACCCAGGTCAGCGCCGGTGCGGAGATCAGCGGACCGACCGAGGACCCCGCGTTCACGATCGATCCGGCGAACGCGCGCTTCTCCTTCGGGAACCGGTCGGCGACGACGCTCTGGCACAGCGCGTGCGCCGGGCCCTCGAAGAAGCCCAGCACGATCCGCGACACCAGCAGCACGCCGAACGTCGTGGGCACCGCGAGCGGCAGCATGCTCGCCACCCAGGTGAACATGAGGATGGCGGCCGCCCACTTCGCGGAGATCCAGCGCATGGCTGCGGACAACCCCACCGCGCCGACGGCGAACAGCCAGAAGAACGCGCTGCCGATGAGACCGAAGTCCCCGGCGCTGAGTCCGAGGTCATGGCGAATCTGCTGCGACGCCAACCCGACTGCGGCCTTGTCCGCGAAGTTCAGGGTGAAGAAGGCGAAGAGCAGGATGACGACGCCCCAGGCCTTGCGGTCCCGATGGGGGAGCGGCGGTGACACCACCGGTGTCCCGATGTCGGCTGATGCCATGTGAGCCTCCGTCGTGGCCTTGACGTCGTTGACAGCGCTGCGCTGCGATAACTCCACCGGTGATCGGCGGCGGCAACAAGGCCGGATCCCGAGTCAGGCTTATAGCCAGAGCCGATAGTCCCCACACCGCATGGCCGGATGGCGCCGCCTGGCGGCGGCTGGAAGCAGGTCGGCGAGCGCTTCTCGTGTGGGGCAGGGCGAAGTGGGAGTCAGCGCGGACGTGGAACAGCGCGGCGCTCCGGTGCCGACCGTCATGGATCAGGTCGACCGACGACTTCGGCCTGGGATGGGAATCCCGAAGGGTGCGGGCACGGCGCGCGGCGAGCTGGGCCTGCCCGATGGTGCGGCGATCAGCTCGGCACGTGCCCGAGGGCGCGCAGGAGGAAGGGCAGCATGCGGTCGGCGGTGTCCGTTGCGGTGGCGGCGTCGACCTGGTCCGGCGGCAGCGGGGTGAGGAAGAACCTGCACATCATGGGGCCGATCACCAGATCACCGAGCAGGTCTGCGTTCTCCACCGGGGGGATCTCGCCTCGGTGCACCGCACGTCGAACCGCCTCTTCCATGCGTTGACGCATGGGAAGCACGAAGGTGTTGGTGAGGGCTTCGGCAAGTGCGGTGTTGAACGCGGCCTCGCCGATGAGGGTTCGCAGCACACCTCCTTCCTTCCCGGTCAGGGAGGCCGCCTTGTCTCGGAGCAGGCTGCGCAGGTCGCCTTCGAGCGTGCCGGTGTCGGGCTGCGCTTCGAGTTCCTTCGCGTACGCGGCAGCGGCTGCGACGACCAGGGTCTCCTTGGACGGCCAGCGCCGGTAGAGGGTGGCGGTGGAGGCTCCGGCTCGGGCCGCTACGGCGGCGGTTGTGAGTGCGCTGTAACCACTTTCGGTGAGAACGGCCAGCGTCGCCTCGAGCAGTGCGCGGTCGCGGGTGGCATCGCGGGGGCGTCCCCGGCCGGCTGCGGTCTCGGTCATCGGCCCGCCTCCGAAGACTCCTGGAGCGAGGCACGCGGAGTGCCGGGTTCGGAGTGCGCGAGCCGTTGCTCAGGGGAGGTGGGTGGGGTCACGGCGCGATCCTACCCCAGTACCGAAACGAAAGGCGGTCGTTTCGTATATGATGGGTCCCATCACCACTCATGCGGGCGAAGGCTTGACCCCGGGCTCTGTGCGTGCGTCAGGAGCGGAGCCGTGGTGACCCACCCACTCCCACGAGCTTGGAAAGGGTGCGGGGACGATGGCCCGCAAGGGTCGCGACCCCGACAGCCCATGACCCGGATCGATTACCGCACCCACACCACGTTGATCACCGGCGCGAGTTCCGGCCTCGGCGCGGAGTTCGCCCGGCGGCTCGCTGAGCGGGGATCGAACCTCGTGCTGGTCGCGCGCCGCGCGGACCTGCTGGAGGCCCTGGCCGAGGAACTGTCCTCGAAGCACCAGATCACCGCCACGGCGGTGCCCTTCGACCTGACCATGCCGGCACCGGGTGAGGCGTTGGCCGAGGAGTTGGCGCGTCGGGGGATCACCGTCACCAGCCTGGTCAACAACGCGGGCTTCGGCACCCATGCCCCGTTCCGCCAGGAGGATCCCGACCGCATCCAGAAGGAGATCAGCCTGAACGTGGCCGGTCTGGTCGACGTCACCAAGGCGTTCATCGACCAGCTGACCGGCGTTCTGGTCAACGTGGCCAGCACTCTCGGGTATCAACCGTGGCCCAACGCTGCCGTCTACGGGGCGAGCAAGGCTTTCGTGCTGAGCTTCACCGAGGCGTTGTGGCAGGAGTCGCGAGGCTCCGGGCTGCGCGTGCTCGCGCTGAGCCCGGGCCCGACTCGGACCGAGTTCTTCGACGTGGTCGGCTCGGAGGACATGGCCCGCGGTGCCCGGTTGCAGACTCCCGGTCAGGTGGTCGCCACCGCGCTGGACGCGCTGGACCGGCGCAATCCGCCGCCCAGCGTCGTCTCCGGCGCGGTGAACTGGCTGGGCACGCTGATCTCGCGCTTCGCGACCCGCAGGCGCACCGTTCTCGCCGTCGGTGCGATCACCCAGCGGCAGATCCGCACGAGTCGGACCGGTCGCGCTGGAGCTCGCTAGACCGCTGCGCGGATTGGGCGGCCTTGTCGCGGAAGTGAGCTCCAACTCCTTGCCTGCCACGTGAGTCTCTCTTTAAGACGGTGTATTGTCGCTGGTATGAGGCGGACGTCTTTCGCGAATTGGCCGTGTTCGATCGCTCGGACGATGGACTTGTTGGGGGATTGGTGGACGCCCCTGGTGTTGCGGGAGGCGTTCTACGGGATCCGGCGCTTCGACGAGTTCCAGGAGTCGCTGGGCATCGCGCGAAACACCCTGGCTGACCGGTTGCGCCGGCTGGTCGACGAGGGCCTGATGGAGAAGCAGGCCTACCAGGACGTCCCGGTGCGGTACGACTACGTGCTGACCGAGAAGGGGCGTGACTTCTACGGCGTGCTCGCTGCGATGAACCGCTGGGGCGATCGGTGGCTGGCGGGCGAGAAGGGCGTGCCCGTGGTGATCCACCACGACCGGTGCGGGCACGACACCAGCCCCGAGGTCGTCTGCGCCATGTGCAAGGAACCGCTGAGGTCGGAGGAGGTCAGCAAGAGGATGGGCCCGGGCTACCCACCTCGTCTTGCTGAACGGCCGGATGTGCAGCGGCGCTTCTCCGTGTGAGACCCGGTTACGCAGGCGCCTGATCGGCGTCGGGTGCGCGATCGAGCCCTGAGCTCCGCTGGCGCAGCTCCTTGCGGAGGATCTTCCCGGTCGCGGATTTGGGGATGTGGTCGAGGAACGCGACCTCTCGGATCTTCTTGTAGGGCGCGACGCGCGCTGCGGTGAAGGACAGCACGTCCTCCGCGGTGAGGTCGGGATGGGTCGTCTTGCGCGTGATGAACGCTTTGGGGATCTCCCCGCCGCCTGGGCCGGGTGCGCCGATCACCGCAGCGTCGGCGATGCCCTCGTGGGCGAGGAGAACGGCTTCCAGTTCCGCGGGGGCGATCTGGTAGCCGTTGTACTTGATCAGCTCTTTGACCCTGTCCACGACGCGGAAGACACCGCCTTCGTCGACCGTGACGATGTCGCCGGTGTGCAGGTAACCGTCGGCGTCAACGGTGGCGCTCGTGGCTTCGGGGTTGTTCAAGTAACCGCGCATGATGTTCGGGCCGCGGCACCACAATTCACCGCGTTCTCCCAGCGCCGCGTCTTCTCCCGTGGTGGGGTCCACGACTCGTGCTTCGACGTTGGGCATCAGGATCCCGATCGAGCCTCGGTCGATGTCGGTGCGGTCCGGCGGAATGCCGTGGGTGCAGGGGCTGCATTCGGTGAGGCCGTATCCCTGCACGACCGCGGCGCCGAGCCGGTCGCTGACGGTTCGCGCGAGCCTGGCGTCGAGTGGCGCGGCAGCCGACATGACGACGTCGAGGCTGCTGAGGTCGTAGTCGTCGACGAGCGGACTGGTGGCCAGCGCCAGCGCGATCGGCGGGACGATGTACACGTGACCGATGCGATGTTCAGCGATCGCGCCCAGGAACGTGGCGAGATCGAACCGCGGCATGACCACGGTGGTAGCGCCCCGGTGGAGCCCTTGATTCATCAGGCCCATCGCGTAGATGTGGGACAGCGGGAGCACGACCAGCGACTGGGAACCGGGCTGAACCCTGCTGAGGGGGATGGTCTGCAGCAGGTTCGCGACGAGGTTGCGGTGCGTGAGCATCACCCCCTTCGGCAGGCCGGTCGTGCCCGATGAGTACGGCAGGGCCGCCAAGTCGTCGCCTGCGACCCTGACGGTGGGCGGGTGCGCCGACGTCGTCAGCAGATCGGCGAACGTCGTTTCCGGTACGGCGCTCGCACCCTGCTGAGGTGGGCCGAGAACGATGATCTGCTCGACCCGGACTCCTTCGTGGGCGACCGCCGCGCGGGCGCAGCCCAGTCCTACCGACGAGGTGAACAGGATCCGTGCTCCGGCGTCGCGCAGCTGATGAGCGAGCTCGTCCTCGGTGTAGAGGGCGTTGACGGGGGAGACCACGGCGCCTGCGCGGAGGATGCCGTGGAACGCCGCCGGGTAGTCGGCGCAGTTCGGGGAGAACAGGGCGGCTACGTCGCCGTGGCCGAGTCCGCGCTCGGCAAGTCCGGCGGCCACCCGGTCAACGGCATCCGCCAGCTGCCCGTAGCTGTAGGTCTGGCCGGATGCGGTGTCCACGATGGCCGGATCACCGTCGCGGTCGCCATCGCGCGAACCGAAGATGAAGCTGTGGAGGTCGACGTCCGGGATGTCGAAGTCGGGGTAGGTGCTGCGAAAGCTCATCGTCTCTCCTCGTGACGCGCGTGGGTCAGGACTTGGTGCGTGCGGGCTTGGGTTCCTTCGGCAGTCCGAGCAAGAGCTCGCCGATGATGCCGCGCTGGACTTGCGAAGAGCCGGCGTAGATCGTTCCGGCGCGCGCGTTGAGGTAGACGCTGGTCCACGATGCGGAGGAATTGGGAGCCCCCGGGTCGTCGGTCTGGTACCAGTTCGGCGAGGGGCGTCCGGTAGGGGTGAGCGCGTCCGGGCCGAGCACGTCGAGCGCGAGTTCTGTGGCCACTCGATGGTATTCGCTCCAGAGCAGCTTGAAGGCCGCCGCGTTCGGGCCGGGATCCTCACCAGCGATCAGGCTGCTGGCGGTGCGCAGGCCGTGGCAGCGCAGCTGCTCCACTTGCACGTGGCACCAGGCGATGCGGCGACGGATGTCGGGGTCGTGCTCCAGCCCGCGCTCTCGGACCATGTCCACGAGCCGGCCGAGCTCGTTGCGGAAGCGGATGGGCGCGTGCAGCGCGGTCTCCCCGCGCTCGAAGCCGAGCAGCGTCATCGCGACCTGCCAGCCGCTGTCGACCGGTCCGACGACCAGTCCGCGCTCGGTCACCGCTCCGTCGAAGAACACTTCGTTGAAGTCCGCGTCACCGGTGATGTTGCGGATCGGCCGGATCTCCACGCCGGGCTGGTCCAGCGGGACGAGCAGCATGCTGATCCCGCGATGCGGTGCCGCTTCGGGGTTGGTGCGGGCCAGCACGAACATCCAGTTCGCCCGATGGGCGCCGGAGGACCACAGCTTCTGCCCGTCGAGCACCCAGGAGTCGCCGTCGGGCCGGGCGCGCAGCGACAGCGACGCGAGGTCGGAGCCTGCTCCGGGCTCGGAGAAGCCCTGGGCGAAGACGTACTCGCCGGAAACGATCTTCGAGAGGAAGCGCTGGAGCAGGGCGGGCTCGGACCAGCGCAGCATGGTGTTGCCGAGCATGTTGATGCCGAAGGCGTCGTTGTCGGAGCCGAACGGGATGCCTGCCCCGGTCAGCTCCTCGACCAGCACGATCAGCTCAGAGGCGCCGAGTCCGGCACCGCCGTGCTCCACCGGCCAGGTCGGCGCGACCCATCCTCGCTCGGCCAAGGCCGCGCGAGTCCGATTGTGGAACTCCGTGCGCTCGGATTCCCCGAGCGCTCCGATGCCACGCCACCCAGGCGGGACGAGGTCTGCGACGAAAGACCTGACTGATTCACGGAAGTCGTCGATCCCCGCATCGCCGACCGGGGTTCCCGGCACGTTCACTGCTGCCTCCTGGCGTTCGACTTTGAGCGCGTGAACACAACAGTTGCGTAGAGAGACCCGATAGTCAATGCTACGTGGCAGTCTTGCTTCCCTGGTTGGAGGAGAAGTCGATGAGTTTCGCCCTGACAGATGAGCAGCTCGAGCTGCGGCGAACTTCCGGGAAGGTGTTCGGTGACGCCGAGCGGAAGAACCCGCTACCACCTTCATGGGACGCGGTTCCCAGCCGTCTCGATCGCGACTTGTGGTCGTCGCTGGGCGAGCTCGGCTTGCTGGGGATCGGCGTTGCCGAGGAGCTCGGCGGCTCCGGCGGCGGCGCGAGGGAGTTGTGCGTGCTCGCCGAGCAGGTCGGCGCGGCACTGCCGTCGATCCCGTTCGCCGGATCGGCAGTGGTGGCCGCGATGCTGGCCGCACAGCCAGAAGACAGCCCCGCCAGGAAGGTGCTCGGCGACGTCGTCGCCGGTTCGAGGGTCGCAACGGCAGCGTGGGGAACCTTCCCGGCGGTGATCGCAGCCGGCCGCGGGAACGGGGACCTGCGGCAGTCGGCGTCTCAGGTGGAGGGAACGGTCTCAGCGGTGCCGTTCGGACTCGACGCCGATCTGCTGGTGACGTTCGACGACAACGAGGCGATGCTGATCGATCTGTCGAGCGCTGGCGTGCGTCGCGCCGCTGCAGCGGCCGTGCTGGACCTGACCGAGCCGTTGGCGGCCGTCGAGCTCACCGGCGTCACGGCGGTACCCCTGGGCCCGTGCGCGGTCGATGACCTCCTGCGCACGGTGTTCGCAGCTGAACTGGTGGGCACCGGGCAGCGTGCCCTCGACGGTGCCGTGGATTACGCCGGCCAGCGCCACCAGTTCGGCCGCGCCATCGGATCGTTCCAGTCCATCAAGCACATGCTGGCCGATCGCTACGTCCAGCTCGACGCGGCCCGCATGCTCGTCCAGCGCGCCGCCGCGGCCCTCGATGACGGGCTGCCGGAGACCGAGTCCGCAGCGCGCACCGCGCTCGCCGCGGCGTGCGATGCAGCGGAGGCCGCGGCCGGTGACGCGCTGCAGGTGCACGGCGGCATCGGATTCACCTGGGAGCACCCCTCGCACGTGTACCTGAAGCGGGCGCGTGCGCGCCGCTCGCTGCTGGGCTCATCGGCCCGGCAATTGGACGCGATCGCCGACCACGTCCTCAATACCCACTGACCTGGAGGAACCCAAGATCATGAAACTCGGTGTCAACCTCGGCTATTGGGGTCTCGGCGGTGAGAGCGACAACATCGCCGTCGCTCAGGAGGCCGATCGGCTCGGCTACTCGGTCTGCTGGGCCGCCGAGGTGTACGGCTCGGACGCCGCCACCGTCCTGGCCTACATCGCGGCCCACACGGAACGGATCGACGTGGGATCAGCCATCTTCCAGATCCCCGCCCGCACACCGGCGATGACCGCGATGACGGCGGCGACCCTGGACACCCTCTCCGGCGGGCGGTTCCGGCTCGGTCTGGGCGTGTCCGGTCCGCAGGTCTCGGAAGGCTGGTACGGCGTCAAGTTCGACAAGCCCCTGGCGCGCACCCGCGAGTACGTGGAGATCGTCCGCACCGCCTTGTCGCGGGAGCGGCTCGCCTACGACGGAACGCACTGGACGCTGCCGCTGCCGGACGGGCCCGGGAAAGCGTTGAAGCTGACCATCCACCCCGTCCGCGACCGCATCCCCATCTACATCGCGGCGATCGGCCCGAAGAACCTGGAGCAGACCGGTCGGATCGCCGACGGGTGGCTCGGCATCTTCTTCGCACCGGAGCAGGCCGAGGTCTCCCTCGCTCCTTTGCGGGCAGGTAGGGGTGGCAGCCTGGACGGCTTCGACGTCGGCGTTCTGGTCCCGGCCCAGGTGACGCCGAGCAACAGCGAAGCCGACATCCGCACCGCCGCGGACGCCCAGCGCGCCTACACCGCGCTCTACGTGGGCGGGATGGGGAGCAAGGACAAGAACTTCTACAACCAGCTCGCCTGCCGGATGGGCTTCGAGTCGGCGGCGCAGGAGATCCAGGACAAGTACCTCGCAGGCGATCCGGCCGGTGCTGCGGCGGCTGTGCCGCAGGACCTCATCGACTCGACAACGCTGCTGGGCACCAAGGAACGAATGGCCGACAGGCTCAAGGCCTACGCCGAGGCGGGAGTGACCACGCTGACCGTCGCACCCGGCGGTTTCGCCCCCGGTCGCAGGGGGCCGGGCTTGGAGGAGCGGCTGACGATGCTGCGCACGGTCGTCGAAGCCGCAGAACTCGCCGGAGTGTGAGACCGACTCGCGCACCGACACGGCCTCCGCCGACGAAGGAGTCAGGCGGAGGCCGCGTTCGTGTTCGAAGGCATTAGGCGCGGCCTTGTCGGTGCATCTGCCGGGAGAAGCACGCGCGGCACATCGGTCCCTCGGGGATGAGCCTGGCCAAGCCGGGTTGGCGGGCGGGGACGGTGGGATCGGGTGTTCCTTGGCAGATCTCACCATGCCCGACCTGCCAACATGCGCACGTGCAGAACGAGATGAAGGTCCAGCCCGACATGTGTTCGCTAGAGCGGTAGGTCATGGAGTTCCCCCATGAGAGCTCGGGTGTTCGGGCCAACGCCGAGCGATAGCGCTTCCCGCAGGTCATCCTGCGTGTCGACATCCCGGCGGACGGTCAGGAAGGACGGGTGGGCGAGTTCAGCTGCTCCCATGTCCAGGTGCGCCAGGCGTGATTGATCGCCGAACCGGGGCAGGTCCGACGCGTCGTAGCGCCTGAAGAACGCGGTCGTGCCGGTGCCTGCGGTGTCGGCGACGAAGCTCACCGGGTGCCGGTCCGCCAATTGGAACGCCGTGTCCAGCTCGGAGCTTCGCGCGGCCGGGAGGTCCCCTGTCACCACGGCGGTTCCCGCCCGGGCCGATGCGCGTTCGGCCTCGGCCACCCCTGTTCGGACGGCCTGCTGGAGGCCGCCACCGGGGTCGCCGAGGACGGTCAGACCGCGCGCTGGATCCGAGCGCCAGATGTGGGTGTCGCTGGTGACGATGACGATGCGGCCCACGGCTTCGCAGGCCGCGACCGCGTCAACGGTGTCGCGCGACATGGCCAACGCGAGTTGGGGTCGTGCCGCACCGAGTTCCAGCCGGGACTTGGCGCGCGCGAGTGCTTTGAGCGGAATCACCACGTGCCACCGGGCAGCCTGGGGTTGTGAGTGGTTGCTCATGCTCGGCGGCTGCCTGAATGGGCAGCGGGGAGTCGGCCGTAGGTCGTCGTGCGCTGCCGGGCAGGTCGTCCCACGCGCGCTGCCAGCGCGTTGAGTTCTGCTGGTGTGCGTGCCGAACCGTGCTCCGAGCCGGCCATGCGGGAGATCGTTTCTTCCATGAGGCTGCCGCCGATGTCGTTCGCCCCGGCGCGCAGGATTCGTGCGGTGTCGGCGTCTCCGAGCTTGACCCAGGAGCACTGCACGTTGTCGATGCGTCCGTGCAGGGCCAGTCGGGCGAAGGCGTGCACGGCGAGGTTGTCGCGCATCGTCGGACCGGGCCGCGCGATACCGGCGAGGTAGATCGGGGAGCTGTGGTGCACGAACGGCAACCCGACGAACTCGGTGAATCCGCCGGTGTCGGCGGCGATTCGCGCCAGCACCCGCAGGTGGGTCAGCCAGTGACCGGGGTGGTCGACGTGCCCGTACATCATCGTGCTGGACGACGGGATGCCCAGGCGATGCGCTGTGGTGACCACGTCGACCCACGTCTGCGCCGGGAGCTTGCCCTTGGTGAGCACCCACCGCACGTCGTCGTCGAGGATTTCCGCGGCTGTGCCGGGGATCGAGCCGAGTCCGGCGTCGCGGAGTTCGGTCAACCAGTCCTCGACGCTGACACCGGCCTTGGACGCTGCGGAGACGATCTCCATCGGGGAGAAGGCGTGCACGTGCATGTCCGGTACGGCCTTCTTGATCGCCCGGACGATGCCCGCGTAGTAGTCGACGGGGAGCTTCGGATCGATACCGCCCTGGATGCACACCTCGGTCGCGCCTGCTGCCGCCGCCTCGACCGCGCGCGCGGCGACTTCCTCGGTCGAGAGCCGGTAGGCGTCCGCGTCCCGCTCGCGCTGAGCGAAGGCGCAGAAGCGGCACCCGACGTAGCAGACGTTGGAGAAGTTGATGTTGCGGTTGATGACGTAGGTGACGTCGTCGCCGACGACGCCGGCACGCAGCTCGTCGGCGAGCCGGGTCAGCGCGTCCAGCGCCACACCGTCGGCCGTGAGCAGGGCCATCGCAGAGGTGGTGTGGGACTCGTGCAGCAGCGCGGCCGGGTCCTCGGCGGCGATCCGGAGTCCCTCGCGCGCCTCGGGCGTGAGCCGTTCCGGTGCGGACTGCGCAGCCGGTGACGGTCGGGCCTGGTCGTGCAGCATGTCCCAGTCGCCGTAGACGGTGTCGAAGTCGCTGCGGCGACCGGCGCGGCGCCCTTCGTCGTCGATGGCGGAGTGCAGATCCGCCCGGCCGACGTTCTCGAGCCCGCCGTCAGGTTCTTGCCAGGGCCGGCCCGCGACGACGGCGTCGTGCTCGCCGAGACCGTCGTCGGTCGCCAGGGCCGCCACGTGGGGGTGGATGCGGGGGTCGATCCACTTGTCCGCATCGCGGACGTATCTGGGATAGGCCGTCAGACGTTCGTGAAGCCGGTACCCGGCAGCGTCGGTCCACGCGGCGAGGGCGTCGATCTGCGGCCACGGGCGCTCGGGGTTCACGTGGTCGGCCGTGATCGGGGAAACCCCGCCCCAATCATCGATCCCGGCTTTGAGCAGCAGCGCGTGCTGATCGCCGATGAGGTTCGGCGGTGCCTGCACGCTCACGCCGGGCGGCATGAGCAGCCTCGCCACCGCGGTGGTCGCCGCCAGGTCCTCGATGCTCGCATCGGGGCTCGCCCGCATCGCCGTGTCCGGCTTTGACCGGAAGTTCTGCACGATGATCTCTTGGACGTTGCGGTACTGCCTGGCGCGCTGCCGGATCGCGTGCAGCGATTCGGCGCGCTCCGTCCGCGTTTCACCGATGCCGATCAGGATGCCGGTGGTGAACGGGACGCCCACGCGTCCGGCGTCGTCGAGCACTCGCAACCGCACGGCGGGTTCCTTGTCCGGGCTCGCGTAGTGCGGGCCGGACTTGTCCGACCACAACCGGTCGGCCGTGGTCTCCAGCATCATCCCCATGCTTGGTGCGACCGGCTTGAGCCTCTGGAGTTCTTCCCAGCTCAGCACGCCCGGGTTGAGGTGGGGGAGCAGCCCGGTTTCCTCGAGCACGGCGATCGCGCACGCCCGCACGTAGTCGACGGTGGAGTCGTAACCGCGCTCGGCCAGCCACTGCTGGGCCTGCGGCCAGCGGTCCTCAGGCCGGTCACCGAGCGTGAACAGCGCTTCCTTGCACCCGGCAGCAGCCCCGGCGCGGGCGATGCTGAGGACCTCGTCGCGCTCGAGGTAGTAGGCGTCGAGCTTGCCGGGCACCGTTGCGAACGTGCAGTAGTGGCAGCGGTCGCGGCACAGCCGCGTCAGGGGGATGAAGACCTTCCGGCTGTAGGTGACGATGCCGGAACGTCCTTGATCGGCGAGGTGCTGATCGCGGACCCGACCGGCCACGTCCAGGAGTCTTTCGAGGTCGTCGCCTCGCGCGTGCAGCAGCGTTGAGGCTTCGCCGACGTCCAAGGTGGCGCCGTCCGACGCACGTCGCAGGGCGCGCCGGATGGCGGACGGCGCCGGTGCGGAGGAACTGGGCGAAGTCGTCACGGCTTGCTACTCCTGATTGCGAAGGGGCCCCGCTGTCGGGTCGATCCGCGTCCCGCTTGACCAGACGTGCGCATCGCGGAGCGAACACGCCGATAGTTGTTTAAAGAGACTTAGCTGTCAAGGGCCGTGCAGGCAGGGCAGAAGGCCGCGCAACGGCAGCGAGGGCGGGCTGGTCGGTTCGCCGCGCTGCACTGATGAGGTGTGGTTGTGTCCGCGTTTCCGCTGCGGGCTGCGCCCGCGACATGCCCGGTGGCTCGCGGCGGTCTTGACACCATAGTCCAAATGAGCAACTGTTCTGTTCAGAGTGTTTCTGACGGATCTTCGGTGGTGGAGAGGAGCTCGGCGGGCGATGGAGTGGACAGGTGCGCGGTATGCGGACAAACCGACGGTGCAGGTGGAGACCTGGATCAACGCCTCGCCGGATCGGGTGTGGGGGCTCGTGTCCGACATCGAGCTGATGCCCGAGTTGAGCCCGGAGCTCCAATCGGTGGAATGGCAGGACGGGGCGACCGGGCCCGCCCTGGGGACGCGGTTCATCGGACGCAGCGAGCACGATGCGCTGGGCCAATGGCAGACGACCTCGCACATCGTGGACTTCGACCCGCCGAGGTCCTTCGGCTGGGCCGTGGAGGACCCGGACAACCCCACCGCGATCTGGCGATTCACGGTTCTGCCCGAAGGTGACGGCACGCTGCTGCGGCAGTGGATGCAGATGGGCCCCGCGCCCTCCGGGCTGTCGCTGGCGATCGAGCGGATGCCGGACAAGGAGCAGAAGATCGTGTTCGTGCGGCTGCGGGAGTTCGAGACCAACATGACCGGCACGCTTGCGGCGATCAAGGATCTGGCCGAGGGCACGGGGAAGGCGGGTTCCTGATGCGGACAGCGACGACGATCGAAGGCTCGGGCGGTGCTTGGCCGGAGGTGGTCGAGTACGTGGTGGAGGCCGAGAAGCTCGGGCTGGACATCTGCTGGGTTGCCGAGGCGTGGGGCTCCGATGCCCCGTCACCCTTGGGGTTCTTGGCGGCGCGCACGGAGCGGATGCTGCTGGGCTCGGGGATCATGCAGCTGGGCACGAGGACGCCGGTGGGGATCGCGCAGGCGGCGATCACCTTGTCGCAGCTCTCGGAGGGCCGCTTCCTGCTCGGGTTGGGCCCGTCGGGTCCGCAGGTGATCGAGGGTCTGCACGGCGTGCCGTTCGCACGTCCGCTGGTGCGCATGCGCGAAACCGTCGAGGTCGTCCGCCAGGCGGCTTCCGGGGAGAAGATCTCCTTCGAGGGCAAGCACTTCGCGATCCCGCTTCCGGGTGGAGAAGGCAAGCCGATGCGCCTGTCGATGCGCGCCGAGCACGACATCCCGATCTACCTGGCCACGTTGTCGCCGGCCATGCTGAAGCTGACCGGCAAGATCGCCGACGGGTGGCTCGGCACCAGCTTCGTGCCCGAAGGTGCCGATGCGGCGTACTTCACTCACCTGGATGCCGGGCTCGCCGAGTCCGGACGGTCGCGTGCCGATCTCGACGTCTGCCAGGGAGCCGAAGTCGCGTTCGCCCGAGACGAGGACGAGTTGCGCGGGATGCTGGGGGAGCGCAAGCAGAAGCTGGCGTTCAGCCTGGGCGGCATGGGCTCGGCCAGCACGAACTTCTACAACAGCGCCTACAGCCGTCAGGGCTGGGCGGACGTGGCTGCCGAGGTCTATGAGAAGTGGCAGGCCGGGGACCGCGACGGCGCCGCTGAACTCGTCACCGACGAGATGGTGCTGGGCACGACCCTGCTCGGCACCGAGGACATGGTCCGCGACCGGCTGCGGGTGTGGCGCGACGCAGGCGTGGACACCGTCCGCTTCTACCCGGCCGGAGACACCCTCGAAGACCGGTTGACCACCTTGGGCAAGGCGATCGAGCTGGCCCACGGACTCGAATGAGATCCTCAGTCTCGCAAGCGTTGTGAGAGCGGTCGGGGGCTTGGGGCGGGGCCGAAACCGGCCCTGGGTGCGGGAAGCGTGGCGCTGCGGACCCCATCGCTTCCCGCACCCCACCACCACTGACACCGGCCCATCCCTGATCGCAGCATTCTGGCCCATGCAGCAGGGAGAGTGATGAACGATGAGCCGAGCGCCGGCCGGAACGGTCACCGAGGTCGCGCACGAGGTCGTGCGGTTGTCGATCGACACCGGTATGCCCTTCGGCACCTTCCGCGAGCGGTACGAGCAGGTTGTGCCGTCCTTGGACGTCGATCGGTTCACGAGCCTGGTGTCCGGGCAGAACAGCTGGGACGACATCGTTGCCGCCACGGCCGAGAACGCGCCGCACGGATTCATCCGGTACTGGAGCTCGGATGTCGGCAGCCTGATGCGGTTGGCCGGGGACGTCGGTTCCTGCGCGTCCTACCTGATGGGCAATCACACGATCGCTCAGCGGATGTACACGCACGACCCGGCGGTGATGCTGTACGCACCACTGCGCACCGCGCTTCACGAAGACCGCCAGGGCGCGGCCTGGTTCTCCGTCGATCAGCCGAGCACCCGGTTCGCCAGCTTCGGGAATGCGGACATCGCGGAGGTCGGCCAGGGATTGGACGCCAAACTGGCCGTCTTGCTCGGAGTTCTCGACGTCCCGGTCCCGCACCGTCTGGTTCCGTGAAGGTTACGCCGCTGAGGCGGATGCCGGGTGGTCGATGAAGTCGAGAACCGCGGCGACGACGGTTTCGGGGCTGTCTTCGGGGAGCAGGTGGCTGGCCTCGGGCACGGCGCGGAAGGTCGCGTGTGGACTCCGATCGGCCAGGTCGCGGCCCCTCTCGATGGGGATCCAGGTGTCGTGCTCGCCCCAGAGGATCGTCACGGGGCAACGGATCTCGGCGTAGCGGTCTTGGATCTCGTCGGTGTGCCGGTCGTCCATCTGGGCGATTTGGCGGTAGAACGCGGGCTGGCCCACCTCGCCGAGCCACGGCTGGAGGTAGCGGCTCATCTCGTGCTCGGAGAGCGTGCGGTGCACAGCGCCGGCGATGTAGGCGCGCAGGACCGCTTCGTGGATGTAGCCGGGCAGCTCGATGAACGCGTCGGTGTGCTCACGTGCGGTCTGCACCAGCGCGGAGCCGTGAGGGCTCAGCGCAACGGGGTCGATCAGCGTCAAGGTGCGGTAGTCCCGGCCGTCGAGCAGGTGGGTGCGCAGGGCGGTGGTGCCACCGAAGTCGTGGGCGACGACGTCGGGCCGGTCCAGGCCCCAGTGATCGAGCAAGGCCGTGAACAGCTGGTTCTGCACGCCCAGGGAGACGTCCTGGTCTTGCTGCTTGTGGGAGCGGCCGTAGCCGAGCAGGTCGAAGTAGTAAACCCGGCGGTGAGACGCGAGATGTGGCGCGATGCGCCGCCACACCACCGAGGAGAACGGTGTGCCGTGCAGCAGGACCAGCGGCTCGCCCGCACCCATCGCTCCGTAGCGGACTTCCTGGTCGCGGAAGTCGAACTTCCCGGTCAGGTCCCAGCCGGTGGATTCGGATGTCCTCACAGCAACTAACCCCTTTTTGTCGAAGTCTGGTTAGTGCATTAGGATTGGGGCTGTGCGGCACACTGTCAACCCTGTTGCTGAGCCGAGGAGGGAACGATGACGACGTGGCCGGAGGCGTGCTTCGTCGGCGGCGATCCCGTGCTCGACTTCGTCAACACCGCCGGTGGCCGCACGAAGGCGCGCGACGCCGAGCGCTTGAACCGGTTCTCGGACGCTCTCGAGTGGGCGCACGCGTGCGGCGTGCTCGACCAGGCGGAGCGTGACCAGCTGGTCGCGCGAGCTGACCGGGACCCGGTCGAGTCGGAGCGTGCGCTCGACGAGCTGCGCGAGCAGAGGGAGGCGCTGCACGCCTTCCTGCTCGCCGGTGTCGAGGGCGTCGAGTGCGACGCAGCGGTCCGGCAGCGGGTCCACTCGGACATCACGGCGGCTCACCGCGAGGCCGAACTGTCCGAGCGCTTCCTCGCTCGACCGGCGTGGGTCGTCGAGGTCACCGCCGCCGGTGCGCGGCTGCTGTCGCGACGGTTGGCGCTGGCCGCCGCGAGTTTTCTGGCCACCGATCGGCGCGCGCAGCTCAACGTGTGCGGTCGGTGCTCGTGGCTGTTCCTCGATCCCTCACCCACCCGTCGGCGGCGCTGGTGCTCCATGGCGACTTGCGGCAACCGCGCCAAGGCTCAGCGTCACCAGAAGCATTGAGCGGTCACCGGGGCCAACTTCCCCCGCGAGAGGCGAAGTTCAGCCAGCACCGCTACCTCGGTCCGGGCTGACACCCCGACTGCCCGGTCGGGGCTGCCGGACATGGTTCGACGAGCGTGATCTCCGGCTTCGGGATGAAGAGCCGTTGGTCGGTCAGGTCGGTGTTGCGCAGCACCGCATCGCGGAACGTCAGCTCCGGGATTCCGATGAGGCCGAGGTCGATGTCGGGCAGCGTCTGCGGGTTGAGCCGAACGCGGACGAGCGGGATCCCTGCGATCGTCAACGTGCCGACGAGCTCGACGATGTAGATGTCGAACTCGTCCACTTCGGACTGGCCGTCCGGGCCCGCGCGGAGGAGCAGGTTGCGACCGTTGCCGAGCGCACCGCGCAGGACGAGATCGTCGATGCGGGCCTTGTCGATGGTGAAGTGCAGGGTGGTGACCTGCCGCCCCTGGACTTCCCGCTCGGCGTGCCCTCGGTAGTGGATGCCGCGCAACGTCAGTTCGCTTGACGTCAGCGTCCAGACCCGTGCCGGACCGGGCTCGACGCTGGGCTCCTGGCCGGGCAGCACGATCGGCAGCGGCAAGCCCGACAGCAGTGGCCCCAGCAGGGACAGCGCCGTGTCGGGCAGGCCCCGGTCCTGGTCCGGTGCCGGTGGCGGGGGTTGCGGCGGTGTCGAGGGCGGCGGTTCGGTCGTCGGTGCCGACGAGGTCGGAGGTGACGACGTCTGGGGTGGTGGGGTGTGCGTCGGCGGGGGCGTCGTTGACGAGCTGGGCGGCGGTGGTGGTGGCTGCTCCGACGTGCCCAGCAGCAGCCCGGCCACGTCCGAGAGCAATCCGCCCGAGTCGTCCGGGGGCTGCGGGCGGGTCGTGGCCCCGAGCAGCAGAACGATCGTGACCAAGGCGATAGCCGTGCGCAGTGCGCGCGAGCCCCCACTCCCGCGGGGGAAGTGCGTCACCGATCGTCCTCCTGGCGGGCCGCCGGTTGCCAGGACAGCCCCAGAGCGCCACCGGCCACCCCGAGCAGGGTGCCGATGAGGAACCCGCCCAGGTTCGCGGCGACGAGCGCCAGCAGCGATACCACCATCACGAGGACGCTGACGGGAATGCGGGTGGCCGGGCGCAGCCAGTGAGCCAGCCCGCACATGACCAACACGACCCCGAGCACTGTCGCCGAGACGCCGCCGAGGGTCTTGAGGGCCACCACCGCGTCCCCGAACCTCAGGGTGCCGTACGGCGGGGTCATGATGGCGATGCCGGCCAGCTCGGTGAGCACGCCCGCCCAGAACGGCCTGGTGTACCGCCACTCCCGGAACCGGGCGATCGCGCGCTGCTGCCCGTCGGGGCCGTCCGCTCGCGCTGTCGTGCTCCCCGGATCGTCAGGCGCAGCCTTCACGCCCCACCTCCGTGTTGATCGCGAACTGCCCGAGTTGGAGCGTCCCTGCGGTGATCGAGCGGCCGGTCAGCCGCACCTGTTCGAGCGCGATGGTGCCGGACTGGATGCCGAACGCACCGGCCGGCCCGGCCAGGCCGGGCAACCGGTCCAGCGTGGCGGCGTCCCGCCCGATCTCGGCGTCGGTCAGCGTCAGCGACTGGCCGTTGGCGTTCTCCACCGCGATCAGCAGGTTCTGCGCGTTCACCTCTCCCGAGGTGATGGCGAAGTTCGCTTCGCCGACGACCGGGAGCCCGGTGGCTACGAACGACAGGCAGAGGTCGTTGATCCTGGCGTCGCCGAAGCCGATGTCGAGGACGGGGAAAGCGGCGTCCCGGCTCTGGTCGGCCGTGCCGAACAGCACCGCTGACTGGGACTGGAGCCGGTTGACCATGCCGTCGAACGGCAACCCGGCAACCGTGAAAGTTGCCGCCAACGCCCCTTGCACGAGCCCGACCAGCAGCAACGCCACGCACGCCAGCCCCACCAGCAGCGCCAGCGCGAACCTCCGCCAGCGAGTGCGACCTCGCTCCATCGCCATCCGCCCGCCCAACGTCCCAGTGGTGCAAACCACCGGGATGTTACTCCAAACGGCGTAGTCACTGCTCGGCCGACGCGGCAATGCGAATGTTTTGGCCCGTTCGGGGCACAGGCGGGCGCCGGGGACGTAGCCGCGCAGCTGTGCGATTTCGGCTCTGGATGCCACGTCGGTGCGATGGACGGGCCCTGATCAACACTGTGATCCGGTGGCAAGCGGCCGCCGTCCCCCGTGCTGGACCACGCGCGTCAGTTCGAGTCCGTTTGGGCCAGTGCTGCGAGGGCGTTCCGCACGCCCTGTTCGAGGATGGCGTCGGAGAGCTCCTGGTCGGCCAGGGTGCGGGAGAGCTGGAGAGTTCCGATGAGTGTGGCGAAGGCGTTGAGCGTCTTCACGCGTGCGGAGTGCGGGTCGTCCGGTGCGAGGCGCGCGGCGATGTCGTCGGCGATGTCCAGAAGGCCGTCGGTGTAGGCCTGCTTGACGGTGTCGTCGCAGCGCGATCTCGTCGAGGAGGGCTGCGGACGGGCAGCCCTGCTCGGGAGTGTCGCGATGCCCGGGCGAGAGGTAGTCGCGGATGAACTGCTCGATCCCGGCCCTGTCCGGCGCCTGCTCGCGGAGCTGGGTTCGCTGGTGGACCAGCTGCTCGGTGACGGCGGCCGAGACGAGTTCGTCCTTGGACGCGAAATGGGTGTAGAAGGCGCCGTTGGTCAGTCCCGCGTCCTTCATGAGCGTGGCGACGCCGGCGCCGTCGATGCCGTCCTGCTTGAACCGCCGGCCGGAGGCTTCGATGATCCTGCGCCGCGTGGCTTCCTTGTGCTCTTTTCCGTACCGCACCCCGTGCTCCTCCGCGCTCCATGACCTGTGGCTCGCTGCCGACGGTCCGTGCTAGCTTAGTGACATTACGATCGTAATCCAATGCTGGCCGGGCCGCACCAACGCACCTGAGGGTGCGCAACCGCGAGGAGAGGGATGTCATGAGCACGTACTTGGCGGACGAAGCTGAAGACCTCGTGGTGGAGGGTCGCTCGGCGCGCTTCACCTACCGGCGGTTGGGTCCGCGGGGCGGTGTCCCGCTGGTCCTGTTGAACCGGTTCCGCGGCACCATCGACTGGTGGGACCCGGAGTTCGTGGACCGCCTGGCCGCTGGACATGACGTGATCATGTTCGACAACGTCGGTATCGGTTACACCACCGGCGAGCCGCAGGACTCCGTCGAGGAATTCGCCGACGGCGCTGTCGATTTCGTCGAGGCGCTGGGCCTGTCGCAGGTCGACCTGCTCGGCTGGTCCCTGGGTGGTGTGGTGGCCCAGCACGTGGCGCTGCGCCGGCCGGAACTCGTCCGCAGGCTCGTCGTGGCGGGCAGTGGTTCGGGCATGACGCCCGACATGCCTGAGATGGCCAGCCGGGTTCTGGAGATCATGGCCAAGCCGGATGCCGACGAGGACGATCTGCTGTACCTGTTCTACCCCGAGACCGACGCGGCCCGTGCCGCGGGCGCCGAGCACTTGGCGAAGGTGTCGAAGCGACTGGCCGCCGGTGGCCCGGCGGTGTCGGAGACCGCGGCGAACCGCCAGCTGGAGGCGATCGGCAAGGCGTGGTCGGTTCCGTGGGAGCAGGTGCGGGCCAACCTGGAGACGATCGAGCAGCCCGTCCTCTACGCCAACGGCATGCACGACGTGATGGTTCCGGCCCAGGCGTCCTACCTCGCAGTCGAACAACTCGACTCCGCGGTGCTCGTGCTTTACAGCGATGCCGGGCACGCCTTCTTGTTCCAGCGCGCCGAAGCGTTCGCCCGCCAGGTGACGGACTTCCTCGCCGACTGATCGTGCCGCTGACGACCTGTGGAAAGGACTTGCTCGTGACCTCCTTGCGCGACCCGCTGACCTTGCCGTGCGGACAGGTGCTGCCCAACCGGATCATGAAGGCCGCGTTGAGCGTAGCGCTCGGCACCAAGCGCAACGCCCCGGACGAACGGCTGGAACGGCTGTACACGACCTGGAGCCAGGGCGGCTACGGCCTGCTGATCACCGGCAACGTCATGGTCGACCGGACTCAGCTGGGGGAGCCGGGCAACGTCGTGATCGAGGACGAACGCGATCTCGCCGCCCTGACCCGCTGGGCCAAGACCACCCACGATGCGGGTGTTCCGATCTGGGTGCAGCTCAACCACCCGGGTCGGCAGGCGAACCCGCTGGCACTCGGGCACACCCCGGTGGCGCCCAGTGCGATCCCGGTCAGCCTTCCTGGTGCGACCACGCCTCGTGAGCTGACGCCGGGGGAGATCGAGGAGATCATCGAGCGCTTCGCCAATTCCGCGGCGGTGTGCGAGGCGGCGGGGTTCGACGGTGTGCAGGTGCACGCGGCCCACGGTTACCTGGTCGCGCAGTTCCTGTCGCCGTTGTCGAACGAGCGCGACGACGACTGGGGTGGCGATCCGCAGCGGCGGATGCGCTTCGTGCTGGAGGTCGTGCGCCGGATCCGGTCTCGGGTGTCACCGGGTTTCGCGGTGGGGATCAAGCTCAACTCGGCGGACTTCCAGCGCGGTGGGTTCACCGAGGAGGAGTCCCGCGACGTCGTGGCCGCGTTGGCGGGGGAGGGCCTCGACCTGATCGAGATCAGCGGCGGGAGCTACGAGCAACCGGCCATGATGGGCACGGCAGCGGTCAGCACGCGGGCTCGCGAGGCCTACTTCCTGGAGTACGCCCGCACTGTTCGCGGACTCGCCGGTGACATCCCGCTGGCCGTCACCGGCGGTTTCCGGTCCCGGGAGGGAATGCAGACGGCGGTCCACACCGGAGAGTGCGATGTCGTCGGCCTCGGCCGCCCCACGGCGACCACACCTGACGCCGCAGACGTGATCCTCGCGGAACGAGCTGATGCGCTGAGCACGCGCAGCCTGCGCTTCGGCATGCGCGGTGTCCTGGGCAGGGTCGCTGATCTCAAGTCGCTCGACGGAATGCTGGACCTGGGCTGGCACGCCGACCAGCTTCACCGCATGGGCGCCGGTCGTGCGCCCGACCTCGATCGAGGTCGCCTCGCCACGGTGCTCGCCCTGGTCCGCCGCAACGGCCGCGCCTCGTTGCGCCCTCAGCGCAGAGGCGCCCGTTGATCGCGCACGAGAAGTGAGAACGTCCTACAGCGAACGAGGGAAGAACCCATGACCACTTCCGACGACGACTCGGTGATCACCTCCTACGCCGACGCCCCATCACGCACGATCACCACAGGGGATGTCACCTTCGCCTACCGCGAGCTCGGTCCGAAGGGCGGCGTTCCGGTCGTGCTCTTCGTCCACCTGGCCGCGACCCTGGACAATTGGGATCCCCGCGTGGTCGACGCCGTGGCGCGGGGCCACCACGTCATCGCCTTCGACCAGCGCGGCGTGGGAGCCTCCACCGGCACCGCGCCCACCACGGTCGAGGCGATGGCCGACGACGCCTACGCCTTCCTGACCGCCCTGGGCCTGGAGAGGATCGACGTCCTGTCGTTCTCCCTGGGCGGGTTCGTGGCCCAGGTGCTCGTCGAGCGGCATCCCGACCTCATCCGCAGGCTCATCCTGACCGGCACCGGACCGCGGGGCGGCAAGGGCATCGCCAAGGTCCCGGCGGTGACCTTCTACGACACGATCCGCGCCACCCTCACCCGGTCCGATCCCAAGGAGTTCCTGTTCTTCAACCGCAACACCGAAGGCAAGCGCGCCGGTCGGGCGTTCATCGAACGACTCGGGGAGCGCACGGTCGACCGCGATGACCCGATCTCGGTGCGGGCCTTCGTGAACCAGCTCAAGGCGATCACCCGCTGGGGGCTCGCAACACCGACCGACCTGTCGAAGATCACCCAGCCCACGCTGATCGCCAACGGCGACAACGACCGGATGGTCCCCTCGGTGCTGTCCCACGACCTCCAGCACCGGATCCCCGGGTCCGAGCTGATCATCTACCCGGATTCCGGGCACGGCGGGGTGTTCCAGCACCACGACGAATTCGCCCGCGCGGCCGTCGAATTTCTCGACCGGTAGTGCCCAGCGTCTAGTCCTGCTGGGGGAGTTGGGCGATCTCGGTGGAGACGCGGACGAGGAGGCGGCGGGCGTCATCACCTTGGAGCGCGGCGTTCCAGAGGCTGTCGGTGAGGCGGTTGTACAGGGCGACATCCTCGGGGTCGTCGGTGTTGATCTCGGTGTTGACGGTTTCGACCAAGGCGGTGTCGCCCACGATCCAGAATCCGCTCGCGGGTAGGTGGGGGAGTCGTGTGTTGAGCGGGATGATGCCGAAGTGGACGGTGGCCAGCCCGCAGAGGGCGATCAGTCGGTCGATCTGGGCGACCATGGTTTGAGGTGGGCACGGGAAGTAGCGGAGGGCTGATTCGGTGATCAGCAGCTCAACGTGCTTTGCCGAGTCGTAGAGGGCGTGTTGGCGCTCGAGACGGACTTGTACGGCCGCGGCGGTGTCGGTGGGCGTTTGCTGCAGTGCGGCCGCCGTGCTGAGGACGTGATGGGCGTAGTCGGCGGTCTGAACCAGGCCGGGTACGACCATGAGCTCGAAGGCGCGGATGGTGTCGGCGTCCGCTTCGGTGGACAGGCTCTGCTCTTGGCGCTGTCGGTGGCCGGTGCGGAGCTGGCGTTTCCAGTTGGCGGCTTCGAGTCGGATGGTGCGGAGCTCGTCCCGTAGCTCCGTGGCAGCGGGTTCGGGGACCTGTGCGAGCTTGACCCAGGTGAGCACGTCGGCGTCGGTGGCGAGCTGCTTGCCGTTTTCGATCTTGGAGATCTTTGAGGCCTGCCAGCCGGCGGCGGTGGCGAATTCCCGGCCGGAGTAGCCGGCCCGCTCGCGGAGTTCGCGCAGCCGGTCGCCGAATTCGAGCTTGTGCCGTTCGGGTGTGCTCACGTGCTCATCTCGTCGGTCAGGGGGTCGGGACGCCTGTAAAGGGTGCCGCATGGCCCCACGCGATGTCGCGCCACCTGCGGTGCTGGGCGAGCGTGTCGTGGTCGTCGAGCAGTTCGGCCGCGATCATGCCGTCGTCGTCGAAGTGCATGATCGCCACCAACGCATCATCGAAGAGCCAGAAATCGTGACCGGGCAGGTTCAGCCTGTGCCTGTCCTTGGTGGACAGAACGCGGATGTCTTCCCCGGCCTCAGCGTTGGCGGGTGCAGCCCACATCTCGAACCGCAGGTAATCGCTGAGCGGATCGGTGAGGGCGCGCACGCGTGCGAAGCGTCGGCCATCGTCGGTTGCGCGGCGGACGTTTGCCAGCCAGTCGGTGGTGAAGGACATGTCCGGTTCCTCGCCCGCGAGGAATTGCCGGAACGCTTCGGCTTCATGCGGTTCGCGGTATTCGGCCTGGCACTCCCATCGCCAGGCAACCTCGTGGAACGTCTCGAAGAGGCGCCCGAAATCACGGCCGCGGACTAGTTGTGTCATTAGGAGTCTTTCGGCGCGAACGACAGCAGGGCGGCGGGGATCTCCACCGCGGTCTCGGTGTCGGGCATGCCGCGGTCGTGCAGCGCGACCAGCGCCTCAGGATCGGTGATCTTGTAGCCCTGCACGACGTAGGTGCCGCGGTCGGTTGCGTAGAGATTCGGGCACGAGCCGTTGATGCTCGTGGACCCCAGGAAGGTGAGCTTCATCGTTCCTCCATGATCGCCGGCACAGTGAGCATCATGCAAGCAATTCAAGCAATGGTCAACGCGCCATCTGGGGATCCGGCAGGTTATTCGCCCGGATGGGTGCGCCTGGTTCCCTCGACAGGCTGCCGCACGGTCGGAAATTGCTTGAATTGCTTGAGATTGCTCGCCAAGGGCGGGATCGTGAACCGCATGGAAGAGAGTGATGAGTACGCGTACCGTCCGCATCCGTTCAGCTGGATCCCGGCAGAGGGGTATCGGCACGCCACCGCGGGTAAGCGTCCGGCCGGGGGTTGGCGCAACGGTGAGGTGGTCGGCACGTTGTGCGGTGTTGAGGGTCTGGCAGCGTCGCTGGGTACGGCAGCGTGGTTGTGGGAGACCTGCTCGGAGTGCGATGTCCGGGCTCACGAACTCGCGGCGAAGCCCGTGGTGGGGGCAACGTGACCGGCGAGCATGTGCGGCTCGCTGCGCAGATGCAGTTGGCGATCGCGATGTTGGTGACAGCGGTCGACGACGTTGACGCAGGGCACTACACAGTCGGCGAGCTGGGAAATCTTGCCGATGGCCTCGACCATCTCGTAGCAGCGTTGCGCAACGGCAATGCTCGCTCTGCGGCCAATCACGAAAGGCCTGTGGTCCTCGACGGTGAGCGGGTTGACGCCACTTCGAGGGTTGGCGCCGAGATTGATGCCTCAGCTGCGTCCCGACGTGGCTGAGGTGGCAAATCCACGCGGCGCAGGTGTCCCATCGGACCGGGAGGGTTGCCGGTCCGATGGGACGGAGTCCTGCGCGTCTCGGTCAGGAGAACTGGATGCCGCCGTCGATCATCACCGACTGGCCCGTCATGTAGTCCGAATCGCTGGAGGCGAGGTAGGACACGAACGACGCGACGTCCTCGGGGACGGAGACGCGGCCGAGGTGGATCAGTTCCGAGTACTTGTCGATGGCCGCGCCCTTGCGGAGGCCTTCGTGCTCGGCGAGCTTCTCGTCGATGTGGTCCCACATCGCGGTTCCCACGATGCCCGGGCAGTAGGCGTTGACGGTGATGCCGTACTGCGCCCACTCCATCGCGGCGGCCTGGGTCAGCCCGCGCACCGCCCACTTCGAGGCGGAGTAGTGCGCCAGCAGCGGGAACGGGCGGTAACCGACGATCGAGGCCGCACCGATGATCTTGCCGCCGCCGCCCTGCTTGATCATCTGCTTGGCCGCGGCGTTGTAGCAGAGGTAGACACCGCGCAGGTTGATCGACATGAGCTCGTCGAACTCCTCCGGCGTCACCTCCAGCAGCGGCTTGACCTGGGCGACGCCGGCGTTGGCGATCATCACGTCGAGCCGGCCGAGCTCGTCGGCCACGCCGTCCACCATGCGCTGCACGGCCTCAGGGTCGGCCACGTCGGCGATCGCGACGGCCGAGCGCCTGCCCAGACCGGTGATCTCGTCCGCGACGGCCTTGAGCTGGTCGCTGTTGGCCTCGATGTCGTTGACGGCGACGTCGTGGCCGTCGGCGGCGAGCCGCAGCGCGATCCCCTTGCCGATGCCCCGGGCGGCACCGGTGACGAGCACGACGCGCGACTTGTTGTGAGCAGCCATGGAGTTCTCCACTTCCTCGTGGCGGTTCATGCCCGAGCGCCGTCGTGGGGCGGTGTCCGGGCGTGAGACTTGCCGGAACCGATGTCGGGCTCGCGAGCCCGGCGTGTGGTCCCGTTCACATCACCAGCGAGGCTAGGCAGGCAGGCTCGCCCGGGTCAGGCGTCGGTTGTCTCAGTTTGAGACAGCCGAGGCCGAAGCGGATTTCGTCTGTCCACCTCAGGCTTGGGCGGGGTGATGCGCGCGCACCCGCGATTGGGAGGCGCCTGTTCTTGGACGTGTTTTGGATGCTTCTCAGGGCTTCGCGGTCGCCGATCCTGACGACCTCGCTGAGCAATACTGGGGCATGTGCACCGCACGCGACCGGATCGAGCAGCTCCACCCGCAACCCGAGAGCGCGTAGCCGTGCATCGTCGGGTCGCTGGTCGTGGTCTCGCCGTGGATCAGCGGTGAGTCGATCGTCTTCTTGACACCGGGGCCACTTGACCGCGGTGGGTAGCTCAGGGTGGATCGGCTCAGCCGCTCATGGCTTGAGCCATGCGTCGAGACATCTCCTCGTCGGACACGTCCTCGACGTGCGTGGCGATGCTCCAGCAGTGCCCGAAGGGATCTTCGAACTCGCCGCTTCGATCGCCGTAGAACTTGTCCTCCACCGAGTTGAGCACCGTGGAGCCGGACTGGACGGCCTCGTTGAACACCCGGTCGACGTCTTCGACGTACACGTAGAGCATCACGGGCGACCCGCCGATGGATTTCGGACTGCGGGCGCCCATGTCAGGTGCTTCATCGGCGAGCATGATCACCGCGTCGCCGATGGTGATCTCAGCGTGCGCGATCTTGCCGTTCTGCATCGGCATTCGCATGCGCTCGGTCGCGCCGAGCACCCGGCAGTAGAAATCGATCGCGGCTTTGGCGTCGTCGACGCACAGGTACGGTGTGACCCGCGGAAAGTTCTGCGGGATCGACTGAACATCCGTCATGGTTCCCCCTCGTGTGAGCGGCGCGGCCCCGCGCTGGGCGCTTCGGGGGCGCCGAGTGCGAGGCTACGCGGCTCCTGCGAGGTCCGCTTTCCGGCCGCCGTGAGCGGGCGATCGTCGGTTGACGGGCGGAAACCCTGTTGCACCTGGACTTCTCGATCGATGTTGGGCTGACCGCGTGCGGCCGAATCGGTCGCGAACACCTCTTTCCACTCGCCGGCCCGAAATGGTGCGCGCTGGTGCGGCTCTCGTCGGCCGACGACTTTCGGCCGCTCAGTCGCAGCGCGCGGTCATGCCGCCGTCGACGACGATCTCGGTGCCGGTGACGAACCTGGACTCGTCGGAGGCCAGGAACAGCGCGGCGTGCGCGGTGTCGAGGCCGTCGCCCATGAATCCGAGCGGGATCCGGGACAGTCGCTGGGCCAAGAGCTCGTCGACGTTTCCACCGGTGCGTTGCCCGGCCAAACGGGTCTCGACCATCGGGGTGTGCAGCTGGCCCGGAACCACCGTGTTGACGCGAATTCGGTCCGGTGCGTGTTCGACGGCGGTGACCTTGGACAGCTGGATCACCGCTGCCTTGGAGGACGCGTAGGCGACTTGTGGAGACCCCGTGAACCGCAGCCCTGAGGTCGATGCGACGTTCACGATCGCCGCGGAGCCGCGTTCGCGCATCACCGGGATCGCGTGCCGGCAGCCGAGGTAGGCACTGGTCAGGTTCAACTCCAGCTGTGCACGCCAGCCCTCCTCGTCGAGATCGGTCGGGCCTCCGTGCTTCGAGCCGCCGACGTTGTTGACCAGTACGTCGAGTCCTCCGAACGTGTCGACCGCTGCGCGCACCATGCCTGCCACCTGATCGGAATCGGTGACATCGCAGGCGTGTCCCTGCGCGATGCCACCTTCCTCGGCGATGAGTTCCAACGTCGCCCCCAGCGCCTCCGGGTCGCGATCAACCGCGAGCACCTGGGCACCTTCGCGGGCGAAGACGTAGGCGGTCGCACGCCCGTTTCCCCATCCATCACCCACGCTGCCCGCACCGGTGACGATCGCGATCTTGCCGTCCAACCTGCCGCCCATCACGCCCGCTCCTGATCTTCTCCGCCGGTGTTCGGGCTGCTCGGGGGTTCCTCCTGTCCCACTTCGAGCGCCACGAGGACCCGCGACACGAGGTTGTAGGCGCCGACGGTGACGGTGAGCTCCACGACCTCGCGCTCGTTGAAGTGCCGGCGGAGGGAATCGAAAACGTCCTCCGGAACCGAGACTTCAGCCGTCATCGCATCGGTGTAGGCGAGCGCGGCGGCCAGTCGCGGTTCCAGCCGGTCCGAGCGCGGTTCGCCGCGCAGCACTGCGAGGTCGGAATCGGTGAGACCACCGGCCTGGCCGAGCGGCTCGTGGGCGTCCCACTCGTACTGCGCGTCGTTGAGCGCGGCGACCCGCAGGATCGCGAGCTCGCGCACGTCGTCTGCCAGAATCGTGCCGGACCGGACGGCGCCGAGGAAGTCGTTCCAGCCGTCGGCCAGCGGTGGGCTGTGGAGCAGCATCAAGTCCAGGGGCCGCAGCGTGCCACCACGGCGAGTGCGGATCCGATCGATGATGGGCCCGTCCGGGCCTGCCGGGGTGTCGGAACTGGCGTAGTCCAGGCGGGCCATGGGGCTCCTAGTCCTCGTCGTCTTCACGTTCGGTGTTAGAGACAGGGGTGCCGCCGAGAACCGTCATCTCCGAGGCGCTGTGCGCGATGAGCGGCGGAGAACCAGTAGGACGATGTGCGAGCCGCGGTCAGATGTTGGTGACGTCTTCACGATCCTGCCCGCCGGCGGCACGCAGCTCCGGGTTCGCCGCGCGAATGGCGGCGGCGTGCTCGACGTGTTCGGCGGCCAGCCTGGCGGCCGAGGCGGCATCGCCTTCCCGCAAGGCTTTCAGGATCGCGTCGTGGTCGCGTTGCAGCGCCTCGGCGGCGTCCTTGCTTCCCCAGATGGTGGCAGGCGGGGTGAAGCGGACCCACAGCGTCTCGACGTATTGCAGGACCAGCGGCGATGCCTGCTCGTAGATCGTGAAGTGGAACTGCTTGTTGAGGCGTGACAGCTCGGCGGGAGCGGCTCCGTCACGGAGCGCGCGGTCGATCTCGGCGTGCTGTTGCTCGATCTCCTGCAGCTTCTCCGGAGTCATCCGCTCGACCGCCATCTCCGAGGCCACGGATTCCACGGCCGCACGCAGCCGGTAGAGGTCCGCCGCGGTGTCCGGGGTCATCTCGCGGACCGAGGCGCCCTTGTGGGTGGAGTAGACGATCATGCCGTCGGCTTCCAGGATGCGCAGCGCTTCGCGGACCGGTGTGGGGCTGACTCCGTACCGCTTGGCCAGGACCGTCTGCTTGATGAGCTCACCGGGCCGGAGCGTGCCGGCCGCGACGTCCTCGCGGATCCGGTCGGCGACCCAGGCGGTGCGGCTCTGAGGAGGGGAGTCCGCGTTGCCGAAGCTCATGTGTCGCCCTTCCGTTCGTGCACCCGTGACCAAGCGGTCAACAGTCTATTGCCTATCGACTTACCCACGGTAACCGAGTCTAATCCATGGACAACACTCTATAGAGTATGTAGCTTCTTGGCTGCCGCCAACGAGGGCGGCCCGATCACCTAGCGGGAGAAGTCCATGGACGCACAGACGGGACTGACCAGGCACGTCGCGCAGTGGATCGTCGAGCAACAGGCGCAGCCGCTGCCGGCAGACCTGGACCGTCACCTGCGCCGGTTGACCCTCGATGCCGTCGCCGGCATGGTCGCCAGCTCGGTGAGGCCGGTGTCCGTCGCGGTCGCACGCCACGCTGCGGCCCTGTATCCCGGCGACGTGGCGACCTCGATCGGGCACGGGAGCTCATCGGTGCTCGGTGCGGCGCTGGTCAACGGCACCAGTGGCCACGGCATCGAGTCCGATGAGGGGTACACACCGGGCAGCATGCACCCCACCTCGGTGGTGCTGCCCACGGTGTTCGGCCTCGGGCAGAGCATTGGCGCCGATGCGGAGCGCGTGCGGATGGCTGCTGCCATCGGCATGGAGCTGGCGTGCCGGATCGCCGCTGCCGGCCACCCCGCCACCCGCAACCGGCACTTCCACAACACCCCGCTGGCAGGCGTTTTCGGTGCGACCGCTGCGGCATCCGTGCTCCGCGGACTGTCGGAGGACGAGACCGCGAACGCGCTCGGCATCGCCGGTTCGCACGCTGGCGGGTTGTTCGAGTTCCTCAGTGGCTCGGCCGAGGTGAAGCGCTTCCACCCCGGGAAGGCGGCGCGCGATGGCATCGCCGCGGCGGATCTCGCCGCCGCGGGACTGACCGGGCCGACCACTGTCTTGGAAGGGACCGACGGCTACTTCGCGGCCTATGCTGGTGCGGTCGGCGAGGCGTGGTTCCCAGAGCGCATCACCGACGGGCTCGGTCAGGAGTGGGTCCTGCTGAAGACCTACGTCAAGCCCTACCCCTGCTGCCGCCACCTCCACGGTGCCATCGACGGTGCGCTGCAGCTGCGGCGCGAGCACGCGATCGATCCCGCTGACATCACCGCGGTGAAGGTCGAGACGTTCCCGATCGCCGCTCGGCACGCCGGAACTGACATGAGCACCACGCTGCAGGCGCAGCTGAGCCTGCCTTACACGGTCGCCACCGCTCTCCTCCGCGGCGCGGTGACCCTGACTGATTTCGATCCCGCAGCGCGCGCCGACAGCGCTGTGCGGGACCTGATGGAGCGCATCTCGGTGACTGTTGATCCAGATGCCGATGCCGCTTACCCCCGGTCGGGCCGCCCCGCCCGGGCGACCCTCGAGCTCGGCGACGGGCGCACGCACACCACCTGGGTGCAGCACCCGTACGGAGAACCGGCGAACCCGCTGTCCGATGAAGCGCTCGAGGACAAGGTGCGCGGATTGTGCGAACCGGTGGTGGGTCCGGCGGCGACCACCGACCTCATCACCGCTGTCCAGGCCTTCGGCGATCTGGGCTTCCTGGCCGACATCGACCGGGCGATCCGGTCCAGCGCACTCGTCGTCGGCTGACCAGCGCGCCCCCACCACGACCGACCACCGGACCACTTGCGAGGAGCCATCCAATGAAGGTTGGTGTCGAAGCGCTGGAGCTCACCTACGGGGAGCACCGAGCGGTGAAGAACTTGGACCTGACGATCCCCGACGGCAGTTCCGTCGTCCTCTTGGGCCAGTCCGGGTGCGGGAAGACGAGCACCATGCGGTGCATCGCCGGTCTCGAATCCCCATCCGGCGGTCGGATCACCATCGGCGACCGGACCGTGTACGACGGCACGAGAGGCACGTCGATCCCGTCGCACAAGCGCAACGTCGGCATGGTCTTCCAGTCCTACGCCGTGTGGCCGCACATGACGGTCCTCGACAACGTCGCGTTCCCCTTGAAGATGAAGGGTGTTGGCAGAGCCGAAGCCCGCCGCCAAGCGATCCGCGTGCTCGAGGTCGTCGGCCTGGAGCACCTGGGCGAACGCGGAGCGAGCATGTTGTCCGGCGGCCAGATGCAGCGGGTCGCGCTGGCGCGCTCGATGGCCATGGAGCCCGCGGTGCTGCTGCTGGACGAACCGTTGTCCAACCTCGATGCGCGGTTGCGCGACGAGCTGCGGGTCGAACTGCGCAGGATCCAGCTCGAGCGCGGGCTGACCAGCCTCTACGTGACCCACGACCAGCAGGAGGCCCTCGCGTTGGCCGACCGCATCGCCATCATGCAGGGCGGTCGGATCACCCAGCTCGGGACGCCCGAGGAGATCTACGCGGCTCCGTCCAGCGCGTCGATCGCGAGCTTCCTCGGCGTCACCAACGTCTTCGAGGTCGCCAGCCTCAACGGGAACAGCGCGGAACTATCAGGTCAGGGCGGCCGGCTCGTGGTCGACGAGGCCGAGGCCGGTCAGGCGGGCACGCGCTTCGCCTGCATCAGACCCGAGCACGTCCGCGTCACTCCGGCGGCCACGGCCGAGGAGGGCAGTGCACGTCCGTCGAACCGGATGAGCGGGACCGTGGAAGTCGCTGTGTTCCAAGGCTCTTCGATCCGCTGCACCGTGCGCACCGGCTCAGGCCTGGCGATCGAGGCGATCTGCCCTCCGCCGGCCACCGGGACGCTCACCACCGGATCCGCGGTGTCGATCGATGTCGACCCGCGTGCTGTCCGGCTGCTGCCCGAAGACGTGACCGAGGTCCAGCAGGCGCAGGAGGTCGTCGCGGTATGACCACCACACCGACCAGACCCGCGCGCCCTGAAGCCCCGATGGGTCGCAGACGCCGCAGTCCTGTGCCGCTGCGTACCCGAGTCCTCGGGCTGCCGTTGCTGGCCTTCGTGTCCTTCCTGGTCCTCGTTCCGGCCCTGCTGATCGTGGTGGCCGCCTTCGCCACCGACGTGCCGCGGCCGGGAAGTGCCGACCTGTCGTTCACGCTGGCGAACCTGCGGGTCCTCGCAGCTGAAGGGGTGCTCACCGCAGCGCTGAACTCGCTGCTCATCGCGGCCGGCGCGACGGTGCTCGCGCTGCTGATCGGCGGTTCGCTGGCCTTCCTGGCGGCGCGGACCAACGTCCGAGCTCGCGGGTTCCTCTACTTGATCGGCCTGATGCCGCTGTTCCTGCCGTCCTACGTGGGCGCGTTGGCCTGGTCGATCCTGGCCAGCCCGGGGGCCGGCCTGATCAACGTGGCGGTCCGCGACTTAGGTGGGACCGGGCCGGTCGTCAACGTCTACACGATCGTCGGAGTCGTCGTCGTGATGGCGATGTACTACGCGCCCTACGCCTTCCTGATGATCCACAGCTCGATGTCGCTGATGAACCCGGACCTCGAAGACGCCGCCGGCGTGCACGGCAGCGCGCCCTGGCGGACGATCCGTTCGGTCACCGTGCCGCTGTCGCTGCCCGCGATCATGGGCTCCGGGTTGCTGATCTTCGTGCTGGTCTTCGAGAACTTCCCGGTCTCCCAGGTGTTGGCGACGCCAGGTGGGATCGACACGCTGCCGACCTTCATCTACAAGCTGATGAACTCCACTCCGTCGCGGGGCAACGAGGCGGCGGTGATCGCGATCGTGCTCGTCGCGGTGGTGCTGGCGGTGACGTGGATGCAGCGCCGCTACCTGGCCAAGAGGTCCTTCACGACGGTGTCGGGCAAGGGCGTGAAAGCTCGGAAGATCGCGCTCGGCCGGTGGCGCACTCCGGCCCTGGTCGCCGCTGTCGTCTACTTCGTTCTGTCGATCGTGCTGCCGTTGTCGGCTCTGCTGTTGTCGGCGGTTCGAAGTTCCCCGTACATGAGCTCGTTCGTCTCGTTGACCGAGCCGGGTGCTGTCGATGTCAGCTCGTTCTCCGAGGCGGTGTCGTCCGAAGGTTTCCTCGGCGCGGCCACCAACAGCGTCGTGGTCTCGCTCGCCGCCGCCTCCGCCGGCACGGCATTGGCCTTCGTCGTCGGCTACGTGGTCTACCGGACGAAATCGTGGGGTCGCGGTGCGCTGGAGAACGTGTCGATGGTCCCGCTGGCCATTCCCCACGTCGTGCTCGGGATCGGTTTGCTCTGGACCTGGCTGGTCATGCCGTTGCCGGTCTACGGCACGCTCTGGGTGCTGATCATCGGGTTCGTCGCTGTTCAGATGCCCCAGGGATTCCGGGGGATCGCCGCCTCGATCCGCGCCACCGACCGCGACCTCGAGGACAGCGCCGTGATGCTCGGTGCTCACCGCAGCCGGGCGATCGCCGTGATCACCGTGCCGCTGCTTCGGGTGTCCGTGCTGTCGACGTTCCTCCTGCTGCTCATGCTGAGCATGCGCGAGCTGACCGTGCCGTTGTTCCTCTACACCACCGACACCGAAATCCTGTCGATCGCCATCTACGACCAGTTCGAGAACGGCGGTGCGCTCAACGAAGCCTCCGCTACCGCGCTCATCTACTGCGCGATCATGTTCCTGCTCAGCTACCTGCCCCGCCGGTTCGGTGCGGGCTCGGGAGGCCACGGTGCCTGAGACGACCCAGTTTTCCCACGTCTGCTCCGGTCAGCGGCGCGGCACCGCGATGTTGGCCTTGATCACCGCCGCGATCCTGCTCGTCTCGGCTTGCGGGGGCTCGGTGCACAACACACCGACCGCTCGTGCGGCCAAGCTGCTCGCACCGGCGCAGGTGGACACCAGCAACGGTTTGACCATCGATGGTGAGCAGATCGCCGACAAGGCGCTCTACGACGCCGCGAAGGGCAAGAAGGTCGTGCTGTACTCGGCAGCGGGCAAGGAGGCCGAGGACCTCACCGTGGCGCGGTTCACCGCTGAGACCGGCATCCCGGTCGAATTGACCCGCTTGCCGAACAACAAGCTCGCCGAGCGGGCGTTGTCCGAGCACGGGGCAGGTCGTCTCGGAGCCGACGTGATCCGGCTGACCGACCCCCGAACGGCGCGGAACTTCGGTGAGGCGGGGCTCTACGTGCCGTACCGGACGCCCTTCCACGACAAGCTGGCAGCAGCCTGGGCCACGGTCGATGCCAACTGGTTCCCGGGCTACTACTTCGTGAACGCGATGGCCTACAACTCGGCCATCCACACCGAGAACCCGCCGAACGGTTGGGAAGACCTCACCGATCCGAAGTACCAGGGCGAGCTCGGCATCGTGGCGATCACCACGGGTGGCACGTTGAGCGCGCTCACGCGGTTCCAGATCGAGCAGTTCGGGGTCGGATTCCTCGACCGCTTGGCCGCGCAGGATCCTCGGGTGTTCAACTCCACCTCGACGGAGGTGGATGCCCTCGCGCGCGGCGAGATCTCCATCGCGACCGTCAGTTTCAACAACGCGTTCGGGGCGCAGACCAACGGTGCGCCGATCCGGCTGGTCGTCCCGAAGGAAGGCGTGTCGGCCTCGGAAGGTCCGCTGGGCTTGACCCCGAAGGGGGTGGACAACCCGGCCGCCCAGGTCTTCGCCAACTGGTCGTTGTCCAAGTCCGGTCAGCGGTTCGTCGGTTCTCAGGGTTTCGTCCCGGTCCGCACCGACGTGGGCCCGGTTCGCGCCGGGGAGTACGAGCTGCCGACCGCCGACTCACCACGCTTCCACTTGCTCGACGAGGAGGGCTTCGCCCGCCACGCGAAGGCCGACCAGGCGCTGTGGAAGCAGAAGTTCAACTTCATCGGTTGAAGTACCGTTCGAAGAGACAAGGAAACTCCCGCATGACTTCGACCCTCGACCGCTCGGCCGATGACGACCTCGCACGCAACGAACTGCTCGAATCGGTCAACGCGTTCGCCGCACGACACCTGGCTCCAGGCGCGCTGGAACGGGCACACGACCCGAGCTACCCCTGGGACATCGCAGCCCAGCTGGGGGAGCAGGGCCTGTTGGGACTGACGATCTCCGAGCACGACGGCGGGCAGGGAGCCGGGTTGGCCACCGCGGTGGCGGTGATCCAAGCGGTGGCCCAGCACTGCCCGAAGAGCGCGGACATCCTGCAGGCGGGCAACTTCGGCGCCATCCGCACCTTCGCCCAGTTCGGTACCCCGGAGCAGAAGGCGGCGTACCTCCCGGACCTTCTCGCCGGTCGAGGTCTCCTCTCACTCGGCATGAGCGAGCCCGAAGCCGGCTCGGCGGCGACCGAGCTGATCACCAGTGCCGTCGAGGACGGTGACGACCTCATCGTCAACGGCACCAAGATCTGGGGCACCCACAGCGTGGATGCGACGTTGTACCTGGTCTACGTGCGCTTCGGACCCGGCACGCGCAACATCGGTTCGGTGCTGGTGGAACGCGGCGATCCCGGTCTCGAGGTCGGTACGCCGTCGGCTTACATGAGCGGCGAGACCTGGGCCCAGCTCTACTTCGAGGACTGCCGGATCCCGAAGTCGCGGATCCTGCTGGGCCCGGGTGGTTTCAAGAAGCAGATGAGCGGCTTCAACGTCGAGCGAATCGGCAACGCCTCCCGATCGCTGGCGTTGGGCAGGCTCGCGTTCAACCTCGCCCGCGAGCACGTCTCCCAGCGCACCCAGTTCGGCCGCACGCTCAACGAGTTCCAAGGTGTGCAGTGGGCTTTCGCAGAAGCCGCGGTTGCTTTGGACTCGGCCGACGCGCTGCTCGCCCGGGCGGTGGCCAATGCTGAGGACGGGATGCCCTCCGCGTACGAGACCACCGTCGCGAAGTACGCCGCCAACACCGCCGGTTTCAAGGCGGCCGATGCGGCGATGCAGATGATGGGGGCGCTCGGCTACAGCACCGAGTCGCTCGTGGAGTACTGCCAGCGCCGGACCCGCGGTTGGATGATCGCGGGCGGGTCGTTGGAGATGATGAAGAACCGCATCGCGGAGGAGATCTTCGGTCGGCGGTTCCCGCAGCGGGCGACGTCGTGACCGATGAATCGGGACGGGTTGCGCACCGGGTCCGCGGTCGGATCGTTCGCCGACGTGGACCTGGTGGTGGAGGCGGTCTTCGAGTATCCCGACGTCAAGATCGCCGTGCTCGAGGCCGCCGGTGTCGTTCGGCCGGACGTGCCGTTGACGACCAACACCTCCTACCACGACATCGACGAACTGGCCGCGGCCGCACCCGATCCGGAGAGGGTGCTCACGGCGGCGGCGAACGAGGCGGCCCTCGTGCTCGCGGAGGGGATCGCGGCCAGACCCGGGGACATCGATGCCCTGATGACGTTGGGCTACGGCTTCCCGGAAAGCCTCGGAGGACGTGCCAGGTGCCCGGCCGTCAGAGCAGCACCGCGTGCTGGGCGACCGAGGCCACGATTCGGCCGTCTCGATCGAACAGCGATCCCCGGGCCAGCCCGCTGCGCTCGCCGGCGGCCGGGCAGTCCTGCACGTAGAGGATCCAGGCGCCTGGTTCGAGGTCGGCGTGGAACCACATCGCGTGGTCCGCGCTGACCGCGGGCCGGTGCAGGTCGGCCCGTTCACCGCGGGCGCGGGCGATCACCGGCACCAGTGAGCGGTCCGAGGCGAACGCGAGCACCGCGCGCTGCAGGTTGTCGTCGGCGTCCGGCACCGCTTCGGCGCGCAGCCACAAGCAGCGCGGCGCGCTCGCGTCGTCGGAAGGGTCGTTCACCGGGCGCACGTCCAGTGGGCGGGAGGCGGTGCGCCAATCGCCGTGCGGAGGAAGCCGCACGCCGTCCGCGGGCAGACCGGCCGCCCTGCGCTGCGGCAGCGAGGGAAGGGATTCGGGGTCGGGCACCTGCGGCGGCCGGATCGAACCGGTGGGAGGACTCGGTTCGCCAGGACCCATCGAGACGAATCCGGTGACGAGCTCGCGCCCGGCCTGCTCGGCGCTGACTGCGAGCACCGTGCGGCTGCGGCCTGTGCGGATCGTTCGGACCGGATAGGAGATCGGCTCGCGGGGACGTCCCGGGCGGAGGAACTGGACGTGCAGGGATTCGACGTGCCGGTCTGCGGACGCTTGCGCGGCGGCGAGCACGAGTTGGGCGAGCAGATGACCGCCGAAGACGCGTTGGTCGAACCCGGCGGTGGGGAGACCGACGAATCGCGCGCCCTCCGAGCGGAGCTTGATCCGATCGGCGAGCGGGGTCCGGTTGACCACGCCGGGCAGAGAGGTCTCGTCACCGTGGCGGGGCCCGTCGGCGAATTCGGTGTTGATGTGGTCCACGACGCAGACACTACAGGGAATACTCTATAGAGTATCGAGTAGGTCAGAAGTGAAGTTGACCCGTCCGGTTGGAACGTTCCGCATTCAGTCAGGAGAGCCGATGCCTCAGAACCCGAACGTGACGGCGCTGGCCGCACCGCTGCTGCACCCCGAATCGGTCGCGATCGTGGGGGCCTCCGACGACCCGAGGAAGACCACTGGCCGTCCCCAGCGCTTCCTCGCCGCGGCGGGGTTCACGGGAACCGCCTGGTTCATCAACCCCAGCCGGGAGACGGTGCAGGGCGAGAAGGCATACCCGAGCCTGTCCGCGCTGCCCGGCGTGCCCGACCACGTCTACGTGATGACCGGTGCCGAGGCGGCTGTGGACGCCGTGGCCGAGGCATCTCGTCTCGGTGTGCCGGTCGTGACCGTGTTGTCGTCCGGGTTCGCCGAGGAAGGGGAGCAGGGCCAGGCCCGTGAGGATCGTTTGCGCGCTGCCGCGGCGCAGGGCCCGACCCGGGTGGTCGGCCCGTCCAGCCTCGGCGTGGTCAATCCGCGCAGCGGGGTGATGCTCACCGGAAACGCCGCGTTCGGCGAGCCGGACACGCCCACCGGCGGGATCTTCGTCGCCTCGCAGTCCGGCAGCCTGATCGGCGCGCTCGTGTCCCGGGCGCGCGAACGCGGGATCGGATTCGCCGGCCTGGTCTCCACCGGAGGAGAGGCAGACCTGTCCCTGGGGGAGATCTGCTCGGCAACGCTGGACGACCCGGCGATCACCTCCTACGCGCTATTCCTGGAATCCCTGCGGCACGCCGGGGACCTCGCCGAATTCGCGGCCGCAGCGCACCGCGCGGGCAAGCCCGTCGCTGTCTACAAGCTCGGCCGCTCCGACGAGGCGCGCGCCCTCACGGTCTCGCACACCGGAGCTTTGGCAGGTGAGGACAGCGAGGCCGAAGCATTCTTCCGCGCATGCGGTTTCGCCCGGGTCTCGACCTTCGAAGGACTCTGCGAGGCACCCGCCCTGCTCGAACGGGTCCCGGCCGACGGTCCGGCCAGGCCCCGGGTCGGCGTCGTCACGACCACGGGTGGTGGTGCCGCGATCATGGTGGATCAACTCGCGTTGCGCGGTCTGTCCGTGCGCGGTCCCAGCCACGAGCTGGTCGAGCGCATGGCTGATGCCGGAGCACCGATCCCGCACAGCCTGATCGCCGATCTCGGCCTCGCCGGCGCCAGGCACGACGTGGTTTCGGCCGCGCTGCGGGAGTTGCAGGACTCCGGCGAGTTCGACCTCGTGCTGTTCGTGATCGGTTCTTCCGCGCGGCTGAACCCTGAGCTGGCGGTGCAGGCGCTCGCCGAGCGCGGTGGGCACGCGGTCCCGGTTGTCGGGTTCGCCCTGCCCGAGGCCCCGGAGGCCGCCACCATCCTCGCTTCCTCCGGGGTGCCGGCGTTTCGCACCCCGGAATCCTGCGCGGACGCGATCGCAGCCGCGTTCTCGCGGCAGTCGGCGAGGATCGTGCCGGAGTCGGTCAGCGGGCTACCGGGCGGCACGCCCGAGCTGCTCGACGAGCAGGATTCCGCCGAGCTCCTGGCCTCCATCGGCATGCCGACGCTGCCCGCGATGGCGCTGAAAACCGCCTCGCTGGGCGAGGACGTCGCGCTGCCGTTCGCCTACCCGGTCGTGGTCAAGGCTCTGTCCGACCAGCTCGCGCACAAGACCGACGCCGGCGGAGTCGTGCTCGGCGTGACCGACGCCGAGGGGCTGCGCGACGCGGCCCGCACGATCGTCGAGGAAGTCGCGCAGAAGGCCGGCATCAACGTCGACCGCGTGCTGGTGCAGCCGATGGCCGACCCCGGCGTCGGTGAGGTGCTGATCGGGTATCGCCGCAGCGCCGACGTCGGCCCTGTCGTGGTGCTGTCGACCGGCGGAGTCACAGCGGAGATCTACGACGACAGCGCCGTGCGGCTCGCTCCCGTCGATCGCGAGACCGCGCACGCGATGATCGGCGAAGTGACCGGCTTGAAGGTCCTCACCGGGTACCGGGGCGCGAGTCCAGGCGATCTGGACGCGCTCGCCGACGCCATCGTCGCCTTGTCCCGGCTCGCCGTCGAGCAGCCGTCCGTGATCGAGGCCGAGGCCAACCCGGTGCGCGTGCGCACCGACGGCGTCGTCGCCCTCGACGCCCTCGTCCGCTGCGTCAAGGGAACCGACCGTGCGTGAGGCGTTGCGGACGCCCGTGGGCGGGTTCGAGCTCCGCTCGTGACCGCCTGGCCCGTCGCACTCGTCGTGCAGGCGACGTGCGGGCAGGCGTTCTGGCTCGGCATCCGGGTCGTCGTCGGCTACCGCGCGCTGGAGGCCGGTGGCGGCCCGGAGTTCCTGGGCCTGCTCGCGACGGCGTTCGCGGCGCCCGCGTTGGTGGCTTCGATCCCGGCGGGGAAGATGACGGACCGCCTCGGCGGCGCCGGCGTCGCAGCCGTCGGGCTGCTGCTGAGCGGGACCGGAGCGATCGTGGCCCTGCTCGATGACGGGCTGGCGACGCTGCTGGCCGGTGCGGTCGTGATGGGCCTGGGCCAGCAACTACTCATGGTGGGGCAGCAGACGTTCATCGCCCACGTCGGCGCCGGTAGCGACGCCGCGTTCGGAACCTTGACGGCTGCGTCCTCGATCGGGCAGATGATCGGGCCACCGGTGGTGACGGCGGTGCTGACCGTGGAAACCGGTGCGGCCACCGGAACCGGCGGCGGGCTGGTGGCGTGTCTGCTGTTCCTCGTGCTGGCGCTGCCGTTGACGCCGCAGCTCCTGCGCACCGACCGCGCACTGCGGTCGCAGCGTCCCTCTTCGGCGGGCGAGCGACCCGGGACGAGGGGGCTGCTGCTCCTCCCGGGCATGTGGCGGTCGCTCGTGGTGAGCGGCGCGGTGCTGGTCACGCTCGACCTGCTCTACGCGTTCATCCCGGTCTGGGCGGTCGAGCAGGGCGTGGATCCCCGGGCCGTTGGGTTGCTCCTCGCTCTGCGCGCGGCGGTCTCGCTCGTCACCCGGATAGGTCTGTCCCGGCTGGTGGTCCGCTTCGGGCGGCTGCCGCTGATCGCCGCTTCGGTACTCGCCGGCGCCGCCGCACTGGGTGGCCTGCCGCTGGTGGGGGCGTGGGGTGCGGTTCCGGTGATGGTCGGTCTGGGTATCGCGCTGGGCCTGCCGCAACCGCTGACGATGGCGTGGGTGACGTCGCTGACCCCGCCGTCGTCACACGGTGCGGCTCTCGGGCTGCGCCTGACCTTCAACCGGTTGGCGCAGGTGACGCTGCCGTTGCTGGTCGGTGCCGTTCTCGGCCCGGTCGGCGTGGTCGGTGTCTTCTGGGCGAACGCGGCACTCCTGCTCGGAGCGGCGGGCAGCGTCATGGCCCGGCGACCACGCGACTGACGCCACTCCGATGGCATGTCGTTGCGGACTACTGCTCAGGTGCAGATCGCTCCGTTTGCCGCGGAGCCGACCAGCTTCGAGTACTTCGCCAGCACCCCCGTGCGGTGGGGCGGGGTGCGCGGGGTCCAGTCGTTGCGCCGCTTTTCCAGTTCTTCCTGCGGGACGTCGAGGTCGAGGGTCTTGGTGGCCATGTTGAGCACGATCGGGTCGCCGTCCTGCACCAGCGCGATGGTGCCGCCGTCGGCCGCTTCCGGCGCGACGTGGCCGATGCACAAGCCGGTTGTCGCTCCGGAGAAGCGGCCGTCGGTGATCAGCAGCACGTCTTTGCCCAGCCCGGCGCCCTTGATCATCCCGGTCACGGCGAGCATCTCCCGCATTCCGGGTCCACCGCGCGGGCCCTCGTACCGGATCACCACGACGTCGCCGGCGACGATGGTCTCGTTGGTGACGGCGTCGAGGGCCCCTTGCTCGCCATCGAACACCCTGGCGCGGCCGCGGAATTCGGCGGCGTCGAAGCCCGCGGACTTGACCACGGCGCCCTCCGGGGCCAGTGAGCCGCGCAGGATGGTGATGCCGCCGGTCGGGTGGATGGGGTCGTTCATCGCGTGGATCACGGTCCCGTCGAGGTCTGGCGGGTCGATCTCGGCGAGGTTGTCGGCGACGGTGCGGCCGGTGCAGGTGAGGGCGTCGCCGTGCAGGAGGCCTGCGTCGAGCAGGGCCTTCATCACCACGGGCACGCCGCCGACCTGGTCGACGGTGCTCATCACGTGCGCGCCGAAGGGCTTGACGTCGGCCAGGTGCGGGACGCGCTCGCCGATGCGGTTGAAGTCGTCGAGGGTCAGCGGCACCTGCGCCTCGTTGGCGATCGCGAGCAGGTGCAGGACGGCGTTGGTCGACCCGCCGAAGGCCAGGACGACGGCGATCGCGTTCTCGAACGCCTCGCGGGTCAGGATCTGCCGCGCGGTGATCCGCTTTTCCAGCATCCCGATCACCGCCTCGCCCGAGGCGCGAGCGATGCCGTCGCGCCGCCGGTCGACGGCGGGCGGGCTGGCCGAACCCGGCAGGGCCATGCCCAGCGCCTCGGCGGCGCTGGCCATCGTGTTCGCCGTGTACATGCCGGCGCAGGCGCCCTCGCCCGGGCAGATGGCGCGCTCGATCTCGGTGAGCTCCTCGCGGGTGATCAGCCCGCGGTTGCAGGCCCCGACGGCCTCGAACGCATCGGCGATGTTGACCTCGCGGCCGTCGACGTGCCCGGGCAGGATCGTTCCGGCGTAGACGAAGACTCCGGCCAGGTCGAGTCGGGCCGCGGCCATGAGCATGCCGGGCAGGGACTTGTCGCAGCCGGCGAGCAGGATGGTGCCGTCGAGCCGTTCGGCCTCGACGACCGTCTCCACCGAGTCGGCGATGATTTCGCGGCTGACCAGCGAGTAGTGCATGCCGACGTGGCCCATGGAGATGCCGTCGGAGACCGAGATCGTGCCGAACTCCATCGGGAATCCGCCCGCGTGGTGCACGCCCTCCTTCGCCGCCTGCGCCAAGCGCTGCAGGGACAGGTTGCAGGGGGTGATCTCGTTCCAGCTCGACGCGATACCGATCTGCGGCTTGACCAGGTCGTCGTCGCGCATCCCGACGGCGCGGAGCATGCCGCGGGCGGCGGTGCGTTCGATGCCGTCGGTGACCTGGCGGGAGCGACGCTCGATATCGGACATCATGCCTCCTCGGCTGGGGAGAACGGGACCACAAGGCTCACGATGTCAGTCCTCAGGCGTGCAGGCACGTCTCCCGCGCCGATTTCGCCCCTGAATGTCCGTCGCGTTCTCGGAGGTGCATGGCCGGGCCTGGAGCGGGCTTCCTCGGATGGTGCGGCTCACGACGCCCGGCGCGCGCTCCACGAGCTCCCACAGGGCCTCGACGGACTCCATCGGCAGCGCGACCGCCAGCAGTCCGCGCTGCAGCGCGTTGCCGCGGAAGATGTCGCCGAAGCGCGGAGGATCACAGCCCGGAACCCGTAGCACTGCAACGCCCAGACCGCGGCCTCGCGGGATGAGCCGGTCCCGAAGTCCTCGCACCGCGACAACTGCACATCAGTTGCTGATTACCGCTGCTGTGACGGCCTGATGACGTTGGCCCAACGCCTTTAGTGCTGAATGATGTGTGTCAGCATCAGTGGAGTCCACAGTGGTCGTTGGTCGATTCGCGGGTGCGGCCCGGAATTGTTCCTGGGTATTTGGCACGACTTCCTCCGGTCATCCTCAACTGATCGATGCCCTCGGGGTCTGCGGGCGACTATTGCGCGACGGGTCATCAATGCTGTCGGGATCAGGTATTGGACGGTGGAGAAGGGCCAGGTGATGCTGGGGGATGACCGGTCGGCCTCAGGTGCGATGAGTGAAGCCCGGGGATTCCAAGGCCGGACCAGAGGAAGGATGGCTATGAGTCGGCTGTGCGAGACCGAGGGCTTGAGCGAGGAGCAGAGCGAGATCCTCAAGGCGGTGCGCAGGTTCGTGGAGGAGAAGATCCTCCCGGTCGCCACTGAGCTCGAGCACGCCGACGAGTACCCGACCGAGATCGTCGAGGGGCTCAAGGAGTTGGGCGTCTTCGGTCTGACGATCCCCGAGGAGTACGACGGGCTGGGTGAATCGCTGCTGACTTACGCGTTGTGCGTGGAGGAGATCGCGCGCGGCTGGATGAGCGTCTCCGGCGTCATCAACACCCATTTCATCGTGGCCCACATGCTGATGAAGCATGGCACCGAGGAGCAGAAGCGCAGGTACCTGCCCCGGATGGCGGTAGGCGAGCTGCGCGGCGCGTTCTCGATGTCGGAGCCGGGACTGGGCTCGGACGTCTCCGCGGTCAAGACCAAGGCCACCCGCAGCTCTGCCGGGTACGAGATCACCGGCCAGAAGATGTGGTTGACCAATGGCGGCTCGTCCAGCCTGGTCGCGGTGCTGTGCAAGACCGACGAGGGGGCCGAGTCGGTCTACAGGAACATGACGACCTTCCTGGTCGAGAAGGAGCCCGGTTTCGGCGAGGTGGCGCAGGGCATCACGGTGCCCGGCAAGATCGACAAGATGGGCTACAAGGGCATCGACACCACCGAGATGGTGTTCGAGGGCCACCAGATCTCGGCCGAGCGGATCCTCGGCGGAGAGCCCGGCAACGGCTTCTACCAGATGATGGACGGCGTCGAGGTCGGTCGCGTCAACGTCGCGGCTCGCGCGTGCGGCATCGCCCACCGGGCATTCGAGCTCGGGATCGCCTACTCGCAGCAGCGCGAGACGTTCGGCAAGCCGATCGCTGCGCACCAGGCCGTGCTCTTCCGCCTGGCCGAGATGGCCACCAAGGTCGAGGCTGCCCACACCATGATGGTGCGCGCGGCTCGGATGAAGGACTCCGGCCGGCGGATGGATGTCGAGGCCGGCATGGCGAAGATGCTCGCCTCGGAGTACTGCAACGAGGTCGTCGAGGCGTCGTTCCGGATCCACGGCGGTTACGGCTACGCCAAGGAGTACGAGATCGAGCGCCTCTACCGCGAGTCCGCGTTCATGCTGATCGGTGAGGGGACCTCGGACATCCAGAAGATGATCATCGGTCGGCGCTTGCTGGAGGAGTACGAGCAGTGAGAGCCGGGCCCGGGCGGCGGTCACCTGCCGGGTGGCCGCCGCCCGAGCGCTCGAGGAACCTCGCCCGGCACCGCGAGCAGGTGCCGGGCGAGGCGGATCAGCGGGTGGGAGTGGTGGTGTCCCCGGGAACAGCCGCCTGATCGGAGGTCGGCGTCTGCTCGGCCGCGGGTCGACCGAGCAGGGCGCGGGAGCACACCAACGAGATCGCGGTGGTCACGATGCCGAAGGCCACCGGGAGCACCATGCTGCCGGAGCCGCTGTGCAGCCACTGCAGGATCAGCGGGGTGGTGCCGCACAGGGCGCCCGAGAGGCCGTAGGTCAGCGAGATGCCGGTGTAGCGGACCCGGGCGGGGAAGCTCTGGGCCAACATGCCCGCCATGATCGCGTAGAACATCACGTCGGGGATCGTCGCCAGGACGGCGCCGATCATCGCGAGCGTCCAGTTGCCGGTGCCGATCAGAACGAACATCAGGGCGAGTGCCGGGATTTCGAGGCCGAGCAGCAGTGTGACCAGCGCGCGAGGGCTCCAGCGGGTGGTGAGGATGGCGCCGAAGGGCTGGACGAAGAACTGCACCACGCTGGCGATCAGGATGATGCTGAGGAAGGAGTCCTTGGAGAAGTCGAGGGACTTCGTGGCCCACGCGAGGGCGAAGGTGTCTCGGGCGTAGACGACCACGAAGACGCACAGGATGCCGAAGATGCCGAGCACGAGCTCGCGGAAGTTGCTGCGGAAGACCTCGACGACCGGGACCTTGACGACCTCGTTGCGCTCGTGCAGCTGTTTGATCGCGGGCGATTCCTCGAGCTTGAGCCGGATGATCAGGCCGACGACGACCAGCAGCGCGGAGGCGAGGAAGGGCAGGCGCCACGCCCATTCCAGCAGCGCGTCCTCCGGCAGCAGGCCGGTCACCGCCAGGAATCCCAGGGTGGCGAGGATCCGCCCGGCCGGTGAACCCTGCTGCGCGAAGGCGCCGAAGAGGAATCCGCGATCGGATCGGGTGTGCTCGGTGGCGATCAGCACGGCGCCACCCCACTCGCCGCCGACGGCCAGGCCTTGCAGCATGCGGAGCGCGATCAGCAGGACGGGCGCCGCGGCGCCGAGGGTGGCGTAGGTCGGGAGCAGGCCCACCCCGACGGTGGTGATGCCCATGAGCAGGAGGGTGGAGATCAGCGCGCGCTTGCGGCCGATGCGGTCGCCGAGGTGTCCGAACACGGCGCCACCGAGGGGCCGGGTCAGGAAGCCGACGGCGAAGGTGCCGAACGAGAGCAGCACCGCGACGGCGGGGTCGGCGTTGCTGAAGAACAGCGGACCGAACACGAGAGCGGAGGCCGTGCCGTAGATGTAGAAGTCGTACCACTCGATGGTGGTGCCGACGAAGGCGGCGATACCGGCTTTTCGCGCCATCCGCTCGTCGAGCTGGGGTGCTGTGGACATGGGGACTGCTCCTCAGGATGGATCAGGGGGAATGCCTCTGCGCGGCGTGGGCGGCCTGTGACCGCACTCACGCTAAAGGCGCCCTTGTTGCCTGTCCAAGACCGAATGTGGACGTGATTGATATCCGAACCGGCAATAGTCGGTGCTGCCTGAGGGCAGCCGAAAAGGCGCCGCCGAGCGGTTGTTTCGCGTCGGCGGCGCCGAGGTCGGACGGTTCTCCGGTCAGGGAACGATGAGCGTGATGCTTTCGGCCACGCAGACCGGCCGCTCGACGCCGTCGGCTTCGACGGTCCACCTCACGATCACCTGGCTCCCGGCTGGCACGTGCCGGACCTCTTGGATGCGGGGCGTGGCGCGGACCTTCGACCCCACGGGCACGGGGGCGGGGAACCGCACCTTGCCGAGCCCGTAGTTCAGGCGGGCGGAGCCGGTCTCGATCGCGTAGAGCCGGGCGGCGAACGCGGGCAGCATGGCCAGCGTGAGGTAGCCGTGGGCGATGGTGCCGCCGAACGCAGACGTCGCCGCTTTCTCGACGTCGACGTGGATCCACTGGTGGTCCCCGGTGACGTCTGCGAACAGATCCACAGTGGACTGAGTGATCTCCGTCCATTCCGTGGTGCCCAGGTCTTCCCCGATGGCCGCCTCGATCGCGGCGACGTCGGCGAACACGCGCGGCGGCATCAGGCGATCCGCTCGAAGACGGCGGCCAGCCCCTGACCGCCTCCGATGCACATGGTCTCGAGGCCGTAGCGCGCCTCGCGGCGGTGGAGCTCACGCGCGAGGGTTCCGAGCATCCGCGCGCCCGTGGCGCCCACGGGGTGGCCGAGCGAGATTCCGGAGCCGTGCACGTTGGTGCGTTCGTGGTCGGCGTCGGTGAACTTCCACTCCCGCATCACGGCCAGGGCCTGGACGGCGAACGCCTCGTTGAGCTCGATCACCCCCATGTCGGCCAGGGAGAGCCCGGCGCGGGCCAGAGCCGCCTCGGTCGCCGGGACCGGTCCGATCCCCATGACGTCCGGGCGCACACCGGCGGACGACCAGCTCACCAGCCGCACCAGCGGTCGCAGCCCCAATTCCTCGGCCGTGTCCGCGGTCGTGACCAGGCACATCGCCGCGGCGTCGTTCTGGCCGCTGGCGTTGCCCGCGGTGACCGTGGCCTCGGGGTCGTCTGCGGACAGGATCGGGCGCAACCGCGCCAGCGACTCCAGCGAGGTGTCGGCGCGGGGGTGCTCGTCGGTGTCGACGACCACCTCGCCCTTCCTGGAAGGCACGGTCACCGGGACGATCTCCTCGGCGAGGATGCCCGATTCCTGGGCGGCCACCGCGCGCTGGTGGGAGCTGACCGCGAGGCGGTCCTGGTCCTCGCGGCTGATCGCGTGCTCCCTGCGCAGGTTCTCCGCGGTCTCCAGCATGCCGCCGGGAACCGGGTGGAAGCGGCCGCCGGGGGTCTGCCGGCCGCGGGTCAGGCCGTCGTGGATCCGCACTCCGGTCCGGGCACCGCCCCACCGCATGTCGAGGGAGTAGAAGGGCACGTTGCTCATCGACTCGGCGCCACCGGCGACGACGACCTCGCTCGCGCCGCCGGCGACCTGCATGACGGCGTTGATGACGGCCTGGAGACCGGAGCCGCAGCGGCGGTCCACCTGCTGACCGCCGACGGTCACCGGGAGCCCGGCGTCGAGGCCGACGACGCGTCCGATGGCGGGTGCCTCGGCGGTGGGGTAGCAGTGCCCCAGGATGACGTCGTCGATGCGGTCGGGTTCGACGCCGGTGCGCGACAGCAGCCCCTTCAGCGCGGCCACGCCCAGGTCCACTGGGCTGACGTCCTTGAACATGCCGCCGTAGCGTCCGATCGGGGTTCGGACGGGCTCGCAGATCACGACTTCGCGCGCGTTGTGGTTCATCGTCGGGTGCCTTTCGGGGTGTCGAGTGCGAGGTCGGCCGAGAGGACGAGGAGCGTGCTGTCGCCCTTGCCCAGGCGGACCTCGGCGCGGTCATCGGCGGCGAGCGCCACGTTCGCGTGGGCGTTCTCGCCGCAGAACAACGGAGCTGTGTTGCGGTGGGCCAGGTGCCGCACCGAGCGGTCCGGGTGCTCCAGGCGGAGGCACTCGGCGAGCACGAGGGTCGAGAGCGGGCCGTGCACGACGAGTCCGGGATAGCCCTCGACGCGGGTGGTGTAGGGCCAGTCGTAGTGGATCCGGTGCGGGTTGGCGGTTGCGGCGCTGAACCGCATCAGCAGGGTCGGGTCGGTCCGGAAGCGCCAGTCCCCGTCTTCGGGGACGAGCGGTGCGCCGACCGGCACTCCGGTGGCCGGGACGGTGGGATCGGGAAGGTCCTCCGGCGCGTGTGCGGGGGCGGCCTCGCGGTAAACGAGGTTCTGCCGTTCCTCGAGCAGCAGCTCGCCGTCGGGATCGCGGAGGCGGATTCCGACCCGGACGATCACCAGGGGCCCGCTCTTGCCGGTTTTTTTCTCGACCGAGTCGACTCGTGCCTCCCGGATCACCTGCGTGCCCACTCGCAGGTCGCCGTGCAGCGTGACCTCTCCGCCGGCGAACATCCGGCGTGGGAGGTCGACCGGTGGCAGGAAATCTCCGCGCAGCGGGTGCCCGTCCGCGCCGATGGTCGACGAGGAGGGCCATCGCGGGAGCGCCACCCAGTGCCACAGCGGAGGGAGCACATCACCGGTACCGGGCACGGGTGCGTCGCTGTTCAGCAGCGCCCCGAGAGCGGCGACCGGTGACGGGTCCAGCGTTTCAACCGCGGTCGTCTCGTGCGCGGTCCAGCCCCGGTAGACCGCGGGCTCGTGCTCCTCGCTCACATGAACCGCCCGCCGGTCACCTCGGCCACGGTGCCGGTCATGTAGGACGACAGCGACGAGGCGTAGAAGAGAGCCACGTTCGCCACTTCGGCCGGTTCACCAGGGCGGGCCATCGGGATCTCGGCCATCTTCTGGTCCCACGCCTTCGCGGGCATGGCCTCGGTCATCGCCGAGCGGATCAGGCCGGGCTGGATGGCGTTGACGCGGACGCCGTGGTGGGCCATCTCCTTGGCGGCCGCCTTGGTCATGCCGACGATCCCCGCCTTGGCGGCCGAGTAGTTGGTCTGACCGACCATGCCGACCTTGCCGGACAGGGACGAGATGTTGACGATCGCGCCGGACTTCTGCTCCCGCATCCGGGCCGAGGCCAGCCGGGTGCCGTTCCAGCAACCCTTCAGGTGCACGGCGATCACCTGGTCGAACTGCTCCTCGCTCATCGTGCGCATGGTCGCGTCGCGCGTGATGCCCGCGTTGTTGACGACGACGTCCAAGGAGCCGAAGGTGCTGCGGGCCGTTTCCAGCGCCCGTTCCACGTCGGCGGCCGACACCACGTCGCACGCCACGCCGAGGACGTTGTCCGGGTCGAGTCCCTTGGCCGCCGCGTCGGCGGCGCCCCCGTCCAGGTCGGCGATCACGACGCGGGCGCCCTCGGCCGCGAAGCGCTCCGCGATGGCCAGGCCGATGCCCTGGGCTCCGCCGGTGATCAATGCCGTCTTGTCGTCGAGAAGTGCCATCAGCTGCTCCGCTCGTTGCTCGTCGCGGTCCGGTCGCGGGCCACCATCTGACTTGCGATCACGTTCTTCTGGATTTCGTTGGTGCCCTCGCCGACGACCGCATCCTGTTCATCGGGCGCGAGGCTGTTCATGGGGTGCTCCTGAGACTCGCGGACGCGCAAGACGTGATTCGTCGGGCGCGGGCGATGACGGGTGCGTCGACCATGCGGCCGTCCACGAGGACGACTCCTTCGCCGGCCGCATCCGCCTCGGCTGCGGCGGCGAGGACCCGGTGCGACCAGTCGATCTCGGTGGGCGTGGGCGCCAGAGCCGCTGCCGCGGGCACGACCTGGGCGGGATGGATGCAGAGCTTGCCGGTGAAGCCGACAGCGGCCGCTGCCGTCACGTCGTCGGACAACCGCTGCGCGTCGTGGACATCGCCGGTGACGCCGTCCACCGGACCGGGCAGCCCCGCGGCCGCCGAGGCCAGCACCAGCGACGCGCGCGCCGCGGCCAGCGCCGGCGCGTGATCGGGGTCCACACCGAGCTGGGCCGCGAGATCGTAGGTGCCGAGGGCGAGCCGCACGACGCCGTCGATCTCGGCGAGGTCCTGAGCGCGGTTGACGCCGAGAGCCGACTCGATGAGCGCGACGACGGCCGACCCGACCGGCAGTGCGCCGACGAGTTCGGTCGTGGCTCCGGTGTTCTCGGACTTGGGTGCCATGACGACGACCGGCCGGGCTTCGGCGAGGGCCGCGACGTCGTCCTCGTACCAGGGTGTGCCGACCGCGTTGACCCGGACGGCACAAGGTGCGTCGTGACCGGACAACCAGTCGACGACGTTGCGGCGTGCTTCCGGCTTGCGGGTGGGTGCGACGGCGTCCTCGAGGTCGAGCACGACCAGGTCGGCTCGGGCGGCAGCGGCCTTGGAGAAGCGCTCCGGGCGGTCCCCGGGAGCGAAGAGCCAGGTTCCCGCTGTTTCGGCGGTCGCGAGCGCGCTCATCGTTGCACCGCCCGTTCGTCGGTGGTGGCGATCACGCCGCGTTCGGCGAGGTCGGTGAGCGCGTCCGCGTCGAGGCCGAGAGCGTCGGCGAGCACTGAGCCGGTGTCCTGCCCGACGAGGGGTGCCGGTTCCGGGGTGGTCCGCCGACCGTCGACGACCAGGGGCGATCCGGGTGCGACGAGGCGGCCGACCCCCGGCTGGTCCACAGCGGAGAAGAGCGGGTGCTCGCGCAGCAACCGGGCGTCGTCGGCGGCCAGGTCGTTGAAGGTGCGGTACGGCGACCACAGGATGCGGGTGTCGGCGAGGGCCTCGGTCACGTGCGCCGTCGGATGCTGCTCGAACCACGCGGCGACCAGGCCCGCGAGCACGGTGCGGTGCCGGTAGCGCTGCCCTTCGTCGGAGAAGTCCGCCCCCAGCGCCCGGGCGAGCGCTGACACGGCGTCTTCGAGACCGGTGATCCGGAGCAGGTCGTGCCACTGGCGCCGGGTCAGGGCCACGATCATGAACCGGTCGCCGTCGGCGGTGGTGAAGTCGCGGCCGAACGTGCCGTAGACGTAGTTGCCGGTCGGCTCGCGCCGCACGGACGGCTGGAGCTGCGCCTCGGCGAGGTAGCCCAGGTTCCCCGCGCCTGCGAGGGCGACGTCTTCGAGGGCGACTCGGACCTCGGAGCCCGCACCGGTGAGCATCCGCCGTCGTTCGGCGGCGAGCAGTCCCGTGGCGAGGTGGAAACCGGCGGTGAGATCCCAGGCGGGGACCAGGCTGTTGACCGGGCCGTCGTGGTCCTCGGGACCGGTGACCAGGGGGAAACCGCTGGCCGCCTGGACGGTGTAATCGACGGCGGTGCCGCCGTCGTGCCGTCCGGTGAGCAGCGCGTGGATGACGTCGGAGCGACGCGTCCGCAACGCCTGGTACCCGAACTCCGGCCAGCGCTCGCTGTTGGTGACGAGGATGCCGCCCGAAGAGCCGCCCGAGACGACCAGGTCGGACACGAGTTCGCGCCCCTCGGGCCGGGTGAGGTCGACGGCGATCGCCTTCTTGCCCGGGTTGAGGCCGTTCCAGTAGAGGCTGACGCCCTCGTCGGTGAGCGGCCAACGGGTCCGGTCCGGAGCGCCTTCGACGGGCTCGACGCGGATGACCTCGGCGCCCAGCTGCGCCAGCACGGTGCCGCACAGGGGAGTGGCGACGAAGCTCGAAACCTCGACCACCCGGAGCCCGGCCAGCGGGCCGGCCCCCGGCGCGGTCGACGGCGAGGACGTCTCAGAGGGGGTCATTGGATCAGCCTTTCGGAAGTGGGCGAAACGGGTTCGGCGGACGCGGCCCGAATGCGGTTGCGGGCCAAGAGCGAGGTCCCGGCGACGAGGACGACCGGCACGCCGTAGACGAGGGCGAGCAGCCCGGTCGGGTAGGCGATCGCCACCCAGGAGTAGCCGACGGCCAGGCCGGCGAACCGGAGCGTGTTGTGCAGGCCGAGCGCGACGCCGCTCCCGGCGGCGGGGGAGGTCATCAGGCCGTGCCCGGCCGCCGCCTGCACGACTCCGATCGCCGAGCCGGTCAGGGCCAGCGCGACGACCGCGGCCGGTACGGCGAGGTCGTGCGGCACCGCTTCGACGACGAGGAGGAGGGCGACGAAACCGGCTCCGAGGAGCAGCAATCCGCCGAGCAGGCTGCGCTCGGCCGAGAACCGCTCGGTGATCCGGGAGGACAGGGGCGCGGCCAGGGTCATGGCCAGGGCGAGCGTCAGCATGACCGCACCGATCGCGCCCGGCCCCAGACCCAGGTCGCGGCCGAGGTGCAGCGGAGTGGCCACGATGGCCACGCCCAGACAGCTCATGACCGCGCAGGCGGCGGCGGTGCTGGCGACGTACCGGCGCTCGGCGACCAGACCGGCGGGGATGAACGGACCGGCCTCGGTGCGGCCGAGTCGGCGGTGCCACACCAGCGCGAGCACGCCCACGGCGGCGAAACCGACCGCCGCCCAGGGGGATCCGTGCTGGCCGAGCCAGCTCACGGCGCCCACGAGGGAGCCGATGCCGATCGTCAAGGTGGCCATCCCGGACGCGTGCAGCGGTGCCGAAGCGCCGGCGACCGCCGGCACGACCGTCAGGCAGAGCACCAGCAGCACGAGGCTGAGCGCCGCGTGGGTGAGGAAGACCCACCGCCACCCGAGCGCGTCGGCGACCAGCCCGCCGAGCGGCGGGCCGAGGGACTGGCCCACCCCCATGGCGGCGGCCCAGCCCGCCATCGCCCGGGCCCGGTGCCGAGCCCAGTGGCGACCGAGCACCTGCTGCACCGCGGGCGGGACGGCGGAGCAGGCGACGCCCTGCAGGGCGCGCATCACGACGAGGAACGCCAAGTCCTGGCTGAACGCCGCGCCCGCCTGGGCGGCCACCATCAGCAACAGCGACCAGCCCAGCACCTGCCGCGAGCCGAACCGCTGGCACATCCACCCCGACAGCGGTGCGCAGAGCACCATCGCGAGCGTGAATGCGCTGACCGCGAGGACGATCCCGCGCGGCGAGGCACCGATCGCGTGGGCGATGACGTTGATCGGTGCGCTGATGATCGTGCTCGCCAACGTGCCCAGCGTCGTGCAGGCGAGCAGCGCGGCGTACGCCGCGCGCGGCGGGTCGGGAGCAGCAGCGACGTGGTTCATCGCAGGTAGAGCCGGACCGTGTCGATCTCTTCCCGCAGGAGCCGGACCTCTTCGGCCGTGGGGCGCCGGGTCTCCCGCACGTCGTCGGCGACCGGGATGTTCCAGCCGGTGGCCTCGCGCACTTCCTCCGCGGTGTGGCCGGGGTGGACCTCGCTGATGACCAGTTCGCCGAGCTTGTCGGGGCGGTGCAGCACGGCCATCGGAGTGATGACCGTCGAGACGCCGTGCCCCGGCGGCACCATCCGAGGATCCTCGGCGTGCGCTCGGGCGGGGCTGGGGGACGTGCAGAAGTCCAGCTGCGCCGGGAGCGAGCCGGGGTCGTGGCGGCGGAGCACCACGATGCACTCGGCGGCGTTGGGCATGATCTCGGCGGCTCCGCCGGCTCCGGGCAGCCGCACGGTGGGCTGGTCCCAGTCGCCGATGAAGCTGGTGTTGAGGCTGCCCCACCGGTCGACCTGCGCCGCGCCGAGGAAGCCGACGTCGACGTGGCCGCCCTGGAGGACGTAGCCGAACAGCGCCGGCATGCCGAGCGCGGCCGCCGCCCCGGAGACGAGCACCGAATCGGCGATGCCCTCGGCCAGGCCCTCCGGCTGGGCGCCGCAGATGCCGGATTCGTAGACCAGCTCGACGTCCGGGTTGGTGGTCCGGCGGGCCAGCTCGACCGCGAGCGTCGGCAGGCCGACCCCGGCGAAGACGCGGTGCCTGCCGACGAGTTGCCGCGCCGCGACGGCGGCGAGGAACTCGGTGGTGGAGGGAGCGACGTCCGACAGCACCTCGCCGGGAACGGATTCGGCGCGACTGCTCATGCGATCACCCGCCGGCGGCCGAAGTCCACGGGCTGCGAGGGTCGGGGGGCGACGCGCACGCTCTCCCACCGCTCGGAGCCCAGCTTCGCCAGGTACGCCGCCCGGTCGGGCACCCGGTGCACCCACTCGTCGAGCCACTGCACAAGTGCGTCGCGGTCCCTGCTGATCGGCGTCCACTCGCGGTAGAAGGCGTTGTCGCGGTCGTAGTGGCCCTGCGCGTACGACGGGTGGGCACCACCGGGGCACTCGACCACGGCCGACACGGCGTGCGAGGGCAGGACGGTGCGGTTGGGGTCGGAGCGGACCACCTCCTCGTCGACGATCTCCTCGACCGTGGCGATCACCGCTCGCGCGGCGTAGGCGGCCTCCTGCTGCGCCCCGGTGATGCCCCACATCTGGACGTTGCCGGAGCGGTCGGCGCGCTGGGCGTGCACGATCGTCACGTCCGGCCGCAGGGCGGGGACGACGTAGATGTCGGGGCCGCCGTACGGGTCGGCGACCTTGCGGATCATCGGGTTGAGCCGGGGGAGGTCGCTGCCCGCGTAGGAGCGGAGCGGGAGGAACGGCAGCCCGGCCGCGCCGGCCTGGTAGCGGCACACCATGCCGTAGTGGCTGTACTCCTCGACCTCGAGCGGCGCCGGGTCGGAGCGCTCGACGCGTCGGCGCACCTCGTGCAACGACCCGGCCGAACCGCTCGCGAAGAACGACGCGATCAGCCGGCGGACGCATCCGGCGGCGATCATCTGGTCGGCCAGCAGGTCCGGGGTCATCCGGCAGAAGGTGAGGTCCGCGATGCCCTGGCGGATGATCTCGTGGCCGGCCGCGAAGGGGATGAGGTGCCCGAAGCCCTCCAACGCGACGGTCATCCCGTTCTCGACGTGCACGGCCACGGCCGCCGGCAGGTCGGTGACCTTGTCTGGGGCTGGCATCGGGGCTCCTCGCGTCGCAGGGTCGGACGGCCCCAATCTGCCGCCGTTCGTGCGAGGAACTCCAATACTTCTTGCGCCACCCATTGTTGACGACTGCGCATCAATGGGATGCGACAGATATCGAGAACGAGGAGGAGTCGCGGCATGATGCCCGGGTGGACACCGATCTCACCGCCCCCGCGCACGCCGCCTCGCTGACGTTGCCCGACCTCATCGACCTGTTCGAGCTCGCCTGCTCCGACGACCCGCGGAACCGGGTGAGCACCTGGATCGGCCGGCCCCAGCCACTACCCGAGGACCGGCTCTTCGGCGGCCTGCTGCTGGCGCAGTCGCTGATGGCGGCCGGACGCACCGCCGACCCCGAGCAGCGGGTGGTGAGCCTGCAAGCCGACTTCGTGGCCGGTGTCCCCACCGGAGGAGAGCTGCGGTGGGAGGTGGAGCGGGTTTCCGAGGCGCCGTCGCTGTGCACGCGCCGGTCGCGCCTGGTCGACGACTCGGGCAACGAGCTCTTCGGCGCGGTGTCCAGGTGGGCGCGCATCCGCGAGGACCAGCCGTCGTACTCCTCGGCGCGGCCGGTCGAAGCCCCCGACCCCGAGGGGCTGCCGGACCTCGCCGACCGCTTCGCCGACGACGAGCGCGTCCCGCCGTGGTGGCGGATGGCGCGGCCGGTGCACTTGCGCCACGTCGTGGAGCCGCCGTACCTCGCCCCGACCGGGGAGGGCGACCGGCGGACCACGTTCCTGCGCGCCACGGGACCGCTGCCGGAGGACCACGTCCTGCGCGCGGCGCTGGTGGCCTACGTGACCGACATGAGCGTGCTCGAGCCCGCGTTCGTGGCACTCCGCGCGGCTCGCCACGCCCCCGGCGCCCGGATCCTCAGCCTGACGCACGCGCTGACCTTCCACGCCCAGCCCGACCTGGGCGCGTGGCACCAGTTCGACTGCCGGGTGGAGTCGGTGGCGAACGGGCGGGCGCACGGCGTCGGCGAACTCTTCGACCCGTCGGGCCGCCACGTCGCCACGGCCGCGCAGGTCGGCCTGCTCAAGGTCGTCCGCTGACGACCTCCGCCCGGCGCGCTTCCGTTCAAATTTCGCGCGAAATTTGAATCCGGACGCCATGTCGCATCGGGAGTGGGGCTGGTCGCAGAGGCTTGCGGGGTTTTCGGTACCCGCACCGCCACGCGAACGAGGGCTCAGGTCGCGTTCGGCGGGAGGCTCGGTGTCGGGAGCGCTTCCTCGGAGGCCTCCAGGACCGCTTTGAGGGCCGGGTTGGTGTCGCCGTGGCGCCAGATGAGCCGGGAGTAGGTGGCCGCCATCCCCTCCTCGAGCGGGATTGCGCGGATGCCTTCCTGGACCACGTTGTTGACCGCCACGTCGATCGAGAAGGTGATGCCGACCCCGGCGGCGACCAGTGCCATCGCCGTCCACGAGTCCGGCGCGGTCTGGACGATGTTGGGTGCGTAGCCGGCGGCGTGGGCTTTCCGGATGAACCCGTCGCGCACGCTCGAACCCGGGTCCGCCGGCAGCATCACGAAGGGTTCGTAGCGCAGGTCGGCCATGCTGACCCGCTCGCGACCCGCCAGCGGGTGCTCCGCGGGGACCACGATCACGTGGTGCTCGACCGTCAGGATCCGGTGATCGATGCCCGGTGGCTCGACCGTCCACCGCACGATCGCGAGGTCGAGGTCGCCGTCCATGACCGCGCGCAGGGCCGCGTCGTTGAAGGTCCTGCTGCGCAGGCTGAGTTCGATGCCGGGGTGCTTCTCCCGCACGCTGCGGCCGAGCTGCCCGACGAGCAGGTACGACGACGGGCCGGCGAAGCCCATCCGCACGCGGCCGGTCTTGCCCCGGCCCGCCGACTGCACCGCCCGCCGGGCCACCCGGAAGCCGTCGACGATCTGGCGGGCCGGCTCGACGAGCGCCTCTCCGGCGCTGGTCAACCGGACGCTGCGGGTGGTGCGGTCGAACAGCTGCGCACCGAGGTCCCGCTCGAGCTGCTTGATAGTGCGGCTCAGCGGCGGCTGGGCGATGTGCAGCCGATCGGCGGCGCGGCCGAAGTGCAGCTCCTCGGCGACGGCGAGGAACGCCTGGAGGTGGTGCAGGTCCATGGCGAGCACTTTTGCGCACGAGGCAACAATGTCGCAAGCATTAGGTATTGGACGGGCATAAGCGGCCGAGGCCATGCTTGCGGTCATGAGCACCGACCTCCTCCCGCTCGAGGGCATCACCGTGGTCGCCCTGGAGCAGGCCGTCGCGGCGCCGCTCGCGACCCGCCACCTCGCCGACCTCGGAGCGCGGGTCATCAAGCTGGAACGGGTCGGGGAGGGCGACTTCGCCCGCAACTACGACCACGCCGTGCACGGCCTGGCGTCGCACTTCGTGTGGCTCAACCGCGGCAAGGAGTCCGTGGCCCTGGACCTCAAGTCCGCGGAGGGCGCCGACATCGCGCGCCGTCTGGTGGCGGAGGCGGACGTGTTCCTGCAGAACGCGGCACCCGGCGCGGCCGAGCGCCTCGGCCTGGGCGCCGACGAGCTCGCGGCCCGGCACCCGCGCCTGGTGATCGCGGGAATCTCCGGCTACGGCACCCACGGACCGCTGAGCGACCGGAAGGCCTACGACATGCTGATCCAGGCCGAGTCCGGCCTGATCTCGGTCACGGGCACGCCGGAAACCGCGACCAAGACAGGTGTTCCCTCCGCTGACATCGCGGCGGGTCTCTACACCGCTCAGGCCGTCGTAGCGGCGCTGTTGCGGCGCGAGCGCACCGGAAGCGGTGGCGTGGTCGACATCTCCATGTTCGACGCCACCGTCGAGTGGCTCGGCCACCCGATGTACATGCAGATGTACGGCGGTCGGCAGATCCCGCGGATGGGGGTCAGCCACGCCTCGATCGCGCCGTACGACGCGTACCCGACCAGCGACGGGGAGATCCTGATCGGCGTTCAGAACGACCGGGGTTGGCGGGCGCTGGTCGCCGAGGTCTTCGAGCGGCCGGACCTCGCCGAACATCCTCGGCTGGCCACCAACCCGCTGCGGGTCCGGCACCGGCAGGAGTGCGACGCCGTCGTGGCGGAGCTGACCCGGCGCTTCACCACGGCCGAGCTCGACACCCGGCTCGCCGCGGCCGGCGTCCCGGCCGCCCAGGTCAACGACATGGCCGGGTTGGTCGACCACGCCCAGCTCGCGGCCCGCGACCGGTGGCGCGAGGTGGCGACGCCGGCGGGTCCGGTGCGAGCCGTGCTGCCCCCGATGACTTTTCGCGACGTCGAGCTGAAGATGGGTGACATCCCCGAGCTCGGCGCGCACACCGACGGGGTGCTCGGCGAGCTCGGCATCGACCTCGACACCCGCGACCGGCTCGCCGCCTCCGGCGTGGTCGGCCGTCCGGCCGCCGCACCCGACCCCACCTCCTGACCTCGCCGATCCGCCGACCACCCGCCGCCCTAGGAGCTTCTGCCATGGAACCCGACGAGTTCACCTCGGTCCTCGAGGCCGTTCGCGCGTTCGTCCGCAAGGAGGTCGTCGCCGCGGAGGACGAGATCGAGGAGACCGACGAGATCCCGGAACGGCTGCGCCGGAAGGCAGCGGAGATGGGGCTGTTCGGCTACGCCATCCCCGAGGAGTACGGCGGACTCGGCTTCAGCATGTCGGAGGAGGTGCGGCTGGCGATGGAGCTGGGGTGGACGACGCCCTCGTTCCGCTCGATGTTCGGCACCAACAACGGCATCGCGGGTCAGGTGCTGGTCAACTGCGGTACGGAGCGCCAGAAGGACGCCTACCTGCCGGCACTGGCCAGCGGCGAGCGGATCGCGTCGTTCGCCCTCACCGAACCGGAGGCCGGCTCGGACCCGAGCGGGCTGACCACCCGCGCCGCGCGCGATGGTGACGACTACGTGATCAACGGCCAGAAGCGGTTCATCACCAACGCGATCTGGGCCGACCTGCTGATGGTCTTCGCCCGCACCGGCGACGTGAGCGAGGGGGCTCGCAACATCTCGGTCTTCGTCGTGCCGACCGGTGCCGACGGAGTCAGGATCGGCCCGAAGGACCACAAGATGGGGCAGCGCGGTGCCGTGACGTCCGAGATCTTCTTCGACGACGTCCGGGTCCCGGCCGAGAACCTCATCGGCGAGGTCGAGGGCGAGGGCTTTTCGGCCGCGATGCGCTCCCTGGCGAAGGGACGGCTGCACATCGCCGCTCTCACCGTCGGTCTGGCGGACCGGCTCATCGATGAGAGCCTGCGCCACGCCACGACGAACGGCCAGGGCGGGCAGAAGCTCGCCGAGTTCCAGCTGGTCCAGGCGATGCTCGCGGAGAGCCGCACCGAGGCCTACGCGGGGCGGGCGATGGTGCTCGAGGCGGCCCGCAGCTGGGACGACGGCAGCGATCGCCGGCTGGCTCCCTCGATGTGCAAGCTCTTCTGCGCCGAGGCGGTCGACCGGATCGCCGATCGCGCCGTGCAGGTCCACGGCGGCCTCGGCTACATGCGCGAGGTGCCGGTCGAGCGGTTCTACCGCGACGCACGGTTGTTCCGCCTCTACGAGGGGACCAGCGAGATCCAGAAGCTGATCATCGCCAAGCAGATGATCAAGGGGTTCGAGGCGTGAGCGCCGTCGTCGTCGAGGACCGCGGGCCCGTCCGCGTCCTCACCATCGACCGGCCCGCGCGCCGCAACGCGCTCGACCTCGACGACCGGCTCGAACTGCTCGACGCGCTCGAAGCCGCCGACCGCGAGGCCCGGGCCATCGTGCTCACCGGCGCGGGCACCGTCTTCTGCGCCGGCGGCGACATCCGGTCGATGTCCCAGGACCGGGAGGTCGCACGCAGGCGGCTCGACGTCGTCAACGCCGTGGCGCGCCAGATGGTCACCGGCGAGCGTCCCATCGTCGCCGCAGTCGAGGGCGGTGCCTTCGGCCTCGGCCTGGCCCTGGCGGCGGCGTGCGACGTGGTCGTCGCGGGCCGCTCGGCGACCTTCTCGACGTCCTTCGCGAAGATCGGGCTGGCCCCCGACACCGGGCTGTCCTACACGCTGCCGCTGCGAGTGGGGCGGGGCAGGACCCGGGAACTGCTGCTGACCGCGCGCACCTTCGACGCGGCGGAAGCCGAGCGCATCGGCTTGGTGGAGACCCTCGTCGACGACGGTGCCGCGCTCGAAGCGGCGACCGCCACCGCGACCGCGCTGGCGGAGTCGTCGGCGCCCATGATCGCCGGGGTGCGCCACCTGCTGGCGCAGCCCGACCAGAGCCTCGAAGGCCTGCTGGCGGCCGAAGCGGACACGCAGGTCGACCTGCTGGGCGGACCGCAGTTCGCCGAAGGGCGAGCGGCCTTCCTGGAACGCCGCCGCCCGGACTTCCGGAACACCTGAGGTCGTGGCGTCATGTCAGCAGCTTGCGCAGCTCCGCCTTCTTGATCTTCCCCGCGGCGGAGGTGGGCAGCGCGTCGACGACTTCGATGTCGCGGATCTTCTTGTAGGGGAGGACTCGTTCGGCGACGAACGCCTTGACCTGATCGGTGTCGAGAACCGCGCCGTTTCGCGGGACGACGAAGGCGACGGGTTCCTCGCCGACCGAGGGATCTGATCGACCCACGACCGCGGCCGCGCTGATGTCGGGATGGGTGTGCAGCAGTTCTTCGAGTTCGCGGGGGTAGATGTTGTAGCCCTTGTAGATCAGCATCTCCTTGGCCCGGCCGGCGATGAAGACGAACCCGTCCTCGTCCCAGTAGCCGAGATCACCGGTGCGGAGCCATCCGCCGACGAACTGCTCGGCGGTCGCCTCGGGGTTGTCGAGGTAGCCGCCGGTCACCTGCGGTCCGCGCACCCACAGCTCGCCGACCTCGTTCGGTGGCAGCACGCCGGTGCCCTCACCGGGAGCGCGCACCTCCACCTCCGTGTCCGCCACGGGCAGGCCGACGCTGCCGAGCTTGCGCTCGGCGCCGCGCAGCAGCGGGGACGCGGTGACCAAGCAGGTCGCCTCGGTGAGGCCGTACCCCGCCGAGACCACAGCGGAGGGGAACGCGGCTTGCAGACCTTCCAGCGTGGCCTGATCGATCGGTGCGGCCCCGGATGAGAGCGCCGCGGTGGAGGACAGGTCGTAGTTCTCCAGAGCGGGGCAGTCCAGGATCTGGTGCCACATCGCGGGGCTGCCGGTGATGTAGGTGGCGCGGTGCCGCTCGATGGACTCGAGCAGCCGCTCCGGTGAGAAGCGTCCGGTCAGCACGAGGGTGGTGCCGCACAGGAGCAGGAAGTTCATGTTGATCAGGGCGTGCGCGTGGAAAAGCGGTGACACCACGATGGAAACACCCTCGCCTGGTCGCACGCCGCCCTCGGGAACGCCGTCGATCGCGCGCAGTTCGCACTCCCGGCCATCGGCGGTGATCAGGTGCGCTGCGCGCCAGGCGGTCATCTGGGCGGCGTTGGCCACGACGTTGCGGTGCAGCACGCGGACGCCCTTGGCGACGCCGGTCGTGCCGCCGGTGTAGGCGAGGTGGGCGACGTCTTCGCCGGTCACCGCGATCGCGGGCGGTGCCGCGGAGTGCCCGGCCACGAACTCCGGTACCGGAACGATCCCTTCTCCCGCCGGCATCGGCTCGTCCGAGGGGGCGCAAGCGCTCGGTGGTGCCACCAGGACCGTCCGGACGGAAGTGCCGGTTCGGGCCTCGCGCAGGACGGCCGCGTGCGCCGGGTGGGTCACCACGGCCGTGGCGCCGGTGTCGCGAAGCTGCTTGCGCAGGCCCGGAGCCGGCTCCAGCGGGTTCGAGAGGGACACGGCCGCGCCGGCGAGCAGCGCACCGAAGTAGCCGATGGGGAACCAGACGCTGTTCGCCAGGTGCAGCTGGACCACGTCGCCTTCGGCGACGCCCGCGGCTCGCAGGGCGTTGGCGAGCGCGGCCGCCCGCTCGTGCAGCTGCGTGAACGTGAGCCGTTCATCCCCGTCGATCACGGCGACCCGGTCGCCGTAGAGCTTCGCCGCGGCGGCGTTGAGGTCCGGCAGCGTCAGGTCCGGGTAGTCGATCGAGGTCGGCATTCCCTCCGGCCAGTACGCGTTCATCGGTGATCCCCTCTGCGGCCCACGTGTCGATGCCGACTGATTTCTGCCTGCGAATGACCAGTTCTCCGAGTCGGGCGCCTCGGTTCGGTTCTGGCGCAGCAAGAATCGGATTCCACCACCGCGACTCGGCCAGGGGCAAAGACAAAGCCCCGCACGGTTCCATCATCGAAACCTATATGCGCAGGTGACAAGCCCGTTGAGCGAGCGTATCGTCCGTCGAGTGGATCTGCGCCTCGTCAGGTACTTCCTCGCCGTGGTCGACCACGGCGGGATCACCAGGGCCGCTCAGGCGCTGTACATCGCGCAGCCTTCGCTGTCCCAGGCGATCCGCACGCTCGAACGGGAGCTCGGTGTGGAGCTCTTCGACCGATCCGGCCGCCAGCTCACCTTGAGCTCGGACGGGGAGGCTTTCGCGGGGCCCGCGCGCAACATCCTGATCGCTGCGGAGGGCGCCAAGGCCAAAGTGCGGTCCGTGCACGACCTCGCCGCCGGCCGGTTGGAGATCGCCACCGTCTCGACGCTGGCGGTGGACCCGTTGGCGGAGCTGACCAGCGGGCTGCTGAGCCGTCATCCCGACGTCCTGGTCAACGTCCTGGATCCCGGGAGCCCTGCCGGGGTCGTGGGCCAGGTCCGGCGGGGGAAGGCCGAGTTCGGCCTGGTGGAGCTTCCGGTGAAGGGCGATGAGGCGCTGCGCTCCCGCGAACTGCGGGAGCAGGAGATCACCCTCGTTCTCCCGCCCGCGCTGGCAGCCGACCTTCCCGATCCGGTGCCGATCGAAGCGATCGCCGCGATCCCGCTGGTGCTCGAGGTGTCCGACGCGGGCGGCGTTCCGCTCATCGATCACCGGTTGGCGCAGGCGGTCGGCAACGTCGCGGTCGAATGCGCGCATCGGCAGGCGATCTGGGATCTGGTCATGCGCGGAGCCGGCGCGACGTTTCTTCCCCGGCAGATCGCTGAAACCCAGCTGCACGGCGTGGTGGTGCGCTCTTTGACGCCGTCGATCGAGCGCACCATCGGGTTGCTGTTCCGCCGAGGTCCGCTCTCCCCGGCCGCCGCGGCCTTCCTCGACGTCGCCGAGATCATCCGAGCGGAGCGTTCTCGCGAGCGAGTTCCACGAACGCCCGGCCGGCTGGAGACAGGCCCGAAGGTTCGTACGCGAGACCGTAAGCGCGGCTGAGGCCCGGTTCGGTCTGACGCACGACAGCGCCCCGTCGCGCTGCTTCTTCGGCCATCGATCGTTCGAGGAAAGTCGCCCCCACCCCGTTGAAGACGAGCGGAAGCCGCGCCTCCCGATGCTGGATGATCACCGTCGGCCGGATCACTCCGCCCGCTCGGGCGACCGCGGATTCGATGTGCCGGGTGTGGGAGCCGCCGCGCGGAACGATCACGTGGGGGACGTCGGGCAGCGCTGACAGCGGCAGCGGGTCATCGGGCGGTAGGTCGGAGCCGGGCGGGCAGACCAGCCACCAGTCCTGCACACCGAGTTCATCCACGGTGAGATCAGCGTCGTCGAGGACCGGCAGGTGGGTCACCACGATCTCGCAGTGGCCGTCTCGGACCAGCGACGGCGCCGAGGTCTCGTCGTGCAGAGTTCCGATGCGCACCGAGACCCCGGGGAACCTCTGCCGGAACGAAGCGACCAGCGTTGCCACGGGTTCTACCGAGAGGGCGGCCAGCGCGAGGATGTCCAGCCGCCCGCGCGGCTTCCCGGAGGAGTCGGCCAGCGATCCTTCCGCGGTGACGACGGTGCGCAGCATCCTGCGCGCCGGCCCGACCAGGGCGTGGCCCGCTGAGGTCAGCACCATGCCGCGACCGATCCGGTGGAACAGGTCGACGTCGAGCTCGCGCTCGAGCCCGCGGATGGCCTGCGAAACCGTGGGCTGAGCCACGCCGAGCGAGGTCGAAGCGGCGTTGAGGCCGTCGTTGTCCACGACCGCGAGGAAGTACTCGACCTGTTGCAGGTGCACGATCTCACCCTAACCGCGACGGTGTTCGTGCGACCGACCTGCGGATATAGGCAGTGCCACTCCGACGGTTCCACCTCCGGTCTTTGACCTGGTGACCCAGGTCACTCAGCGTGCTGCACAGGACAACGGGCGTTTCGCCGAAAACACGCACCCCCCGGGTGCGCAATCCTCCGCCACCTGCGAGATCGCTGCCTCGAAGGGACCGAGACATGTCAACACCCAGCACATCAGCTCTGACCGCCGAGGTGTCGGACCCAGGTGGAGGAACCAGGGGAAAGGCGTGGAGACTCACGGGGCTCCTGGTCCTGCTCTACGTCGTCAACTGGGCGGACAAGGCGGTGCTGGGCATCGTCGCGCAGCCGCTGGCCAAGGAACTCGGACTGTCGGCGTCGCAGATCGGCCTGGTCGGCAGCGCGTTCTTCCTGACCTTCACCGTCGGCGGGTTCTTCGCGGGAATGCTGGACAAGTACACGACCCTCAAGTGGTCGATGGTGCTGCTCTCCATCGGCTGGGCTGCGGCGATGCTCCCGACGGTCTTCGCAGCGACCTTCGCCGTGCTGCTGTTCAGCCGCATGTTCCTCGGCTTCACCGAGGGGCCGTCCTCGGCGCTGATCCACACCGGCACGTACTCGTGGCACCCCCGTGAGAAGCGCGGGCTGCCCTCGGCCTGCATCACCGGCGCGTCCTCCATCGCGAAGATCGTGGTGGCACCCGTCCTGGCCCTCGTGGTCGCCCAATTCGGCTGGCGGGCGGCGTTCCTCGTCCTGGCCGTGGCCGGCGTTGCGTGGTGCGCGATCTGGCTGCCGTCCTGGGAGGTCGGCCCGTACGGCGAGGAGAAGGCGAGCAGGCAGCCCGGCGGTGCGGTGCCCGACGTCCCCTGGCGGCGAATCATCCTGACCCCGAGCTTCCTCGGTGGGGCTGCTGCGATCTTCGCGATGTACGCGCTGGTGACCGTCGTGCTGACCTGGCTCCCGTCCTACTTCGAGGTCGGTCTCGGCTACTCAGCGGTGCAGGCCGGGTCGATGTTCGGCTTTCCCAGCATCGCGAGCCTGGTGCTGATGTTCGCGCTGTCGTTCACCAGTGATCGGCTGATCGCCCGCGGTGCGACCTCGCGGGTGCTGCGCGGCCTGCTCCCGTCGGCCGGTCTGGTGATCTGCGGTGCGGCGATGACCACGTTGCCCCTCCTCGACACCCCCTGGGTCGCCGTAGCGGTCGTGTCGGTCGGATACGCGTTCGGCGCCAGCATCTTCCCGTTGTTCAACTCGGCGATCTCGGAAATCGTCCCGCCGCAGCAGCTCGCGGGCACCCTCGGCGTCTTCATGGCGATCATGTCGACGGGCGGGCTGCTCGGTCCCTACCTGACCGGGCTGATCGTCGACGGCGCCGCGTCCGCTGCGGACGGCTACGCGCTCGCCTTCCAGATCTTCGGGATCATCGCTCTCGTCGGCGGAACGATCGCGCTGCTGGCGGTCAACCCGGAGCGGGACAAGGCCCGCCTGATGGGTGCGCGGGCCGCTGCGACGAACGCTGACTGACCACGGGACCGGAGGGACGCCTCGGCGCGGTTCGCCGCGTGGTGCCGGGCGTTCAGCGCCCGCGACACGTTCCCGGACCGGGCACCCATAGGTCGCGGCTATCGGGCCGTTCCGCACTCGGTCTTTGTGCGGATGGTGAGCGGCGAGAAGGATTCACTGGGAGCGAAGGAGGCACTCGCATGAGGGATGCGGTCATCGTCGATGCTGTTCGCACACCGGTCGGCAAGCGCAACGGAGCGCTCGCGGACATTCATCCGGTCGACCTGTCGGCCCAGGTGCTCACCTCGCTCGTCGAGCGCACCGAGGTGGAGCCGGCCGAGATCGACGACGTCATCTGGGGTTGCGTCAGCCAGGTCGGTGACCAGGCCGGCAGCGTCGGCCGTCTCGCCGTGCTCGCCGCGGGGTGGCCCGAAGCCGTTCCCAGCACGGTGGTCGACCGCCGCTGCGGCTCCAGCCAGCAGGCCGTGCACTTCGCCGCCGCGGGGATCGCCGCCGGGCACTACGAGTTCGCGATCGCCGGCGGCGTGGAATCGATGAGCCGGGTGCCGATGGGATCCGCAGCGCAAGGCGGCGAACCACATCCGGCCTCCGTCCTCGAGCGCTACGGCGTGGGTGGCTTCAACCAGGGCATCGGCGCGGAGATGATGGCCGCCAAGTGGGGGTTGTCGCGGCAGCAGCTCGACGAGTACGCGTGCCGGTCGCACGCGAGAGCGGCCGCGGCGGTCGACTCCGGGGTGCTCGACGGGCAGCTGGTGCCCGTCGCCGGTGGGCTTCGGAGCGATGAGGGGATCCGGCGCGGCTCGTCGGTCGAAACGCTGGCCGGGCTGCGGACCGCCTTCCGCGAGGACGGCGTGATCACGGCGGGCAACTCGTCCCAGATCTCCGACGGCGCGGGCGCCCTGCTGATCACCTCATCGGAGACGGCCGCATCCCGCGGACTTCGGCCGATCGCGCGGGTGCACACCGTCGCGCTGGCCGGCGACGACCCGGTCATGATGCTCACCGCACCGATCGCGGCCACCGCCAAAGCGCTGAAGAAGTCCGGCCTGAGCATCGACGACATCGGCGCGTTCGAGGTGAACGAAGCCTTCGCGCCCGTTCCCCTGGCTTGGCGTGCGGAAACCGGGGCACCTGCCGAACGGCTCAACCCGCTCGGCGGTGCCATCGCGGTGGGGCATCCGCTGGGTGGCTCGGGTGCGGTGCTGATGACCCGGCTGCTGCACCACATGAACAACCAGGGCATGCGGTACGGCCTGCAGACGATGTGCGAAGCGGGTGGTATGGCCAACGCCACAGTTCTCGAACTGCTCTGAACCTCCGGTCATCCACGAGGGGCTCCACCATGAGAAGGACGATCTACGGCGCGGAGCACGACGCCTTCCGCGAGACGGCGCGCGAGTTCCTCACCAAGGAGGTCGTGCCGCAATTCCCCGACTGGGAAGAGGCCGGCCTCGTGCCGCGGGAGATCTTCACCAGGATCGGCGAGCTCGGCGTTCTGGGGATCCAGGTGCCGGAGGAGTACGGCGGGGCCGGGATCGACAGCTTCCTGTACTCCGCGGTGTGGGCGGAGGAAACCGCAAGGGCCTACGTCAACCTCGGCGGTCTGAGCGTGCACTTGAACGTCGTGCTGCCGTACTTCCTCGCCTACTGCGACGAGCAGCAGAAGCGGCGCTGGCTTCCCGGCCTGGCCGGCGGCGAGCTGATGGCCTCGATCGCGATGACCGAGCCCGGCACCGGATCCGACCTGGCGGCGATGGCGACCACTGCCGAGAAGGACGGCGACCACTTCGTGCTGAACGGAGCGAAGACCTTCATCACCGGCGGCATCAACGCCGATCTGGTGATCGTCGTCGCCCGCACGAGTACCGCGGAGAACCGCCGGGGTGGCCTTTCGCTGCTCGTCGTCGAACGTGACATGGCCGGGTTCGCGCGGGGTCGCAACCTCGACAAGATCGGGCTGAGAACGCAGGACACGGCGGAACTGTTCTTCGACGACGTCCGCGTTCCGGTGGGCAACCTGCTCGGTGAGGAGGGCAAGGCCTTCGACTACCTCACGGGCAACCTCCCCCAGGAGCGCCTGGGCATCGCGGTGGGCGCCCAAGCAGCGGCCGAGGCCGCGCTGACGACGACGCTGGAGTACGTGCAGGAGCGCTCGGCGTTCGGCACCACCGTGTCCTCCTTCCAGAACACCAAGTTCGAACTCGCCTCCTGCGCAACGGACATCGAGGCCGGACGTTCGATGCTGGACCGGGCGCTGGCCGAGCACGACGCAGGGGAGCTGTCGGGCGCCGACGCGGCGAAGGTGAAGATCTTCTGCACCGAACTGCAGGGACGGGTGATCGACCGGTGCCTGCAACTGCACGGCGGCTACGGATACATCCGGGAGTACCCGATCGGCCGGCTGTACGCCGACGCCCGGGTCAGCCGGATCTACGGCGGAACGACCGAGGTGCTCAAGACGATCATCAGCAAGTCGTTGGGGCTGTGAGCAGCGCACGAGAAGGGGATTTCCGCATGCGCCTGGAAGGAACGTCCACCGCCATCACGGGCGGCGCGTCGGGGCTGGGGCTGGCCACGGCTCGCCGGTTGGTCGAAGCCGGTGGCAAGGTGACGATCATCGACCTGCCGACCTCCGACGGACCGGAGATCGCGAAGGAACTCGGGGAGGCGGCCCGGTTCGTCGCGGCGGACGTCACCGACACCGAGCAGTTCGCCGCCGCGCTCGACGCCGCCGACGAGCACGGTGCGCTGCGCGGGATCGTGCACTGCGCCGGTGCGAGCCGCAAGGTCCGACTGCTGGACCGGGACGGAAACCCCGGATCGCTGGAGGACTTCGAGTGGGTGATCAAGCTCAACCTGATCGGTTCGTTCAACGCCTTGCGCCTCGGGGCCGCGCGGATGGCCCGCCATGACGTGGTCGACGGCGAACGCGGCGCCATCGTGTTGACCGCGTCAGTGGCCGCCTACGAGGGGCAGATCGGTCAGATCCCGTACACGGCGTCGAAGGCGGGGATCGTGGGCATGACCCTGACCGCAGCGCGCGATCTCGCGAGCAAGTCGATCCGCGTGTGCACCATCGCGCCGGGGGTGATGGACACCCCGCTGCTGGCCCGGTTGCGCGATGACGTGCGCGCGTCGCTCGAGAGCACCGTGCCCAACCCGTCCCGCCTCGGCCGCACCGACGAGTTCGGCCACCTCGCCTGCAGCATCCTCGAGAACGGCTACCTCAACGGCGAAACCATCCGCCTCGACGGGGCCATCCGGATGACCCCGCGCTAGGCGTGCTGCACGGGGAGGTGGAACGGGGACACGGGCTCGGTGTGGATCACCACAGTCTGAACCGGTCATTGGGGTGCAGCGGCGTGCGCGGTGCCTTTTCGCCGACTGACGAGCACTTTCGGAATCTGGTGCTCAGGGATACGGGGGCCCGCCGGTCCAGCGCGGAGCCGTTGCCTCCCGCAGTCCGCTGAATTCGCGGCTCTCGGTGTTGGCGGCGTCGTCGAAGATCAGCCAGGTTCGCGTGGACAGGACGCCGGGGATTTCCTGCAGGCGTTCGAGGACGAGGGTGCGCAGGGCGTCGTTGTCGGCGGCGCGGACCAGCAGCAGGACGTCGAATTCGGCGGCCAGCAGCGCCATGTGCCAGACCTCGGGGATTCGGCGCAGGTGCTCGCGGATGGTGCGCCACGAGTTCTGGCGGATGGACAGCGCGACGTAGGCCGAGGTGCTCAGGCCGATCCGCGTCGGCTCCACGGTGATGGTGAACCCGGTGATGGTGCCGGACTCGGTGAGTTGCTGCAGGCGCTTGTAGGCGTTCGCGCGGGAGATGTTGACCTGCTCGGCCAGGGCTCGGATGGAGAGCCTGCTGTCTCGTTCCAGAGCGGCCACGATGCGACCGTCCACGTCGTCGAACTTGGCCATTCGTCTCCTTCCCGCTGCGAGAGGGCGGCCGGCCTGACCACATGTCCGGCTTCTCGTCCGATCTGGGCCGGACGTCTCCGATCCACGCTGAAAACTACCCGACCGTTCGGTTGGTTGGAAGACTTCTGCGCATGTCGTCCATCGCTGACACAGATCTCCTCTCGGGCCCGGTCGACGAGGTGTTCCGGGTCCTCGACGAGCGTGGTGAGCCGATCGTCCCGGGCGTGCTGCCGACCGCTGACGAGCTGCTCACCGGCTACCGCGCGCTGGTGCTCGCGCGTCGGCTCAACGAGCAGGCGAGCGCGCTCGTTCGCCAGGGTGCGCTGGCGGTGTACCCGTCCTCGCGCGGCCAAGAGGCCTCCCAGGTCGCCTGCGCCTCGGTGCTGGCCGAACAGGATTGGTTGTTCCCGACCTATCGGGACACGGCGGCCATCGCGGCGCGCGGTGTGGACCCGGTCGAGGTCCTGACGATGCTGCGCGGTGACTGGCACTGCGGGTACGACCCGGTCGAGACCCGGGTGGCCCCGCAGGCCACGCCGCTGGCCACGCAGCTGCTGCACGCGGTGGGCGTGGGCCACGCCGCCCGGTTCAAGGGCGAGGACACCGTGGTGATGGCCCTGTGCGGGGACGGGGCGACCAGCGAGGGCGACTTCCACGAGGCGTGCAACTTCGCCGCCGTGTTCCGCGCACCGGTCGTGTTCTTCGTGCAGAACAACAAGTACGCGATCTCCGTGCCGCTCGCCCGGCAGTCGGTGGCGCCCTCGCTGGCGGCCAAGGCGGTCGGCTACGGCATGCCGGGTGTGCGGGTGGACGGCAACGATCTCCCCGCGGTGATGGCGGTGCTGCGCGCTGCCGTGCGCCGGGCCCGGGCAGGGGAGGGGCCGGTGCTGGTCGAAGCCGACACCTACCGGATGGATCCGCACACCAACGCCGATGACGCGACCCGGTACCGCAGCGACGACGAGGTGTCGGACTGGGAGCGTCGTGACCCCCTGACGAGGCTTCGCGACCACCTGGTCGGGACCGGAGCGCTGGACGAGGTGCGGGAGACCGAGATCGCCGAGGCCGCCGAGGAGATGGCCGCGCTGGTCCGGTCTGGTGTCTCGGCGGAGTCGGAGGTGGATCCTGGCGAGCTGTTCGCTCACGTCTACGCGACCCCGACGCCTCAGCTGCGGGAGCAGCACGCGCTGCTGCGCGCCGAACTCGACGGACAGGAGGCGTGATGGCCGACAAGATCACGATGGCCGCGGCCATCAACACCGCGTTGCGGGACGCGATGAGTTCCGACGAGTCGGTGGTCGTGTTCGGCGAGGACGTCGGCACGCTCGGCGGCGTCTTCCGCGTCACCGACGGGCTCACGCGGGATTTCGGCGAGCAGCGGTGCTTCGACACCCCGCTGGCCGAGTCGGGCATCGTCGGCACGGCGGTCGGGATGGCCATGAACGGGCTGCGGCCCGTGGTGGAGATGCAGTTCGACGCCTTCGCCTATCCCGCCTTCGAGCAGATCGTCAGCCACGTGGCCAAGCTCGGGAACCGAACGAAGGGCAGGCTGCGGCTGCCGATGGTGATCCGCGTTCCCTACGCGGGCGGCATCGGCGGGGTCGAGCACCACTGCGATTCCTCGGAGGCCTACTACGCGCACACGGCGGGTCTCACGGTCGTCGCCCCGGCGACCAACGCCGATGCCTACGGCCTGCTGCGCGCGGCGATCGAGAGCCCGGATCCGGTGGTGTTCCTGGAACCGAAGAAGCACTACTTCAGCAAGGAGGAGGTCGACTTCACCGCGGCGGTGCCGCCGATCGGGCGAGCGGTCGTTCGCCGTCCCGGTCGTCACGCCACGCTGATCTCCTACGGACCCTCGGTGCCGGTCGCGCTCGCCGCTGCCGAGCAGGCCAGGGCAGAGGGGTTCGACCTGGGCGTGGTCGATCTGCGTTCGATCGTGCCGTTCGACGACGAGACCGTGTGCGCCGAGGTGCGTCGCACCGGACGTGCCGTCGTCATCGCCGAAGCCGCGGGATTCGCCTCGGTGGCCTCGGAGATCGCCGCCCGCGTCGGGGAACGGTGCTTCCACCACCTGGAGGCGCCGGTGCGCCGGGTGACCGGTTTCGACATCCCGTACCCGGCGCCGAAGCTCGAGCAGCACCACCTGCCCGGCGTCGACCGCGTCCTCGATGCCGTCGAGGACCTGCAGTGGGAGGAGACCGCGTGAGCGAGAACGTCTTCAACCTGCCCGATCTGGGTGAAGGGCTCACCGAAGCCGCGCTGCTGCGCTGGCTGGTGAAGGTCGGCGACGTGATCGCCGTCGACGCACCCGTGGCCGAGGTGGAAACCGCCAAGGCCGGCGTCGAGGTCCCGTCCCCGCACGCCGGCGTCGTCGCGGCCCTGCACGGCTCCGAAGGCGACGTCGTGAACGTGGGCGAACCGCTGATCACCGTGCGCTCCGACGACGGTGGGGGAATCGGCGCGCGAACTTCACCGGAGGCCGAGGCCTACGTGGACGAGGAGCGTGCGGGCTCGGGCAACGTGCTCATCGGTTACGGCACCACCGGGGACCGGCCTTCCGGCCGCCGTCGTCGGCGCAAACCCGCACCGGCCCCTGCCGCGCAGGGGCCGCACCGTCCGGCCGTGCAGTCTCCGATCGTCCGGCGGCTGGCACGCCAGCGCGGCGTGAACCTCGCTGAGCTGACCGGTACCGGACCCGGCGGTCTCATCACCCGCCGGGACGTCGAATCCGCCGCGCAGGAATCTGCCGCCCAGGCTGAGACGGTGGCTGCCGCTCCTGCGCACAGCACCGGAAGTGACCCGCGCACGGGACTGACGATCGGGAATCGGGTGCCGCTGACGGGAGTGCGCAAGTCGGTGGCCGACACGCTCACCCGCAGCCGCACCGAGATCCCCGAAGCCACGACGTGGGTCGACGTCGACGCCACCACCCTGCTGGAGCTGCGATCCTCGCTCGGCGAATCCGGCGGAGCTCCGGGCGTCCTGGCGATGGTGGCGCGATTCGTCGTCGCCGGTCTGACCCGCTTCCCCGAGCTGAACGCCCGGGTGGACACCGACCGCGGCGAGATCGTGCACATCGAGGGGGTCAACCTGGGGATCGCGGCGCAGACCGAGCGCGGTCTGGTCGTCCCCGCGGTGCGTCGGGCCCACCTCCTCGGCATGCGCGGCCTGGACGGCGAGATCCGCCGGATCACCGCGGCGGCCCGGGACGGGTCGGCCACGCCGACCGAGCTGACCTGTGGCTCGTTCACGTTGAACAACTACGGGGTGCTCGGCGTGGACGGCAGCGCGGCGATCATCAACCACCCCGAGGTCGCGATCCTGGGCATGGGACGCATCCTGCCGCGGCCGTGGGTGGTGAACGGGGAGCTCGTCCCGCGGCAGATCGTCCAGCTCTCACTCGTCTTCGACCACCGGGTCTGCGACGGCGGAACCGCAGGAGGTTTCCTCCGCTTCGTCGCCGACGCGATCGAAGACCCGATCTCCGCACTGGCCGACCTCTGAGAGCTGCCGGTCGGGGAGGTCATCGCGTGAGCCGGTCGGCTCCGCCGGGGGCGAGCTTCAGCAGCAACGGACGGGCTATTGCGTGCGGCTGCGGGAACTTCGGTTCGGCAGGACGCACAGGTCCTCGGGCGGGACCTCAGAACCGTCCGGGCCGCACACCTGGACGCGCACGGGTGCGCCGGTGCTCTCCTCGACCACCCGCAGCGGACCTCCGTCGTCCTGCAGGTAGGCATCGCCCCACTGCATCAGCGCCAGCAGGGTGGGCAGCATCGCCCGTCCCATGTCGGTGAGGAGGTACTCGTAGCGGGTGCGCTGACCTTCCTCGCGGTAGGGCCGCTTCTCGAACACGCCGATGTCGGCCAGCTCCTTGAGCCTGCCGGCCGCCGCCGCGTCGGTGATGCCGACCCGGTTGGCGAAGTCGTGGAACCGGGTGGTGCCGTAGAAGGCCTCGCGCAGCAGCAGCATGGCCGTACGGGTGCCGACCACGGACAGGGCGAGGTCGACCGAACAGTGCGTGGCCCGCCACTCGTCGCGGTCCGCGAGCGGCCCTCCCAACTTCATCGCCATGTCTCCAGGTTACCGCTGGCTCTGCGACGGTAGAGCCAGCCGACGTGCGCACGACGCCTCCCGGCATTGCAGGGTCATCGTTGCGTGGGGGAGCGAGTGTCCGCGGAGGTGGTCGGCACGTGTTCCTCGGAGGGCTCGTAGGTGTCGTGGGAGTTCCGGCGGGCGGCGATCGCGCATCCTGCCAGAGCGCTGGCCAGCGTCGCGGCGATGAGGAAGAGCCAGCCGCGGCGGAAGGCGTCGAGGTCTGGGGTCGCGTCGTAGAGGGCGACCAGCACGGCGGTGCCGAGCACCGCGCCGATCTGCCGCGCTGTGTTGATCATCGAGGAACCCGCGCCCCACCGTTCCGGCGCCAGCACCTGCCCCACCACGCCGGAAAGGCTGGGCATGACCAGCCCGACCCCCGCACCGGTGAACAACTGCCCGGGCAGCAAGCCGCCTGCGTAGTCCGGCGACGGGCCGAGTCTGGACAGCCAGATCGCGGCGCCGATGGCGAACAGCAGGCTGCCGAGCGCTGCCGTCGCCCCCGTCCCCAGTCGGCTGGTGAGGCGACCGCCGAGGGTCAGCGACACCAGCACCATCATCACGGGGCCGGGGGAGAGCCAGAGCCCGGCGACGATCGCCGGTTCTCCCCACAGTCCGGTCAGGAACAGCACGTTGCCGAACAGCATGCTGGCGAACGCCGCCGTGAAGAGCAGCATTGCCAGGCACGCCAACCACAGGGTCGGCACGCGCAGCGAGGGCAGGTCCAGAACCGGAACGGGGTGGCGCTTCGACCTCAGCGTCACCGACAGCAGGCTGAGCACCGCCACCGCGAAACCGATGATCACGCTGGGGTTGTTCCAACCGTGGTCGGTGCCCGAGACCAGAGCCCACGCCAAGGCGCCCACGCCGACCGCCAGGCCGACCGCGCCGAGCAGGTCGGGCACCCCGGAGCCGGTGTCGCGGCGCTCCTTGAGCACGCGGGGCCCGATGAGCAGGGCGAGCAGCCCGACCGGGATGTTGACCAGGAACACCCAGCGCCAGGACAGCTCCAGGAGCAGACCGCCCAGCGGTGGCCCCAGCGCTGCGGCCACGCCGCCGACCGCGGCCCAGGTGCTCACCGCGGCGGCGCGGCGTGCCGGTGGGAACGCGGACAGCAGCAGCGCCAGCGAGGTCGGTATGACCAGCGCCGCGCCCACGGCCTGCAGCACCCGGAAGGTCACGAGCAGCGGGATCGAGGGAGCGAAGGCGCAGGCGGCGGAGCCGACGGTGAACACCGCGAGACCGACGAGGAAGACCAGCCGGCGGCCGTAACGGTCGGCCAGGCGACCCGCCGGTGCGAGCAGGGCGGCGAACGCGACGGTGTAGCCGTTGAGGACCCAGGACAAGGTGGCCAGGCTGCTGCCGGGAAACGCCAGTCGGATGTCCGGGAACGCGATGTTGACGATGAACAGGTCCAGGCTCGCCAGGAACGCCGCCGCGGACACCACGAACAGGACCACTCCGGGGCGCCCCGCGACTCGCGACGACGTGCCGGTGCTGGCGGTCATGACGCCTCGTCTCACAGTTCCAGGGGATGTGGGCAAGGCTGACTATAGAGCACTATAGTCAGTACGTGGTCTGTGCGGGGCCTCGAGATGCCGGGCACCGTTCTCCGCGCGCGTCCTGGTCTGGTGTGGATCTGGAGTAGGAGTGAAGCGCGGGCTTCCGCAACGGCGACGAAATGCAACTCCGAGAACGCGACACGTTGCAGGTGCTGGTGTTTCACGCCCGAGCGTCTCTTGTGGACGAATCTGGGGCTCAAAGGGGCGTGGGTTCGAACAGCGGGCGTTCAAGTCCGCTGAGGGATGACGCGGGCGATGTCGCGGACGACGGCGCGGGTCTCGGCGGGCCAGGCCAGCCACGTGACCAGGGGCAGCTCCGGCTCGGTCAGCGGTAGCCAGGGCCAGTCCGGCAGCAGCCGGTGCGCGGAGTGCTCGACCAGCAGCACCGCATCGGCCTTCACCGCTTCGGCGCAGGCCAGGGCGTGTTCGGAGAACTGGGTGAACTGCCAGAGCGGCACCGCGCCCGCGGCGTGCGCCGCCATGACGAGGCGGTCGTCGACGACGGGGACCTGCTGCCGGCCGTGGGCGAGGACGCGCAGGTTGTCCAAGTCCTGCATCCGGCAGGTCGTTCCCGAGGCGAGCGGGTGCCCGGGGCGTGCGGCGACGCCGAAGGGCACCTCGAACAGCACTGTGCCGCGCAGTTTGCCGGCCGGTTGTTCGCGGACCATCCCGATGTCGAGGTGGCCCTCGCGGATCATGCGCAGCTGCTCGGAGCTGCCGGCCTCGATCAACGTGATCGAGGCGTGCGGGACCTCGGTCTCCAGCGCGGCCAGGACGTCGAGCAGCCACCCCTCCGGCAAGCCCGGTGGGACGCCGATGTGCACGACCTCGCGGGTGTGGCTCGTCGCGGAACGCGCCATGTCGGGCGCGGCGTCGGCGAGGCGCAGCAGCAGCAACGCGTGCCGGTGCAGCGCCACCCCGGCTGGGGTCAGCGACGTGCCTGCCGCGTTGCGCTCGAACAAGGCCGCGCCGATGTCGCTCTCGAGCTGGCGGATCTGCCGGCTCAGCGACGGCTGGGTCAGGTGCAGCCGCTCCGCCGCCTGGGTGAGGGACCCTTCCGCCGCGACCGCGACGAAGTACCGGAGGTGGCGCAGCTCCATCGGTCTCCTCACTTCCCCATGTCATGCCTGGCAGGCATGACATGTCTTGACAACGGGTATTGGACGGCTCCGCGCGAACGCGGTCTACTCATCTGCAGTCGGAGTTCTACCTCGATCTTACGCAGTCCCGGAGTGCGGACGGGCCGCGTGACCAATCGCCGTACGCTGCACCGGGCATGTCTGACAGGCAGGTGCCGCAGTGTCGCAGAAGGGGCCTCAACGATGAGTCTCACCTCGGAGCCGGTCATCGACCGGCGGCCGTACCGCTGGGTGGTGCTGGCCCTGTCCTGGGCGGCGTTCACCATGACCGCGGTGGATCGGTCGACCTGGGGACCGGCCTCGGTGTCGGTAGGCGAACACCTGGGTGTCTCCCTCGCCGGGCTCGGTGTCTTCGCCACCGGGTACTACGTCGGCTACGTCATCTCCAACGCCGCGGGCGGGGTGCTGACCGACTGGCTCGGGCCCCGCGTGGTGATCGGCTGCTCGCTGTTCGCCGCAGGCGGTTTCATGGTCCTGTTCGGTGAAACCGATTCGATGGCCACGGGTATCGCCTTCCAAGCCGCGGTCGGCGTGTTCGCGGGATGCGACTACTCGGCCGGGGTCAAGCTGATCTCGCAGTGGTTCCCGTCCCAGGACCGCGGATTCGCCATGGGCGTGTTCATGACGGCCACCTCGCTGGGTGCCGTGATCGCCAACGCGGTCGTGCCGAGCCTCATCGCCGCCTCCGGGTGGCGCACCTCCTACCACGTGTTCGGCGCCGCATCGATGACCGTCGCGGTTCTGTGCTTCGCGCTGCTCCGCAACGGCACGCAGTCCACCAGCGCACCGCGGGAGGTGCCGAACTTGCGTCCGCTGGTCCGCAACCGCGACCTGTGGTTGCTCGGACTGGCCGGTTTCGGTGGCCTGTGGGGCACGTACGGGTTCATCACGTGGTCCAACGCGTTGATGGTCAAGGGAAGTCACATCTCCGCGGTGCAGGCCGGAATCGTGGTCGTGATCTTCGGAATCGCGGCGAGCGTCGCCAAACCCCTCATGGGCCTGGTCTCCGACGTCTTCGGCGACAGACGCAGAATCCCCACCGCCATCGTGCTCGGCGCCTTCGTCGTGGCGCTGCTGGGCTTCGGAACCCGAGACAGCCTGACCGGATTCCTCTGGATGGCACCGCTGCTCGGAGTCGCGGCCTACGGCTACAGCCCGCTGATGGTCGCGCTGATCCCCAAGCTCGCCGGAGTGCGGCTCGCGGGCTCCGCCGCCGGTGCCACGAACGCGTTCTGGCAGCTGGGTAGCACGATCGTCCCGGTCGTGCTCGGCGCGGTGTTCCAGGCGACGCAGTCGTTCTTCCTGGCCTTCGCCACCCTCGCCGCCGGTCCGCTGCTCGGCATGGTGCTCATGCTCGGCGTCCGGGAAAACCGTTCGGCCGAGCCGATGTCCGTGGTCAAGACCGAAGCCACCGCCCGGTAGGAAAGGAAATCCAAGGGTGATCGAGAACTACGACGTCATCGTCGCAGGAGGCGGTTCCGCGGGAATCGCGGCCGCGATCGGGGCCTCCCGCGCGGGGTCGCGCACGCTGCTGATCGACCGCGGCCCCTGCCTCGGCGGAGCGGCCACGCTGCGGAACGTGGTGACCTACTGCGGACTGCACACCGAAGACCGCAGGCAGGTCGCGTTCGGTGTGGCCGAGGAGATGCTCGCCGGACTGAGGGAACTGGGGGCGGTGACCGAGCCGCAGCGGTTCAAGGCGGTCGCGGTCGTCTTCGACCCGGAAGCCGTCAAGCGCGTCGCGGACCAGCTGTGCCACGACGCGGGCGTGGACGTGCTGCTGCACTCCCACCTTCTCGAAGCCGAGCGGGAGGACGACCGGATCACCGCGGTGCGGGTGGCCGACCACTCCGGGGTGCACGAGCACGCGGCCGCGGCGTTCGTCGACGCCACCGGCGAGGCGGACCTGGCCCACCACGGCGGCGCGGAGGTCCGCTACGGCAACGACGGGTGGGTGCTCAACGGCACGCTCGGCGTTCGCTTCGGCGGCATTCCCGCCGATGCGCCGGTCACGCGCGACGCGCTCGCCGCGGCGGTGCGGGCGGCCAAGGAAGATGGCGCCCAGGACCTCACCGGTGAGACGGGCCTCATCGCGCGAATGCCGGTGTCCGGGGACCTGATCACCTATCTCGCCGATGAGGGGTATGACGCGCGCGATGCCGCTGAGACGAGTCGCGCGGAGCGCAGCGCCCGGCAGCAGGCGCAGGCGTATCTCGCGGTCGTCCGTGGTCTGCCGGGCTGCGGCAACGCCTACATCGTCAGCACCGGGCCCGAACTGGGCACCCGGGAGTCCCGCCACCTCGTGGGCCGGGAGCAGCTGACCGAGAAGGACGTCCTGCGGCCCGGGCCGGTGGACGAGGCGGTGGCGGTGGGCGCCTGGCCGATCGAGTCCCACCCTGGTCCGGGACTGCCCGTGGAGTGGAACTACATCGCCGACCCGGGCTACTACGGGATCCCGCTCGACGTGCTGCGCAGCCGCAACACGCGGAACCTGGTCGCCGGTGGGCGCACCGTCGACGGTGACCGCGGCGCCGGAGCGTCCCTGCGAGTCATGGGAACCGCTTTCGCCACCGGGCAGGCCGCCGGCGTCGCCGCGGCCTTCATCGCCCGCGACGGTGACGTCGAGACCACCTCAGTGCGACGCGAACTCGACCGCCAGGGCGCCCGGCTGCCGTGCTGAATCACCGAAACCCCGCCACTTCTCCGCCATCGGGCGCATCATGGAAGGGTTCCGGGTCGAAAGAACTGCTCTTTTCTTTCTACCGAACGGAATTCAGTCGCTCCGCGAAACCGCGAAGGGTCCACCTGCTCGACGACTACGTCGTAAAGCAGGTGGACCCTTCGGTCGGACGGGTTCACGCCCTTCTCGGCCCATGCAGGACCCGGCTCGGGCCGCGTGAGCGTCGAACTTCCACGACCACCGTACCGAAGTCACCGGTCGAATATCCATTGAGGACGACCTAGCCGAAAGGTCCTGACCACCGGATGAAGCGAACTCACCAGCAAATCGCGTTCGCCGGTGAACGGCAACTCTCGGAAGCGGTTGCGCCCGTCACCGCGCGCTCGTCGCTCGCGCTGGGGTGCGGGGGACGGTTCTGCGCGGCGGCCGCGCGGTGCCTGAAATCGGCATGGGACCGCCGACTCGCAGCGCTGATAGAGGCTCTTTATCGGAGCCTTTCAAAATTCGTCTAGCCAGATTTCCCCGATCTGTTTGATCGAACGGTGCACAGCTGAGAACCTCTGCGGAAGCACACAACGAAAAAGGTCCTGCTGCCACGGTGCAGGATGTGTCACATCGCTTCCGGCGCGGGCCGCGCCGAGCTTGAGTCAGCGGCGCAGGATGAAATCGTGATGCCGGCGCATCGACGGCCGGCGACGCCCCGTGCGGGCGTCCTGTGAGGAGGTTCATCACACCCGTCGAAACTCGTCGTTCCCCACGCGGGAGTGGCGATGCATTCCGCTCGTGCCGAAGTTCTCCAAGCTGGTGAATCAGGGTTTCAAAATGAAAACATCGCAAAACAATCGTGCGACGAATCATACCGTTTTCGCGGTATCGATCGCCGTTTCGGCGCTGGTCGTCCTGTGGGGAGCGGTGGACCCCAACGGGTTCGGGACCGTCACAACACAGCTCTTCGACTACGTCGTATCGGATTTGAGCTGGTTCTTCCTGCTCACCGCGAACATTTTCCTCGTTTTCGTCATCTACCTCGGACTGAGCGGCTACGGGCGGATCAAGCTCGGAGCGGATCGGGACAAGCCGGAATTCGGCCGGTTGTCCTGGTTCGCCATGATGTTCCAGGCGGGGATGGGTCCCGCGATCATCTTCTGGGGCCTGGCCGAACCGCTGTCGCACTACGTCGACGTTCCCTTCGGACTCGCTCCGCCCGACAGCGACGAAGCCGCCGGGGTAGCGATCCAGTACTCGTTCTTCCACTGGGCGCTGCACCCGTGGGCGATCTACGCGGTCGCCGGCCTGGCCGTGGCCTACTTCACCCACCGCAAGAACGAGCGGGGGCTGCTCAGCGCGATCTTCCGGCCGCTGCTCGGCGATCGCGTCGACGGACCGCTGGGCAAGGTCATCGACGTGCTGGCGGTGCTGGCGGTGGTGTTCGGCATCGCCGTGGCGCTGGGGCAGGCAGGCCTGCAGATGACCGCGGGACTGGGCGAGACCTTCGGGCTGCCCACCGGCATCGTCGTGCAGCTGATCGTGCTGGCCCTGACCACGGCCGCGTTCATGGGCTCGGCGACGACGCGGATCGAGCACGGCATCAAGTGGCTGTCGAACATCAGCATGCTCATCGCCCCGATCCTGCTGATCTTCTACGTCGTCGTGGGCCCGAGCGTCACCCAGATCAACGCCTTCACCGAGGGCCTCGGCGACTACCTGGGCAACATCCTGCCGATGAGCTTCCGGCTGGACGCCTTCAGCCCGGACAACGGGTGGATGGGCAGCTGGACCGTCTTCTACTGGTCCTGGTGGATCGCCTGGGCCCCGTACGTGGGTCTGTTCATGGCGCGCATCTCGCGCGGTCGCACGATCCGCGAGTTCGTCGCGGCCACCGTGCTGGTGCCCAGCCTGGTCAGCATGGTCTGGATCGCGGTGTTCGGCGGTGCCGCGCTGCAGCTGGCGCGCAGCGGCCTGGCCGGTGACATCGCGCGGACCGTTCAGGAGAGCCCCGCGGCCGGGATGTTCGTGTTCATCCAGCAGTACCCGATGGCCGGAATCATGTCGGTGATCACGCTGATCGTGCTGTGGGTGTTCTTCGTAGCGGGCGCCGACGCGGGCACCGTGGTGCTGGGCGAGTTGTCCACGGGCGGCGAGCCGAACCCCAAGACCTGGGTGCGGCTGCTGTGGGGCGTGCTGCTCGCCGGGGTCGCGGCGGTGCTGCTGGTCTCCGGTGGCCTCGACGGGCTGCAGAAGGCCTCGGTGCTCACCGGGACGCCCTTCGCGATCATCCTGGTCGGCATCTGCGCGGCCTTCTACAAAACCCTCCGGGACGAGCACGGCCCCACCAGTGCCGGGGCACCGGTCTCCGGTGCCCACGCAGCGCCGGAAGAACCCCCGCAGGACGCCGAGGTCGCCGCGGTGAGCGCGGAGCCCACCTCGAGCGAGGGCCGATGATCTCACCGGTTGTCCTGCGTTAGGAGCAGTTCGAGGATGCGGCGGTGGCGGCCGGTACCGCCACCGCCGCATCCTCGCGGCATGTCTCAGCGGTTTCCGGCACAACGAAAACGTCGTTCTCGTCACGTCGGCCGGTGGTCGGGGTGCCGGTAGCGGGTCAGGAGCAGGACATCGCCAAGCCGCCGTCGACCGGCAGGCACACCCCGTTGACGTACGCGGCCTCCGGCGAGGCGAGGAACAGGCTCGCGTTGGCGACATCCCACGGCGTGCCCATGCGGCCCGTCGGGCTCGCCGCGTTGCGGGCGGCCAGCAGTTCGTCGATCGAACCCGCCTGCGTTGAGAGCTGTTCGCGCACCAGCGGGGTGTCGATGAAACCGGGAGCGACCGAGTTCGCCCGGATGCCCCGGGCCGCGTAGGTCAGGGCGAGAGACACCGTCACCTGGTTGACCGCCGCTTTCGCCGACATGTAGGCCGGGTAGTCGTACCCGACGTGCCGCAGCGCCGCCAGCGACGACACGTTGACGATCGCTCCTCCACCGCGCTCCAGCATTGAGGGCAGCACGTGCTTGCACGCCAGGAACACGCCGTCGACGTTGAGGGCGAACGCCCGTCGCCACTCCTCGAGGCTCAGCTCGATCGGTCCGCCGAGCACCGTGACGCCCACGTTGTTGTGCAGCACGTCGGGCGGGCCCAGCGCGTCGGTCGCCGTGCGAACCGCCGTCTCGACCTGGTCGGAGTCGGTGACGTCAGCGTTGATCGCCACCGCGATTCCGCCCTCGCCGCGCACCGCGTCGGCTGTGCGCTGGGCAGCCTCGGGAGAGACGTCCGCCACGCCGACCGACGCGCCGTGGCGGGCGTACGTCATCGCCGCTGCCTGTCCGTTGTTGACGCCGCCCGGGCCGCCGCCGCCCCCGAAAACGAGCGCCACCTGCCCTGCCAGTCGTTTCTCGCTCATGCGTGCGTTCCGTTCGTCGCGTCCTCAACGTAGAGCTCGAACGTGACCGCGACCGGGTTCTCCCCGGGGACCAGCACGCCGGAGTGGACGGCGCCGTGACGGTCCACCAGCGATCCCGCGAGCACGACGTCGTCGCCGCGGACCGTGCCCGTCAACTTCGTGAACTCCGTTGCGGGCCAATCGACCTCGACGACGTCGTTCGATCCGGACCACAGGCGAGCGCCGACGACGCTGCCGAGACTCGCTCGCACGGTGGCCACCCCGAACCCGGCCGCCCGTGCGATTGACGCCGCGGCGGCGTGCAGATCCTCGCCGGGCCGAACCCGGGCGGCGACCGCACGCGGATTCGTCGCCTCCGCGCGGGGATGCGGGGTGAACGCGGGCATCTGTGTTTCCGAATCGGTGTGGCTGACGAAGGTCACGTCGTGGAGGAGGCGGACGGTCGCCTCGACGGGCAGGTCCCCGACGGTCGTGCCGGGGAGCAGATGACCGCCGCGGACCTTGCCGGAGCGGTCGAGCCATGTCGCGTGGACGTGCGCGAATCCCGCGCCGTCCCGGAGTCCGACCGTCGCCGAACCGCCGAGCACGAAGCACGGTCCCGCCGGTTCGACCGTTTCGCTGAAGTAGGCGGGGTGCTCGGTGCCGATGGCCGGGTGCACGTATCGGAGGACACCGAACGAGCCGTTCGCCAGCTCGACGCTCGCCGCTGCAGCACCGGCGCCCTCGGTCAACCGCCACAGCGCCTCGGCCACGCCCGCGCCGCGGGGAAGCGCAGCACGCAGCACCGAGACGTCCGTGGGCACCGACACGATCCGCTCGGGAGCACGCGGGCCCGGATGCCGCAACGGGGTTCCGGCCCGGCGTTCGTGCTCGCGCAGTTCGGTCACGACGCCTCCAGCAGTTGTCGGATCGTGCGCTTGACGACTTTGCCGTAACCGGACTTGGGGATGTCGTCCCACCAGACGAACCGCTTCGGGATCTTGTACCGGGCGAGCGATTCGCCGAGCCATGATCGGAGCTCGTCGGTGTCCGCGGCTCGCCCGTCGGCTGCGACGCACACCGCCACACCGATCTCGCCCCACTTGGGGTCCGGCACCCCCACGACCGCGACCTCGGCGATCGCCGGGTGGTGGAGCAGACGTTCTTCGATCTCGCGCGGGTAGACGTTGGATCCACCGGAGATGAACATGTCCGACGCTCTTCCGGTGACGTAGACGTAGCCCTCGTCGTCAACCATGCCCAGATCGCCGGTCCGGAACCAGCCGTCGCGGAAGGACTTGGAGTTCGCCTCGTCGTTGCGCAGGTAACCGGGGAAGACCGCGGGGCCCGCGACGCAGATCTCGCCTTGCTCACCGGACGCCACTGGGGTGCCGTCGGCGTTCTGGATGCTGACCTGCATGCCGGTGCGTGGATGGCCGCACGTGCCGAACTCGACTCCGTCTGGGGACGGACGGCCATGTTGCTCCGGGGGCAGGACCGTGATGTTCCCGGTGACCTCGCCGAGGCCGTAGTACTGCACGAGCACGTTCCCCAGCACCTCGCGGGCGCGCTCCTGGTCGGCCCGGTACATGGGGGCACCGGCGTAGATGACGTAGCGCAGCGAGCTCAGGTCGTGCTCGGTCGCCTCGGACGACTGGGTCAGCGTCGTCAGGATCGTCGGCACGGTGAACGCGTTCGTCACGCGCTCACGCTCGACCAGCCGCCAGATCTCGCCCGCGTCGAGACTGGCCGACGTCGGCAGCACCGTCTTGGCGCCCCGTGCCACTTGCGGCAGCAGGTGCACTCCGGCTCCGTGCGACAGCGGCGCCACCACGATCTGCGCGTCGTCGGCCGCGAGCCCGGGCATGAGGTCGCAGATGTGGTTGTTGACGACGAAACCCAACCGGTCGTGGGTGAGCACGACGGCCTTCGGTCTGCCGCTCGTGCCCGAGGTGAAGAAGTACCACGCGTGGTCGCCGTTCCACACCGGCTCGTCCGGTTCGCGGTCGGGCACATCGGGCAGTCCGGAGATGGAGTCCGGTGCGGCCGGCTCGGCGCCGATCCAGAGGGTTCCCGAGGTCAGGTCCGCTGCGCGGGACACCGCGTCGGCGTGATCGCGGTAGTCGGCGTGGCAGATCAGGGCCGACGGCGTCGTCAGCTCGGCGAGACCCGCGACCTCCGGTGGTGTCAGCCGGAAGTTGGCGGGTGCGAACACCGCGCCCGCTCGCCACACGCCGAACATGACCGCGATCAGTTCGGTGTGGTTGGGGGAGTGGACGAGTACCGCGTCTCCACGTCGGATACCTCGCTGGCGCAACTCCGCGGCCACGGCGGAGGCGCGGGCGTCGAGCTGCCGCCACGTGAGTCGGTCCTGACCGGACACGACGGCGTCGCGGTCGGGCATGCGGGCGGACGTGCCGGTGAGCAGATGGGCCAGGTTGACCGCGCGGAGCGTCGTGGGAGCGCTCACCGGATGCGCTCCAGCACCGAACAGTAATTGGCGACGGCGACGCCGCCCATGTTGAACACGGCGGCCAGCTCGGCCCCGGGGACCTGCATGTCGCCTGCTTCGCCGGTGAGCTGCAGCGAGGCCATGATGTGCTGCGAGATGCCCGTAGCTCCGATGGGATGGCCCTTCGACTTGAGACCCCCGGAGGGATTGACGGGGAGGTCGCCGCCGCGCTCGGTGCCGCCCTCCTCGAGCAGGGCGGCGCCCTTGCCGGGAGCGGCGAGCTCGAAAGCCTCGTATTGCAGCAGCTCGGCGATGGTGAAGCAATCGTGCGTCTCAAGCAGGTCCAGCGCCGGCAGATCGGCGCCCGCGTCGGACATCGCGCGGGTGAACGCCGCCCTGGCTCCGGCGAAGGCGAGGACGTCGTCGCGGCGGCTCAGCGGAAGGTGATCGTTCGCGTGGGCGCGGCCGCGCCAACCGATCGCGCGCGGTGCGGTCGCCGCAACCTCCGGTGCAGCGACGACCAGTGCTGCCGCTCCGTCCGACACGAGCGAGCAGTCGGTGCGCCGCAAGGGATCCGCGACCAGCGGGTTGCGATCGGAGACCTCCGCGCAGAACTCGAAACCGAGGTCCTTGCGCAGATGGGCGTACGGGTTGCCGACGCCGTTGCGATGGTTCTTCGCCGCGATGCGGGCGAGGGCGTCGGAGTGGTCGCCGTAGCGTTCGAAGTAGGTGCGCGCGATGTCGCCGAACACCCCGGCGAAGCTGCCCGCTTGCTCCTCTTCCTCCCGGTACGAGGCAGTGAGCAGGACATCGTTCACGACCTCCGGCTCTGCCGCGGTCATCTTCTCGGCGCCGGCGACGAGCGCGATCCGCCCGCGACCGGACTGCACGAAGTCGAGCGCCGCGAACAGTGCCGATGACCCGGTGGCACAGGCGTTCTCGGTGCGCACCGCTGGGATCGACGCCAGTGCCGGCTCACCTGCGCCGACGAGCCCGGCTTCGAACCCCTGGCGCGAGAACCCTCCGTTGAAGACACCGACGAACACGCCGTCGACGTCACCGGGTGCGACGCCCGCGTGCTGGAGCGCCGGGCCGGTGACGTTCGAGAGCAAGGCCTGGACGTCCGGCTCCGTGGTCTTGCCGAACGCGGAATGGGACCAGCCGATGATGGCGGGACTGTCTGTCATGGTCGTCCTCTCGTCCGTCGGGATTCCTCGGAACGAATCAGCGCGGTGTGGACCGCTTCCGCTTCGTGGCGGAGGAGTTCGGCGAGTTCTTCTCGCCGGTGCGGTTCGAAGCGTTCGGCGATGCTGGCCACGCTCAGCGCTGCGACCGGCCGGCCCGCGGAGTCGCGGACGGCGACACCGATCGCCCACGATCCTGCGATCACGCGACCGTCGTTGAGGGCGTAGCCGGCTTCCTGAGAACGCCGGACCAGGTCGCGCACCGCGTCGTCATCGAACCGCGGGTAGTGCCGGCGAGTGGCCGCCGTTGAAGCCAGCACGGATTCAACGTCCTCATCGGACAACGCGCTGAGTATGGCGAGGCTTCCAGCGCCCACTCCGAGCGGGTGCCTATCGCCGACGGCGAGTGCGTTGTTGCGGATCGGTCCGGGACCTTCCTGGCGGCGTGCGCACACCGCGTAGCTCCCGTGCCGCACCGTGAGGAAGGTCGTGTCGGTGGAGGCGTCGGCGAGTCGGATCAGGCTGTCGGTGCTCGCCGCACCGAGGTCGTCGCCGTCCTGGCCTGCGAGGTCACCCAGGACCCGCGCCTGGATGCCGAGGCGGTACAGCGTCGATTCCGGCTCTTGTTCGACGTAGCCCTCACTCGCCAGCGCCACGAGCGTGCGTCGCACGCTCGCCTTGGGCCTGCCGCTGACTCGGGTGAGTTCGGCGAGGGAAACGCCTTCGGGGCGGTCGCGGGCCAGCACGCCGACGAGGTTCAGCAGGACCAGCGCTCGCTGGATGCTCTGCGATCCAGCGGGTGCGCCGGCGTCGTCAGCGGCGTGCGCGATGGTCCAAGATGCGGAACGTCTCGCCGCTTGACCTCGCTCAGCGTGGTACGAGGGCGTGCTTTTCGCGTCGGCATTGGCGCTCACGGCGCAATGATGCGTTCAGGAACACCGGATGGCAATGGTCCATCATGTGGACCGGCAATACCGCCGAACTGATTGACACGATCTGTCGAGTTCTCTCAAGATCGGTGTGCCTTTCCGGGCGGACGAGGAGAACTGACAATGATGTCGAAGCGTCTTCGCTGCGCCGTGGCGCTGCTGGCCTGCCTGGTGCTCGGCGGCTGCGGCTCGGTGAACGCACAGCCGGTCGGCCCCGTCTACACCTGGGACATGACCGTGACCGTGGGCGAATCCTCCACGTGGTACCAGGCGGCCGAGCGGTTCGCGGACACGCTCGAAAGGGAGTCCGGCGGCCGGATGCACCTGCGCGTGTTCACCGGTGAACAGCTCTCGGCCGGTGATCCTGCCGCCGGTGTCGAGCAGTTGATGAACGGGGACAAGGAGTTCTCCTACAACTCCACGATCATCTACGCCGGTATCGATCCCCGATTCGGCGCGATCAACGCGCCTTTCCTCTACAGCGGCTACGACGAGGCCGATCGAGCGCTGCGTGGCGGGGCGGTCCCGGCCTACGAGAAGCTCAGCGCGGAGATCGGCGTGAAGATGCTCGGTTTCGGCGAGAGCGGATTCCGGCAGCTCACCAACAACGTGCGTCCGGTGAGCGAGCCCGCCGACCTCGAAGGCATCAAGACGAGGATCCCGGGCATGGGCATGCTCACCGACTTCTTCCGGGGCCTCGGCGCGAATCCGACGACGATGAACTTCTCCGAGGTGTTCACCGCGCTGCAGCAGGGCACGATCGAAGGCCAGGAGAACCCGATGGACGTGATCTCCTCCTCCGGCCTCGCCGAGGTTCAGCGGTACATGACGGTGTGGAACTACGTCTACGACCCGCTGGTGCTCGGGATGAACCAGGAGCTGTTCGACTCGCTCGACCCCGGGGACCAGAAGATCGTGCAGGACGCGGCCATGGACGCGAACGCGTTCCAAGTCCGGACCAACCGAGGACTCGAGCAGGAGCAGATCGCCGAGCAGGCAGCGCTGATCGAGACCACGGAGCTCTCCGACGTCCAGCTGGAGCGCTTCCGCTGGGCCGTCCGACCGTTGTACGAGGAATACGAACAGGTGTGGGGGCCCGACATGATCCGCGCCGTGAGCTCGGAGAGCTGAGCCGTGCAGAAATCCACAGTGGACCGCGTGCTCACATCTGTTGAGAACGTCCTGGCCGCAGTGCCGTTCGCGGTGGTCGCGGTGGTGGCGTTCGTGAACGTCGTCAGCCGCTACTTCCTCAACGCATCGCTGGCCTTCACCGCCGAGCTGACAGTGAGCCTCGCTGCGTGGATGGTGATGATGGGTGCCGTCATCGCGCTGCGCGAAGGCGGGCACCTCGGTTTCAGCGCACTGCACGAAGCGGCTACCGGCGCGCTGAGAGGTGCGATGACGGTGCTGATCACCGCAGCGGTGCTCGTCTTCCTCGCGGTGCTGCTGTTCTTCGGCATCGACATGGTGGTCCTCCAGGCTTGGAGCGGCCGGACGACGCCATCCCTCGGTATCCCCCAATGGCTGTTCACCGCCGCGCTTCCGGTGGGCGCCGTGCTCGGCGGCTACCGGACGGTCCAGGCGAGCAGAGTCGGATTCCGGCGCGCGACGGTCGACGCGCTGCCCAGTGAGGAGGCCGACCGGTGATCGGTGCCGTGTTGTTCGGAAGCTTCTTCGTGCTGTTGCTGGTGGGCGTGCCCGTGGCCTTCGCGCTCGGCGTCGCGGCGTGCTGCGCGCTGGTGGCGATGGGTGGGTTCGCTGAGCTGTCGATCATCCCGAACGTGTTCACCGCGTCGGTGTCGTCGGAGACGCTGCTTGCGATCCCGTTCTTCATCCTGGCCGGGGTGATCATGGAGTACGCCGGCATTTCGCGGAGGCTCGTCGACTTCGCGCACGCGTGCGTCGGCGGGCGGAAGCACGGGCTGTCGATCGTCGTGGTGATCGCCGCGTTCTTCTTCTCGGCCATCTCCGGTTCCGGGCCGGCGACGGTCGCGGCGATCGGTTCCATCCTCATCCCAGCGCTCATCCGGCAGGGGTATCAGCCACGGCACGCCACATCGTTGCTCGCGACCGCAGGGTCGATGGGCATCATCGTGCCGCCCAGCGTGGCGTTTATCATCTTCGCGGTCGTCGTCAGCGACTACGAGGGCGTGTCGATCGTCCGGCTGTTCGTGGCCGGAATCGTGCCGGGGATCCTGCTGGCGGCCGCGCTGATGATCGCGAGCCTGTTCCTCCCCCGCGCGACGGTCGGCCGCCCGGCGACGGTCGGGGCCGGTGCGGCGGAGGGGGCCGGTGGTTCCGACGTCCTGGACCGCGCCGAGGTAGCGGACGCCCCTGGCGGAGGTGACGCGCGGGTGCCCACGCGGCGATTCGCGGCGCTGGGCAGGGCGATCCCAGGTCTGCTCGTGCCGCTGATCATCCTCGGTGGCATCTACGGAGGCATCGTGACACCGACGGAGTCGGCGGTGGTCGCGGCGGCCTACGCGCTGGTGGTCGGCCTGTTCGTGTACCGCGAGATCAAGCCGGCGCAGCTGTACCGCATGCTGATCGCGGCCTCCGCGCAGTCGGCCGTGGTGATGCTCATCGTCGGCGCGGCCTCGGTGTTCGCCTACGTCGTGACCGTCAACGAGGTCGCGGAGAAGATCTCCGAGCTGTTGCTCCACCTGACCGGGAACCGGCCGCTGATCGTACTGCTCGCCGTCGTCATCCTGCTGGTGGTCGGTGCGTTCATCGACGCGGTGTCGGCGCTGTACCTGTTCGTGCCGATCATCGCGCCCGTCCTGCTGGAGGCCGGGGTCGACGTCACGACGATCGGCGTGCTGATGGTGGTCAACCTGGCGCTCGGGCTGGTCACCCCGCCGGTCGGGGTCAACCTGTTCGTCGCGGCCGGGATCGCGAAGATCCCGCTCACCGAGGTGCTCAAGGGTATGCGCCCGTTCTTCATCGCAGGTCTGGCCGTGGTGCTGCTGGTGGCCTACGTGCCCGCGCTGTCGAACTGGCTGCCGGACCTGTTGGGCTTCTAGAAGGGAGTACGTGGTGAATCCGTTCGACCTCACCGGTCGGGTCGCTCTGGTGACGGGCGGCGCGCGCGGTATCGGACTGTCCACCGCGCGGGTTCTCGCGGGGCAGGGCGCACGGGTCGTGGTCGTCGACCTGGAGGAGCAGGCCACCGAGGTGGCCGCGCTCGCCGACGAGTACCCGGAGCGGGTGCTCTACCGGCGGGTCGACGTGCGTGACGAGGACGCCGTCCGCGCGTCCGTCGACGGCGTCGTCGACGAGCTGGACGCTCTGGACATTCTGGTCAACAACGCGGGCACTGCCAGCAGGAACGGCCTGGCCGCCATCACCGGCGACGAGTGGTACCGCGACTTGGACACGAACCTGCGCGGCATGTTCCTGTACTGCCGCGCGGCGGAGCCGCACATGCGAGCCGCGGGGAGCGGCCGGATCATCAACATCAGTTCGATCTCGGGCATCATGGGCGGCCCCCGTTCGGGCGGTGCGGGCGGCGGCCGGTCGGGACCGGCGTACGCCGCCTCCAAGGGCGGCGTGATCGCGCTGACCAAGTGGCTGGCCAAGGAACTCGGCGAGCACGGCATCACCTGCAACTCGGTGGCCCCCGGCCCGATCGCGACAGCGCTGACGAGCAACGTCACCTACGCGCTCGACGACCAGGTGATCAAGCGCATGGGGGAGCCGGAGGAGGTCGCCGCCGCCGTCGCCTACCTGGCCGGCCCGGGAGCCGGGTTCGTCACCGGTCAGGTGCTCACGGTGTGCGGTGGAGCCGCCATCGGCTGAGCACCCGCGCAGCGACGCGCGCCTGCCGGTCGCCCGCTCGGCCCCGGGTACGCCGACGTGCACCTCCCGTGCCGGGACAAACCGCTCAACCAGCTGGGTCTTCGGCGTTGGGTTCGCGACCGTTGCGTGACGCCCCGGTTCGTTCTCCGGGATCTGCGGGGTTGTGACACGTGTCGTCCACAGTGGACGCTCGCGCCAGGCCTGTCGGCGTTCACCGTGCCGTTCCGAGGGAACCGGGCGAGCGTGCGCGGATGACGCCGTCATCGTTGTGCGGTGACCAGGCGCCAGCGCAGGTCACCACCTAGCTCGACCTCCGCTGACCAGTTCGTGCCGGGTTCGCGGCGCAGCAGGGTCCCGCTCCACCACTGCGCGCTGGTCGATGCCACGACGCGGTCGTGCTCGTTGAGCAGCACGATTTCCGGAGTCCGGGACCGCAGAGAACCGAGCAGCAACCGCTCGACGCCCTCGACCGCGACGTCGGCGCCGAGAACGTCGACGAACCCGTCGTCGTGGACCACCGGGACGGCCAGGGTGATGGTGTGTTCGTTGGTGCCGGCGAAGTCGACGAACGGGCCGGTGACCGCCGATCGCCCGGTTCGCCGTGGCAGTGCGAACCACTCGTCGGTGGGGTAGTCGTAGAAATGGCTGTGGCCCGGGTCGAGGTGGTGGCGAACGAAGCGGGCCGGCTCGTCGTTCTCACTGCGCCACCACTCCATCCAGCGAGGTGCGTCGCTCAGGTGGCCGTCGTCGAGCGCGAGGCCGACTCCCTGAACGAAGCCGCGATGCTCGTCGAGCACCTTCCACAGGGTCGGCTGGGTCCGCGTGAGCTCGGCTCGGCGCAGCGGACGTCGAGCCGACGCGAGCATCCCGACGACCTCGGTCTGCGCCGAACCGAGATCATCGAGCACCCGGTCGACCTGTGCTCTGATGCGTTCCGCGCAGCGGCGCAGCGACGCGAGATCTCCGTCGTTCAAGATCCTTCACCTTCTGGTTGCGCGATACCGCCATCATGGTTGACCGCGTGCCACTAGGTCCAGGTGCAGATCGATCAGATGCTGCACCCGGCTCTCCACGTCCCGCATCACCACGTCACGCGCGGTGCTGGCGTCAGCGCTGTCGATCGCTTCGATGAGCGCGGCGTGCGAGGACTCGGTCACCGGGTGGTGCTCAGCCTCGCCGTCGACCATCCAGAACAAGGCCGCCAGCTCGTCGTGCAGGTGGACGATGGACTGCGTGAGGCGGGGCGAGTGAGCGATCACGCCGATCTCGATGTGGAATCGGCTGTCCGCTCGGCGCCGCTCGTCGGCGGTCTCGGAGGAGCGGAAGTGCTCGGCGAGTCGGCTCAGCCGTTCCACGTCGTCGCGTACCGCCCGCTGCGCGGCCAGGTGGGCGGCCCCGCCGATCACGGCGGCGCAGGCGTCGCCGAGGTCGCGCAGCGAGTCGGCGCTGCGCTCGCGCAGCTGGTTCAGCACTGTCTCGGGAGGCAGTTTCGACGCGTTTCGCACGAAGCTGCCGCCGCCGCGACCGCGGCGGGTTTCGATGGCCCCGCGCTGTCTCAGGGTCTCCAAGGCCTGCCGGAGCGTTCCGTTGGAAACCCCCAGTTCGGCCGCGAGTTCGGATTCCGGGGGCAATCGCTCGCCGTGGCTGAGCAGACCGACGGCGATCGCGGTCTCCAGTTGTCGCGCCACGTTGTGGGGCAGGCCCGGACCTTCGGTGGCGTCCAACCGCAGGTACGCAGCAAAACTCGACACCGTTGTCTTTCCTCTGCTCACCAGCTGATCCGGGCGGGTTCGACGCGCGGACGGGATCGATTCGGTCGTCCGTCACGGTAGGACATCGACCGACCATACCGCCGCAACGGGGCTCCGAAGGGCTTGTCATTTAAAATTGAGTGTTTTATGTTTCCAGCGCCGCTGTCCACCCGGAGGCGCCGCCGGCGCCGCACACCGCCCGCGCGCTCGACGACCACTCGGCGAGTGCGAAGCAGGTCGACGCGTCCTGATCGGTCTGGCGTCGCCCGGTGATCCCACGCGCCATCCAGTCCGCGCTTGGGGTTGTGCCTCCGAGGACTGATCGAGATCGCGCAAGATCGGAGCACTCACTTGACCGAGCCCTCGCTGTCCGCGCCCACCAGCTACGACCGAGTCTGGACCAACTGGGCCGGCAACCACACCGTCACCGCCGCGATGTACGCCCAGCCCCGCGACGAAGCCGAAGCCGTCGACGCCGTCCGCTACGCGATCCGGCAGGGGATGAACGTGCGCGTCGCCGGGACGGGACACTCGTTCACGCCGATCGTTCCCACCGGCGGGCTCATGCTCGACCTGACGCACCTGAGCGGGGTGACCGCGACCGATCCGCAGCGATCGCGGGCCACCGCGCTGGCGGGCACCACGGTCGGCCGGCTCGGCGAACCGCTGTGGGAAGCCGGGCTGTCTCTGTCCAATCAGGGCGACATCGACAAGCAGGTCATCGCCGGTGCTCTTTCGACCGCCACGCACGGTTCCGGCATCGAGCTGCCGAACATGTCAGCGGCGATGCGCCGAGTGCGTTTGGTCAACGGGCACGGCGAGGTGGTCGAGATCGATGAGGGCCAGATGCGGGAGCTGCGCGCGGCGCAGGTCGCGATCGGTTCGCTCGGAGTAATGCTGGAGATCGAACTGGCCGTCTCTCCCGCGTACTACATCAAGGAAGAGATCAGCTACCGGCCGTGGCAGGAGGTCGAGGACTCCTGGGATGAGTTGATCGCCGATCACCGGCACTTCTCGTTCTTCTGGTGTCCCGCGGACCACTCCGTGGACCTCTACCAGCTCCCGGCGCCACCTGACCAGCCGATGAGCGACCACTGCTACGTCAAGATCTACGACGAGGTCGAGGTCACCGAACCGGAAGGGCTCGTCTCCGACGAGGTGGGCAACCGGACCGATCGCGCCTACCGGGTCTACCCCGGCGGGTACGACGAGCCCTTCCACGAGATGGAGTACATGGTTCCGGCCGAGCACGGGCTGGAGGCGCTCAACGGGATCCGCCGGTTGATGCTCGACGATTTCCCCGACCAGCTGTATCCGATCGAAGTGCGGTGGACTGCGGCTGACGACGCCTTCTTGTCGCCGAACTACCAGCGCGACACGATGGTGATCTCGGTGTCCGGTGCGCCCGGTACCGACTACTGGCCGTTCCTGCGCGCTGTGGACCAGCGGCTGCAGCAGTACCAGGCCCGCCCGCACTGGGGCAAGATCCACTTCATGACGCGGGACCGGTTGGACGAGCTGTTCCCCGAGTTCGACACTTTCCTCGCCGTGCGCCGGGAGTTCGACCCGCGCGGCACGTTCCTCAACGACCACCTGCGCCCGCTCTTGAGCTGAATCGTCCGCCACCGAAAGGAGGAGGGCGCGTGGAGTCCTTCGGGAACTTGATCATCTACCTCATGATGGCGTTCGTCGTGATCGGGGCCGTGGCGTCGATCCGCGACGACGAGAACGGACTCGGCCGGGAGTTCAAGGAAGGCCTGCATTCGATTGGCCCGATCTTCGTCCCCGTCGCAGGGATCATGGCCGCCATCCCGTACCTGTCGGCGCTCGTCGAGTCGGTCGCCGGACCGCTGTTCGGTGCGATCGGTGCGGACCCGGCGATCGCTGCGACGAGCTTAATCGCGGTGGACATGGGCGGTTACCAGTTGGCCCAGGAAACCGCGGGCAGCACCGGTGGCTGGATCATGGCAACCGTGGTCGGCTACATGGCCGGGGCGACCATCATCTTCACCATCCCGGTCGGATTGGCCATGTTGGACCGCCGCGATCACCGCTACATGGCGCTGGGCGTGATGTGCGGCGTGATCGCGATCCCCATCGGTGTGCTGGTGACCACCGGAATCCTGCTTGCCTCCTCGACGACGGTGCGCGGCGAGGTGTCCGCCGACAGCCCATCGAGCGCTCCGCTGTCCGGGTTGGACACCGTCTCGATGCTGCTCAACCTGTTCCCGCTGGCCGTGTTCGTCGCGCTGCTCGCGTTGGCTCTGTGCTTCGTTCCGAAAATCATGATCAGCGGTTTCATCTGGTTCGGGCGGATCCTGGACGCCGCGCTGAAGTTGGTGCTGGCGTTGAGCATCGTCGAGCACTTCACGGGTGCGTTCTCCACCGTGCTCGGTGGCTGGGGTTTCGACCCGATCATGGCCGACGCCGAGGACCAGTACCGAGCTTTGGAAGTCGCCGGCAACATCGGTGTCATGCTTGCCGGGGCGTTCCCCATGGTCTACGTGCTGCGGAAATGGCTCTCCCGTCCCTTGGGCGCGCTCGGCCGCCGGGTCGGGATGAGTTCCGAAGGCACGGCCGGCCTGCTGGCCGCCGCGGCCAACGTGCTGGCCCTCTTCCGCCTCGTTCGCCACATGCCGCCGAAGGACAAGGTGCTGTGCATCGCCTTCGCGGTCTGCTCCGCATTCCTCGTGGGTGATCATCTCGCGTTCACGGCGAACTTCCAGCCGAACCTCATCCTGCCGCTGGTGCTTGGCAAGCTCACGGGTGGTGTGCTTGCCATCGGGATCGCCGTGCTCATCGCGATGCCCGCGGTCCGGGCCCTCGCGGCTGAGGAAAGCGCTGTCGAGAACGGAACCACAACGGCGAAGGCGTGAGCGCCGACGACCTCGAATCGTGATTCGAGGTCGTACGGGCTCTCGGCACCCGTGAATTCTCCGGGAACGCGCCGATCGGCTCGTGACGAGCTCGTCCGGTTCTCGGCGAACCTGGAGCTCAGCGCAGCTGCGGGGGCGTGCGGTCCTCTTCAGGGCCTTCGGGCGTGTCCGGAATTTCCGGAGCGTCCGGTTGCTCCGGGTCGGGTGCCTGCGGTTTGTCCGGGCTCTCGGGTTTGTCCGGGAACTCGGGCTTGTGCGGTGCGGTCGGCTCGTCCGGGCTGGTGGGCTGCTCCGGTCGTTCGGGTTCTCCGGGGTCGCCTCGCCAACGGTCGAGCAGCGGCGTGCTGGTCATGGTCCCTCCGCCCTGGACTCTGGTCCCCACCGGGTTACCCCTGTTCGGCGGTCGGTCAATCTCACCCGTGCTCGATCGCGCGGCGCACCTGGGGCCGGTGCCGCGAGGGATAGATCAGAATGGCGGGCCCATCTGGACCGCTGAACCGCGGACCGGCCGCACGGCCGCCGGTGGCGTGGTCTCGGTTGTCCTCGATCGCGGGGTGCCCGACCGCGCTGCTGACCTCGCTCAGCTGGTTCCACGAGCGGAGCGCCCCAGGCAGTGCGGACGTGGATGCCCAGGCGCGAGACGCCGTCGCTGTCGATCGTGTTGGTCTCCCGCGCAGGCGAGCTGCCGGAAACGTTTGCCGACCGCGGAGGAGCGGGAACTCCGTTGAGCGATCCGGCGGAACGAGGGCAAGGGGGCGCCGTGTCGTGGGTGTTCGAACGCGCTGTGGTGACCGGCGGTGCAGGATTTCTCGGAGCGCCGGTGTGCGCGGAGCTCCTCCGTCGGGGAACGGTGGTGCACTGCCTGGACAACTTCAGCAGCAGCGGAGTCGAGAACGTCCGGGAGCTGCGGTCGGACCCCCGGTTCGAACTGGTCGAGCACGACATCTCCCGGGAACCGTGGCACGCTGAGGGCGTCGGACTCGTCCTGCACCTGGCCTCTCCCGCATCACCGGTGGATTACCTGCGGATGCCGGTGGAGACCCTGGAGGCGGGCAGTCACGGCACCGCGCACGCGCTGGAGCTCGCCGAGCGCACCGGCGCGCGGTTCCTGCTGGCCTCCACCAGCGAGGTCTACGGCGATCCGCTGCAACACCCGCAGCGGGAGGACTACTGGGGCAACGTCAACCCGGTCGGTCCGCGCGCGGTCTACGACGAGGCCAAGCGCTACGCCGAGGCGTTGACGTCCTGCTACCGCGCTCACCGGCAGGTCGACACCCGCATCGTGCGGCTGTTCAACAGCTACGGGCCGGGAATGCGTTCCACCGACGGGCGTTTGGTCTCCACCTTCGTCTCACAAGCGCTGGCAGGCGAGCCGATCACCGTCAACGGCGACGGCAGCCAGACGCGTTCGCTGTGCTATGTGGACGACACCGTGCGCGGGCTGCTCGCCGCGGCGGCAGGGGATCACACCGAACCGGTCAACATCGGCCGGCCCGACGAGATGACGGTGCTGGAGATCGCCGAGCTCGTGCGGTCGCTGACCGGGACTTCCTCGCCGATCAGCCATTCCGCCGCCGTGGCCGACGAACCGAGTCGCCGATGCCCGGACATCAGCATCGCGACGCAGCGGCTCGGCTGGCGGCCCCGGATCGACGTCGTTGAAGGGCTGCGCCGCACGATCGACTGGTTCGCCGCCCGTCCCGCTGCCGCGTGATCACCGTGGCCTGGCGAATTCTTCTTGCGCACCAAGGAGGAAGTCCTCCAGCCGTGTTTACGAGTCGCTGCACAGGGTAGCGGTAAAGGCAGGACGGACCAGGGCCTGCGCTCGGGTGGACACAGCGCACGACGGGAGGACGACCGTGCGAATCCTCGGGATCAACGCCGTTTTCCACGACCCGGCCGCCGCACTGGTGGTCGACGGCCGCACCGTGGCCGCGGCAGAGGAGGAGCGCTTCTCCCGCCGCAAGCACGGCAAGACGCCCGTCCCGTTCTCGGCGTGGGAGCAGCCCGAGCAGGCCGCGGCGTGGTGCTTGCGCCAGGGCGGGATCGAGGCGTCCGAGCTGGACGCGGTGGCTTTCTCCTACGACCCGGCGCTGGTGGACGAGACCGTGGAGGGCCTGGGTCCCGGGTGGGAGTGGTTGCGCACGACCTTCGCCGAACGGGCGCCGCACTTCCTGGCCACCGCGCTGCCCGGGCTCGATCCCGATGCGGTGGTGTTCGTGCCGCACCACGTGGCGCACGCCGCTTCCGCCGCGCTCGCCGCGCCCTTCGGCGACTGCGCCGTGCTCACCGCCGACGGCCGCGGTGAGAGCACCTCAGGACTTGCCGGACGGTGCACCGGCGGCCGGCTGACCACGTTGACCGAGCAGCGACTGCCGCACTCGCTCGGCCTGATGTACGAGGAGCTGACCGAGCACCTGGGCTTCCGCCGTTCCAGCGACGAGTACAAGGTGATGGCGCTGGCCTCCTACGCCGAACCCGCGTTCCTGCCGGACTTCAGGGAGTTGGTCCGCAGCGGCGACGGGCACTACGAGATCGAGCCGATCGACTGGCAGCGCTGGGCCCCCCGTCGCAGCGCGCAGGAACAATTGGGCGACAAGCACGCTCAGCTCGCCGCGAGCGTCCAGTCCAGGGTGGAGGAAGTGCTGCTCGACCTCGCGCGATGGCTGCACAGCGCGACCGGGGAACGTCGGCTGGCCATGGCCGGGGGAGTGGCGCTCAACTGCGTGGCCAACACCCGGATCGCTCGCGAAGGCCCGTTCGACGAGGTGTGGGTGCAACCCGCGGCGGGTGACTCGGGCACCGCGCTCGGCGCGGCGTTGCAGGTCGCGGCGCAGCACGACGAGCCCATCAGGCCGATGCCCGGCGCCGACCTCGGGCGCGGGTGGAGCGACGAGGAGATCGAGAACGCCCTCCGCACCGCGCAACTGGCCTACGAACGCCCGAGCGACGTCGCCGAGGTCGCAGCCGAAGCGCTGGCGCGCGACGCGTCGGTGGGCTGGTTCCAAGGGCGCAGCGAGTTCGGCCCGCGTGCGCTCGGACACCGTTCCCTGCTCGCCCACCCCGGCAACGCCGACAACGTCGAGCGCCTCAACGACATCAAGGGCCGCGAGCAGTTCCGCCCGGTCGCACCCATGGTCTTGGCAGAACGCGCCGGCGAGCTGTTCACCCGGGGGCCGGAGAGCAGCCCTCACATGCTGTTCGTGCACGACGTGAAGCCGGAGTGGCAGGACCGCATACCCGCCGCCGTGCACATCGACGGCACCGCGCGGCCGCAGACCGTCGACCGGGCCGCCGAACCGCTGGTGGCCAGGCTGCTCGACTCCTTCGCGGCTCGCACCGGCGTGCCGGCGCTGATCAACACCAGCTTCAACACCGCGGGACGCCCCATGGTCGACAGCCCGGTCGACGCCTTGGAGTGCTTCGGAGCGTCGCCGATCGACCTGCTCGTGATCGGGCCGTTCGTGGTCCACCGCGGGAGTGAGCGGTCATGACCGTCCGCGGCGACTACGCGGTGGTCATCCCGACGATGGGCCGGGACAGCCTCGCCGGAACCCTGGCCGCCCTCGACACCGGGCGCGGCCCCGGTCCCCGCGAGGTCGTGCTGGTCGACGACCGGCCCGGCCCGCGCGAACCGCTTCCGCTACCGCGCAGCGAGCTGCCGATCCGCGTCGTGCGTTCCGGCGGACGTGGTCCTGCCGCAGCGCGCAACATCGGTTGGCGCGAAGCGGACGCCGAGTGGGTCGTGTTCCTGGACGACGACGTCGTGCCCGCCGCGGACTGGCGCGAGCGGATCGAGGACGACCTCGACGTCGGTCCGGACGTGGGGGCCTGCCAGGCCGACATCGTCGTCCCGCTGCCGACCGAGCGGCGGCCCACCGATGGCGAACGCGACACCGCCGCGCTCGCCGACGCGCTGTGGATCACCGCGGACATGGCCTACCGCCGCGAGGTGCTGTCGGCCTGCGGCGGTTTCGACGAGGAGTTCCGGCGCGCCTTCCGGGAGGACGCCGACCTGGCGCTGCGGGTGCAGGCCGCGGGGTGGCGGTTGGTCAACGGCGCGCGTGTGACCAGCCACCCCGCGCGCCCCGCGGGCTTCCTCGCCAGCGTGCGCGCGCAACGGGGCAACGCCGACAACGCCATCATGTGCCGCAAGTACGGAAAGCGGTGGCGCAAGCGGATCGGTGAAGGCCCGGGCAGGATTCGTCGACACCTGGCGATCACGGTGGCGGGAGGGACCGCGCTCGTCGCCTCCGCGCTCGGCGCGCGTCGAACCGCGGCCTGGGGTGCCGTGGTGTGGATGGGTTTGACCGCCGAGTTCGCGGCCCGCCGGGTCGTTCCGGGCCCGGGCACGCCGAACGAGGTGGCCCGAATGCTGGTCACCAGCTGCCTAATCCCTCCCGCCGCGTGCCTGCACAGAGTGCGCGGTGAGGTGGAAGTGCGCGCGGGCGCGAGGGAAATGCCTGCGGCGGTGCTGTTCGACCGGGACGACACGCTCATCCACGACGTCCCCTACAACGGTGACCCTGCCCGCGTGCGACCGGTCAGCGGAGCGCGGGAAGCGCTGGACCGGCTCCGCGTGGCCGGCATTCCGATCGGGGTGGTGAGCAACCAGTCCGGAGTGGCGCGCGGGCTGCTGCGCGACGAGGACGTCGCCGCCGTCAACGGCGCGGTGCAGAGAGCGCTGGGGCCGTTCGACACCTGGCAGTGGTGCCCGCACGACGAGCACGACGGATGTGGTTGCCGCAAACCGAAACCCGGGATGATCGAGCAGGCCGCCGCCCGGTTGCGCGTGTTGCCGCGGAGCTGCGTGGTCATCGGCGACACCGGAGCCGACATCGCGGCAGCGCTGGCCGCGGGTGCCAGGGCGATCCTGGTGCCCACCGAGCGGACCAGGACCGAGGAGACGACCAGGGCGCTCGTCGAAGCCGAGGTCGCGCCGACCCTCGAGGCCGCTGTCTCCCGCGTGCTGCGGGACGGCCGGGTGCGCGCGGCGACGCGGCGCCCCGTCCGGCAGGAGGTGCCGCGATGAGGATCGACATGGTTTCCGAGCACGCCAGCCCGCTGGCGGCCCTCGGCGGAGCCGACGCCGGCGGGCAGAACGTGCAGGTGGCCGAACTGGCGACCGGGCTCGCCCGGCGCGGCCATGACGTCGTCGTGCACACCCGCCGCGATTCGCCGACGCTCCCGGAGCGGGTGCGTACCGATGAGGGCTTCACGGTTCGGCACGTGGCGGCCGGTCCGTCTGAACCGGTGCCCAAGGACGAACTGCTGCCGCACATGGACTCCTTCGCGGCGCGGCTCGCCGAGACCTGGCAGAGCAGCCGCCCGGACCTGGTGCACGCGCACTTCTGGATGAGCGGGCTCGCCGCGCAGCGCGGCGCCGCGGGGCTCGGCGTGCCGGTGCTGCAGACCTTCCACGCGTTGGGGCGCGTCAAGCGCCGCGAGCAGGGGGCCAAGGACACCAGCCCGCCGCAACGCGCCGAGTTGGAGGCCGAGATCGCCTGCGGCGCTGACCTCGTCATCGCCACGTGCACGGACGAGGTCGGTGAGCTCGCCGAGATGGGCGTGCCCCCAGAGCGCACCGCTGTGCTGCCCTGCGGCATCGACGTCGACCGGTTCTTCGCAGCCCCACCGCCCGAGCCGAAGCGCGGCGCGCCGCGCGTTCTGAGCATCGGCAGGCTGGTCGAGCGCAAGGGTGTGGACGTGATGATCCGGGCGATGCGCGATCTCCCCGACGCCCGTCTGCTCATCGCGGGCGGGCCGCCTGAGGCGGACTGGCCCGATGACCCGGAGGTCAACCGGTTGCAGGCGGTGGCCCGTCAAGCCGGTGTCGCCGACCGCACCGAGTTCCTCGGCCCGGTGCCCCACGAGGAGGCGCCCGATCTCTACCGGTCGGTCGACGTCGTCGTCAGCATCCCGTGGTACGAGCCGTTCGGAACGGTGCCGCCGGAGGCGATGGCCTGCGGTGTTCCCGTGGTCGTCAGCGCCGTCGGGGGTCATCTCGACACCGTCGTCGATCGCAGGACGGGACTGCACGTGCCACCGCACGATCCGGCGGCGACCGCAGGTGCCGTGCGTGAGCTGTTGGATCGGCCGGGCCTGCGCGCGGAGCTGGGAACCGCAGGCGCGCACCGCGTTCGGGCTCGCTACGGGTGGGATCGGCTCGTCGGCGAAGCCGAGGACATCTACCAGCAGGTGCGTTCGGCGCGGTCCGGGCGGACCGCGTTCGCCGCCGCGCCGGGAGGGGGAGCACCGTGATCGAGCAGCACTTCCAAGACCTGGGCGCAGCCGCGTGGCAGATCAGCTCCACAGCGCCGAAGCTGCGGAGCTGGGCGGGCACGCTCGCGGACCGCCTGACTGCCGGAGCGCGCTTACTGACCTGCGGAAACGGAGGAAGCGCTGCGGAAGCGCAGCACCTGTCGGGTGAGCTGACCGGTCGGTTCCTCCGCGATCGCAAGCCGTACTCGGCCATCGCGCTGCACGCCGACACCTCGGCGTTCACCGCCACGCTCAACGACTACGGCGAGCAGGAGGTCTTCGCTCGCGGTGTGCGGGCGCACGGGCGTCCCGGTGATGTGCTGGTCGCGTTGTCCACCAGCGGCCGCAGCCAGAACGTGCTCGCCGCGGCCAAGACCGCGCGGGAGCTGGGTGTGCTGACCTGGGCGCTGACCGGGCCTGCGCCCAACGACCTCGCCGCTGTCTGCGACGACGTCGTGGCCGTTGATGCCCCCGGTGTGGCCACGGTGCAGGAGATCCACCTGGCGCTGATCCACGCGCTGTGCGGCGAGTTCGACGCGCTGACCATCGACCGGGCACCGGGAAGCCGGTGACCGGAACCGTTCTCCTGCTCCGGGCACTCGGGCTGGGAGACCTGCTCACCGCGGTGCCCGCGCTGCGCGGCCTGCGGCGCGCTTTTCCGGACCACGTGGTGCTGCTGGCCGCACCCGAACCGCTGGCGGAGCTGCTGCCCCTGCTGCCCGAGGTGGACGAGTTGGTGCCCACTCCTGGGCTCGCGGACTTCCGCTGGCGGCGAGCGGCTCCGGACGTCGCGGTGAACCTGCACGGCAGCGGGCCGGAATCGGTGCGCGCGGTGTGCTCGACCGGAGCTCGCCAGGTCCTTTCCCACCGGCATCCGGCGGCTCCCCCGGTCGCCGGCCCGGACTGGGAGGCCGAGCAGCACGAGCGGCAGCGCTGGTGCCGACTCCTGCGGCACTACGACATCGACGCCGACCCGGACGACCTGCTGCTGCCGACGCCGCTGGACCGCCCCCGAACCGGCGTGGCGATCGTGCACCCGGGCGCCAGCCACGGCGCTCGGCTGTGGCCGGTGGAGCGCTACGCCGAGGTGGCGCGCTGGGCAGCGGACGCGGATTTCGACGTGGTGCTCACCGGTTCCGAATCCGAGCACGAGCGCGCTGCGCGGGTGGCCGAGCTCGCGGGACTGCCGGGGAACTCCGTGCTGGCCGGACGCACCGGGTTGCGCGAGCTGGCCGCTCTGGTCGCCCACGCCCGCCTGCTGATTTGCGGCGACACCGGCATCGCGCACCTGGCCAGCGCCTTCCGAACGCCGTCGGTGGTGCTGTTCGGACCGGTCTCGCCCCGCTACTGGGGCCCACCGGTCGACACCCGGCACATCGCGCTGTGGCACGGGCGTAGCGGCGACACCTTCGCCTCCGACCCAGATCCCGGACTGCTGGCGATCACGATCGGGCAGGTGATCGACGCCGCGCGCAGAGCGGTGCGGCGCGGATGAGCCGTGCCCACGCGTCGGCCGTAGCGGGTTTCGCCGTTTTCCGAGGTGGAAATTCCCCGTCGTGTCCGATGTGACGGGAGCGAGGTGCGATGGCTTCGCAAGTGGACCGACGGGTCACGGTCGGCATCATCGCCGATCCCGGCGTTCCGACCGAGATCGCCGAGCGGCTCGCGGAGGAGATCCCGGACGAACTCCGGTCCCGGGTCGCCGAGGAAGTGGACTGGCGAGTGGTGGCGAGCTCGGAGGAATTGCCGCTGGGCGACGACGGCGCGATCGACATCGCGGAGAAGGTCGAGGAGAAGCGAAGCAGCGAGCACTGGGACCTGCTGGTCTGCTTGACCGATCTCCCGAGGATCGAACCCGCGGGGGCGGTGGTCGCCGACGCGGACACCAGCAGCGGAGCGGCGATGGCGTCGGTGCCGGCGATCGGTTGGATCCGGTTGCTGCCGTACGCCCGCCGGGTCGTGGTGCACCTGGTCGGCCTGCTCGCCAGGCAAACGCTGGGGATCGCCGCGCATCGCGAGAGCGACGGGTACCACTCCGGCGCCTGGGGCGTGTTCGGCGTTCGAATCCGGCAGGTCCGGTCCAGCGACGAGAACATCGACTCGAACCTGGTGCTGCCGGGCCGGGTCGGCAGGATGCGCCTGCTGTTCGGCATGGTCCGCGACAACCGGCCCTGGTGGCTCGTGCCGGGGCTGTCCCGCGCGGTGGCGGCGGCTGCGGGGACGGCGGCCTTCGGCGTGTTCTTCCCCAGCATCTGGAGCCTGGCCGACAGCCTCGCACCGGTGCGCCTGGTCCTGATCAACCTCTTCGCCGTGGCGGTGATGGTCGGCTGGCTGATCGTGCACAACAGCCTGTGGGAGCGCGCCGGTGGCGGTGCGGCGGTGCACAAGACCCGGATGTACAACGCCGCGACGTTGCTGACGGTATCCATCGGTGTGCTGTGCATGTACGCGCTGCTGTTCGGGCTGACCGCACTGGGGTCGGCGACGGTCATCAGCCCTGAATACCTCAGCGGCCAGCTCGGGCACCCGGCGACCCCCCTGGATTACCTGGGTCTGTCCTGGTTGGCGAGCTCGATGGGCACCGTCGCGGGGGCCCTGGGGTCGAGCCTGGAGACCGAGTCAGCGGTGCGGCGGGCCACCTACAGCAAGCGCGAACGGGAACGCCGAGCCAGGCGCCGCCGCGAGCAGCGCAAGTCCGGGCAGACCTGAGCCATCGAATGTCCTCGGCCCGTGGTGGATCTCAGCCGGCGTCGAAAGCACGTCCTTCGCTTCTCCATCCGGCTGTTTTCACCTCGGCCGCCGGTGGAAACCCCCGAGGTGGCCGCGCACGACCGCGTCTGGGAGGTGCGTCATGAAGTACGACGAGTTCATCGCGACCGTCCGTCGGCTCGGTGAGTACGAGTCGAGGGAGCGAGCCGAGCACGTCACGCGCTGCGTGCTGGGTGTGCTCGGCGCCCGCATCACCGTTCAGGAGGCCGAGGACCTCGCCGCACAGCTGCCCGGCGACCTGGCCGGGGCTCTGCGCGCGGAGGAGCGGCCGATGCCGGACCTGTCCCCGGACGGGTTCGCAGGAGCTGTCGCCGCCCGCTTGGAGGGCGCGAGCACGGAGACGGCCCGCTGGGACGTCAGCGCTGTGCTCACCACGGTGACCGAGAGCATCGACGGCGGCGAGCTCAACCACGTGCTCAGCCAGCTGTCCAGTGGGTTCGCGACGTTCTTCGGCCATCCGGAACTGGCCTGACGCGCGCGCCTGTCGTCACTCCAGCGCGGCGGCGTGCAGGTGGCGTGCCAGCGCGTCCAGCAGACTCGAATCGGTGCCTGCCGAGCGGCGGGCCGCAGCGGCTCGGCAGGCTCCATCGTCGGACCTGCACCAGCGCCACCAGCGATCCAGCTCGGTTTTTGAGAGCTCGTCGGCGCCGATGACCGCGGGCCAGTCCTGCGCGCGCGCCTGCGCGGTGACCTTGCCCCCGCTGGAGATGGGATCGACGGCGAGCGCGGGAACGCCCGCGGACAGCGCGACAACGAGTCCGTGCAGACGAGTGGTGACCACGACGTCGGTGCGCTCGACGAGGGCGGCGAACGCTTCGGGCGTCGAGCACAATCGCCAGTCGCTGCGAGCCAGCCTTGTGTCCAGCGGGATTCGCGCTGCGTCCAGTTCGGCCAACCAGCGCTGCAGGATCTCGTGCGTCTCATAGTGCCTGGTGCGGTCGCCGTACTCCGGCTGCGCCGGTGCGAGCACGGCTCCCACCACCGGGGTACCGCGAGGGTCCAGACCGGCGGCGAGGTCCGGTGAGGCGCGTAGGCTCGGCCCGTCTCGCGGCAGGAGCGTGTGAAAGCCCTTGGTGGCGGTCGATTCCGGGTCGATCACGGAGACGCCCACGGCGATCCGAGTGCACCTCGAGTACCGGTGGTGCAGTTCTTCGACCTGCCAGCCGTACGCGGGCCCGCAGCAGAAGATGACGTGGGTGTAGTCGTTCGGTTCAGCGTCGTCGAAGTGCGTTGCGCCTGGGGCGAATGCGGGGCTGAGCACGATGTCGTGGTCGATGCCGTTGGTGGCCAGCCGTGCGGCCACCCGGTGCAGACTCGCGACGTCACCGGCGGTGGCTTCCCCGTGCAGGAAGCTCGCCCACCCCGTCACCAGCGCTCGCATCGGGCCCCCATCGTGAAAGAGGTGGTGCCCCGGCCTTCCGGGGCACCACCCATCAGCGCTTCTTGTGGGGTCCCGACTCCGGCGGGACGCGCGGACCGGTTTCGAGCAGCGAGTTCGCCCTGCCGGATCTATGCTTCTGCTGATCGGAGGAAGCGTTCTCGTCCTCGTACCTCGCGGGCGTGCGCTGTGCGAGCCCGTTGCGCACTCGCTCGGTCAACTGCCGGATCCGGTCACCAAGCATGGTGCTGATCCCTCTCAACCGTTCTCGTACTGCAGTCGCTTCAGCAGCATCTGCTTGCCCTGTTCACCGGCCTTCACGTTGTTGTCCTGAATCCGGTGCAGCCACTTGGCGAGTTCGTCATCGCCTTGCGACTCGGCATCCTTGACGTACTGGTCCAGCATCCACGCGTGGTGCAAGGACAACTGCAACACGGTGATGAGGTTGTAGTTCTTGTCCTTCACCGGGCTTTCGGGTTCGCCGGCCATGGGATTCCTCCTCGTCGCGGATTTCCGCTCGCACCTCTGGGGTTGGCAGCGGCGGAAGTGGTCAAACCCGGCGCGGGGGCGTTTCACCCTCGGTGAGGGCTCAATCGGCCAGTCATTGACTCTTCGTGCGCAGTCATTCGGCTGTGCGTGGGAATGTTCTTGATTTTCCCCGCAATTGCTGAGAGCCCGGGCACAAAACGTGTCGATCTCGGCGAATCGGGTGGCACCTTCGTGTCGGTTTCCGAGCAGAACTGCGCCGGAAATCGACCATTCGCCTTCCGGAAAGGAATTCCACGTGCGCGCAGCCGTGGCCCCGATGTTCCGCGCGCTCCGACATCCCAACTACCGCCGCTGGGCGGTCGCCGATCTCGTCTCCGTCACCGGTGCGTGGATGCAGAACCTCGCGTTGAACTGGTTCGTGCTCGTCAAGACCGGTTCGCCCGGACTGCTCGGGCTCTCCCTGCTGTTCCAACTGCTGCCCGGCGTGCTGCTGGGCTCGGTGGCCGGCTCCGTCGCCGACCGGTGGCCGACCAAGCGCGTGCTGCTGGTCACCCAATCACTGCACGGCGTGCTCGCCGTGGTGCTGGCGGGGGTGGCGTGGGTCGACGGCCCGCTGTCGGCCGTCTACGCGCTGGCGCTGGCTGGCGGGGTGGTGACGGTCTTCGACGGCCCCGCGCTCGGCCGCTTCGGTTCGCAGCTGGTGCCGCGCGAGGACTTGAGCAACGCGTTGGGCCTGGGGTCGATCCTGAGCTCGGGTGGCCGGATCCTCGGCATGGGGTTGGCCGGCGCGCTGGTGGCCGTCACCGGCGTGCCGCTGCTGTTCGTGATCAACGCGGTGAGCTTCGGCGCGGTGCTGCTGGCGATCGGCAAGGTCCGGGAGGAGGGGATGTTCCACCTCGCGACCAGCACGGCGGAGCGGACCGGCATCAAGGCGGGCGTCCGGTACGTGCTGGGCCACCGGCCGCTGGTGCTGATGTTCCTGCTCGGTTTCGTGCTGTCCTGCCTGGGCCGCAACTACCAGGTCACGATGGCGGCGATGAGCGAAGGCCCGCTCGCGGCCGGGCCCGAGGGCTACGGGATGCTGTCAGTGATCTTCTCCGCCGGGACGGTTCTCGGCGGCTTCGTGGCGGCGGCCTGCAAGAACTTGACGCTGCGGTTGGTGCTGTGGAGCGCGCTGGGCACCAGCGTCCTGCAGTTCTTCAGCGGCGCCACGCCCACCCTGTGGAGCTTCGCGACGCTGCTGGTGCCGATCGCGATCGGTGCGGTGGTGCTCGACACCGCCACCAGCACCCGCATCCAGCTCGACACCGATGAGGACATGCGCGGTCGAGTCCTGGCGGCCAAGGGAATCGTGACGGCCGCTTCCGGCGCCATCGGTGGCCCGTTGCTGGGCTGGCTGTCGGAGTTCGCCGGGCCCGGACCGGCGTTGGAGATCGCCGGCGCCGCCACCGTCGTGGCCACCGCCGTGGCCTGGTTGCTGTTCGCCCGTTCCCCGCAGCGCCGCGCCATGCCCGCCGAGCAGCGCTGGGCGCGGCTGGCCGGGGTGCACCCCACGCCACCGCAGCCCGTGCACCCACCGCTGCCCGGTAGAGCGACAGCGCGACCCGGCCGCGGGCCGCGGTGGACGCGACCGGGGCAGCGGATCACCGGCGGACGTCGTCGCGCCGCCCGCGAGCGTGCGCATCAGCCCACGTAGCGGCGCGCGGCGGAATGGTGCTGCGGCTCCTCCAGCAGGCGCAGACCGCGTTCGACCTCGGCGGGCACCACGTGGCGTTCCCGCAGCACCCAGGGGCACGACCGCAGCGCTTCCAGCACTGCGGTGGCCGTGCACCGGTCCTTCGGAGCCGAACGCAGGACCTGGGCGGTGCGCCGCAGAGCGCTACCAGCCGGTCGGCGCAGCCAGGCGGTCAGCAGCGTGTTGCGGATGCCGAGGCCCCTGCGCCGTCGGGGGTCCCGCGCGCGGGAGGGCGCGTGGTGGATCAACACGTCCGGCGACCAGCACAACCACCAGCCACGCGCTGCCAGGTCCAGGGCCAGCAGCTCCTCCTCGCCGCCGAGCCACAGCCGTTCGGAGAACCCCCCGGCTTCGCGGAAGGCGCTGGTGCGGAAGGTGGTGAGCCCGGCCATCACGCTCAGCAACGCCGGCCCGGGCAGCCAGTGCGGCGCGGGCACCGGTGAGGAGCGCAGCTCCGGGGTCAGCGGGTCCTCGACGAGATCGGGTTCGACCAGGCAGCGGCCCATGACCGCGCCGATCTCGGGGTGGCGGTCCAGCAGCTCGGCCGCCCGCCGCAGCGAACCCCGCTGCCAGCGCGTGTCGTCGTCGCAGAAGGTCACGTGCTGCGTGCGGACGCGGTCGACGGCGACGTTGCGGGCGCACGCGCCGAGGTTGCGGTCCTGCACCAGAAGCTCGACCTCGGGGAAGTGTCGCCGCACCGCCGAAGCCGTGCCGTCGCGGGAGGCGTTGTCGACCACGATGATCGGCGCCGCGTCGGGCAGCGCGGTCATGTGATCGAGGGTGCGCAGGAGCTCCTCGCGGCGTTCGTGCGTCGCGATGACCACAGTGGTCCCGTACATGCTCACCTCCGCGTCAACGTGGGCAGAGATCGGCGCACCAGGTCCTCGTCGTGGTCGTCGAACGCGTGCGAGCGGTGCGCGTAGAGGCTCAGCGCACCGGCGGGGAAGACGGGGTCCAGTGGCACGATGAGCAGGCTGTGCAGCCGCAGCTCGCGGGCGCGGCGGGCGAAGTCCGGCCAATAGGTCCTGATCTGGCTGAGATCGGCGAGCACCGCGCGCTGCGAGGTGGCCACCTCCACGCTCGGGCCCTTGCCGATCCGCAGCTGGTCGACCTCCAGGGACCGAGCACGCTCGTCGGTGTGGGCGAGGACCGCCGGTTCCGGGGCGGTCGTGCCGAGCACGGCCATGTCGGCGTGCGGGACGTACCGCAGCAGCTCGGAGAGCTGGGGGGCGTGGGACGGGATCTCGTAGGTCGTCATGACGTCTGGGACTCCACGGCGGTCAGCTCGTGCTCCACTCGCCGGGGGAGCCGCCGTCTGCGGCGCATCGCCATCGGGAACCGCCGCAGCGCACCGGCGACGGCAGGCCGGGAGCGGCGCAGGGCGCGCAGCGTCTCGGACGCCGCCGCCGACGGGGATCTGCGCATCCAGGAGATCAGCAGGTTGTTGCGCAGTTCCAGGGCTTCCCGCTCGGAAAGGCTCAACCGGGCGTCGGACGGGTGGTGGTGAGCGAGGACGTCCTCGGCGTAGATCAGTTCCCATCCCGCAGCCGCGAGATCGCACGCGAGTAGCTTCTCCTCGGCGCCGAAGAAGAGCATCGGGTCGAAGCCGCCGACCTCGTGGAAAGCTCGCCTCCGGACGACGGCTGCGCACGCCGTGAAACCCAGCACTCGCGGGCCTGGCAGCTCCGCCGAGCTCCGCAGCGGTGAGCGCGCCATGAGGTCGTTGACCGGATCGGTGCGCTCGAGCTCGCCGACCAGGGTCTTGCCCGCGATCAACCCCACGTCGGGGTGGGCGGCGAAGAGTTGTTCGGCGCGCGGCAGCGCGTCGTGCTCCCACCACGAGTCGTCATCGCTGAAGGCGACGTGCTCGGCCCGGCAGTTCAGCACACCGAGGTTGCGCGCGGCTGCCCCGAGGTTGTGCGGCGCGCGGATCAACTCCACGCGCGGGTGCAGCTCCGCGACCGCTTCGGCGGTGCCGTCGGTCGAGGCGTTGTCGACCACGACGATCCGCGGGCGCGGACGCAGGTCGAGGAGGTTGCGCACGGTGCGGAGCAGCTCGTCGCGCCGGTTGCGCGTCGCGATCACCACGTCGGTGTTGATTCGTCGATCCATTCTGCACTCCCGGAGAACGGCGGCGGGGAGCCACCTTCTCGCGGTTACCCGCACCGGGCGCGAAAAACCCGCAGTCGCTCGCGCAGCGTGCTCGAACGCCCCGGATGGCCTCCTGCGGAGGCGAAACTCGTGCGCACATGTGTAGGGGAGTCGCTTCGCTGGGTAGCGGTATGGACGGGCGTCGCCGATGCGGACGCCGATCGCACCGAGCAGGACGACACGCGGGAGGCGCAGCTGTGCTCGTTCCGGTTCCGCACGCAGCACCCGCTCTTCCCCGCCTGCGGCACCACGCCGAGGTGGGACGGTGAAGGGCCGGGTGCTGGTCGCGCGCCAGGACAACCTCGGCGACGTGCTGCTCGCGGGTCCGGCGGTGCGGGCCGTGGCGGCGCACGCCGAATCCGTGGTCATGCTAGCCGGACCGCGCGGTGCGGCGGCGGCGGAGATGCTGCCCGGCGTGGACGAGGTCGTGACCTGGTGCGCGCCGTGGATCGACCCGGAACCACCGCCGGTCACCGAATCGGCGATCCACGAGTTCTCCGAGGTGCTGCGCAAGATCGACGCCGATTCGGCGGTGGTGTTCACCTCGTTCCACCAGAGCGCGCTGCCGCTGGCGCTGCTGCTGCGGATGGCCGGTGTGGAGCGGATCGCGGCGATCAGCGAGGACTACCCGGGATCGCTGCTGGACGTGCGGCACGGGGTCGAGGGTGATCCGCCCGAGCCCGAACGCGCGCTGTCGCTGGCGCGCGCCGCCGGATTCGAACTGCCGGACGGCGATGACGGGAGGTTGGCGGTGCGCCGCCCGCTCCCCGACGTCGGTCACCTCGTCGGCCGGCGTCGTTACGTCGTGGTGCACCCCGCCGCTTCGGTCCCCGCGCGGGAGTGGCCGATGTTCCGCTGCCGAGGGGCGGTGCGCGAACTGGCCGCGGCCGGACGGGCGGTGGTGGTCACGGGCGCACCGGCCGATGGGGAGCTGACCGCACAAGTTGCCGGGAACGTCGGAGTTGACCTCGGCGGGCGCACGAACTTGTGGGAGCTGGCGGCGGTTCTCGACGGCGCGGACGCCGTCGTCGCGCCCAACACAGGGCCTGCGCACCTTGCCGCGGCCGTGGGAACACCCGTGGTCTCGTTGTTCGCACCCGTGGTCAGCGCGGCCCGCTGGGCTCCCTACGGCGTTCCGCGGGTCGTGCTCGGCGAGCAGTTCGCCCCGTGCCGCAACACCCGCGCGCGGTACTGCCCGGTGCCCGGCCACCCCTGCCTGACGCTGGTGACCCCGGAAGAGGTCGCCGCCGCGGTCGTGGAGGTGACGTCATGACGAGCTTCCGAACACCCGCCACCGCACCGATTTCGCAGGGAGGACTGCGAATCCTGGTGTGGCACAGGCACGGGTCGTGGACGACGTCGTTCGTGCACGGGCCGCACACCTACCTGGTGCCCGCCACCGCCGATCGCGGGCCCGACGGGAGAGGGCGCTCGCAGACCGTCACGTGGCCGGACAACGCCGTGGAGGTCGAACCCGGCCGGCTGCACGACGAGCGCATCGACGTCGTGGTGCTCCAACGCCCCGACGAGCTCGAACTCACCCGGCTGTGGACCGGCCGCCGACCGGGCGTCGACCTCCCGGCCGTCTACGTGGAGCACGACACACCGCGTGGTCCCGCGGGCCCCGACCGGCATCCCGTGGCCGACCGCGACGACATCCCGATCGCGCACGTCACCCACTTCAACCAGGTGTGGTGGGACAATGGGCGAGCGCCGAACACCGTCATCGAGCACGGGATCGTCGATCCCGGCCACCGCTGGACCGGAACCGTGCCGCGCGCCGGGGTGGTGGTCAACGAACCGGTGCGGCGCAGCCACATCGCCGGAACCGACCTGCTGCCCCGATTGAGCCGGGGCGCGCCGCTGGACGTGTTCGGCATGCAGGTGCGGGACCTCCCGCAGGTGCTGGGCTGCGATCGCATCACGCCCCACGACGATCTGCCGCAGCCGAAGATGCACGCCGAACTGGCCGCTCGCCGCGTGTACCTGCACCCCTACCGGTGGACCTCGCTCGGGCTGGCGCTGCTGGAGGCCATGCACCTGGGCATGCCGGTCGTGGCCGTCGCGGCCACCGAGGTCTCCGAGGCCGTGCCGCCGGAAGCGGGTGTCGTCTCCACGCGGATGGACGCGCTGATCGACGCGGTCGCCGCCTTCACCGCTGATCCGGACCGTGCCCGGGAAGCCGGTGAGGCGGCCCGGCGAGCGGTGCTGAGCAGGTACTCGCTGGAGAGGTTCTTGACCGACTGGACGGCGCTGCTGCACGAAGTGCGCCGGTGACCCGAGGAGGTCGACGTGAAGCTCGTCATCGTGGGCGACGCCCTGCTGGATCTGGATCTGACCGGGAGCGCCTCCCGCCTGTGCCCCGACGCGCCCGTGCCGGTGGTCGACGTCGAGTCGCGACGGGGCAGGCCCGGTGGAGCAGCGCTCGCCGCGGGGCTGGCCGCGGACCAGGGCATCGAGGTGACCTTGATCAGCGGCCGCGGTGCTGATCCCGCTGGTTACGAGATCGACCGCCTGCTGCCGGCCGGCGTCCGCTTGGTGGACCTGCCCTTCACCGGTGGGACGCCCAGCAAGACCCGGGTGCGCGCCGGCGGCCAATCGGTCGTGCGGCTGGACTCCGGCGCGGGAGTCGTGCCGGACGTGGTCCCGGGGCCGGCGGTCGTGCGGGAGCTGCGCAGCGCCGATGCCGTGCTCGTCGCCGATTACGGTCGCGGAGCCGCGAGCAACTCCCGGCTGCGCCACGAGCTCTCCCGCCTGCCGCCCGGCACACCGATGATCTGGGACCCGCACCCGCGAGGAGCCGCGCCGGTGGCCCGGGCGGACCTCGTGGTGCCCAACGAAGCCGAAGCGATGCGGTTCAGCGGCATGACCGCGCAACCGGCGGGCGCGATGGCGCTGTGGCGCGAGTGGGAGTGCGGAGCGGTGGCAGTGACCATGGGTGAGCGCGGCGCCGCGCTCGCACCGGCCGGTGAGCTGATCGCGGCACGAGAGTTGGACACCGCGACCGACACCTGCGGCGCCGGGGATGCTTTCGCCGTTGCCGCCGCCCTCGCGCTGGCGCGGGGGGAGTCCACATCGGACGCCGTCGCCGACGCGGTGCTGGCGGCCAGCCGGTTCGTGGCTTCCGGGGGCGCCGGTGCTTTGACCGCTGGTGATCGACCGGTGTCCGAGAACGGTCTGGACGTGGTCGAACGGGTCCGGGAGCGCGGCGGCCGGCTCGTCGCGGCAGGAGGCTGCTTCGACCTGCTCCACCCGGGCCACGTCGACCTGCTCGACCAGGCCAGGCGGCTCGGTGATGCTCTGGTCGTCTGCCTGAACTCGGATGCCTCGGTCCGCAGGCTCAAAGGAGCTCCGCGCCCGCTCGTGGGCGTGGAGGACCGAAAGTGCCTGTTGGAGGCGCTCGAATCCGTCGACGCCGTCGCGGTCTTCGAGGAGACCACCCCATGCGAGCTGCTGGCCACCATCAGACCGGACGTGTGGGTCAAGGGCGGCGACTACGAACCGTCGCGGCTGCCCGAGGCGAAGGTGGTCGAGCAGTACGGCGGCGAAATCGTCCGGGTCCCGCTCGTCGGCGGGTACTCGACCACTCGAATGTTGCGGAACCTGCTGGAACTGGACGTCAATCGGGAGGAACTCCATGAACAGGCCGGGTAATGTCGTGATCACCGGAGGCGCTTCGGGCCTCGGTGCGGCGGTCGTCGATGCGGTGATCGCAGCCGGTGGGACCCCGCTGGTCCTCGACCGCGAGGAGCCCTCGGCACCGGTGAAGCACGCCCAGGTCGACCTGGCCGACAGGCGAGCGGCGGAGCGCGCGGTGCGCGACATGGCCGACACCGCCGGTGGTCTCGACGGCGTATTCACCGCCGCAGGCACCGATGCCTGCGGTTCGCTGCAGTCGGTCCCCGCCGAGGACTGGGAACGCGTGGTGGAGGTCAACCTGCTGGGCACCGCCGCCGTCGTGCGCGCCGCCTTGCCCTACCTGGAGGAAAGCCGCGGCACGGTGGTCACCTGCTCGTCCACGCTCGGGCTCAAGGGCTTGCCGGATGCATCCGCCTACTGCGCCTCGAAGTTCGGCGTCGTCGGCCTCTCCCGGGCGCTGGCCGCCGAGCTCAGCGGCCGGGTCGGGGTGACGATGCTGGTGCCGGGCGGTATGCGCACCGCGTTCTTCGACGGCAGGCCCGAGCAGTACAAACCACCGCAGGACGCCAAGCTCAACCGGCCCGAGCACGTGGCCGAGGCGGTGCTGTTCGCACTGCGGCAGCCGGCCGGCTGCGAGGTCCGCGAGCTCGTCGTGTGCCACTCGGAGGAGTCGTCATGGCCGTGAGAGAACTGCGCGCCCGAGTGCTGGGACAGGGGCTGACCGCCATCGCGGTCGCTGCGGGCCTGGCCTGGAGCGGGGTCCGGGTGAGCTGCGCGCGCCCGGACCATGCGGCGATGGCGAGCGACCCGGGGCTGCAGGAGCTGATGTGGAGCCTGCACCGCAGCGGTGCTCTGAGTTTCGATGAGTTGCCCGATCCCGACGCGGTGTTCGTCTGCGGTGCCGAGGAGGTCGTCGCTCCACCGGGCAGCTCCGTGATCAACTGCGCGCTGCCGCCGTGGGAGTCCACTCGGGACCTCCAGGAAGCGCTGGGTAGGCCGGTGGTCAGCAACCCGCAGCTGCTGCGAGAGGGTTCTGCGCTGGAGGACTTCCTGAGCGCGGACGTCGCAGTCCTCGGAGCCGACGACGCCGAGGCGCTGGTGCGTGCCGACGTGGTCCTGGCGGGTGTGCCCGTCCTGCCGCTGCACTGCGACGTCGACAGCGCCGACCTCGTGCTGCGCGCGACCAACGGGCTCCTCCGAGTGGAGCGCGAGTACTTCGACGAGCTGGCCGAGCTGTGCCGCGCGGTCGGAGCGGACGTCGACGGGGTGATCGAATGCGTCCGCACTGACCCGCGCATCGGCGCGGGTTCCGGGCAGCGTTGTGCTCCGCCGCGGTGCGGTCCTGGGCCGAGGGCGGGAGAAGCCCAGCCGCCACCGGTGCTCGCGGAGCTCGAGACCTCGTGACGGCGAAAGGTTTTCGCAGGAGGGCCGATGGACGCAGGGCGGATCGTCGTGGTCGGTTGCGGTTACGTGGGCCTCACCACGGGCGCTTGCCTGGCCAGGCTCGGCCACGACGTGACCTGCTGCGACGTCGACGGCGAGAAGATCGCGCGGCTGCGCCGGGGCGAGGTGGACATCCGCGAGCCCGACCTCGGCGAGCTCGTCGCGGCGGGTGCGGCGGCAGGTTCCCTTCGCTTCACCCAGGACGGAGCACGGGCGGTGACCGAGGCCGAGTTCGTGTTCCTGTGCCTGCCGACGCCGATGGGCACCGACGGGGCCGCCGACCTCAGCGCCGTGGAAACCGTCGCCGGCGAGATCCGCGAGTCGCTGCCGCGCGGAGCTGTGGTGGTCACCAAATCGACGGTGCCGGTGGGGACCGCGAAGCGCCTCACCCGGTTGCTGGGCCGCGAGGACGTCGCGGTGGTCAGCAATCCGGAGTTCCTGCGCGAGGGCTTCGCGGTCCAGGACTTCCTCCACCCGGCGCGCGTCGTCGTCGGTGCGCAGGACCAGCGGGCGGCCGAGCGCATCGCCGCGCTTTACGACCCGCTGGAGGCACACGCGGTCCTGATGGATCCGGTCAGCGCCGAGCTCGTCAAGTACGCCGCCAACGGCTTCCTGGCCACCAAGCTCTCCTACGTCAACGACCTCGCGGAGCTCTGCGAGCGCACCGGTGGAGACATCGAGGCCATCACGGAGGGGATGAAGCGCGATCGTCGGGTCGCACCGTCATTCCTGAGCGCCGGGCCGGGGTGGGGAGGTTCCTGCCTGCCCAAGGACACCGCGGCGCTGCTGCACACCGCCGATTCCGTCGGCGTGGCGTTGCCGCTGCTCGGTGCCGCGGTCCGCGCCAACGCGCACCACCAGGCCCGGGTGGTGCAGAAGGTGGTGGACTGCTGCGGTGGTGACGTGTCGGGTGCCCGGGTCGGTCTGCTGGGCCTGACGTTCAAGGCGGGCACCGACGACCTGCGCGACTCACCAGCCCTCGCGGTCGCGCGGATGCTGTCGGATCGAGGCGCGCGGCTGCGCGGCTACGACCCCGCGTGCGCGCAGGGGACCGAAGTGGAGCGCATCCGGTGCGTGGCCGATGCGTACCTGGCCGCTGAGGAGGCCGACGTTCTGGTGCTGCTGACGAACTGGGCCGAGTTCGCGGTGCTGGACTGGGCGAAGGTCGTCGAAGTGATGCGAACGCCGGTTCTTATCGATGCCCGAAACCAGCTCGATCCGCGCGAACTCACGCGCGAGGGGATCACCTGGCGAGGTACCGGCCGAACGCTGCGGTGATGCGATCGGAGTCCCTCGGACTCATTCAGGTGTCCGCTGCCGCCATGTCGTCGCCGGGCCGCACCGAGGTGTTCCAGCGCATCTGCACCCGGGTGCCGCGAGCGCCGGAGGCCACCACCGACTCGTCCGCGAGCCGTTCGACCAGCGGCAGGCCGCGGTTGCGCTGCCCGTCGCCCTCGTCCGGCGCGGGCCAGGTTCCGTGGTCGGTTACTGCGACCTCCACCCCGGACTCGCTGCGGACGGCGTCCAAGTCGAGGACACCGGGAGCGTCTGCGTAGGCGTGCTCGACGGCATTGGCCATCGCCTCGTCGGTGGCCAGCGCCAAAGACTCGACGATCGTGTCGCGGAGGTCCGCGGCGCGGGCCCACTCACCCACTTCGTCGCGTAGCACCGGCAGGGTGCCGGCCGTTGCGCGCACGCCATGACGCCGCAGGACCTCGACGCCCGGGGAGGCCGACTCGGGCTCGCCTGGCTGAGCGCGTGCCATAGATGCGTCCTCAGTCCGGCTCCGTTGCAGCTCTCAGGGTAGGCGAGTTCATCCGCTCACAAACCCAACGCGCCGGCGAGTGGCCCCTTCCTGTCTGCGTGGAACTCGAACTCCTGGTTCAGCGCCATGAGTTGGACCGGTCGCAGGGCGGCGGAATTGGCGTTGCGGCCAGTTCGACCTCACCGGTCGCGGTGACGGACAGAGGACGGTCCGATCGACATCGGGCTGAAAGCCCTGGACGGGATCGCGCGCCGCGGGTTGCGAACCCGCACTGACGCCGACCGCGTCGTGAAGGCAACGCCGAACACCTCGGAGTGTTGTGCACCTGGCGGCCGATCGCGGCGCTGGTAGCTCAGTTGCCGTCTGCGCTCGCCGAACACATGTCCGGCTTCCCGAGCCGCAGCAGAGTGGACCTGTGCGGTTTCCTCCAGCCTGTCAGCCAACTGATCAGAGCTGGAGATCCCGCAGAGCACCTGCGAAAGCCCTGTGGTCTTCGAGCTGGTGCACGAGAGCCAGGCCCGGTGCGCTGGCCGCGGTTGTTGCCCGACCTTCCCACCGTCTCAGATCGAGGGCCTCTAGGAGATTCGCACGCGGGGTGGCTGGGCTTCCAGCTGCTGAGTGGTCGTGCGCAGCGCGGTGTCCATGACCGACAACCTGCGGGTGCAGTTGAACGCGTTGACCCCGATCGCGGCGAGGTCCTCGGCGGTCGGGGCGAGCACCGTGGTGCTGATCCCGGCTTCCTCCAGCTCGGTGACCTCGGCGGTGAGGCGGTCGGTGATGCGTCGGCGGACCAGCCGCTCGGCGTGCGTCAGGGGGGAGAGCGGACGGTCGAGCGAATTCGCCGCCATCGGTGCCACCACGATGGCGGTGTCCACGTCCTCGTCGAGAAGCGCGTCGGCGTTCGTGCTGGAGCCGACCGCGCCGTCGACATAGCGTCGTCCCTCGATGGTCACCGGCGGGAAAAGACCGGGAACCGAGCAGGAGGCGACCACTGCTTCGGCGAGCGGTAGTTCCTCATCGGCGCCCAGGTGGAAGACCTCGCGCCGACCGCTGTCGTAGTCCGTGGCGACCACGCTCAGGGGCGAGCCAGCGCTGTGCGGGCCCGCGATGTGCTTCACGAGTTCACGCAGGGATTCCAGCGAGCCGCGACCGCACGGGGCTAACGCGGCGCACCAGTGCATGAGGGGAGCGCCGAGAGGATTGGTCAGGCATTGTGCCAGCAGTCTGGGCGAGGCCAGACCCGGAAAGCTCCGCGGGCTGCGCAAGAGCAAGGGGTTGGCGCAGTTGAACCCGTGTTCGGCTAGGTCGCCCTCGTTTGGATGACGCTGGTTGGCGTCGAGTTCGCGCGCGCTGATGCCGCAGGAGAGCATCGCGGATATCACGGCGCCTGACGAAGTGCCGACGATCGCGTCGCACAGGCGGGGGTCCCACCGGCCGACTGTTTCCAGGGCGCGCAGCGCGCCGATGCTCCAGCAGGCTCCGAGCACACCTCCGGCTCCTAGCACCAGCCCGATACCGGGCCCGGGGTTCGTCGAAGCGGGACGTGCTTCATTTTGCGTGGACATGGGGCCTCCGTAGGGTCGGACCATCCCGTCCTCCCATACCGGTTACCCGTGATCGGTCCGATGAACGCGTACTTCGGTGAACGTGCCTGCAGCGGGTGACCGGAGTGAGAGGCGCCCCGGCGTGAGAAGTGGTGTGTGCTGTTCGGCCGCGGCGGTGAAGACCTCGCGGTCCACCGGGGACTCCTCGTGATGCGATAGTCCCCGCCCGGCAAGGTGGTAGTGCGCTTCGGCCGAAGTCAACTCGCCCGCTGCGGGACAGTCCCGCTGCGGGCGCGGAACTGTCAGAACCGCAATCTGTGGTATCCCCAGCCCTCTGGCCGTCGGGCTCCGCCCGGCACACGCCACCGGAACAGGACCCGCGAGAACGGGTAAGGCCGGCGCCTGCTCATCCGCACGACTGGGGTGGCGGTTTGACCGGTAGCGGGTTGACCGCAGGTCCTTCCAGGACTGTGCCGTCCACCGTGAACCGGGAGCCGTGGCAAGGGCAGTCCCAGGTGGTCTCCGCCTCGTTGAAGCGCACCAGGCATCCCAGGTGCGTGCAGCGCATCGAGACGCAGTGCAGCAGGCCACCGTGGTCGCAATAGACCCCGGTGCGTTCCGCGCCCTCCCGGATGACGGCCGCGGTGCCGGGCTTCAGCTCTCGCACATCGGTGGCCGTCGCGGGGGAGACCCGGTCGGCGACGAAGTACGCGCCGGCGCGGAGGTTGTGCCACGCCAGGCGCGGCCACGACCCGGGCGACAGCCGTGCGGGGGAGAGGGCTTCCGCCCACGGGTTCTCCTCGCCGTTCAGCAGGTCGGCGAGCAGCTTACCGGCGAAGGTACCACCGGTGAGCCCCCACTTCATGAAGCCCGTCGCCACGAAAAGCCGCGACGAACTCGGCAAGTACGGACCGACCATCGGGAACCGGTCGGTCGGGACCAGGTCCTGCGCCGACCACCGGTGCGTGATCTCGGCGATCGGCCAGTGCTCCCGGGCGAAGGCTTCCAACCGGGAGAAGGGCTGGTCCTCGCTGGTGAGCTTGCCGGTTTGGTGTCCTTCGCCGCAGACCACGAGCTGGTCGCCGCGTGAGCGCAGCGACCGGGTCGGCTCCCCTGCGGTGATCGACAACCCGCGCGGAGGTTCTTCTCGCAGACGTGCTGCGACGCAGTAGGACCGCTGCGCCTCCAGCATCGCGAAGTACAGCCCGCGATCCCAGACGGGAGCGTGCGTGGTCACCACGACGCGGTCGGCCGTCAGCGTGGCACCGTCGGTGGCGATCTGGCACGGCGACCCCTCGGTCAGCCGAAGCGCCCTTGTGCGTTCGTAGATCGCGCACCCGCCGCCGTGGAGCTGGCTTGCCAGGTGGCGGGTGTGGCCCACGGGGTCGAACGCGATCTGGTCGTCAAGCCTGGCGGCAGCGGTGACCGGGAACGGGAGTTCGGACAGCTCGTCGGCGACCACCGGCAGACCTGCTTCCCGCGCTGCGTCGATCTCCTGCTCCACCGCCTGTGAACCGCTCTCGTCGACCGCGAAGGTGTAGGCGGGTCGGCGCTGGATCTCGGACGGGACACCCAGCCTCGCGATCTCCTCGACCGCCGCGGCGCTCGCGGCGGCGTAGACCTGAGCGGCCTCGACACCCCGGTTTCGCCGGATCGTGGAATAGATCGTCGACTGCAACGCGGTCGCTTTCGCCGTGTTGTTGCCCGTGGCGCCGGAGGCGACGTGGTCGGCCTCGATCACGGCGACCGTCGCCCCGGAGCGTTTGAGCAGCACCGCCGTGGTCATCCCGGCGATGCCGCCGCCGATCACCGCGACGTCGAACGAAGCCGGATCGCGCAGCGGGGCGTGTTCGGCGTGCGGCGGCTCCAGCCATGGCGAACTCACGTGTCACAGCACCTTTCGTCAGCACCAGTTCCCCAGGAGTTGATTTCCCCGTCGCATCGCCCGCGAAACCACTCGGTGCTTCGCCTCGATGCCTCGCGGTGGTCGATGGTTCCCCGATGAGGAGTGCGGGGAGGACGCAGGTCCGCAGTGGACAGCACCCGCCACGAGGCCGAGCGGGTCCGTCGTGTTAAGACGGCCGGTGTCCGCGCGCGCCGCAGACCTGCGCGGCGATCTCGTGGTGCAAGTCCTGGAGCTCGGCGAGCTGCTGCTGGGCGCGTTCGAGCAGCGTTCGCAGGCGTTGCGCGTCGAGGTCGGGTTCCTGCTCGGCAGCCGCGAGGAGGGTCCGCCAACAGGACGCTTTCCCCTGCACTCCCAAGTAGAGGGCTTCGATCTCGATCAAGGCGCTGAGCGGCGAACGCCGGAACACCCCTGCGTTCGGTTTGAACCGACCGGCCTTTTCGCCCAACCACGCCGCGAGGATCTTGTAGTGCGCGGTCCTGGTGCCGAGCACGGCCATGATGTTCCGCAGGCTTCGGCGATCGGCGCGGATCTCCTCGCACAACGCCCTGACTCGCGCCGAGATGCCGGGTGTTCGGCCCAGATTGGCACGCGCGGCGCGGGCGGCCAGCTCCACGCCACCGGTGGCGCCGGCGAGGTGGTCGTTGAGGTAGATCGACAGCAACTTCCGCCGTGAGATGCTCGTCGGTGGTGTTTCCACGATCGTGCCCTTTCTCGGCCGGTGCGTGCGTGACCTCGAACCACGGCTGCCGCTACCACGAGCTGATGCGCTCGCGTCGAGACCGGGCGGTACCGGGCTCGCTCATCCGGCGGTGGACCGCTGCCACGAGCCGCTCGGGCATCACTCGTGAGATCGCGACCTGCACCCGGTTGCCGCGCGAGCCGGCGATCACGGAGTCGCGCCCGGCAACCATCGCGGCGTATCCCTGACGAGCGACGGTCACGGCGCTGTCTTTGGGCCCGGATCCGATCTTCGTGTCCCGCATCCGGGCTCGGTCGAAGAACTCGGTATCGGTGGGCCCGGGCAGCAACGAGGTGACGGTCACTCCGGTTCCGCGCAGCTCCTCGCGCAACGCCTGTGCGAAGGACTGCACGAATGCCTTCGAGGCGTTGTAGACGGCCAAGAAGGGCCCTGGCGCGGTCGCCGCGATCGAGGAGGTGAACAGCACCCGGCCGTGGCCTCGCTCGACCATCCCAGGAACGAGCAGCTTCGCCAGGTGCACCGTGGAGCGCACGTTGACGTCGACCACTCGCAGTTGGTCGGTGAGAGCGGTGTCGCCTGCGAAGGATCCGCCGGCGCCGACGCCCGCGTTGAGCACGAGCGCGTCGATCGGTCGCCCGGTCGCGGTGGCCCGCCCGGCGAGTTCGTCGACGCGATCGGGCTCGGTGAGGTCGACCTGCACGGTCTCCACGCTCACGCCGAGCTGCTCCATCTCGCGAGCGGTGTCGTGCACCTGCGAGTTCTCCGCGGTGAGCAGGAGATCGTGGCCGTCCTGCGCGAGGCACCGCGCCAACTCCCGGCCGATCCCGGTCGATGCGCCCGTCACCAGGGCCATCGGAGTCCGCGTGTCCACGACTTTCCTCCCAAGCGTTCAGCGACAGGGGCCGTTTTCGGGTTGCCGGGCGTGTTGCGGCTCAAACACCCGCAGTCCGAGCGGGTGACCGGAGGTTGCCGGCTGGGTCCGACGAGCGGGTCGCTCGACGTCGGGGTCCTTCTCGGCGGAGGCGCGAGCGTACGCGCCGATGCCGGGTGGACCGGCCACGACGGTCACCCGCGCGCTGCGCGCACCGAGGTGCCCTCCAGCATCCACGTCGGCAGTCATGTGCCGATGTGGGTCGACGGTGCCGACCGCGTGGCACCGAGCCCACCGACGGAGGCCAACAGCATCGCGTCAGCGACCGGCACGGCGGTCGGCGTGCTCGTTCTGGGCCTCCTCGGCTGCGCCGGGGCCATGAAGACCGCGCGCGCGGTCTCCGACCGTTGGGCTCGGCGTCGCTGGGAGTGGGAGTGGGCGCGCGTGGAGGCCGATTGGGCCGGGCCTGGGCGAGGGTGACGTTGCCGTGCGCCTGCTGCCGAACAGCGGATCGGGTGTGCGCGCCTTCGATGGGGTAACCCGGGGTCGCGGGTCATGTGAGACGTCCAGCGGGAAGGACTGAGCGAGCGACATGGACGACATCGAGCGCGTCGACGACCGGCCGTGGTCGCCGGAAGAGGTCGCGACCATCGCCAGCGCCGTCAACCGCGCGCCGTCGGTGTACAACACGCAACCGTGGTCGCTGTTGATGCGCGACCGGGTGGTCGAGTTGTACGAGCGGGACAGCCCCGCCGAGCTCCGGCACGACACGGAGGGCAGGGACCGCTTGATCTCGTGCGGAGCCGCGCTGATGAACCTCGTGCTCGCGGTGCGCAAGCTGGGGTGGCGGGCTGAACTCCCGTCCGGGCACGACTTCAGACTCACTGGTCTCCGTCACGGGCAGCAGTCGGTCCTCGCCCACCGAGACCGAGCTCCACCGGTACGAGGCGATCGCGCACCGCACTAGCCACCGTCGGCCCTTCGGCTCCCACCCGGTCTCCGATGCTGACGAGCAAGCGCTGCTCAGCGCGGCCAAGAGCGTGCCGTCGGTGCGCGCCCAGTGGATCAGCGGCACCGAGGAAGCGCTGCACGTGGCCCGGTTGCTGACCTACGCCGCCCGCGTCCAGCACGCTGATGCGTCCTATCAGCGGGAATTGGCGGGCTGGATCGTTCAGCGCACCGAATCGGAGCGCAGCGGGGCGCCCTCCGAAGCGTTGGGCGCGCAGGGCCTCGGTGCCGTCGGGTTGGTCAGCGGAGCGACCCGCGTGCCGGATGAGGCCTGGCTGGCAGCGCGCGTCGAAGCGGAATCGGTGTTGGTGCTGAGCACGCCCGACGACGGGCTCCGTGCCCAAATTGACGCGGGCCGGCTTGGAGAACGCATGGTTGGAAGCCACCCACAGCCACCCACCGCGCGTTGGGCGCCTCCGTGATGACCCAATGCCTGCAGCTCAGCGAGGTCCGAGACGGACTCGCGCAGCGTGGTGGCGGCGGTGCCGACGTGGTTCAGGCGCTGATGCGCTTCGGCCACCCGAAATCAACGGCTGCGCGCAGTGCCCGGCGTCCGTTGGAGGAGATCTTCACCGACAACCCGCGATGAGCTCCGGCCCCTCTAGTGGACGACGACCACCGGGCACGGGGCGTGGTGCAGGATCCCCGACGCGACGGAACCCAGGAAGAGGCCCTCGAACCCGCCGCCACCACGATGTCCCACGACGACGAGACGAGCATCGCGCGCAGCGTCGACCAACCCGGCGACCGGGTGGCCTCGGTGGACGACCTCCTGGATGCGAACTTCGGGGTGCTCCTCCCGCAACGGCTTCGTCTGCGCGGTGAGCGAGCGCTCGACTTCGTGCTGCACCCGCTCACGATCCGGCGGAGTGAGCGGCAGGGCCAGCAGCCCTTCTTCGTGCCACGCGCGCAGCACGAGCAGGTCCGCACCCACCCGAGTCGCTGCCGCGAGGGCGTAGTCGACGGCGTCCTGCCCGCACTGGGAGTCATCGGAACCGACCACCACCGGGCCGGAATCGGGGGTGCTCTCGCCCACGACGGCGACCGGGCATCGGGCGTGGACGGCCACGGTCGAACTGACGCCACCCAGCAAGGCGTCGGCGAAGGCACCGCGTCCGCGCGCTCCGAGGACCAGGAGCTGAGCCTTCTCGCTCCGTCGCAGCAGTTCCTGAACCGGTTGCCCGGTCGCGGTCTCCGAGGTGACTGCGACCCCGGGGGTGCGAGCACGGCACTGCTCGGCGATCTCGTGCACGGCCCGCTCGCTCTGCGTTGCGCGTGCCGGGTCATCGTTGACGAGGACCAGGTGCAGCGCGGCGCCCCTGCGGTCGGCTTCCGCTGTCGCCCAGTGGGCGGCCCTGACGGAGCCTTCCGAACCGTCCACTCCGACTGCCACCGGCTGGTTCGGTGTCGTCATGTCGATCTCCTCGCGCCCTGAGAAGCCCCGCGTGCGTTGCGGGTCGCGCCGCTCGTGGTTTCCCGAGGCGAACGCTCACCAAACACGCACTCGCCCAGCGGGAGCCGATTTCACGCCGGTGCGCTCACGAGGTGCGAGCGCGCGTGCGAACGACGACGACCGGGCTCCTGGCGTGGTGCAGGAGCGACTGGCTCGTCGAGCCGAGCAGCATGCCGCGGAATCCACCTCTCCCGCGGGTGCCCACCACGACGAGCTGAGCGCGGTCGCTCCAGTCGAGGAGGACGCTCGGTGGACTGCCCTCGACCCCGACGCGCTCGACGTCGACATCGGGGTAGTTCTCAGCGCGGCCCGCGAGGCTTTCGGCCAGAATTCGCTCCACGTCGCCGGGTCTCTCGTGAGCTCGGCCGACACCGACCTCTCGGATCGAAGGGGCCTCGCCGGCGTGCACTGCCACCAGGGGAGCCTTGCGCCAGGACGCCTCGTCGAACGCGGCTTCGAGTGCGGCCGTGCTGGTTTCGCTGCCATCGACGCCGACGACCACCGGCCCATCGGGGGTGTTCGGATTGCGCACGATGGCCACCGGGCTGGATGCGTGGGAGGCTACGGAGCTGGCCGTCGAACCCAGCAGCATCCCGCTGAACCCACCACGCCCGGACGCGCCGAGCGCGATCATGCGAGCGGTCTTCGACATCTCGAGCAAGCGCGGGATCGGCGGTTCGCGCACGAATTCGGTGCGCACGGAAACCTCGGGGTCGATGGTGCCGGCGCGGTGCACCCCGTCGCGCAGGTGCGCACGGGCCAGCTGGTCGATCTCCTCGAACACCTCGGGCAGGTACGGCAGTCCTGGCCCGTAGAAGCCGCTGGTGTAGGGCTCGGTGGACGAGACCAGCAACAGTGACAGGTTCCGCGACGACGCTTCCTCCGCCGACCAGGCGACCGCGTCGAGCGCCTGCTCGGAACCGTCGACTCCGACGACGATCGTGTTGTTCAGATCGGTCATCCGCTTTCCCTCCAGCGCGTGCTGCGAAGCAGCAACCGTGGTGAGCCGGCCCGCAGCGGCACGGCGCTTGTTCCCGCTTCCTGTTCGGAGTGCCCCGCGACGGTCTTCGAACTCGAAATCGACGTCTCGGGGCCGGTGAGTCACCTGTGGCTTCCCCGTGCTCAGCGCGCGGCAAACTCGAACGCGAGGCGGAAGCGGTGCTCACCGCGTACCCGACCACGGCCGGCGCATGAGCGGCTTGATCGACGTCGTGCGGCAGAGCGCTTCGCGAGACGAATGATGACGAAAGGCCCTGGAGGAGGATCGGCTGTTCGTCGAACGTGGTAGCGAGCGGCCACTTGCGCGCATCGGATCTCGGTTTCACGTTCGTGGTGATCGTCGTCGGCGGGGTGCTGCAGGGCCGAACACCGCGGGAGCGGGAAGCCGTTGGTCCCTGGTGGACGTGGTAGGAGTGCGGGAGGAATGGTGACACAACCCCATGAGCGACGTCTTCTCGACCAGATCGAGCGGGAACTGCGAGCGCAAGATCCGGGGTTCGCTGAGAGGATGAGCCGCACGCGGCCACTCACGAGGGCGCGGGTGTGGATGAGTTTTCCCAGGGCAATCGGTGTGGTCGCAGCTTGCCTCGCGCTGTTGTGCCTGGTGCTCAACGAAGGTGCGGGGTTCATCACCTCTGCTCTCCTGGCCGTCGTGCTGCTGGTCTGCACGAGGTGGACGGTTCGTACCGAGTGACGGGGGCGCAGGAGCATTGGGGCGGAACCCCGTTCGGTCCAGGATTTCACACCGCATCGAGGCGTGGCGCGTGAATACCGTTTGGCCGCACGGGTATTGGCGCGCGGCGTCGTTCGGCTGGGCGTGGGCGGAGAATCAAGCACCAGCAGGAGCGATGACCGGGTTCTCAGGATAGGTCATCTTCGGTGCGGTGCACGAGTTCTGGAGTCGGAAACGTCACAGTCCGCGCTGCCGCAGACCGAATGGCGTAGGAGACTCGGCTCGTGGTCAAGCGGTAGTCCGGGATCGAGCAGTTCGCGCAACGGGCGGGACCATGACTGAGGATCAACCGCGAATCGTCGTCGGTGTGGACGGATCGCCCGGTTCGCGGGCGGCATTGCGGTGGGCGCTGCGCTACGCCGAGCCGTCCGGTGGGGAGATCATCGGAGTGCTGGCGTGGGCGCCGCCGAGCTTCACCGAGCCCGCGCCCATGCCACCGCTGCTCTTCGATGATGAGTTGAGAAACCGTGCGGAGAAGGCTCTCCGGGAGATCGTGGATGAGGTCACGGCGCCGTTGGCGACGTCGGTGCGCGTCCGAGGAGAGGTCGTCCGCGGGCACGCGGCACGTGCTCTGCTGGACCAGGCCGAGGATGCGGAGCTCCTGGTCGTCGGCAGTCGTGGGCACGGCGGGTTCGTGGGCGCTCTGCTGGGGTCGGTGAGTCGGCATTGCGTCACCCACGCACCCTGCACCGTCGTCGTTGGTCGCCCGCCGTCTGACGAGCCTGATCGCGGGCCGACGCCAACTTGACACCTTCCGCCACCCGCCGCTGCTCTACGGCTGCGCAGGTTCACCGGATGACTGCCGCGTGGTGCTCCACGGCGTGGCTCACCGAACCGAGCAGGGTGGAGCGCAGGGCTCCGCGGCCGCGGGTGCCGACCACGAGGAGATCGGTATCGTCCGCGGCGGTGAGCAGCGCGTCGGTGGGGCCTTCGGTGGTGATCAGTTCGTGGTGCGCGACGACGTCCGGTACCGCTCGGCGCATCCCGCCAGGGCAGAGGTACGCGCCCTGAGGTCCTGGTCCGCCCGCCACCAGATAGCCGTCCGGCGCGGGGGTCTGCCGCCTCCGCGTGTTCCTGCTCGACCAGGTCGGTTGGCCCTGTCGTGAGCCCAGGATCGGGCGAGATGGTGACGGGAGAGCGAAGGAGGGCCATGTCGGGCGTGTGGGCTAGTGAGCAGGAGATGCGGGAGGTGCGTGTCCTGTCCGGAAGCGCACCTTCGTTGTTCAACCTGCAGCCGTGGATGTTCCGCGAGGGCGCTGGTTGGTTGGAGCTGTTCCTGGACAGGTCGGTGGCTTTGCCCGAGACGGATCCCGACAACCGCGAGTTGGTGATCAGCTGCGGGGCTGCGCTGCACCACGCGTTGCTGTCGTTGCGCGCGCGCGGATGGCAGGCGGAGGTGCGACGCCTGCCGAGCGAGCAGGACGCCGATCTGCTGGCGCGAATAGGTGTGCTGGGCTGCGAGGAGCCTGTGCCGTCCGATCGCACGCTCGCACGTGCGGCACGGCGGCGGCACGTCGACCGTCGCCGGTACGCACCCATAGCGGTGCCGCAGGACGTGCTCCTCGACCTCGCTTCAGCGGCCTCGGGGGCGGGCATTTCGGTGATCACCGGTGATCAGCGGTACGCGGTCGCGCGGGCGTTCACCAAGGCGGCGGTGATCCATGCCGGATCCGAGTCCTACCGCGCCGAGCTGGCGAGGTGGTCAGGGCTGCCGCCGGAGGCCGCGCGAGGTGTGCCGGAGGCGAGTGCGCCGTGGCACGGGCAGCGGTACGGCGACGTCGTCGTGCGTGACTTCGGCTACGCCGAGACGGTGATCGGTGAGAGCGGTTCTGCCTTGACAGCGGGGAGTTTGCTGCTGATCAGCACTGAAACCGATGATCGCGAAGCTCATCTGCGCGCGGGGGAGGCGCTGGGAGCGGTGCTGTGCCGAGCGGAGTTGGGAGGGTTGTCGACCTGCCCGCTCAGCGAGGCGTTCGAGGTTTCGCGCACGCGCGCGGACGTGCGGCGCGAGGTGTTGGCGGATGGCGGGTATCCGCAGATGCTGGTTCGGGTCGGTTGGCCGCGGTCGACCGACCGGCCGGTGGCAACACCGCGCCGGGGCGCCGACGAGATGCTCCTGCCGGAGCGATGATCCCGGGACGGTCCGGCTCTCGGGGTCGAGTTGACGCGGCAGGTGCAACGGGTGCGTCCGGCGGCCAGATGGCCGCCTCCCGGGTTCGCGCAGCCCCTGCGGTCACATCATCAGCGCGATGCCGCCCGCGACCGCGGTGGAGGGGAGGACCAGCAACAGAGCCAGGCGCAGCGCGAAGCGCGCTCCGCCGGCCACTGCGGCGAGCACGATCTTGATCAGGGTGTTGCTCAACAGCGCCATTCCCACACTGCTGCGGAGTGCGCGTCGGCGAGACCGCCCACGAACGCGGCCGCGAGAACACCTCGTGCACCGAGCAACGCTGCCGCGGCGCGAGTCCCTGTCAGCAGCAGCACCGTCAGCGAGAACGTGACCCGAAGGGAGAGGGGCCGTTGGAAGGCCGAAGGTGCTTCGGTGCGGTTCGTCCCTTCCGCTTCGGGACCACCACCGTTGCGCCAGGCGAGCCATCCGGCTTCGAGCAGCAGTGCCATCGTACGAGCGGCCGCGGCGGGCAGCAGCCGGAGTGCGATGGCCGGCTTGGCGACGGCGGTAAGCGCGATGAGCTGGGCCAGGGTCGCAACGCTCGCCGCGAGCACTGCGGGCAGGACCGCATCCCGCACGCCCCGCCGGATCGGCGTGCCAGCACGACGGTGGTCGCCGAAGCGGAGACGAATCCTCCGAGGAAGCCGATGAGGGTGATCGCGATGACCAGCAACCAGATTCGGGAAGGGTTGAGCACTCCGTAAGGGCCTAGCGGACGGTCCGGCAACAGCGGGAAGATCACGAAGGCCACCACGAACAGCCTGATGGCGTTGGCGATGTCCTCGTCGGTGACCAGACGGGTCGCGAACCGGTGCAGAGGTCGCTTCGCGGCCAGCAGCGCCACCACGGCGACGGCGATGGGCACCGCCCACGTCGGTTGCGACCAGGACAGCGCACCCAGCAGCACGGCGGCGATCGCAGCGATCTCGGTGGTGGCGCCCAGGTCCGCTTCCTGCGAGATCCGCGAGCTGATCACGTACCAGGCGACCACGAGCACTCCGGCTGCGCTGACTGCGACGATCAGCAGAGCGGGGGGAGAGGGCGGCGGTGATCGCTCCGACGAGGCTCAGTAGGGAGAACGTCCGGGACCCTGCCGGCCGCACGGGCTGTCCGGCCGTGCTGTGCTCTCGCTCCAGGCCCAGCAGCAGCCCGATCGCCAGCGCGGTGGCGAACGAGCGCTGTCGTGGTCTCCACGCGTGTTTCCTCGGCCTAGGACCTCGCACTCGGCGCGAGCCGCACAGGGCCCACGCGTGCGCTTGCTGGGAACCTTGGTCCAGGTGGGAGGTGGCGCATCTTCGGCCCACCGCGCCGAGCGCGGACTGCACGCCTCACGTGCACGGTGACGGGAGGTCAGCCGACCGCCGGGCCGCCGCGAGCACGAGTCGCGAGCGACAACCTGCCCCGTCGGTGCCGCGCGGGAGCCGGGCCCCGCGTGCGGTGGTGCGGGAGGCCGTGCTCGCGGTGTGCGTCCGGACCGGGGTAGAACGGGCTCGGGTAATCGTCGGCGAGCCACCGCACGAGGAAGGGCGGCTCGCCGTTCGGGCCGCGCACTTCGATGATCTGCCCCTCGCAGCGGGGTCGCCCAGGTGCGTGCCTTCGACGACCAGCCGCTCACCACTTCGGCGCGCATGATCGAACCCCCGGCTCCCGTTCCGCTACCGCTTCTGGGTCTTGGGGTCGTGTTCGGCGGAAGGCGGAGTCTAGGGCCCATCGCCCTGCGGGAGCGGGGGCAGGGGGCTTGGGGACTACTCGCCCTTGCGCGCTACGGGGATCTCCTTGGCCGCCGGCGTTTCTCGTCGAGGCATGCGGACGGTCACGATGCCGTTCTCGTAGTCGGCTTTGATGTTCTCGACGTCGCAGCCCGAGGGCAGCAGCATGGCACGGCTGTAGGAGCCGTAGTAGAACTCGCTGTGCGCCTCCTCCCGGTCTTCCTGCTTGCGTTCGGCGTCGATGCGGAGCTGGTCGCCCTCGACGTGGACGTGGACGTCATCAGGATCGACTCCGGGAAGCTCGCACCGCACCACGAAGTCGCCTTCATCGGTGAACGCCTCAACCCGCATCGAATGCCGTTCGCCGAACGGCCAATCGCTCTCCAACATGCGCAACAGTTCCGGCATTCCCGTGCCCGGCCGAGGTAGCAAACTGGCCATGGTTGCCTCCAAGCGTTGGTGTCAACAGTCAGGGTGGGGGGTGTGAGCTCACCGCCGGTAGGGCCGAGAGTCCCTTTCCGCGCACGCAGCACCACCGCGGTCCCATTCCTCTCATGCGTCTCTGCGGTTTCGGGCGTCGTCGCTGCCGGCACGACCGGGCGCTCGCGGGCTTCGGAAGGCGGTCGGCGGGTTCTCTCGGCCAGAACGGACCGCGTCGGGCTGCGATCAAGCATCACCGCGTACACGGTGAGGACGACGAGAGCTCGCAGCGAGCGTTTCCCCGGGGGCGACCATGCATGCAAGGAATCCGCGGATCGTCGTGGGTGTGGATGGATCGCCTGGGTCGCGCGCGGCGCTGCGGTGGGCGTTGCGCTGTGCGGAGCGCAGCGGCGAACGCGTTGTCGCGGTGTTCGCGTGTGGCATTCCGGCGCTGATCGACGTGGCGTTGATGATGCCGCGGGACGAGCAGATCATCTCCGTCGCCGAGCGCGAGTTGCGGCGTGCGGTCGACGAGACGTGCGCGGAAGCTGGACACCGGAGTTCCAGTGGAGAAGCGGGTCGTGCGGCAGGACCCCGTTCGGGCGCTGCTGGACGAGGCGAAGAACGCGGACCTGCTCGTGGTGGGGCGTCGCGGACGCGGAGGGTTCGCGGAAATGCTCCTCGGATCGGTGAGCCGGCACTGCGTCGACCACGCACCGTGTCCGGTGGTCGTCGTCCGGGGTTCGAGCTGAGCAGCGCGTGATCGGGGAGGTGGTGCGCGTGGTTGGTGGTGACCAGGGCGACGGTCCGCAGCGGTTGCCTCGTGCGATCTACGAGAAGGAGCTGTTCCGCCTGCAAGCGGAGTTGGTCGAGCTGCAGGAATGGATCCGGCAGGAGCGAGCCCGGCTGGTCGTCGTGTTCGAAGGGCGGGACGCGGCGGGCAAGGGGAGCACGATCAAACGAGTTGCCGAGCACCTCAATCCGCGCGTGGCGCGCATCGTCGCGCTGCCGACTCCGACGGAGCGGGAGCGCGGGGAGTGGTACTTCCAGCGCTACGTCGCGCACCTGCCCGCTGCGGGCGAGATCGCGCTGTTCGACCGCAGTTGGTACAACCGCGCGGGTGTGGAGCACGTCATGGGCTTCTGCACGGATGAGGAACATCGGCGCTTCCTGCGGCAGTGCCCGGTGTTCGAGCAACTGCTGATCGAGGACGGCATCCTGCTGCGGAAGTACTGGTTCTCCGTGAGCAGGACCGAACAGCAACGACGTCTGCGCAAGCGCAACGAGGACCCGATGCGACGGTGGAAGCTGTCCCGGATGGACCTGGAGTCGATGACTCGCTGGGAGCAGTACTCCGAAGCTCGGGACGAGATGCTCGAAGCAACCGATACTCCACGATCCCCTTGGTACCTGGTCGAGAGCGAGGACAAGCGCCGCGCTCGGCTCAACGTGATCGCGCACCTGCTGTCGACCGTGCCCTACAGCGAGGTACCGCGTCCTCGGTTCGAGCTGCCCGCTCTGCCGCCGCTGTCCGGGCGTCGGCGGCCGTCTCGCGAGCACTACACCTACGTGCCGGACCACGCCGCAACGCTCTGAAGGGTGTTGCAGCGTCGATCGCACCGGTTCTTCGAGTGCGGCGCAGCGCCCTACGACCCACCATAGGTGGGCGCCCGCTCCGCAGCGCCTGCGCCGGCAGAGCCCTCGATGTGATGAGTCCCGGAGCGGATGTCGAACAAGGAGATGCCGATGCCTCAGCAGGAGATGGTCGGACGACGCTTGGCGCGACGACTGACCTGGTTGGACCCGGTCGAGGACAAGCTCCAGCCGCTGGTGCGCGACGCGCTTCGCAAGACCATGCCGCTGAGGAACCTCCTGGATGGGACCTGTCTGGGCGCTCCGCTGCACCCCGCGTTGACCGACGTTCCGGTGGGGGCGATGGCGACGGCGCTGATCCTCGATGCCGCCGAGTCGCTCACGGGCTCGCAACGATGCGGCGAGGCCGCGGACGGCGCGCTGGCGGTGGGGGTGTTGGCGACCCTGCCCGCGGCGCTGACCGGCACCTCCGACTGGCGTGACCTCATGGGTGAGACCAGGCGGGTCGCGAGTGCGCACGCCCTGCTCAACGTTGGCGGCCTCGTGCTGAACATCGCGTCCCTCGTGGGACGCGTTCGGGGCAGTCGCCGATGTGCCAAGGCGAGCTCCGGAGCAGCCTTCGCGCTGTCCTCGATCGCGGCTCACATCGGAGGTGAGTTGAGCTACGGCATGAGCGTCCGGGTCAACCAGGACGCGACCCACACCGGTCCTGCCGAGTTCACCGACGTCCTCGCGGAGGAAGACCTGGCGTCCGATGCGCTGATGCGGCTGGAGGTCGACGGTGAGTCCGTGCTGCTCGCGCGCTCCCGCACGGGCGCACCGGTCGCAATCGCGGCGGTGTGCAGTCACGCCGGAGGCCCGTTGGAGGAGGGCGAGCGGGATGGTGACCGGGTGGTGTGTCCCTGGCACGGCTCTTGCTTCGAGATGGAGACCGGCGAGGTTGTCAACGGACCCGCCGTCTTCCCGCAGCCGCGGTACGAAGCCCGTGTGCGCGCCGGTCGGATCTCGATCCGGCGCGCCGAACCCTGAGCACGGGGCTCGACCACCGACGCCCCGACTCCTATCAGATCGTTCGCCGGTCCTGCACCTGACCGGAAAGTCCGTGGATGATCACCGCTCCACCGTCGCCGTGGCGGAGCTGCGAACACGCCTCGTCGATCGCGTCGCACTGCCGTGGAACGTGGAACTCAGCACCGGCACCGGTGACCTTCCAGCCACCTGCGCGCTGGTCCGGCACCACGTGACATTCATCCGTCTCGCGTTGACCTGCAGGCACGGATCTCGCTCCCCAACGTCGGGTCCACTTCAACCGCTGTGATTCCCGGCTGCGGCGCGGCACAAACCCCGCCGCGCTTGAGCCGCCGTGGTTTCGGAACGGCGCATCCGGGGTAGGAACCGTGCTGCGTGGTCTGGGCGTGAGCCCAAACCGTTCGGCCTGGGAGGGCACCGTGTTCGTACGCGACCTGGACGACGTCACCGGCACCGAAGACGATGTCGAGACACCGAACTGGCGCAGCAAGCGACTCCTGCTCGCCAAGCACGGAGCAGGTTTCTCGGTGCACGAGACGACGCTCCAGGCGAACACCGTCAACGACTTCTGGTACGCCAACCACGTCGAGGCCGTGTTCATCACCCACGGGGAAGGTGAGCTCACCGACCAGGAGACCGGCGACATCTACCAGCTCCGTCCCGGAACGGTGTACCTGCTCGACGGGCACGAGCACCACCAGCTGCGCCCGACGACCGAGATGCGCGCGGTCTGCGTGTTCAGCCCGCCGCTCACGGGCAGGGAGGTCCACGACGAGGACGGCGTTTACCCGCTGATCACCGACAGGTGAGCCCGGCCGCGGTGGCGCGACCATCACCGGAGCGCGTCCGAGGCGGTGCGGAGATCGTTCCGGAAGCCGAGGTACGCGGCCTCGCGGTCCGTGGCGCGCAGGACCGAAGAGGGGTGCACCGTCGCGAGGACGTAGTCCGGGCCGTGCTCGCCGACCTCGAAGCCTTCCGGGAAGTCGAGCAGGACTCCGCGGTTGCGGGTGACGCGGAAGGACTCACCGAACAGCGCCTTGGCCGCGGTCGCGCCCAGGCAGACGACGAGTTCCGGCTTTACCAGGCGCAGTTCGGCGGCGAACCAGGGCAGGCACGCGCGCACCTCGCCCACGCTCGGCTTCTTGTGGATCCGCCGCTTCCCCCTCTCGGCGGGCACGAACTTGAAGTGCTTCACCACGTTGGTCAGGTACACGTCGTCGCGGCGCAGACCGGCTTCGCGGAACGCCCGGTCGAGCGTGCGGCCAGCGGGGCCGACGAAGGGGTGGCCCTCCACGTCCTCGGAAGCGCCCGGCTGCTCACCGACCAGCAGGACCCGAGCTCGGGCAGCGCCCTGACCGAAAACGGCTTGGGTCGCGTTCTCGTGGAGGCCGCATCCCCGGCAGGCCTGGACCGCGCTCTCCATCGCGGACAGGCCACCGGTCGCGGGCACGAACGCCTCGGCGCCGGCTTCTCGCTGCGGCATGGTCCCTCCGTTCGTCCGGCGTCTCCGCGCACCGTTGGTCCCGTTCGGGTACCCGGCCGCAGCAGCGGCACACGAACAGCACGTGACGACGGCAGAAGCGCGCTCAGGCCGTCGACGGCGGAGCCGACGTCGCGGAGCGTGGTAGGAATGGCGATGGCCGATGTCCTCGCGGTTCGCGACTCGGTCCCCAGACCTTCCACCGAGAGGAACGAGATCGATGAGCGAGCGAACACCGGACCCCGATGTCGAGCAGCTGACGATCTGGCGCAACGTGCTGGACGCTCTGGGGCAGCTCGACGCGGCCTGGGGGAGCGTGGTGGACGCCTCCGAGGGCAGCGATGGCGTTGCGAGTTCGTCTTCGCGCTTCCCCGACGGGCTCGCTCTGGCGCTCACCAAGGCGGGGATGAAGGGCTCCCAGGCGCTGGCCGGTATCGCCGATGCGCTGAACCAGCGCTCAGGCGAGGACTTCTCGGAGGTCGCCGAGGCCCAGGCCGAGGCGGACGCGCTCTGGAGCGCGATCCACGCCCGGATCAGCGAGAACGAGTCGGACCAGGACTGATACGGCGAGGGCGGCTCGCCCTCCGCTTCGGTCCGGCGGTTCACCAGGTGGTTCCGGGCGGTGCGTGTTCGGACGTGCGAGCCCGGCCCGATCTGAACCGGCCGCGAGACCAATCGGCCAGTCGCGCTCGCATCGGACGGCCGTCGGGATCGATCACCAGTCGGCCCAGGGGGACCGCCCACAACCGCGTTGCCGCGGACTTCGCGCGCCGGGGGTGGCTGCGCAGTTGCCCGCGTGGTCGAGGTGTCCCCCGCCCGGCCTCGTGCCACGCGTCGAGCTCAGCGGCAGCGCTGCGCAACACCTCCACGCCGTTGCCGGCATCGGCAAGTTCCGAATCGTCCCCGGACTCCCGTCCCAGGTGCTCTCGCCACAACCGGAGGCGCAGTTCGCGCGCGAAGCCGGTCGTCGGTCGCCGGTCGTCGAGCACCGCTGCGGTCAGCTCGGTGTCGTAGGTCCAGGAACGGCGGTTGAGGTTCGCCGATCCTACAGCTGCCCAGCTGTCGTCCATGACGCACACCTTCGAGTGCAGGTAGGTCGGGAGTCCTCTGTCGTTCTCCAGCTCGAAGACGTCGACCCGATCGCCACCGGCCTCCTGCAGCAGCTCCATCGCCTTGTCCTGCGCGGCATCGCAGGTGGCGACTTCCACGGCGCCGCCTTTCTCGGGGTGAGCGGGCACCACGGCGACCAGGCGCAGCTCGGGTTCGCGGCGCAGCGCCGCGGCGAAGGCTTCAGCCACCATCGGGGACCAGAGGAACTGGTCCTCGACGTAGACGAGTCGCCGGGCGCGCCGAAGGGCCTTGGCGTAGCCCCGCGCGACGCTGCGTTCCCCGCTCCTGGCGAACAGGTGCGGAGGGTGTTTCGTCGGGTAGGTGCGCAGCAGCTGCACCGAGTGAGGCCCGCTGCGAGCTGGTCGGGGCAGCCGTTCGGGTAGTTCCTCGGCCTCGGGTTCACCTGGACCGAAGCGGCGTCGGAGCCGGGCGAGGGGACCGCGCAGGCGGGTGACGGCGTCCTGCCAGCGTTCCCGGAAGCAGTGCTCGACGTCGTCCACCGCGGGGCCCCGCACCTGCAGGTGCGCGTCGTGCCAGGCCGGTCGCTCGCCGTAGCGCTCGCTGTCGATGGAGAGCTGGACCTCGCCGTCACCGCGATGCTCGTGCTCGTCCAACCGGCTCGGGCACGGGTCGATCCCGCCCAGGAACGCGATGTCGGTCTCGGGACGTCGCGGGCGCCGGATCACGAGGAACTTCTGGTGGTGACACCCCGCTGGGCGAACTCGCTGGTCCAGCACCACGCCGGCACCCATCTCCCGCAACGAGGAGGCGAAATCCCGGTTCGCGGAAACGAGGTCGTGATCGAGGTCCAGGTACGGCCACCACAGCAGCGCGTGGACCGATGCGCCCTCGCGCAGAACGCGGGCGAACTGCGCCCGCATCGTCGTTCCCGTCCCATCGAGGCGCTTGTCCTGGTCGACGATCCACGCCGAGAGGTAGACCTGGTCACCGGCGTGGACGTCGGACAGTTCAGCGACGAGCCGGGGGAAGTACTCAGCACCGTCGATCAAGGGGTGCGCGAGGTTGCCCTCGGACCACGCGACGTTGCCCGGGCCGAGGGCGTCGAGCCTCGACCACGGGTTGCCGCGCTCGGTGTGCGTCAAGAACCACTCGGCGGGGGCGGCTCCGCTCGTTCCGGTCATGCGCCTGCCAGAAGTGATGGGTTTGCAGCTGATTTCGTCGACCCGCTCCCGCCGGAGTCGCGTGCGGTGTGCGGGTGCGTGGTGGTTGTTCAGAACCAGTGGGTTCGGCCGCCGATCGCGTGGCCGGTGCGGCCGGCGATGGCGAGCACGGCGCCGAGGACGACGGCGACGATGCCGAGGATCCAGATGATCTGGACTCCGGTGAGGTATCCGACGATGAGGAGCACGATTCCGAGCGTGATCATGGCTGCTCGTCCTTTCGCGGTGGGTTGTCCGTATTCCAGGCCTACCCGCTGCGATCAAGTTCTACGCATCGGTGACCGAGGAACGGCGCGGACATCGGCGGTTCACGTCGGGTCGGTGAGGTCGCGCAGGAACAGGCCGGGGGCCGGTTTGGGCGCGAACCACGTCGATTTCGGTGGCATCACGAGGCCCGCGTCGGAGACCGCCATGATCTGCTCGACGCTGGGCGGGCGGGCCACGAACAGCACCGCTTCGTCAGCGGGGTGGCGGCAGCTCTCGGGCGGGCCGTTGCCGCAGGAGGTGGGTGAGATCCCGAGCCCTGGCAGCACTTCCTCGTCGAGCGAGACGATGTCGAGCGAGGTGCGCACGTGCCCGTCCGGGCCGTGCGGCCGCAGCTTCAGCCGGTAGAACTCGTCGGCGAAGCGCACCACCACGACACCCGGTTCCGGGATCGCCGCCGAGCGCCCATCCCACCTCTCCAGCACCAACGAGGAGTCCAGCTTCGCGAGGACCCCTGCGGCCGCTTCACCGGACGCGGGCAGGCAACGGTGATAGCCGAAGACCCGCATCTCGTCGGCGGGGAACAGCGCGGCCAGCGTGAACGCGGCCGGGTGCTCCGGGTCGACGTGGTGGCGCGCGACGTAGCGCTGGGCCGCGGCCATCCGGTGGTGACCGTCGGCGATGTAGAGCGCATCGAGGCCGCGCAGGCCCAGCTCGGTGGCCCGCGCGAGACCCGCGTCGCGCGAGAACCACGCCGTGTGCCGCGTGCCGTCTGCGGCCGTCAGGTCCACGTCGGGCTCGGTCCGGGTCACGCTCTCGGTGACCGAGCGCAGGGCTCGGTCCGGGGAGTGCGCGAGAGTCACGGGCGTCCGCTCGATCCCGGACTTCGCGGTGGACTCCTCCAGCAGCCGTTGGCGGTCGGGCTGGGTGGCCTCGTGCGGCCGGATCCGCCCGGCCTCGTACTCCTCGACCGGGACCTCCACGATGACACCGGTCTGCTCGTGGTTCCCGTTCGCGATGCGGTAGACGACCGCGGCCGGACCGGGCATGCGCTGGTACCGATCCGAGCCGAGCGCTTCCCGGATCCGCATCGCACCGGCCGGGTTCTCGCCGCCGCGGCGGTCCACGCGGAAGCCGCGCGGCAGCCTCGCGATGACTCCTGCGTCGGTCGCCTCGGTGCGCGGGGTGCTCATGACGGGTCGTTCGCGGAAAGGGACGGGGCGAACTCCCGGGTTCGGGGGTTCACGCAATGCAATGCCGTGCCCGCTTTCGCGTACTCCTCGATGACGTGCACGGTCTCGGCGGCGACGGCGGCCTGGGCTTGCTCGGTCGACGCTCCGATGTGGTGGGTGCCGCAGACGTTCGGGTGTGCGGCGAGGCGGGAGCGGAAGGTGTCCGTGCCGGTGGTGGGTTCGTCGGCGTGGACGTCGATCCCGGCCCGGACTCCCTTGGTCTCCATCGCCTCGATCAGCGCGTCCTCGTCGATCAGGTCGCCGCGCGCGGTGTTGAGGATGATCGCGCCGGGGCGCACCTGTGCCAGCAGCTCCCGGTCGACGAGCCGCCTGGTGGTGTCGGTGGCGGGCACGTGCAGCGACAGCACGTCGCAGGTGCGCGCGAGTTCGGGGAGGTCGTCGACGAAGGTGATCCCGATGTCCTGGGCGCGTTCCAGGGTCTGCTGGTCGCGGCCGGGCTTGGACACGGCGTGCACCCGCGTTCCGAACGCGGCGGCCCGTTCGGCGAACGCGAGGCCCACCTGACCGAGCCCGACGACACCGACGTCACGACCGAAGATCCCGCGCGCGTGCGAGTAGCGCTTCTTGTCCCACTTGCCCGCGCGCAGGTCGGCCACGCCATCCGCGATGTTCCGGTCGATGGCCAGCAACAGCGCGCACGTCAGCTCGGCGACCGCGATGGCGTTGCGGCCGGGCACGTTGCAGACGTAGATGCCCAGGCGCGAGGCGGTGTCGGTGTCGATCGTGTTGGTTCCCGAGCCGGCTCTGATCACCAGCCGCAGCGCGTTGGCCGATTCCAGCGCCTGAGCTGTCACGCGGGTGCTGCGCACGACCAGCGACTCGTACCCGGCGATCTCCGCGGGCAGCTGGTCCGCGGTCGTGTCGGGCTCGTAGACGCAGTCGTGCGCTGCGGCGAGTCGGTTCCGGTGTTGCTCGGGGAAGGCGTCGGCGATCAGGATCCTCATCGGGCCCTCCAGACGATCAGCGCACCGCGCGGCGGGGTGGAGACGCGGGAATCCGTGTTGCTCATAACGCACCTCGGTGCTGATGACGCAATGGTGCGGGTGGCGTTCCAGGTGCGTCAACACCTCGTTCAGGGCACGCGTTCGGTGTGAGCCGTCGCGTCAGCGGTGACTGAAATCAACCTGCTCCGGGCGGCAAGGCTCACCGTTCCGAGGAGCTCGCCCGGCGGGATGTCGGCCGGCAGATGATGCGTCGCCTTGCCCTTGCCCTGTTCGGATGTGGGCGCTTCCTCCGCGTCCGGCCTGATCCGGTCGCCGGTGCCCTCGTCGTAGGACGTGTCGTCGTCGGTGCCTGCGGCGGGGATCTGCGTCACCGGTTCACCTTCTGCCGGAGTCGGCTCGTGTTCGCCACGTGTCCCGCTCGCCATGATTACCTCCCAACACGTTCTGTTCGAACGCCCGTCGAGTTACCCGAAGGGGCGATGGCCGCAAACCCGCCCGAGTCCGGCCGCCCACCGGCCGGTGTTGCGGTGACGGTTTCGCGGGTAGCCCGGAAGGCGATCGGCGCGTGTGCTGCTGCGCGCGATGGAAAAGATCGTGGCTTCACCTTCGACGGCAGCAAGGGAGGTGCGGGAGTGCGAACCGCAGCGCGGTCACAGGTCGTCGTGATCACAGGTGCGACCGGTGGGGTGGGGCGGGCCGTGGCCCGCGAATACGCTCGGCGGGCTCGGGGCGTGGCCTTGCTGGCTCGGGGCGGCACCGGGTTGAAGGCGGCTGCTGAGGAGGTCCGTGCCGCCGGATGCGCGGCATTGCCCGTGGAGGTCGACGTCGCCGATGAGGAGCAGGTCAGCGACGCCGCCGACGAGGTCGAGGAACGTCTCGGCCCGATCGACGTCTGGGTGAACGCGGCGTTCACCTCGGTGTTCGCACCGTTCTCGGAGATCGCTCCGAAGGAGTTCCGCCGCGTCGTGGAAGTGGACCTCCTCGGATTCGTCCACGGGACGCACGCGGCGCTGGAACGGATGCGTCCGCGCGATCGAGGAACGATCGTGCAGGTGGGTTCGGCGCTGGCCTATCGAGGAGTGCCGTTGCAGTCGGCCTACTGCGCGTCCAAGCACGCCGTGCAAGGCTTCCACGAGTCGCTGCGGTGCGAGCTGCTGCACGAGGGCAGTGGTGTGCGGGTGACGATGGTGCAGCTCCCCGCCGTGAACACGCCGCAGTTCTCCTGGGTGCTGTCGCGGTTGCCGAAGCATCCGCAGCCGCTGCCACCGATCTTCCAGCCGGAGGTGGCCGCCCGAGCCGTGGTGCACGCCGCCGACCACCCCCAGCGTCGCGAGTACTGGTGCGGGGGCAGCACGGTGGCCACCTTGATCGCCAACGCGTTGGCGCCGGGGGTTCTGGACCGCTACCTCGCCCGCTACGGTGTCGCGGCCCGGCAGACGGACGTGGTCGCCGATCCTGACCGGACCGCGAACCTGTGGGCACCCGCCGACGGAGATTCGGGCCGCGACTACGGAGCACGGGGTGTGTTCGACGACAAGTCGCACACCCGCAGTTGGCAGCTGTGGGCGTCGCAACGCCACGGTGCCCTGGCCCTCGCGGCGGTCGGTGCGGCCGCGCTGGCGGCTGCCGTGGCGTCGAGGCAACGGCGACTCTGACGTTCAGCCCGGAGTCACCGGCCCGAGGGCGTTTCTGGCTCGGTTGCGGCGGCGGGGTCACGACGACAGGGAGGCCGTTAGGGAGATCGTCGTGCCTGCGAGGGCCTGGCTCACGGGGCAGTTGGCCTTGGCGTCCTCGGCTGCCTTGCGGAAAGCCTCCTCGTCGACACCGGGCACGTCGGCCTGGACCGTGAGGTGGATGCCTGTGATGCCCTCGCCCGGTGTGAAGGTGACTTCCGCTCGGGTGTTGAGCTTGGTGGGCGGCGTGCCGGCTTGGCTGAGTCCGTTCGAGAGCGCCATGGAGTAGCAGCTGGAATGGGCGGCGGCGATGAGTTCCTCGGGGCTGGTCTTGCCGTTGGGCTGCTCCGCGCGGGACGGCCAGGACACCGGGTACTGCCCGATCTCGGAGGAGTCCAGGGCCACGGTGCCGGTGCCTTCCACCAGGTTGCCTTCCCAGGTGGTGTGTGCGGTGCGCGTGGTGGTCATTCCGGTCCTTTCGGGTCGGCAGAACGGGGACGCTCCCCGAGGGTGAGCGTCCCCAGCATCCGACCAAACCTGACCGCCCGCACCTCGCGCCTCGACGGCCCCGTGGTTGGCAAGGAGTCAGGTCTTGATGCCGACGGCGGCCCAGATCTTGGTCCGCTCCGGTTCCGCGAGGGTTTCGTGGGGTTCTGAGCGCCACTCCGAGCAGTACACGGCTCCGGGTTCGACGATGTCGAATCCGGTGAACAGCTCGGAGGCCTGGGCGCGGGGTCGGTAGGTGACCGGAACGCTTGTCTCGTCGAAGATCGCTTCGACCTCGCGCATCTGTTCCGGCAGGTCCTCATCGGTGAGGTGGCTGATCGCGAGCGCACTCCCGGGGACGAGCCCCCGGCGGTACCGGGCGAGCAGGTCGGTGACGTCATCGCCGACCCAGTGCAGCACCGCGGCCATCATCAAGGCGACCGGTTGCGAGAAGTCGAGCAGCCCCGCGGTCTCCGGTGCGTTGAGCACGGCTTCGGGATCGCGCAGGTCCTCCTCGATGATCGCCGTGTTGGGCTGATCCTGGAGCAGGCGCCGGGTGTGCGCGGCGGCGATCGGTTCGTTGTCCACGTAGACCACGCGGGCATCGGGGTTCATCTCGTGCGCGGCGTCGTGGACGTTGCCGACGGTCGGAACGCCCGAACCGAGGTCGAGGAACTGGGTGATGCCGCGTTCCAGGCAGAAGCGCACGGCGCGACGCAGGAATGCGCGGTTGGAGCGGACAACGGTTCGCGCGTCGGGATCGACCTCGAGCAGCTTGTGGAACGCCTCCCGGTCGGAGGCGAAGTTGTGGTCGCCGCCCAGGCCGTAGTCGTAGATGCGCGCCGGATTCGGCAGCGAGATGTTGACCTCGTGCTTCGAAAGCCCGATGGCATCACGGGATCCGCTCGCATCAGCGGACGCATCGAGGTGCTCGCCGAACCGGTGCTCTGGCATCGTTCCCCCCCTGGTGGATCGTGATCGCGGGCAGCGATCTTACGCAACCGGGTACACCACCCGGGAGTGCTCCATGAGGGTGATGGCCGGCTGCGACCGGAGGGGCGCGTCCGAACCGAAGTGGACCGGGCGGATCCGGCTGGGTCAGCGTGGGCTCCGCCCCTCACTGGGCGTCGTGACCTCGGTCGTGCCAATCGCGCATGTGCGTGGCGTGCGTGCGCAGGTAGGCGCCGGGTTTGAAGAAGTGGTCGTAGAAGTCCAGGTCGAGGTGGTGGGCCTGGACGTAGTTGAGGATGAACACCGTCGGCACCGTTGCGGGGAACTTGCCGAAGGTGTCGAAGAGGTACTGGGCCTGGAGCGCCACGCAGGCCTTGAACGCGTCGTCGTGGACCTGGGCGCTCCCGCGGAACCCGGGGCTGTCGCTCCAGGCGCCCGGCGTGTCGTGGTGGAACGGACCGCCGGGTCCGAACTTGCGTTCCGCGAAGGCCTCCACCGCCGCCCTCATGTCCTGGTGGTGAGGTGGGCAGTAGGCCTCGAAGACCCCTTCGCGGCCGGTGGGGTTGGGCGTCGACCAGCGCTCGTCCTCGTCGTAGCGGAATCCGAGGCCGGGCACGTCGGGGTCGCCCGAGGCGCCGAGCATCGAGAACCGGTCGATCCCGTCGAACATCCAGCCGCCGAGTCCCATCGCCTGCAGCATGAGCACGCCCGCGTAGCAGGCGGTCGCGAGCTCGGCCGTGGCTTCGGTGAGCGCGTACTGCTCGGTGAAGGTCAGTGGGAACGGTTCGTCGACGTCGACCAGTCCGCTGAACTCGTCGAGGCCGGGGATCGTGCGGTCGTTGATGTCGTCGTAGATCGCGTAGCCGTTCTGGACGAAGAAGCACAGCACGGCGATGAGGTGTTGTGCCAGGTCGGCCACCGGGATGACCAGCAGCGAGCCGGGAACGTTGACGCACCAGGTGTTGTGCCCCTCGAGGTGGGGCTCCTCGGCGGGCAGGTGCAGCCTCGCGGTCGAAAGCTGTTGTGACCGCGCGCGGTGGCGCTCGACCATCAGCTCGGGGGTGACCTCCTCGACCGCCGGGTCGACGAGTGCGCCCGCGTCGCGGGTGGGGAAGTAGTAGAGGCCCGAGTCGTCGGTGAAGAACAATTCGGCGGTGTGGAACCCGGCCGCGGAGGGGAAGGTGCGCCCGGCCGCGCTTCCGGCGTAGTTGGAGACGTGCGGTGCGTAGCGGGCGTGCCGGGTGATCGAGTGGTGCCAGCCCGTCGTGCCGCCCATCGCGCTGAGCACGAGCATCCGTTCGAGCTCGGTGAGCGAAAGGGGTTCGTGCCGGGAGCGGTAGGCGAGGGGGCCGTCGGGGATCTCGTTTCCCATGGCGAAGCGTCGGGAGCGTCGACCGAAGAGCGCTTCCACCAGCGGGAAGGCCGCTAGGTCCGCCATCGCCTCGGTTTCGGCGGGCATCCTCTGGTTGAACTTCACCACGACTGATCATCCCCGTCCCTCGGTGTCGCGGTTCAGTCCAGCGCCGGGGCGGGGAAGTGACCAGAGTCGGAGGTCATCGTTCGCAGTCCACGCTTCGGATCCTGGGGCGAGGAGCACGACCATCGGTCGGAGCGGCATCGCGAGCGCCCGCTAAGGTCTTCCCGCGTGACTACTGCTGAGCAGGTCGAGCGGCTGACGGTGCGGGTGGCGCGGTGGCGGCGGATCATGGCGCTGTGCCTCAGCCCCGTGCTCGGGGCCCTCACCTTCTTCGGGTTTCCCGTGCCGCAGTCGGACGGGCCGGGGTACGCCTTCCGCGGGGTGTTGACGGTCCTCGTGCTCGGGCTGGTGTGGGTCCTGATGCTGCGCACGCGGTTGCTGCTGACGGCGGACGAGATCAGCCAGACGGCGTTCGGCGCGCCTCGGAAACGGGTGGCGTTGGCTGAGGTCGCCGAGGTGCTGCGCGTGCGGGTCGTGGTCACCGGGGAGGGTGGTGCCAAGACCTGGTTCTTCCTGGTCGATCGGGACCGGCGGCGGCTGTTGGCGATCCGCGAGGAGACCTACGACGGCGCGGAGCTGGCCGGCCTGCTCGAACGGCTCGGGCGTCCGGTGGTGGAGCTGCGCGGTGAGCTCTCGGCCAAGGAGCTGGAGCGGCGGCGACCGGGGTTGGTGCCGTGGCACCTGCGGCATCCGGTCTTGATCGGGCTCACGGCCGGGTTCGCGATCGTGGCGCTGGCCGCGGTCGTGGCGATCGTGCTGAGCAGTTGATCAGCACGATCGTTCGCCTTCACGCGTCCTGTCCGGCTTCGGGCAGCGTGGCGATCCGCTGGGCGACGTCGACGAGATCGTGTCCGACGACGTCGGCCGGGATGAACACGTCGCTGTAGACGCCTTCGAGGCGGTCGGCCCATCCGGTGGTGAGTCCGGCTCGTTTGGCGCCGTGGCAGTCGAACGCGTGCACGGCCACCAGGGCTACCTCGTGCGGGGCGCGGCCGATCTGGCTGAGGGCGTGGTCGTAGACGCGGACCGGCGGTTTCCAGCTGTGGACGTCGGCCACGCTGATGACCTGGTCGATGTGGTGATCGAGTGCGTTGTGCTCGAGGAATCGGGTCGTGGTCTCGGTGGTGCCGTTGCTCAGGCAGACCATGGAGATGCCCGCGTCGGCGAGCGTGCGCATGGCGGGTTCGACATCGGGGTGCGCGGGGAGTTCGTGGAACCCGGCCAGGACGTGGGCGATGGCGTCGTCGTCGAGGTCGCCGCGGGAGAGCGTCTTCAACGCTGCCGCGGCGACGGCGGGGAAGGTCGCGTAGTCACCGGCGAGGGTCAGGGCCATGCCGTCGCGCAGGAGTCGGTCGAACCAGCGCTCGAGCAGTTCGGGGGCGAGTCCCGCGTCGGCGAACCGGGGCCGCAGGGGTTCCAGGGACATGAGCGTTTCGACGACGTCGAACGCCACCGTGCGAGGTCGAGTGGGCATGACTTCCTCCTGTCCCGGTGTGGTGGTCATTCAGGTGGGTTGAGGCGGATGCCCGCGAGCTGGGTGGCTTGGGCGACGAGGCGGTCGCGGCTGTCCCAGACGAAGCAGGACTCGTCGACGCGGTTGTCATCGATGAGCTGCGCCTTGTGCAGGATCTGCACCGGGCCGGGTGCGGGCAGCGCGCGAACGTAGGCGGTGAGTTCCAGGGTGGGCACCCAGCCGGTGATCGCGATGTTCATCGTGGCGGGTGGGAAGGAGTCGACGGCGTAGAGCAGTGAGATCGGGTCGAAGTGCTCCCCCTCGGGGAGCTCGAGCCATCCGCGCAGCACGCCGGAGCCGGTCGGGGTGCCCCGGCTGAAGCCGGAGTCGTCCGGATGGATGCGCAGGTCGACCTGGTCCATGATGGCCACGCCTCGGGCCCCGTTGACCGGCTCGCAGTCGTGCTGCGCGAAGGACGCCGGTTCGGGCATGCCGTCGCTCCACTGCGGAGTCGCGTCCGGCGCGAGTACTCCGATGGTGAACGTCGCTTCGACGCAGGGGGTGTCGTCCTGGGTCATGCGGGCGCGCACTTGGCTCGCCGAGCGCCCGGCTCGCAGCACTTCGGTGGCGAGGTGGACGGGGCCGGGTTTGGGGGAGCTCAGGTAGTGCGCGCTGGCGGCGAGCACGTGCTGGTGCGTCGCCGACTGCGTTGCCGCGCGCCCGAGCATCGCGAGCAGGTAGCCGCCGTTGGGTTTGCCGCCGATGGTCCACTCCGGATCGGCGTCGGCGGTGTACACGCCCGGTGAGATCTCGTCGATCCGGCTGACGTCGGCGAAAGTGGTCGTGGTCATGGTCGAATCCGTTCGCTGGTGGTGCGTGTCAGTTCCGGGTCGCGTCGTCCAGGATGGCCAGAGCGTTGGTGATGCCCTGGTCGAGGATCGCATCGGAGAGGGTCGGGTCGGCCATCGCGCGGGCGAGCTGCAGCGTCCCGAAGAGCGTGGCGAAGAGGCTGAGGACGCGCGTGCGCGCCGAGTCCGGGTCGTCCGGCGCGAGGCGCGCGGCGATGTCGTCGGCGATGGTCACCAGACCGTCGGTGTAGGCCTGCTTGACGGTGTCGTCGCAGCGCGCGATCTCGTCGAGCAGTGCCGCGGACGGGCAGCCGCGCTCGGGGGCGTCGCGATGCTCGGGCGAGAGGTAGTCGCGGATGAACCGCTCGACGCCGGCCCTGTCCGGTGCGCGTTCGTCGAGCATCGCTCGTTGCCCGGTCAGCTGCTCCGCGACGACGGTCGTGACGAGGTCGTCCTTGGACGTGAAGTGCTTGTAGAAGGCGCCGTTGGTCAGGCCCGCGTCCTTCATGAGCGTGGCGACTCCGGAGCCGTCGAGGCCGTCCTGCTTGAACCGGCGGCCGGAGGTCTCGATGATCCTCCGCCGCGTGGCGTCCTTGTGCTCCTTGTCGTACCGCACCGCTCCTCCTCCGCACGTGCTGGTCCGCCGCTGGCGGTCCGTGCTAGTTTAAATGGAGTACGGTCGTAATTCAATGGCGCGTGATCTCGACGCCGGGTGAGCGCAGGAGGCAGGTCGCGATGAAGGCGTTCGTCGTCGAGTCCTACGGTGCGGACGGTCTGCGAGCAGCAGACGTGCCCGATCCGGTGGTGGGAGAGCGGGACGTCCTCGTCCAGGTCCGGGCGGCCGGGATCAACCCGTTGGACAAGATGGTCCGCAACGGCGAGTTCAAGCAGCTGCTGCGCTACGAGCGACCGTTCGTCCTCGGCCACGACGTCGCCGGTGTCGTGACGCAGGTGGGCGCCTCGGTCCGCCGGTTCGAGGTCGGTGACGAGGTCTACGCCCGGCCTCGCGATCTTCGGATCGGCGCGTTCGCGGAGTTCATCGCGATGGACGAGGACGACGTGGCGCACAAGCCCCGGTCGTTGTCGTTCGAGGAGGCCGCCGCGGTGCCGCTCGTGGCGCTGGCGGCCTGGCAGGCCCTCGTCGACCTCGCCCACGTCGAGGCCGGGCAGAAGGTCCTCGTGCACGCCGGGGCCGGCGGCTTGGGTTCGACCGCGGTTCAGGTGGCCAAGCACCTGGGTGCTCACGTCGCAACCACCGCGCGCGCCGAGAACGCCGCGGCCGTGCGGGAACTCGGCGCCGACGAGGTGATCGATTACCGGACGACGGACTTCAGCGACGTGCTCGCCGGTTACGACGTCGTGCTCGATTCGCTGGGTGGGGCCAACCTGGAGAAGTCGCTGTCGGTGCTCAAGCCGGGCGGTCTGGCGATCAGCGTGGTCGGCCCGCCCGACCCCGCCTTCGCCGAGCAACTGGGCCGCCCCGTGCTGAAGCCGGTCCTGTCGCTGATGAGCCGCAAGATCCGCAAGCAGGCCAAGAAGCTCGGGGTGCGCTACTCGTTCTTCTTCATGCGCGCCAACGGAACTCAGCTGGCGGAACTGGCCGACCCCTACGGCAGCGCAACGTTGCGCCCCGTGCTCGACCGGACCTTCCCCTTCGCCGACCTCCTGGAAGCCATGGCGCACGTCGAGCGGGGACGCGCCAACGGCAAGGTCGTCGTCACCCTGGACTGACTCGTCCGGGCTGGATCTCACGCAGTTTGGAGCTGGAAGATGACCGAGATCAAAGGTGCCGTCGCACTCGTCACGGGCGGCAGCCGCGGCATCGGCAAGGCGCTCGTGGAGGAGCTGTTCGCGCGCGGTGCGAGCAAGGTCTACGCCACGGCCCGCGACCCGAGAACCGTGACACATCCTGACGCCGTGCCGGTGCGACTGGAGGTCACCGACCCCGACTCTGTCGCCGCCGTCGCCGAACAGGCGGGGGACGTCACGATTCTGATCAACAACGCGGGCGGTTCCGTCGGAGTTCCGATGCTGGACTCCTCGATCGAGGACATCCGGCGGGAGTTCGAGACGAACTTCTACGGCCCGCTGCTGGTCTCCCGCGCCTTCGCGCCGATCATCGAGCGCAACGGCGGCGGTCACGTCCTCAACGCCCACTCGGTGCTGTCCTGGCTGGGCAACGGCGGTTCCTACAGCGCTTCCAAGGCTGCCCTGTGGTCGCAGACGAACTCGCTGCGCTTGGAGCTGCACTCGCGCGGCATCGCGGTCACCGGCCTGCACATGGGGTACGTCGACACCGACATGGCCGCCGGGGTCGACGCCCCCAAGGTCAGTGCGGCCGAGGTCGCCCGGCTGGCGGTCGAGGGCATCCAGGTGGGAGCGCACGAGGTGCTCGCCGACGACCTCTCGCGGCGGGTCAAGGCAGGACTCTCCGCCGACCTGACCGTCCTGTACCCGCAGCTCGCCGGCTGAGTTCCGGCCGCGCGGTCTGCTGGCTCAGCACGATCAACTCGATGTCGCGTTCCGGCGTGGATCTGGAGCGGGGCGGGTTGCGGTGTAACGTTCAGGCGCGCGACACCGGTGGGCCAGGATGATCAGGTCCGCGATACCGGATGTCCTCAGTATTCTCCCGTCTTTCCGGACAAAACTGGCACTGACGAGGGGATCGACCTATGTTGCACCGGGTCGCGGCGGTGGCTGCAGCCGCGCTGCTCACGACGATGACGGTGGCGACGGCGGTGACCGCGGCTCCAGCGGAGCCGACCGCCACCGTCACCAACATCGCTCACCGGGGGGCGTCCGCCTACGCGCCGGAGAACACCCTGGAGGCCGTCCGGCTGGGTGCCGAGATGCGGGCCGACCTCGTCGAGATCGACGTCCAGCAGACCAAGGACGAGCAGCTGGTCGTCATCCACGACACCACGTTGTCGCGCACCACGGACGTCGAGCAGAAGTTCCCCGACCGGGCGCCGTGGAGGGTTTCGGACTTCACGCTGGAGGAGATCCGCACGCTCGACGCGGGCTCCTGGAAGGACCCGCGCTACACCGGCGCCGTCGTGCCCACCTTCGCCGAGGTCCTCGACGTCCGCAACACCCGCCCAGCAGCCTGACAACCGGCTCCCGCAAGCCGACCCGGAATACTCCGGTAATCAGGAATCCGATTACCGGAGTATTCCGTTACTTTCCGGATTACCGCCGTAATCAGGGACCGGATTACGGCGGTAATCCGGGAAGTCGGCGCGGGACGTGACACTCCGGGGCACCCCCGTGCGCCGTCCGCTGCGTGGGGGGCGGTTCGTGGGGTAACAGCGACGCCCCGACCAGGTCATCTCTGGTCGGGGCGTCGCTGTTGCAGGGGGTGGGTCAGGCGCCGTGGAGACGGTCCCAGGGGCCGGTGATGGCGTAGAGGACGCCGGGGGTCTGGACGCTGGCGAAGAGGGTGTTGCCGTCGGGGGAGTAGACGGGGCCGCAGAACTCGCTGTACTGGGGCTCGGCGTCGGTACCGGTGTTGATCTCGTTGCGGGCCAGCGGGTAGGTCTGGCCTTCGAAGGTCGCTCCGAACAGGTGCTGCTGCCCGTCACCGTCCTCGGCGAGGATCAGGCCGTTGCCGCGGGAGGAGACGGTGATGTTGTCGGGGCCGTCGAAGTTGGCGCTGTCGTCCTGGTCGTACTCGAAGCGCAGCTTGAGCTCGATGGTCTGGTTGCGCGGGTTGTAGAACCACACCTGACCGTCGTGCGGGGTGCCCGGGCTGTCTTCGACCCGGGCGTAGCTGCAGACGAAGTAGGCTCCACCGTCGCCCCACCAGGCACCTTCGAGCTTGCGCCCGCGGGTGATCTGGTCGTCGGTGAACTGCTTGCGGATCGAGGTCGTGGCCGCGGCGCGGTCCGCCACGGCCACCCAGGTCACGCCGTAGGTGGTGCCGACCTCGGTCGCGCGGGACAGGTCGTCGACGTGCTGACCGGACTTGTCGGCGGCCTTCATCGCTTCGAAGGTGCCGTCGTCGTCGCCGAGCGCGCGGAGCTTGCCAGGGCCCAGCGGCAGTGCGGAGGCCGGCGGGGTGAAGCGGTAGAACAGGCCGTTCGGGCCCGACGCGTCTTCGGTCTGGTAGATGTGCCCGGTGTTCGGGTCGACGACGGCTGCCTCGTGGGAGAACCGGCCGAGCGCCTTGATCGGCTTCGGGTTCTGGTTGGCCTCGCGGTTGTAGGGGTCGACCTCGAAGGTGTAGCCGTGGTCGAACTGCTGACCGTTCTGACCGGCCTTGTCCTCGGTCTCCTCGCAGCTCAACCAGGTGTTCCACGGGGTGCGGCCACCCGCGCAGTTGGTGGAGGTGCCGGCCAGTGCGACGTACTCGGTGACGCGGTTGCCCTCGGCGTCGACCTCGACCACGGTGCAGCCACCGGGGGAGACCGGGTCGTAGGTGAGGCCGTCGAGCCGGGGCACCGGGAACTCGGGGTTCTGGCTGACCTTGATCTCGTGGTTGTAGACGATCACGCTGCCGCCGTCCGGGCGGATGAAAGCGGCCATGCCGTCGTGCTTCTGCGGCGTGGCTTCGCCGGATTCGAGCTTCGTCTTGCCGGCTTCGGTGACGATCTTGTAGCTGAACCCGGCGGGAAGCGACAGCAGCCCCGCGGGATCGGGTACCAGCGGCCCGTAACCGGCGGGCTGGCCGTTCTCGGCCGAGGCCGGGGCGGCGGCGGTGACTGCTCCGACGTTGCCGACGAGGGCGATCCCGATGCCGCCCAGCAGCGAGCGGTTGACGAACTGCCTGCGAGAGAGATCCATGTGCGACTCCACGTGAGAACGATCGGAACAACGCACCAGCCTCGTCGGCCAGCGGGTACGTTCGATGAACCCGGCGAAGCGAAAGCGCGTCGGCACCGCGAATTCGGCACCTGTTCCGGCGATGTGGGCAGCTTCCTCGGCCACGCTGCCACCCGCGCTCGAACCGCCTCGGCCGGATCCGGGGTGCGGTGCGGCTCGCGTATTGACATGGACGTCAACGTCAACGAGTGTTGGTCGGGATCACCTGCCGTCACTCGTTCCGGAGGGGCTGCTTTGACCACATCCATCCCCGAGTTCGGCCATCCGGCATCGACCTGCGGCGACCCGGAAACCGTTCCCGGACAAGGCTTGTCAACCCCCTGATGTCCGCTTCCCGGGCGCGCGCCGAAGGTCGGCACCGAGGTCACGACAATGGAGTCGTGACGACAAGTGATGCCCAGGAGCGCGCGCGGGCCAATCGCCGGGAGACGTCGGGCCCTCGGCGCGAGGAGCTGCTCGCTGCCGCCGCCACGTGCTTCGACGACCTCGGCTACACGGCGACCACGGTCGAGCTGATCGCGGCTCGGGCGCAGACCTCGCGCCCGACCTTCTACGCCTACTTGCGATCCAAGGACGAGGCGTTCCTCGCGGTCACCGAGCAGGTCTGCGCCCAGCTCGAATCCACCCAGCAGCTGGACGGGATCGAGTCGCTCCCGCCGGTCACCGTGCTGCGGTCGACCACTCGCGCGTTCGCCGAGGCGATCTTCGCCAACGGGTCGCTCGTGGCGCAGATCGACAGCCGTGCCGGGGTCGATCCCGACGTGGACGCGCTGTGGAGCACGCTGCGGCGTCGGCTGGAGCGGCGCTTCACCAACTACCTGTCCGGGCTGGACCCGGCCACGATCGATCCTTGCGTGCCACCCCAGCAGCTGGTGTCGATGCTGAGCGACTCGATCGTCCGCGGCGCCGCCCGCCTCGGTCACGCTCCCGACGAGGACCGCGAGCAGTTCATCAACGATCACATCCGGCTCACCGAGCGCGCCGTCGGCGTCGTTGCCGACTCGCGGCCCGAACCGTAGGAGGCCCGAATGCCGTCGTCCCGCCGTGAAGAGGCTTTGGCCGAGGTCCGCCGCCTGCAGGCGGCCAACTGGCCGGAGCAGGTGCCGGGCACCGTCGTGCACCCCGTCGAGGTTCCCGCTCTGCCCGAACACCTCCGGCACTGGGCCAAGACCCGCCCGGACACCATCGCGATCTCGTTCTACGGCCGCGACATCACCTACGCCGAGTACGACGAGCTCAGCGACCGCTTCGCCGGATGGCTCGGCGAACGCGGTGTGGCGGCGGGGGACCGGGTCGGCGTGTTCCTGAGCAACTGCCCCCAGTTCCTCATTGCGATGGTGGGCGTTCTCAAGGCGGGCGCGGTGCACGTGCCGATCAACCCCATGTTCCGGGGCCACGAGCTGCGGTACGAGCTGGACGACGCCGGTGTGACGCTGCTGCTGGCGCAGGATGAGTTCGCCGACCTCGTGGAATCGGTGCGCGGCGACACGCCCGTGCGGCACGTGGCCTACACCGGTCTCGCCGACCTGCTCACGGCCGAACCCGACGTGCCGGTGCCGTTCGAGCTCACCGCCGAGCGCTCGGACTGGGCCGAGATCAGCGCCTCGGCGCCCGCTGCAGCGCGGCCGAGCGATCCCGACGCGCTGGCGGCGCTCAACTACACCGGCGGGACGACCGGGCTGCCGAAGGGCTGCGAGCACACCCAGCGGCACATGGTCTACACGGCGGCGACGGCCAGCGCGGCCGGCGGGACGCAGGTGGGCGATCCCGATGTCGTGTCGCTGAACTTCCTGCCGGTGTTCTGGATCGCCGGCGAGGACTTCGGCATCCTCAAACCGCTGGTTAACGGCCAGCAGGTCGTGCTGATGACGCGCTGGGACCCGGCCACGGCCGTCACCCTGATCGAGCGCCACGGCGTGACCGACCTGGTCGCCACGGTCGACAACTACGTGGAGCTGATGGACGAACCGGGTTTCGAGGGTGCGCGGCTGTCGTCGCTGCGCAACGCGCTCGCGGTCTCGTTCGTGCTGAAGCTGACCCCGGAGGTCCGGGCGCGGTGGCGGGACGCCACCGGCAGCGTCCTGCGGGAGGCGTCCTACGGCATGACCGAAACGCACACGGCCGACACCTTCACGCTCGGGTTCCAGGACGGCGATCGGGACCTGCACGCGGACCCGGTGTTCTGCGGGCTGCCCGTTCCGGGCACCGACGTGCTGATCGTCGACGACTCCGGCGATCCCGTGCCGGTCGGCACGTCGGGGGAGATCATCGTCCGGAGCCCGTCGATCCTGACCGGCTACTACGGCCGGCCCGACGCGACCGCGGAGACGATCCGCGACGGCTGGCTGCACACCGGCGACGTGGGACGGCTCGACGAGTGGGGAGCCCTGCACTACCTGGCGCGCGCCAAGGAGATGATCAAGACCAACGGGATGAGCGTGTTCCCGTCCGAGGTCGAAGCCCTGCTGCGCCTGCACCCGGCGATCCGGTCGGTATCGGTGGTGCCCCGTCCCGACCGCGCGAAAGGGCAAGTGGCGGTGGCGTTCGTGGTGGTGGACAGCAGCGCCGCGAGCGAGGACCTGCGCGCATGGGCGAAGGACAACATGGCCGGGTACAAGGTGCCCGAATTCGTCGTCGTCGACCAGCTGCCGATGACGGCCACGGGCAAGGTGCGCAAGGGCGAACTGCTCGACCGCGCCGCAGAACTGCCCGCCGCCCGTGACCGCGCGTAGACCGAGGGGTTCGTGACGATGAAGAAGCTCCTGATCGCCAATCGCGGTGAGATCGCGCTGCGCGTCGTGCGCACCGCGCGCGAGATGAGGGTCAGCACCGTGGCCCTGTACGCGGAGGACGACGCGGACACCCCGCATGTGCACGCCGCCGACGAGGCGTTGCCGCTGGTCGGAGCCGGCCCGGCCGCCTACCTCGATCACGCGGCGGTGCTGGCCGCCGCCGCGCGCTCCGGCGCCGAGGTCGTGCACCCGGGCTACGGGTTCCTCTCGGAGAACGCGGAATTCGCGCGAGCCTGCGCCGCGGCGCAGGTCGGCTTCGCAGGACCGGATCCTGCGGTCCTGGAGACCTTGGGCGACAAGGTGTCGGCCCGCGCCGCCGCGGTCGCGGTCGGCGCGCCGGTGCTGCCCGCCACCGCCGGTGCCGCGACGGTCGAGCAGGTGCGCGCGTTCCTCGCCGAGAACCCGGGCGGCATCATGATCAAGGCGCTGGGCGGTGGTGGCGGGCGCGGCATGCGGGTGGTGCGCGACGCCGCTGCGGTGGACGAGGCGTACCGGGCGTGCGCGGACGAGGCCGAACTGGGTTTCGGGAACCGAGAGGTGTTCGCGGAGGCCCTGTTCGACGGTGCCCGGCACGTCGAGGTCCAAGTGGTCGCGGACGGCACGGCGGCCCTGGCGCTCGGTGACCGGGACTGCAGCCTGCAACGGCGGCACCAGAAGCTGCTCGAAATCGCCCCCGCAGCAGGTCTGGAACAGGCAGCGCGTCGCGGTGCGCACGAGGCCGCGGTGCGGCTGTGCCGAAGCCTCGGGTACCGCGGCCTGGCCACGGTGGAGTTCCTGGTGCGGGGCGAGGAGCTCGCGTTCCTGGAGGTCAATCCCCGAATCCAGGTGGAGCACACCATCACCGAGGAGATCACCGCCGTGGACCTGGTGGCCGCGCAGCTCGCCCTCGCGGACGGAGCGGGGCTGCACGACCTCGCGCTCCCGGACGGTGTGGTGGCGGATCCGTCCGGCGTGCGCGGCGAACCCGCGGCCGCCGCGAACACGGCGGTGCAGGCCCGGGTGAACCTGGAAACGATGACCGCCGACGGCGGCGCCGCGCCGACTGCGGGCACGCTCACGACGTTCACCCCGCCCACCGGGCCGGGAGTTCGCGTGGACACCTTCGGTCTGCCGGGCCTGGTCGTGAGCCCGCGGTACGACTCCCTGCTGGCCAAGGTGATCGTGCGCGCGGGAACCCGCACCACCGCGCTCGCCAAGCTCGACGCGGCCTTGGGCGAGTTCGCGATCGACGGAGCCGCCACGAACATCCCCTTCCTGCGCGCCCTGCTCGCCGACGACGAGCTGCGCGCGGGTCCCGTGAGCACCGCGTTCCTGGCGGACAACGTCGCACGACTGGTGGCCGAAGCGGGCGCGAGCACCTCCGCGCCCTCACCCGGCACCGCGTTGGAGCTGGGGCCGGGGGAGGAGGTCGTTCGCGCCCCGATGGCGGGCACCGTCGTCTCGGCCGCCGCTGAAGGCGAGGAGGTTCCCGCGGGCGGCCAGCTGGCGGTGCTGGAGGCCATGAAGATGGAGCACGTCCTGTCCGCCGAACACCCGGCGCGAGTGGTGCGCCCGCTGGTGCCGCCGGGCCGTACGGTGGCTCCGGGCGATCCGCTCGTGGTGTTCGTGCGGACCGACGAGGTGGAGGCCGAATCGGCCTTCGAGCTCGACCTGGACTCCTCCCGGCCCGACCTCGACGAGTTGCTCGAACGGCAGGCCATCACCCAGGACTCGGCACGCCCCGAGGCGGTGGCCAAGCGTCACCGCCTCGGTCGCCGCACCGCGCGCGAGAACATCAGCGACCTGGTGGATCCGGGCAGCTTCGTCGAGTACGGGTCCCTGGTTCTCGCGGCCCAGCGCAGCCGACGGTCCGAACAGGACCTGATCACCAACACTCCGGCCGACGGACTGGTCGGCGGCGTCGCGACCATCGGCGCGGACCGGTTCGGCCGGGCGGCGGCCGAGGCCGTGGTGATCTCCTACGACTACACGGTGCTCGCCGGGACGCAAGGGATGCGCAACCACGCCAAGACCGACCGGATCCTCGGGGTGGCCCGGGACCGGGAGGTTCCCGTGGTGCTGTTCGCCGAGGGCGGTGGTGGCCGACCCGGCGACACCGATGTGGATGTCGTTGCGGGGTTGGACGTTCCGACGTTCCGCTTGCTGGGATCGCTGCGCGGCGCTGCGCCGACGGTGGCGATCGCCTCCGGTCGCTGCTTCGCCGGGAACGCCGCCCTGGCCGGTGCCTGCGACGTGGTGATCGCGACCCCCGAGGCGAACATCGGCATGGGCGGGCCCGCGATGATCTCCGGCGGTGGGCTAGGGGAGTACCGGCCCGAGGACATCGGACCCATCGACGTCCAGCGCCGCAACGGTGTCGTCGACCTGGTCGCCAGGGACGACGAGCACGCCGTCGACCTGGCGCGCCGGTACCTGGCGTACTTCCAGAGCCCGCTGTCCCCGGGCGAGGGCATCGAGTGGGAGGCGCCCGATCCGCGGCTGGCCCGGCACGTGGTGCCCGAGAACCGGTTGCGCGCGTACGACGTCCGCAGCGCCATCGACGCCATCGTCGACGTGGACTCGGTGCTGGAACTGCGCTCGGACTACGGCGTGGGCATCGTGACGGCGTTGGTCCGGGTGGAGGGCGTGGCGCACGGCCTGGTGGCCAACAGCAGTCACCACCTGGGCGGCGCGATCGACGCCGAGGCGGCGGACAAGCTGGCCGACTTCCTGGCGCTCTGCGAATCGGGCGGGTTGCCGATCGTCTCCCTCTGCGACACACCGGGATTCATGGTGGGACCGCGGGCGGAGGAGGACGCGACGGTCAAGCGCTTCGGCGAGCTGTTCGTGCTCGGCGCTCGCCTGACGGTGCCGTTCGGCGCGGTCGTGCTCCGCAAGGGCTACGGGCTGGGCGCGATGGCGATGACCGGCGGCTCCTTCCGGGCCCCGCAGTTCACCGTGGCCTGGCCGACCGGTGAGATCGGCGGGATGGGTCTGGAGGGATCGGTCCGGCTGGGCTACAGCAAGGAGCTCGCAGCCGCACCCGACGAAGCCGCACGGCAGCAGCTCTACGACAGCCTGGTCGCCGAGGCCTACGAGCGCGGCCGCGCGCTGCGCGCGGCCACCACCTTCGAGCTCGACGACGTCATCGACCCGGCCGACACCCGCCGCTGGATCAGCACGCTCCGGCCCCGCGACTGACCCCGCGAGACGCTGAAGCGCAACAGGTCGGGGAGACCGTTCGCCGTCGCTCAAAAGCACTGCGGGCGAACCCGGCTCGGGCGGGGGTCTGACTTATTGAGACACCGCATGTATCAATCCGGCGGAAACATGTATTTCACCTTCGTGATTCAGGCGCTTACGGTTCGAGAGATCTCAGATTCACGTGGTCTCACCTACGTCTCTTCCAGCTTGGATTCGAGGGCAAAGCAATGAGCAACCCACTGAGGGGGGAGTCGGACTCGCGACCATCCCCCGCGGGGACCGGGACCGCGGAGCACTCCGCCGCCGCGGCTGCGGAGCAGAAGGGCGATGCTCTCGACTCCGGTGGCAAGCGCCACTGGTGGCTCTTGGCCCTGGGACCGGTGGCCGGCCTGGTGCTGGCTCTGGTCCTTCCGTCCTCGTTGCCCTTCGAGGGCCGTGCGGTGGCCGGTTGCGCGCTCTGGATGGCGATCTGGTGGATGACCGAGGCCGCCCCCATCCCGGTGACCTCGTTGCTGCCCTTGGTCCTGTTCCCGATGTTCGGCATGGCCAGCATGAAGGAGGTCGCGGCTCCCTACGCGGACGCGGTCGTCTTCCTCGTGCTGGGCGGCGTCATCCTCGGACTGGCCACGGAGAAGGCCAACCTGCACCTGCGCGTGGCGTTGCTGACCATCCGGGCCGTGGGCACCCGGCCGGCTCAGATCGTGTTCGGTCTAATGGCCGCATCCGCCTTCATCTCGGCCTGGGTGTCCAACACCGCGACGGCCGTGATCATGGTGCCGATCGCGGTGTCCATCCTGCGGCTGGTGCGCTCGGTCGACGAGCAGGCAGCGGGAAAGAAGTTCGCCGCGTCGATGCTGCTGGGCGTCGCCTACGGCGTGACCATCGGATCGACCGCGACCCTGATCGGGCAACCTCCGATGGCCCTGATGAAGGCCTACCTCGGCAAGGCCCACGACTTCGACCTGCAGTTCGGCCACTGGATGCTGGTGGGCGTTCCGTGGGCCATCGTCCTGCTCTTCGTGGCCTGGCTCGTGCTGACCAAGCTGGTCTTCCGCGCCGAGGTGGACGAGATCCCCGGCGGTGCCGAGATGATCCGGTCCGAACTGGCGAAGCTCGGACGCATGACCACGCCGGAACGCCGCGTGGGCACCATCTTCCTGTTCGCGATCTCGTTCTGGGTCTTCGTGCCCTTCATCGCTGACATCCCGGTCGTGGCGCAGGCCTTGCCGTTCCTCGGCAGGATCTCCGACACCCAGGTCGCCATGGCCGCCGCCATCGCCTGCTTCCTGGTGCCTGCGGAGAAGCGCTCCGCCAACGGTGACGGCACTCCGCTCCTGCGCTGGTCCGCGGCCAAGGAGATCCCGTGGGGCTTGTTGCTGCTGTTCGGTGGCGGCTTGTCGCTGTCGGCGATGTTCACCGCCACCGGCTTCAGCGAGTGGCTCGGCCGGCAGGTCGGCGGCCTCGTCGGTGTGCCGTCCTGGCTGGTGCTCCTCGTTGTCGTCGTCGTCAGCCTCGCGCTGACCGAGCTCACGTCGAACACGGCCACCGCGGCCGCGTTCTTCCCGATCTTCGGTGCCGTGGCCGTCGGCCTGGGCCTGGACCCGCTGTTCATGACCATCGCGGTGACCCTCGCGGTGTGCTCGGCCTACATGCTGCCGGTGGCCACGCCGTCGAACGCCGTGGCCTTCGGCTCGGGCGAGGTCTCCATCAAGCAGATGGTCCGGGCCGGCGTCTGGCTCAACGCGCTCTCGCTGATGCTGATCATGCTGGTCATGTACACGCTGGTGCCGCTGCTGTTCGGCTCCGCCCTGTAGCGGTGGCGGATGTCCCGTGCGGCACCCCGCGGGAACTTCGTTGCGGGGTCTCCCGTCAGATCTTGCCCCCGTGCTCCACGGTGCGGTGTCCGAGTTGTCGGCTGAACTCGGCGCAGAAGCTCTCGGAGAGCGACGGCCAGTCCCAGAAGTCGAAGGCCAGGGCACCCACGGCGAATGCGGGATTCCACTGCCACTCGGTGACCGGGACGGAGGCACCGCAGGCGGAGCAGGGTGCGGCCCCCTCACCGGTCTCCTTCCAGGCGGCGATGGCGTCCTCGAACGGCTGCCAGACCTCGCTGTTCGTCTCGTACTCCGTCGGGTAGTTGATGACCACCGTCTCGCTCTGGCACCGCGGGCAGAAGGCGCTCGAGGCCGAGTCGATCCCCTCACCGCCGGCGTAGTGGGCCCGACCGACGATGACGGCCACCGGGCCCGGCAACCAGTCCGGGTTCGAGGAGTCGTCAACGGCTCGCGCCCAGTTGGGGCCTCGCACGTAGCCCTTGTCCACGGGGTGGCTGAACACCCGGTCGCTGGACATCTCACGCGTGATCAGGCCTTCGGAGACCATCCAGTCGACCATCCGCTCCGCGAGCCGCCCGGCGTCCTCGCCGGTGACCTCCACATCGACGATCCGCTCGAAGTAGTCGCCCATCGTCTCCACCGCCTCTCTTTCAGTGATCAACACTGTGCCACCACCCTCCGACACCTGTCCTGGAATCGGAGGAAACGCCGGGAGTTCGAAACCGGTAACGGTGTGAAAAAGGTTCCTGACTCGCGGCGTTCGATCCTCTAGCGTCACCCGGACGAATCCGCCGGGTGACGTTGAGTTCACCCGGGCGAGGTGCCGTGCGCACCAGTGCCGGGAGGGTGGTCGCTGCATGACAGAGCGGGCGTTGACCAGGAAGTCGTGGCGCCGTCGAGGCGCTGGGGTGGTCGCAGCTGCGATCGCGGCGGTGATGGTGCCTGCGGTGCCGCCGGCGCAGGCGTCGGGCGTGGCGTACCCGGACGCGGAGTGGAGCGAGGCGTGGATCTCCTCCCCGTCGAGCGCGGGCGAGGCGACGCTGCACGCGGACGTCCTGCGGCCCAAAGGCTCCAAGCCCACAGACAAGACGCCGGTGATCCTCTCGATCGGGCCCTACTTCAACCACTCCGGTCAGACCGGGCCCGCCGGTGCTGTCGAAGGCACGCCCTACGACCCGATCGGGCCCAACGACGGCCCATCGGAGCGGTTCCGGGACTTCGTCGAGGGCTCCGGGCTGCTGGAGAAGGGCTACACGTTCGTCATGGTGGACCTGCGCGGCTTCGGCGGCTCCACCGGCTGCCTGGACTGGTCGGGGCCGGGCGAGAAGGCGGACGTGGTCAACGCCGTGCAGTGGGCGGCGAGCCAGCCGTGGTCGACGGGCCGGGTCGGCATGTACGGCAAGTCCTACGACGGGTTGACCGGGCTGGTCGGGGTCAACGAACGGCCTCCGGGGCTGGCCGCGGTGGTCAGCCAGGAACCCGTGTACGACGACTACCGGTACCTCTACGGCGACGGGATGCGACGGCTGAACTCGGTCGCGACGCCCGCCCTCTACGACGGCATCGCCGCCACACCGGGACCGATCACCGACGCTCCTCGGTACAACCTCCAGAGCCTCAGCGATCCGGTCTGCCTCGCCCAGAACTTCGCGCAGCAGGCAGGCGATGACAGGCACGACTCGGCCTTCTGGCAGGAGCGCAACCTGATCCCCGGTGCCTTGGGTTCCAACGTGCCGCTGTTCCTCACCCAGGGCCTGACCGAGAACAACACGGTCGCCGACGGGATGCAGGAGTACCTGGACAACCACCCGGGCTACGAGCGGAGCTGGCTGGGCCCGTGGGAGCACGTGCGCGGCAACGACGTCGACGAGACCGGTCGCCTGAAGATGGGTCGTCAGGGCTGGTTCGACGAGGTCATGCGCTTCTACGACCGCTTCCTCAAGGACCAGGCGCCGGCCGTCCCGGACCCGCCGCACGCGGTGCAGACCAACGACGGCGCGTGGCGCTCGGAGGCCCAGTGGCCTGCGGCGGACATGCGCGAGTTCCGGACGCCGTTGAAGGGCGGCACCTACGTCGACCACGCCCAGTCGGTCTCGACCGCGGCCAACTCCTCGTCCGGTCAGCCCACCGATCCGGCCGTGACCTCGGGTGTGTGGACCGTGTCGAATCCGCTGCCGCACGACGTGCACCTCTCGGGCTCACCGGCAGCCTCGATCGACGTGACGACGTCGATGCCGAACGCCAACCTGGTGGTCGACGTCTACGACCTCGGCTCGGACGGCACGGGCCCGCTGATCACGCGCCAGGGCCACCTCGTGCGCGAGCCGGGTGAGTCGACCGTCCCGCTGCGCCTCTGGGGCGCCGACTGGAAGCTGCCTGCCGGTCACCGCATCGGCGTGCGCGTCACCGACAACAACCAGGACTGGTGGGCCATGGCGGCACCCAGCGGCCAGACCGTCACGGTCCGCGGCGGCTCGGTGGACCTGCCCTTCCTGGAGCACCGCCGGACGATGACCGTGCAGGGCGCACCGGGCGTGCAGCTCGCCGGCTACCTCGAGCAGCAGCGGGCGAGCGCCCCGGCCGATGCCGTGGGTGGTGCCGTCGACTTCGCCCTGCCGGGCCCGCTGGTGGATCCGCCGCCGGACTCGGTGTTCACCGGCGGCTACGTCGAGCCGGTCGGCGGGCGCTGACCGCAGGAACACCGCGGCGGGGCGACTCGATCTGGATTTGCCCCGCCGCGGTCGTTGATGTCACCGACGAGAACGGTTGGCCCTGGCGGAATCCGGACGGGTTCAGGAGGGAAACCGCGACGAGCACCGGGATGCCGTCGGAATGCTCGTCGGCCGTCGGTCAGCTGGCTTCGGAGGTCGTTTCCCCTGCGGTGCGGCGCTCGCGCTGTTCGAGGGCGTCGATCGCCGAGCCGGTGAGGCTGCGTTCGATGTGGGCGCGCATGAGCTCTCGCGCACCGGCGCCATCGCCGGCTTCGACGAGGTCGACCAGGTCGTGGTGTTCGCGGTGGTCCCGCGTGCGCGGTTCCTCGCCGGGCGGCAGCTCCAGGCCGATGCGGCGGTAGCGATCGGACTTGTCCCAGAGGTCGTCGAGCATCCTGATCAGCACGTCGTTGCGCGAGGCCAGGTAGAGGGCCCGGTGGAACGCGCGGTGCGCGGTCAGCGCCTCCTCGCCCCAGGCGCGGGTGACGGGTAGCAGGCGCGCTGCGGCTGCGCGCAGCTTGGCGAGGTCGTCGTCGCTGCGCCGCTCGGCGGCCAGCTCGGCGGCCGTGGGATCGAGGGAGAGGCGGACCTCGAACAGCTGGCGAGCCTCGCCGGCGCTCATGCTCGCCACGCGGGCGTCGCGTTGGGAGTCGAGGTCGATCAGGCCTTCGCTGCTGAGCCTGCGGACCGCTTCGCGCAGCGGGGTGAGGCTCATGTCGAGCTCGGCGGCGAGTTCGTGTTGGGCGAGCCGGGAGCCGGGCAGCAGCGTTCCGGAGAGGATGCGCTCGCGGAGCTCGACGTAGGCGACGTCGCCCTTGCTGGAGAACGCGTGCGCGCCGCCCATCTCTCGCTTCTCCTCCGCGCTGAATCAGGGGTTGTGCTGGAACTCGTCCCGACTCTAGCATCGGCGTGCAATTTATAAATTACAACGAGGAGTGATCCGATGAAGATCACCGCAGTGCACGAGGGCACCGTCCCGATCAGCTCGTCGATCCGCAACGCCTGGATCGACTTCAGCTCGATGGACTGCTCCATCGTGGCGGTCGTGTCGGACGTGATGCGGGACGGCGAACCGGTGGTCGGCTACGGGTTCAACTCCAACGGCCGCTACAGCGCCGGGGAGATCCTGCGACGCAGGGTCGTCCCCCGGCTGCTGGACGCCGACCCGGAGGCGCTGCTCGCCGAGGATGGTCAGCTCGATCCCACCCGCGCGTGGGACTTCATGATGAGCAACGAGAAACCCGGCGGGCACGGCGAGCGCTCGGTGGCGGTCGGCGTGGTCGACATGGCGCTGTTCGACCTCGCCTCGAAGCTCGCCGATCAGCCCCTCCACCGCTGGCTCGCGGGCCGCTACGGAGACGGTGAGCCCGATGACTCGGTGTTCGTCTACGCCGCGGGCGGCTACTACGCACCGGGAAAGACCCTGCGCGACCTGCAGGACGAGATGCGGGGGTTCCTCGATCAGGGCTACAGCGTGGTCAAGATGAAGATCGGCGGGGCGAGCCTCGCTGAAGACCTCGAACGCATCGAGGCCGTGCTGCAGGTCCTCGACGGCGACGGCTCGCGCCTGGCCGTCGACGTGAACGGCCGATTCGACCTGGCGACCGCGCTCGAATACGGCAAGGCCATCGAGCCCTACGGCCTGTTCTGGTACGAGGAGGTCGGCGACCCGCTGGACTACCAGCTCAACGCCACCCTCTGCGAGCACTACGCGGGCCCGGTCGCGACCGGTGAGAACCTCTTCTCGCTGCAGGACGCGCGCAACCTGATCCGCTACGGGGGCCTGCGTCCGGATCGCGACTACATCCAGGTCGATCCCGCGTTGAGCTACGGGCTCACCGAGTACCTGCGGGTCCAGGAGATGCTCAAGCAGCACGGTTGGTCCTCGCGACGCTGCATCCCGCACGGAGGCCACCAGTTCTCCCTGCACATCGCCGCAGCGCTCAAGCTCGGCGGCAACGAGTCCTACCCGGGCGAGTTCCAGCCGACCGGCGGGTTCGCCGACGGTGCGGTGGTCGAGAACAGCTACGTCGGCCTGACCGAAACGCCCGGCATCGGATTCGAGCGCAAGGCCGCCTTCCACGAAGTCCTGCGCGCGCTGCACAGCTGAGCCACGGCGGGGCCGCCACCTGCGGTCCCGCTCAGCGGGCCAGGTGCTCCGGCACCGGCCTCCCGATCGGTTTCCACCCGCCCACAACGTCGTGCAAGGGAGCAACAACGATGTCGTCTACGACAGCCCCGGATCGCCCGCAGCGATCCCGTTTTCGCAAGCTGATGGGCGAACTCTGGTTCCAGGTCGTGGTCGCCGCAGTCCTGGGCGTGGCCGTCGGCCTGGCGTTCCCGTCCGTGGGAGATGACCTCAAGCCGCTCAACGACTGGTTCATCGCCCTGGTCAAGATGATCGTGGTCCCGGTGGTCTTCTGCGTGATCACCACGGGCATCGCCGCGATGGACAACCTGCGCAAGGCGGGGCGCATCGGGGCCAAGGCGATCGGCTACTTCCTGGTGCTGTCCCTGGTGTCCATGTTGATCGGTCTCGTGGTCGGCAACGTGTTCCGGCCGGGCGAGGGGATGAACGTCGACCCCGCGACCCTGGACGCGGGGAGCATCCCCGCGGAGGTCACCGAAGAGCACGCGAGTTTCACGGGGTTCATCTCCAGCCTCATCCCCGATTCCCTGTTCGGCGCCATCACCGGTGACGCGATCCTCTCGGCGTTGGTGGTCTCGATCGTCTTCGGCGTCGCGCTGAACATGGCCGGCCCCCAGGCAGCGCCGCTGACCCGGGGGATCTCGGCCCTGTCGGGAGTGGTGTTCCGCATCGTCGGCTGGGTCATGCGGTTGGCGCCGCTCGGCACCTTCGGCGCTCTGGCCACCGTCGTGGCCACCTACGGCGCGGGCAGCCTGCAGCAGCTCGGCTACCTGATCCTGCTGTTCACGGCGACCTGCCTGGTCTACGTGATCGTCGTGCTCGGCGCGATCATGCGAGCCTGCAAGCTGAGCTTGTTCGGCCTGATGCGATTCCTCAAGGCCGAACTGCTCGTCGCGTTGTCGACCTGCTCCAGCGAAGCGGTCCTGCCCCAGCTGGTCCGGAAGCTGGAGATGATGGGAATCGGGCGGCCGGTCGTCGGCATCGTCATCCCGTCCGGGTTCTCGTTCAACCTCGACGGGTCGGCGGTCTACTTGACGATGGCGTCGCTGTTCCTGGCCCAGGCCTTGGGCATCGACCTGTCCTGGCAGCAGCAGCTGGTCATGGTCGGCGTCATGATGCTGACCAGCAAGGGCACCGCCGGGATCGCCGGTGGCGCGTTCATCGTGCTGGCCAGCACGATCACCGCGGTCGGCCACATGCCGCTGGCCGCCCTCGCCCTCATCGTCGGCATCGATCGCATCCTCAACGAGGGCCGCGTGTTCATCAACGTCCTCGGCAACGCCGTCGCCGCGATCGTCATCGGCAAGTGGGAGAAGGACTTCGACGTCGACAGGGCCAACGCGGTCCTGCGCGCAGGACCGGCCGAACTCGAGCAGATCGAAGCCGAGCACGACGCGGCCGACAACCGCGCCGTCGCCAGCCGGCCGCAGGGCTGATGTGAACCGAACCCGGAGGTTCGCCGGCGCGTGGAACGCGCACGGGCGAACCTCCCGTGGTCGATCTGGAGCGAAGGGCGTCAAGGCCGAGGACCACCGGGACCTCGGCGACGTCCACTCGATCCGCCGGCTGACCGACGAGAACCACTCCGGTGCCTGCCGTGCCCGGGACGGTCGCGTGAACTGGCGTTCCTGCGTGCCGAAATCAGTGCTCGCCGGAGCGGCCGTCGGTGTGCTGACCGGGCTGTTCGGCGTCGGCGGCGGCTTCATCGTCGTCCCGGTGCTGACGCTGCTGCTGGGCTTGGGCGCTCAGCAAGCGGTCGCGACGTCGCTGGTCGTCGTCCTGATCAACTCGGTAGCCGGGCTCACCGCCCACCTGGATGCGGTCGACAGCATCGATCACCGGGTGCTGCTGGTGTTCGCCACGTCGGCCCTGGTGGTCTCCCTCGTGGCGGCACGGCTGGCCACCAGGCTCAACGCCTCCGCGGTGCGCCGCTGGTTCGCCTTCGTCGTCCTCGCCGTCGCCGCGTTCGTCGCTGCGGCCGCGATCGTCAACCCCTCGGCCTTGGGCTGAGATCCGCCTGCCTCCGAAAAACGGGGGCACGAATCAGAAGGAAGTGATGATCATGTGTCGTCGTGTGGACTGCCGCACCTGCGGCAAACCGACCTACGCGGGCTGCGGCCAGCACGTGGAGCAGGTGCTCGCAGGAGTGCCGAAGTCCCAGCGGTGCCACTGCACGCCGGAACCGGGAGCAGCGAGCAGACTCCTCCGAAAGGTGTTCCGCCTCGGCTAGCCGGCCGGGCTCGGATGTTCGTGATCACGTCCGGTGGTGTGATCGGTTGGGGTCGCTGTGCTGAGCCAGTGCGATGCGTGGCGGTCCCGGCGATGGAGTGGCCGATGGACGAAATCACCGGTCTCTCATCGACGTCTCGCAGGAATGTGCTGCGGGGGCTGAGAGAGCGACGAAGAGGCCGGTCTGGTGGCGAAGTTGATTACCGTCACTCGCCGCGTGGGCCATCCGATAGGAAGCTCGCCAGCCATGCCGAAGCCGCCAGGAACAGCCCGCCCAGAGCCAGTGCCCGTACGAGGGAGGCGGTCGGGATGCGTTCGAGATCGTGCGGCAGGAACTTGCGGCGGGTCAGCATCGGCCCAACCCCGGAATGCCACCAGTGCCTCCACAACGCCGGCTGGCGAGCGAGCAGCGCTACCGCGGGGAACGGGTTGAACTTCGCGCGTCGGCACGTGATGCGGCCTTCGTCGTCGAGCGTCAGTTGATCTGTGATTTCGAGGTGGAGGGGCAACCGGCCTAGAGTTCCGGTGAGAAGCAAGCTGATGCGCACAGTGCGTCCGTCGGCAGTCCACCGGGTCACCTGGCCCTTCAGGTCCGGGACCAGCTCGATCAGCCTCCCGTACTCCTCCGCCAGAGCGTGCCGACCCACGCGGTTTCGGAGCAAGGGCTGGACCAGCTTCACCTCGTCGGCGAGCAGATCGTCCCAGGCGTGGGGATGTGGGGTGTGCCATCCATCGGCGAACGCAGCTACAGCGGCTTCGACGGCCACGTCGTCTGCGGAGTTCTGAAGGCCCACAACTTCTCCTCTCGAACGTGACGCACGCCCGGTCTTTTCATGTCGTCATCCTCCACGGGGCGAAGGAAAAAGCCGGAGTTGCGAGTCCCGCTGACATCGACTCCCGGTCTACCTGCAGATTGACCAGGGACGCGGCTGGACCGTGGACGGGCACGTCGAGCTGTTCCGCGCGCTGAAGGGGCCGAAGAAGCTCGACATCGGTTCCTACCCGCCGATGCAGTCGCGGCCGTGGGTCGAAGAGCACGACGAGATGTTCCGCGGCACCGCGAACTCGACGAGCGCACCACCGACGGCGACCCGCACCACCCGCACACCCGCGCCGTGCCGGTCGAACCCGGTGAGGTCGAGGAGTACGTGCTGCGGCTCTACCCGTTCGCCGCCACGTTCCTGCCCAGGCACCGGCTGGTCGCCGAGCTCTCCAACGCCGAGCCGCTGGCCGACGCGCACAACGCGCTGCTCCCGCCGGATGCCTTCCACCTGCCGGTCGGGCGCCCGGTGACCCACAAGGTCTACCGCGACGCGCAGCACCCGTCCCAGCTGGTCCTGCCGTGCACGGTCTGACCGCTGGGCGATCACCGGGCCGCGGTTGCGCAGGGAGTCCTTCGGCCAGTCGGTCATGGCCTGCGCGGGAGCGGCCGCGCAGCTCTGGAATCGGATATTCTCCAAAGCAGAACCGGAATCGGAGGGTTGATGGCCACGGAGATGAAGCAGCCCCCGACGTACGCCATCGCCAGCGTTGATCACGCGTTGCGGCTGGCGACGATCCTGCAGCTCGAAGGCGGTCTCAGCGTCGCCGATGCTGCTGAGCGCCTGGGTGTCGCGCGATCGACCGCCCACCGGTTGCTCGCGATGCTCGTCTTCCGGGATTTCGCCGCGCAGGACGACAGCAAGGTCTACCGCCCTGGTCCTGTGCTGGAGCTCGCCTCGCATTCGCGGTCGACGGCCTCCCGGTTGCGGCAGGCGGCTCTGCCGCACCTGCACCGGCTCGTCGACGAGTTGGGGGAGTCGGTCAACCTGACGGTGCGCACCGGGAGCACCACCCGGTTCATCGCCTGCGCGGAGTGCCAGCAGGCGCTGCGGGTGGGATCCCGCGAGGGGATGGTCTTCCCCGCGCACCAGACCACCGCGGGCCTGCTGCTGCTCTCCGAGCTCACCGACGAAGAGCTCGACTCCACCTACGCCGGAGCAGCTCAGACCGAGGTGCCCGACCTGGACGCGCTGCGCCGGGAGCTGGCGAAGGTCCGGCGCAACGGATTCGCGCTCAACCAGGGGCGTTCGGAGCGCGGGGTCGTGGCCATCGGCGTGCCCGTTCGTTCTCCGGAGGGTGCTGCGATCGCGGGGCTGTCGGTTTCGATGCCCAGCGTGCGGTACGACCGAGGGCGGCTGCGGCCGATCGTCGCGATCCTCGCCTCGGTCGCGAGCGCGCTGGAGAAGGACCTGAACGAGCGCTGACCACGGCCTCCGTTGCTCACGCGTGCGGAACCGGCCAATTCTTCACAGCAGAACTACCTGTTCCTCAGCCGAGGACCGTCGCAGGGTGGAACGCGCTACCCGGTGTCCGGGCGGAGCTCAGCGGGCGCCCCAGGCCCGCGGAGTTCGACGCGAAGAGGAGTTCAGACCAGTGCAGTTCTACCTTGACGGTTACAAGCCCGGCGACCCGTTCGTGGACGAGCCCCACCCATCTGTAGCGGAGCGGCCTCCCGGGCTGCCGGACACCGCTGACGTGGTGATCATCGGGTGCGGTCCGGCCGGACTGGTCCTGGCGGCCCAGCTCGCGCAGTTCCCGGAGCTGCGCACGGTGATCGTCGACCGGCGAGACGGACCGCTGGAAGTCGGCCAGGCCGACGGGGTCGCCTGCCGCACCGTGGAGATGTTCGAGGCGTTCGGCCTGGCCGACCAGCTCATCCACGAGGGCTACCAGGTCAACGAGGTGAGCTTCTGGCGGTCGGACCCCGAGGGCAGCGGCGCGATCGTGCGCGCCGGGCGCGTCGACGACGTGGAGGAGGGCATCTCGGAGATGCCCCACATGATCGTCAACCAGGCCCGGATGCTGGCCTACCTGCGCGACCACATGCGCCGCTCGGCCAGCCGAGCCGAGCCGTACTACGGGTTGCACGCCACCGACGTCCAGGTCGACACCGATGGCGAGCACCCGGTCGCGGTCACGCTGCAGCACGTCGAGAACTTCGAGCCCACAAGCGAGACCTCGACGATCCGGGCCAAGTACGTGGTGGGCTGCGACGGTTCGCGCAGCGGCACCCGGGAAGCCATCGGACGCCGCCTGGAGGGGGACGCGACCAACAGCTCGTGGGGTGTGCTGGACATCCTGGCCGTCACCGATTTCCCCGACATCCGGCTCAAGTCGGCCATCCACTCCGAGCAGGGCAGCATCCTGATCATCCCGCGCGAGGGCGGTTATCTGGTGCGGCTCTACATCGAGCTCGACAACGACCGCGACGGCGAGATGCTGCGCGACCGCAGCGCGACGCCGGAGAAGCTCGCCGCGGTCGCGAACCGCATCCTGCACCCCTACTCGATCGACGTGAAGCACGTCGGCTGGTGGGCGGTCTACGAGATCGGCCAGCGCCTCTGCGACCGCTTCGACGACGCGGACGAGGCGCGTGAGCCGAGGGTGTTCATCGCCGGCGATGCCTGCCACACCCACAGCGCGAAGGCCGGGCAGGGCATGAACGTCTCGATGGCCGACGCATGGAACCTCGGGTGGAAGCTGGGCGCGGTGCTACGCGGCACGTCCCGGCCCGAGCTGCTGCGCACCTACTCAGAGGAGCGGCAGGCCGTCGCCCAGCAGCTCATCGACTTCGACCGCGAGTTCGCGGCCCTGTTCAGCGCCCGCTCGGACGGCGACGAGGGCGGTGCGGATCCGGAGAAGTTCCAGCACTACTTCCGCGAGCAGGGCCGGTTCACCGCCGGGGTCGCCGTGCGCTACCAGCCTTCCCCGCTCACCGCGGCATCACCTCATCAGGGTCTGGCGGAGGGGTTCCCGCTGGGAATGCGGTTCCACTCGGCTCCGGTGATCCGCCTGGCCGACGCCAAGCCGGTGCACCTCGGGCACGCGGCCCGCGCCGACGGCGCCTGGCGCCTCTACGCCTTCGCCGACCGCGCTCACCCGGGAAGTGCCGACTCACGGCTGCGGGATCTGGCCCGGTTCCTGGCCTCCGGAGGATCGCCGATCGCCCGGTTCACCCCACCCGGTGCCGACCCCGACTCGGTGATCGACGTCCGGGCGGTGCTGCAGCAGGGACATCGCGACATCGCAGTCGACGACCTGCCGCCGGTCCTCCTGCCGCGCAAGGGACCGTTCAGGCTCGTCGACTACGAGAAGGTCTTCTGCCCCGACCCGGCCACCGACGTCTTCGACCTGCGCGGTCTGGACAGGGAACGCGGCGCTCTCGTGGTCGTCCGTCCTGACCAGTACGTGGCCCACGTCCTCCCGCTCGACGCCCACCAGGAACTGGTCGACTTCCTCGGCGGAGTCCTCGTCGAGGTCGCGACGTCCGCGGCCCTCTCCGGCGGGAGCTAGAGCGAGCGGTGGCGGGTCGGGCTGGTTGGGTGGGACCGTGGCGTCATCCCGCACCTGGGGGGCGCACCGTGCATCTCGATCCCGAACTGGCCGCTGCCGTGCCCGCGTTGCCTGACCTGCACATCCACGACCTCGACGGCGCTGGGGCGCGGATGGCGGAGCTGGCCGCGAACGTTCAGCAGGAGGTGCCCGGCGAGGTCACCACGACCGACCACGAGGTTGCGGGTGCCGAGGGTGTGCCGGTGCCGGTCCGGGTCTTCCGCCCGTCCGATGCGCCCGGCCCGCTGCCCGCCGTGCTCCTGCTGCACGGGGGCGGGTTCGTGATGGGAGGCGTGGATTCCCTCACCGCGCAGGCGGTGGACCTGTGCGCGCACCTGCCCGCGGTCGTCGTCGCCGTCGACTACCGCCTGGCCCCCGAGCATCCGTACCCGGCGGCGTTGCGGGACTGCGAGGCCGCGCTCGGCTGGCTCGCGTCGGAGTCCGAGCCGCTGGGCGTGGACGCCGCGCGCATCGGGGTGTACGGCATGAGCGCGGGTGGCGGGCTCGCCGCCGCCCTGACGATGCTGGTCCGGGACCGGGGCGGCCCGCCGGTGCGCTTCCAGGTGCTCGACGCCCCGGAGGTCGACGATCGCGTCGAGACGTTCTCGGCACGCACGTTCGACGCGACACCGCTGTGGAACCACGACGACGCGGTGCTGAGCTGGCGGCACTACCTGCGCGGCTGGGACGGGGACGTCCCCGCGTACGCCGCCCCGGCCCGAGCGGACGACCTGTCCGGCCTGCCCGCGGCCTACGTGTCGGTGTACGAGAACGATCCGCTGCGCGACGAGGGCTTGACCTACGCCTCCGGCCTGCTGCGCGCGGGCGTGTCCGTCGAACTGCACCTGTTCCCCGGCACCTTCCACCGCTCGACGGTGCTCACGGGCGCGGCGGTGTCCCAGCGCCAAGTCACCGAAACCCGCGACGCGCTCCGCCGCGCTCTGCACCCGGCCCCATGACGCCACGTCGACCGGACGAAACGACCGTGAAGATTTCATCGGATCGGGGGGACTGGGAGTACCTGGCTCAGTGGACACTCCCAGGCCGGTCGCGGCGGGCTTAGCGTCGAGGGCATGACGATTTCGACGTTCAGGCTGAACAACGATGTGGTGATGCCGTCGGTCGGGTTCGGCGTTTTCCAGTCGGCGCCGGAGGAGACGACCGCGGCCGTCGAGGAGGCGTTGCGGGTCGGTTACCGGCACGTCGACACCGCTGCGGCGTACGGCAACGAGCGCGAGGTCGGTGAGGCGGTTCGTCGTTCGGGTCTCTCCCGCGACGAGGTGTTCCTGGAGACCAAGGTCTGGATCACCGATTACGGTTACGACGCGGCGTTGCACGCCTTCGACAAGGCGATCGACAAGCTCGGTGTCGAGCAGCTGGACCTGCTGATCCTGCACCAGGCGTTGCCCGGTGAGTTCGACCTGACGATCCAGGCCTACCGGGCGCTGGAGAAGCTCCACGCCGACGGCAAGGTCCGGGCGATCGGCGTCTCGAACTTCATGCCCGGACACCTGGACCGGCTGCTGAGCGAGACCAGCGTGGTGCCTGCGGTGAACCAGATCGAGGTGCACCCGTACTTCCGCCAGTCCGAGCTGCTGGCTTACGACGCCGAACGGGGCATCCTCAACCAGGCTTGGTCCCCGATCGGCGGGATCACCTTCTACCGCGACGGTTCCCATGGGTCCACGTTGGAGGATCCGGTGATCGGCGAGATCGCCGAGGGGCACGGCAAGACCCCGGCGCAGGTGATGCTGCGCTGGCACCTGCAGCAGGGCCGCCAGGTGATTCCGAAGTCGGTCACGCCAGCGCGCATCGCGGAGAACTTCCAGGTCTTCGACTTCGAGCTCACGGCTGAACAACTCGCCGCGATCGACGGTATGGACACCGGAATCCGGGGTGGACCGGAGCCGGAGGAGATCACCCGCGAGAAATTCGGCATCGAGATCCCGGAAGCATGAGGAGGAGCCGCACGATGCACAAGCGCACGCTTGGCCAGGGGCTGGAGGTCTCGGCGATCGGGCTGGGCTGCATGGGCATGTCCCAGAGCTACGGCCCCAACCCGGGTGACCGCGACGACATGATCGGGGTGATCCGCTACGCCGTCGAGGAAGCGGGCATCGACTTCTTCGACACCGCCGAGGTCTACGGGCCCTACGTCAACGAGGAGCTCGTCGGCGAGGCGCTGCGGCCGCTGCGGGACCGGGTCGTGATCGCCACCAAGTTCGGCTGGGACATCCAGGACGGGAAGATGGTCGGCACGAACTCCCGGCCCGAGCAGATCCGCCGGGTCGCCGACGAGTCGCTGGGGCGGCTGGGCATCGACGTGATCGACCTGTTCTACCAGCACCGGGTGGACCCGGACGTGCCGATCGAGGACGTCGCCGGGACGGTGGCCGAGCTGGTCGAGGCGGGGAAGGTCCGGCACTTCGGGCTGTCGGAGGCCGGTGCGGGCACGATCCGCCGCGCACACGCGGTGCACCCGGTGACGGCGGTGCAGAGCGAGTACTCGCTGTGGACCCGCGATCCCGAGCCGGAGGTGCTGCCCGCCTGCGCGGAGCTGGGCATCGGTTTCGTGCCGTTCAGCCCGCTCGGCAAGGGCTTCCTGACCGGCACGGTCAGCACCTCGGAGTTCGCCGAGGGCGACATCCGCAACACCATCCCGCGCTTCGACGCCGACAACCTCGACGCCAACCAGACGCTGGTCGACCAGGTCCGGAGGCTCGCCGAGGACAAGGGCGTCACCCCAGGTCAGATCGCTCTGGGTTGGTTGCTGGCTCAGCAGCCGTGGATCGTCCCGATCCCCGGTACGCGCCGGCCCGGCCGCATCGACGAGAACGCCGGTTCCACTCGGGTCGCCCTGTCGGCCGATGAGGTCGCCGACCTCGACGCCCTGGCCGCGCGGACCGGGGTCAGGGGTGACCGCTACAACCCGGTGGGCATGTCCATGGTCGGTCTCTGACCTGCGCGGGTGCGTCGAGCACCCGCTCGGCGCTCACGTGATGGTGAGGAAGCCCGTTGAAGCGCAATCGCCTTCAGCGGGCTTCCGTCGCGATCGGAAGCGGTAGCTGCCACACCATGCCTCACGGCGCCTCGTGCCGGGCAGCGCACCGGGTAATGCCAGTACCTGGCTGTGCTGCGGCGAGCGGCTTACGTTGGGTGCATGGGCAAGACCGACCACCGGACGGAGGTCCGCGAGTTCCTCAGCTCGCGGCGGGCACGCATCACACCGGAGAAAGCAGGACTCCCGGCCTACGGCGGAAATCGGCGGGTCAAGGGCCTGCGCCGCGAGGAGGTCGCCATGCTCGCGGGCATCTCGGTGGACTACTACGTCCGGATGGAGCGCGGCAGCCTGGCCGGTGCGTCCGAGAGCGTGCTGGACAACGTGGCACGGGCGCTTCAGCTGGACGAAGCAGAGCGAGAGCACCTGTTCGCCTTGGCTCGTGCGGCGGGGCCTGGTCGTCGTCGGCGCACCAGCGTGCCGACCAGCGTGCGTGCGACCGTGCAGCAGGTCCTCGATGCGATCAGTGACGCTCCGGCGTGGGTGCGCAACGACCGCCACGACGTGGTGGCGATGAACGACCTCGCTCGTGCGCTGTACGCGCCGGTGCTGGCCGATCCCCGGCGGCCGGCGAACACCACGCGGTTCGTCTACCTCGATCCGGCCGCCCGGGACTTTTTCGTGGACTTCGACAAGATCGCCAACGACGCCGCGGCGATGCTGCGCTTGCAGGCGGGTCGCAATCCCCACGACCGCGCGCTGATCGAGTTGGTGGGGGAGTTGTCGACGCAGAGCGAGCTGTTCCGCGAGCGGTGGGCCTCGCACGACGTGCAGCTGCACCGCAGCGGCCGCAAGCGCCTGCGCCATCCGGTGGTGGGTCAGCTCGACCTGGACTACGAGTCGATGGAACTGCCCTCGGAACCGGGTCTGACGCTCAACATCTACACGGCACCGGCCGACAGCCCGACCGCGGATGCGTTGAAGCTGCTCGCCAGCTGGGCCGCCACCCAGGACCACGCCGACCTCGACCCAGCCGAAACCGACAAGAGCTGACGGGAGCGCCGAGCGGCCGAACGTCGAATCGTCACCTGGGTGGGGACTCCTGTGCGCTTGTCACCGTGGGCGGGCTACTGCGGCGTAGCAGGCGGAGCGTTCCGGGTGGTCGCCCGGCGGGGTCTCGGGGCGCCACTCGACGGTGTAGACGACGCCCGGGTCGATGAGGTCGAAGTCGGCGAGCAGGCTCTCGATCTCGGTTCTGCTGCGGAGCGTCATCGGGTTCCGGCTGTCGTCGAAGAACGGGGCCGCGGCTCGCATCTCGGGCAGGTCGCTGGTGAGGTGCGAGGCGATCAGGTACGAGCCGGGTGCCATGGGGGCCTGGTAGTCGCGCAGGAGGCGTTGGGGTGCGGCCGCGTCGTTGACGTAGTGGAGCATGCCGACCATCAGCAGGGCCGTGGGCTGCTGGAAGTCGATGAGCCGCAGCGTGTCCGGGTGTTCGAGGATCTTGTGCGGTGCGCGGATGTCCTCGCTGAGGATGACGACGCGCGGGTTGGCGGTGAGCATGCTGCGGGCGTGCGCCACGGCGACGGGATCGTGGTCGACGTAGACGACGCGGGATTCGGGATCGACCTCCTGGACGACCTCGTGCACGTTGCCGACCGTGGGGATTCCGGAGCCGAGGTCCAGGAACTGCCGGATGCCCTGGTCGAGGCAGAACCGCAGCGCGCGGTGCAGGAACGCGCGGTTGGCCCTGGCCGCGTCGCTGAGGTACGGGAAGACTTCGAGCGCAGCGCTCTGGGCCCGTCGGTCGGATTCGAAGTTGTGCGCTCCGCCGAGGGCGTAGTCGTAGATCCGCGCCACGCTCGGCTGGTTCCAGTCGATCTGCGAAGGAACCCAACTCGGAACTTCCTCCACCGCGTCTCTCCTCGATCGGTTCCCAGCGGGGAGCGGAGTATGCCACGTCGGTGACCGAGGCATCCAGGGTTACCGGATCGATCGTGCGCGTCGGCGCTCGGTCGTCGAGGCCAGGGCCGCTGCGGTGGTCAGTGCGATGGCGAGCGCGAGGGGCAGGTGGACGGCGGGGCCGATGATGGTCCCGGCGAGCGCTGTGCCCGCGGAGCCGGCGGTGATCTTGAGCGCGCCGGTCCAGACGAAGACCTGACCGCGCATTTCGGGAGGGGCGTACTCGTTGCGGGCTGCGAGGGTCGAGGCGAAGAAGTAGCCGTTGGCGATGCCGGCGGTCGCGTAGGCGGCGGTGGCGAGGCTGAAGGAGGGGGCGAGGACGACCGCGACGAGGGTGACGGCCACGACGGCGGCCAGCCGTGTCATGAGCCGGTCGGCGTTGCCTTCGAGCGGGCGGGCCATGACTCCGATGGATCCGGCGAGGTTGCCCAGACCGTAGGCGGCGGTGAGCATTCCGGCGGCTGCGGCGTCGGTGCCGAGCAGACCCGTGCTCGCGACCGCGGTGATCGGCAGGGCGGCCACGCTGAACGCGACGATCATGGTCAGGTAGAGCGTCCGGCGCAGCGGGCCGGTGGACAGCATCACCGCGAGCGTGCGCGCCGGACGCGGCACGTCGCGGGCGTCGGCCGCCGGTGGTGAGGGCGGCAGCAGCATCACGAAAGCCGCGGCGAGGCAGGTGCCCGCGGCCAGCACGAGAGCTGCGGTCAGCGGTGAGGCCCAGGCGGAGACCGCTGCCACGACGCTCGGCCCGACCGTGCCGCCGATGCCGTAGGTGGCGACGTCCCATCCTTGCGCCCGGCGCTGGCTGGTGCGGCTGGGACCGGCGATGGCGGGCAACCGGCTGCTGATGCCTCCGGTCAGCAGCGGGCCGAGCAGACCGGAGGCGATGAGCAGCACCGCGGGCACGAGCGCGTGCGCCACGGGGTAGAGCAGGACGGCCGCGGCGAGCGTGGCGCCGTGGACCACGCTCGCCAGCGCGATCACGCGGCGTCCGTCTCGTGCCGTGTCGAGGCTGCGGGCCACGAAGGGGCCGAGCAGGTGCGGTGCGGTGATGCAGGCGCCGAGCGCACCGGCCAGCCAGCCCGGATCTCCGCTGGTGGTGACGAGCAGGACGATGGCCACGACCGCGCCACCGTCGGCCGTGCGCGCCAGGGTCGCGGCCAGGACGTACCGCAGCAGGGCGCCGCTGCGGGTTCGCGTGGTCGTGCTCTCCTCGGTCATCACCTCCCGAACCACCCTCAGCGAAGTTCGAGTCGCTGGACGACTCGGGCGACCGCGGCGCGATCGTCGTCGGGCAGTTCGCGCAGCGGTCGCGGCAGGTTGGGATGGTCCACGAGACCGAGGATTTCGGCGATCGCGGAGACCACGCGGAGGCTGCCGTGGCGGCCGAACAGCTCCCACAGCGGTTGCAGCCGTTGGGACTCCGCGGCGGCCGAGGCCGCGTCACCGGCCTCGGCCGCGCGGGTGATCGCCAGGGCGGGTTCGGGCAGAGTCCCGGCCACGACGGAGTACCAGGCGTGGCACCCGGCGTTGAGACCGGTTGCGGCCAGCGGATCCCCGCTGACACCGACCGTCACCGACGGCAGCGACGTGCGGAGCGCGGAGACGCGTTGCTCGGCTGCTCCGGGGTCGGTGGGCACCCCGGGGATCTTGATGGAGGCGACGTGGGGGAGCTCGGCGATGCGGGCGTAGAGGGCGTCGGTGAAGGTGAAGTGCGTGGTCCCGGGGTTGTCGTAGACCACCAGCGGAACCGAGAGCTCGGCGGTGACGTCCTCGTAGAGGCCGAACACCTCGTCCTCGGTGAGCGCTTGGTAGGACACCGGCGCCAGCAGCACGCCCGAAGCGCCCGCCTCTTGGGCGTCCTCGGCGAGTTCGAGGACGTCGCGGGTGCGCAGCGAGCCGATGCCGACGATCACCGGGGTCGTTCCCGCGTGGTCGACGGCCAGTCGCGCCGCGCGGGCGCGCTCGGCGCGGTCCAGGTACGGGTACGAGCCGGTCGAGCCGAGCGCGGTGATCGAATCGACGCGCGCAGCGGCGAGCCGCTCGACGAGCCCGGCGAACGACTCCTCGTCGATGCCGCGCTCGGTGATGGGCGTGAGCGGGAACGCGCTGAGGCCGGTGAACATGAATCCTCCCGAAGGTCAGGCCGGCAGCGCGGTGGGGAGCGCTGCGCGAAGCAGGTGTCGGTGGCGTAGGACGGGAGCGTGCTCGTCCGGAGCGGACATTCAGGTTCCCTTCTTCGAGTGCAGGACCGCGGCGAGGTCGGCGGCGAACGCCTGAGCCTGCTGCGGGCTGATGTTCGCGGTGGTCACCCGCAGCGCTCCCGCGCCGCGCTCGGTGACCGAGAAGTCGGAACCGCCGCGCACCGCCCAGCCGCGGGCGGCCAGCGCGTCGATCAGCCGCTTTTCCCGTCGCCCCACCGGAATCCAGGCGTTGAGCCCGTCGCGGTCCGGTGGCAGGTGGATGCCGTAATCGTGCAGCGCACCGGTCAGCGAGCGCAGGCGCTGGGCGTAGGTGTCGCGGGCGTGCCGCAGCAGCCGCGCGGTCTCCTCGTCGTGCAGCATCGTCGCCACGATGTGCTGCAGGGCGTGGCTGATCCAGCCCGCCGTCGAGCTCAGCCGTGCGCTCAACTGGGCCGTGCTGTCCTCATCGGACAGCACGAACGCCAGTCGCAGGTCTGGTCCGAGGAACTTCGACATCGACCGCACCAGCGCCCAGCGCGGCGCGCTCGCCGGGGTGATGCGGTGGTAGGGCCGGGCCGAGATCGCCGAGAAGTGGTCGTCTTCGATGACCAGCACCTCCGGGTGCCGGGACAGCAGTTCTCGCAGCTCCTCGGCGCGTTCGCCGGTGAGGCTCGCGCCGGTCGGGTTGTGCGCCCGCGGTGTGCACACGACCGCCCGAACGCCGACCTCCAGCGCACGGGACAGCCCCTCCGGCGTCATCCCGTCCGCGTCCACGGCCACCGGCACGCTCCGGTAGCCGTTCAGCCGCATCGTGCCGATGCTCGACAGGAAGCACGGATCCTCGACCGCCACCGCATCACCGCGGGTGAGGTGCGCGCCGAGCAGGCGCTCCACCGCATCGGCCGCGCCGTGGGTGAGCACGAGCCCGCGCGGAACGGCCCCGACCTCGGGGGCCATCTCGGAGTCGGCCCACGCCGCCAGGCGCTCGTTGATCGGCGGATGTCCGTACAACGCCGGCACGTACCCGGACCCGAAGGCCGTCCGGGGATCGGGCAGCAGCTCGATCCCCGGGTTGCCGTCGGAGAGGTTGACCAGCTCACGAGCGGCGCCGCGCCCCTCGCCGTCCAGCGCGGGAACTCCGAGCACGACGGTTCCCCCGCGACGCCGCGTCTCGACCAGCCCCGCCGCGGCCAGCTGCGCGTAGGCGGCCGCGACCGTGTTGCGGTTGACCCCCAGGTCGGCGGCGAGCCCGCGGATCGGCGGCAGTGCGGCACCTTTCGCCAGACCGCCGGAGTTGATCAGCCTGCGGATCGACTCGACGATCTCCGCAGCGCTGGACCCGGCGATCGCCTCGGGATGCTCTCTGCGCGCCACTCCGACGACGTTAAATGTCCTAGGACATAAAATCGATTGCGAGTGGTATGGCTCACGGAAGGTCTCTCCTCGGTCCAATTTGCCACAGCTGTCGCTTCAGTGATGAATGAAATCAATCATGGTCAGGCGGGTTCGCCGCGCCACCGGCCGGGGCGCGGAAGGTGGTTCCCGCGCCCCGGCCGGTGTTCGTGATGTCAGCGCGCGATCAAGCGGGCTGGGGCGGTGGAGGCGTGGTGGAGCGCCCATTCGAGGGGGCCGCGGTGCAGCAGCGCCCGCCAGGCGGTCGTGATCAGCACGGTCGCGGCGACCAGCGCCAGCCAGGGGGCGTAGGGGTTCTCGACGCTCATTCGTCCCAGCTGTTCGGCTCCGAACGCCTTCAGGGCGAGCAGGTGCCCGGCGTAGGCGGTCAGCGCGAGCGCCCCGACCGAGGAGATCGGCAGCAGCAACCCGCGCAGTCGCTGACCGAACAGGCACAGCCCGATCACCGCGATGGCCACGCCACCGGCACCGATGATCTCGAACGGGGTGCCGCTGTGCGCGGAGGCGGTGAGCAACCAGACGGCGGACGTGGTCGGCGCCGTCCCCAGGCTGGACGACATGACCGCGTCGAGGATCTCCGGCGGGAGCCCGTCAGGAAGCGTCGACAGCAGCCTCTCCTCACCACCGAAGAGGTTCATCGCTACCCACGAGCCGCCGTAGCCGAGCACCCCCAGGCCCACGCCCGAGGCGATCAGCTTGCCGCGCACCGCGAGGAGGTCGAGCTTGCCCAACGTCATGCCGATGAGCAGGAACGGCAGCCAGGTCAGCACCGGGTACGCACCGGTGAGCAGCAGGCCGTGGACGACGGTCCACAGTCCTTCCGCCGAACCGAAGTCGCCGAAGCTCGGGGCGTATCCGAGCTGGTTGGTGTCGATCCCGCTCCGCAGCGCGAACGACAGCAGCGGTGCGCCGATCGCCAGCACCGCGGCCAGGATCGCCAGGGCACCGGCGCGCAGCCGCAGCAGCGGGATCGAGAGCAGGAACAGCACCCCGTAGAACGCCAGGATCACCATCGCGGGCACCTGAAGCGTGGTCAGGGCGACGCCGAGCAGGAACAGCAGGACCGCGCGGACGGCGATGCGCACCCTGGCACCGCGCATCCGGGACCCGTCGAAGGGCTGAGATCCGCCGCTGAGCAGCGAGATCGACACCCCGGCGAGCACCGCGAACAGTGCCGCCGCGCGGCCGGCCGCGAGTGCGGACGGCCAGGCGGTGGGTGGCATGACGTGCGCGGCGAACATGCCGAACACCGCGAGCCCCCGCGCCACGTCCAGGCCGACCAGCCTGACCTGGTGCGCCCGCTTCGGAGGGTCGTGTTCGCTGGTGATGATCTGCGTCGTCGAATTCACGTGCAAGACAGTCGCAGTCGCGGTCGGGTCCGCGGATCGGCCGCGAGGCCCGATCAACTAGCACTTTGGGACAGCTCCGCACTACTACTCCTGGACGACGCAGGAGCGGCGACTCAGCCAACGGCGTCTCATGTGGACAGAAGTCTGTCAGCTCGGGAGCAGGTGGCCTCCTTCGCTCTCCCAAACTGCTTCCGACGACTCTTCCGACGAGGTCGGATCATCGGCCAGCAGCTCGGCGGGGGAGGCGATGCTGTTGCGCTCGGCCGCCCTCGCCAGGGCCGCGTTCCCGCGGGGTTCGGTCGTGTCGGCGGGATGAGCAGCAGGACCAGGTGGTGCCCGCTCGGGTCCGTCAGGCTGACCGTGCGCCGGTCGAGCGTGCGGAAGCCTTCGAGGCGCACCTGGTGTCCCTGGACGCGGAGCTTCCTGGGGGCCGGGTTCCACGCGGTCAGGTTGTAGGCGAGCCGGGTCATCGGTCCCGAGGTGGCGGTGAGCGCGGTGAGCAGCGACGTGAACTCCGTCGCCGGGTCCGTCGAACGTGGCCACCAGGCGCCGTCGACGAATCCCCGCGAGCCGGTCGCGGGCTTGAGGGTGAGGCGTGCGGCGCTTCCCGGACGCTGGTCGGGTCCCATGGCGGAACTCCTTCCCGGTCGGTCGACGACCGGTGCTGACCCCCGGGACTGCGGGCTGGAGCGCTCACGTTGCCGAGAACCTCGTTGATCTCAGCCTACGCCGGAAGTCCTTGATCAGGGCGTGGGCGGCTTCGATGCCCGGCTCGACGGGTGCGCCGTGGCAGGACTGATGTCCCTTCCGGCTGACGGGCCCGCCGCTAGGCTGGCCACATGGCTGAACGCCTGGTCACGGACCGGTTGATCCTGCGGAGCTGGGAGATGGAGGACGTGCCCGCGGCCTTCGAGGTCCTCGGGCACGCCGATGTCGCCCGCTGGCTGAGCCCGATCATGGACCGGGTCCCGGACCTGGCGGCGATGCGGGTGCTGCTGCGGCAGTGGATCGTCGAGGACCTGCGGGCCGAACCTCCCACCGGGCGGTGGTGCGTTGAGCGACGCGAGGATTCCGCGGTGATCGGTGGTGGGACGCTGCTGCCGCTGCCGCCGGGCGGCGAGGACCTCGAAATCGGGTGGCAGCTGCATCCCGAGGCGTGGGGGCAGGGCTACGCCAGCGAGGCGACCTACGCGATGGCGCGGTGGGCGTTCAGCAACGACGCCGATGAGCTCTACGCCGTCGTGCGGCCGGAGAACACCCGTGCGGTGTCGACGATCCGCCGCAACGGCATGGAGTGGGTGGGCGAGACCGGCAAGTACTTCGGGCAGCCGATGCAGCTGTACCGGCTGCGGCCCGCTGAACTCGGCAAGATGGGACCGGGTGCGCTTCCACCGGGTTTCGAACCCGAATGAGCGGAGTAGCATTGGCCTAGCTGGTTGAGCAGAAGGCTCACCGTTTCAGGCGACGCGGTGTCGGTGTTTTCGCGGTTGCTCCCCTCGTCGATTCGCCTCCACGATCACGCCTGCCTGCCGGTTCCGCGAACTCCGGGAGCAGCACATGACCGCAGCACGAACCCGCGTCCAGGACGCAGCGCTGGTCACCTTCGACGAACGACGCACTGCACCGGCCACCGAGGTGTCCGGACCACCTGGACTGCGCGTGCAGCTAGCCCGCCCGCGTGCCGATCTGACCGTGCTGACCGCAGCGGGCGACATCGATTCCAGCAACGTCGCCGAGCTGGCGGGTCTGCTCTGGCCCGCGCTGCTCGTCGAGCACACCTCGATCGTCCTCGACTTCACGGCGGTCACCTTCCTCGGCGTCGCCGGGCTGGAGTTGCTCTCCGCGGCGAACACCTACGCCCCGCATCGAGGGTTGCGGATCGTCCTCATCGCCGGTCAACCGGCGGTCGAGCGCGCCGTGCGCGCCGGCAGCCCCGAGCTCGCCCTGGACCGGGCACCTCACCTGGCGGCCTGCACCGCGATCACGTCGCCGGCGCGGATGCTCACCGCCTAGCCGGGCCCGGTGACGCGGGCAACACGCCCGGACGTGGGGAAATACGTGAACTGCCTGGTCAGGAGCGTCCTGCCTGGATGGCAACACGAGGCGTGGTGATGCGAGGGAGCATCGCGTTGGACGGATAGAGTTCTCCTCCGTCCAGTCCTCGAATCACAGCCGGAGACGCCCGCGTGTCTGATCAGTTCGTTCACCTGCACGTGCACACCGAGTTCTCGATGCTCGACGGTGCTGCCAAGCACGATGCGCTGTTCGCCGAGGTCGCTCGGCTCGAACAGCCCGCGGTGGCGATGACCGACCACGGCAACATGTACGGCGCGCACTCCTTCTACAACAAGGCCGTCAAGTCCGGGGTGACGCCGATCATCGGCATCGAGGCCTACATCGCTCCGGAGAGCCGGTTCCACAAGAAGCCGGTGTTCTGGGGCGCGCGTGCGCGCACCGGGAAGAAGGAGGTCGACGAGTACGGCGAGAGCGGCGACGTCTCCGGCGCCGGTGCCTACACGCACATGACGATGCTCGCTCAGAACTCCACCGGCCTGCGCAACCTGTTCCGGCTGTCGTCGCTGGCCAGCATGGACGGGTTCTTCCGCAAGCCGCGCATGGACAAGGAGCTGATCGCCGAGCACGCCGAGGGCATCATCGCCACCTCCGGGTGCCTGGCGGGGGAGATCCTCACCCGGCTGCGGCTGGGTCAGAAGCAGGAGGCGCTGCAGGCCGCCTCGGACTACAAGGACATCTTCGGGGCCGACCGGTTCTTCATCGAGGTCATGGACCACGGCATCCAGATGGAGCGCAACATCCGCGGTGAGCTGCTCGACATCGCCCAGCAGCTGGACCTGCGGACGGTGGCGACCAACGACAGCCACTACGTGACCTCCGATCAGGCCGGGCACCACGACGCGCTGCTGTGCCTGCAGACGCGCTCCATGATCGCCGACACCGACCGGTTCAAGTTCAACGGCGACGGCTACCACATCAAGAGCTCGGAGGAGATGCGCGAGTACTGGGACACCGAGGTCCCGGGCGCTGCCGACAGCACGCTGCTGATCACCGAGATGGTGGAGGGCTACGAGGAGGCGTTCGCCGCGCACAACCGGATGCCGCAGGCGAAGGTCGAGGCCGGCCGCACCGACGTGGAGATGCTGCGCGACGAGGTCGAGTCGTTCATCCCGAGTCGCTTCTCCGGCGACAGCTTCACCCAGGAGTACCGCGACCAGCTCGAATGGGAGCTCAAGGTCATCACCGAGAAGGGGTACAGCTCCTACTTCCTGGTGGTCGGCGACATGATCCGGTGGGCCAAGAACAACGGGATCCGGGTGGGGCCGGGCCGTGGTTCGGCTGCGGGCGCGCTGCTGTCGTACGTGCTGCACATCATCGACATCGATCCGCTCCAGCACGGGCTGCTGTTCGAGCGGTTCCTCAACCCCGAGCGCGACTCGCCGCCCGACATCGACATCGACTTCGACGAGCGTCAGCGCGAGCGGGTCATCCAGTACGCCAAGGAGAAGTACGGCGAGGAGTTCTTCGCCAAGGTCATCACCTACGGCACGATTAAGACCAAGGCCGCGTTCAAGGACGCCGCCCGGGTGCACATGGGGCAGGCGGGTTTCCAGCTGGCCGACCAGTTCTCCAAGGCGCTGCCCGCGCCGATCGCGGCCAAGGACATCCCGCTGTCGGGCATCGTTGACCCCGACCACGAGCGCTACCCGGAAGCCGCCGAGGTCCGCTCCCTGATCGAGACCGATCCGCAGATCGGCAAGATCTTCGACACCGCCCGCGGACTGGAGGGCCTGATCCGCAACGCGGGCGTGCACGCCTGCGCGCACATCATCTCGCGGGAGCCGCTGCTCGACGTGCTGCCGCTGTGGAAGCGCGACGACGGCGAGATCATCACCGGCTGGGACGGCCCGCAGTGCGAAGACGTCGGCCTGCTCAAGATCGATATTCTGGGCCTGGTCAACATGACCACGATCGACGACACCGTGCGGATGGTGAAGAACAACCACGCCGTCGAGGTCGAACCCCTCGACATCCCGCTGGATGACGACGCGACCTACGAGATGCTCGGGCGGGGCGAGAGCCTGGGAGTGTTCCAGCTCGAAGGTGGCGGCATGCAGTCGCTGCTCAAGCGCATGCAGCCCACCCGGTTCGGCGACATCGTCGCGTGCGTGGCGCTGTACCGGCCGGGTCCGATGGACGTCAACGCGCACCTGGACTACGCCGACCGCAAGAACGGCAAGAAGCCGGTCGAGCCGATCCACCCGGAGCTCGACGAGCCGCTGAAGGACATCCTGGGCGAGACCTACGGTCTGATCGTCTACCAGGAGCAGATCATGGCGATCGCCCAGAAGGTCGCCGGGTACACCCTCGGACAAGCCGACCTGCTCCGACGCGCGATGGGCAAGAAGAAGAAGGAGGTGATGGACGAGCAGTTCGCCCGGTTCGAGGCCGGCATGAAGGAGCGCGGCTACTCCAAGGCCGCGATCGACCAGCTGTGGGCGACCGTCCTGCCCTTCGCCGGGTACGCGTTCAACAAGTCCCACGCCGCCGCCTACGGGCTGGTGACCTACTGGACCGCCTACCTCAAGGCCCACTACCCGGCCGAGTACATGGCCGCGTTGCTGACCGCCAACAGCAACAACAAGGACAAGACGGCCGTCTACCTGTCGGAGTGCCGGCGCATGAGCATCCAGGTGCTGCCGCCGGACGTGAACGAGTCCATGACCGAGCACACCGCGGTCGAGGGGCGCATCCGCTTCGGCATGGGCGCGATCCGCAACGTCGGCGCCAACGTGGTCGAATCGGTCATCGCCTCCCGCGAGGAGAAGGGGAAGTTCTCGTCGTTCTCCGACTTCCTCGACAAGATCGAGATCACCGCGTGCAACAAGCGGGTCATCGAGTCGCTGATCAAGGCCGGTGCGTTCGACTCGCTGCGCCACACCCGGATGTCGCTCAACGCCCACCACGAGGCCGGGGTCGATGCGGTGATTGGGCTCAAGCGCCAGCAGGCGATGGGGCAGTTCGACCTGTTCGGGGGCGATGACGCCGGTCCCAGCGAGGAGACCTCGCCGTTGGCGCACTTGCAGTTCACCGACGAGGAGTGGCCGCGCAAGCAGCTGCTGGCCTACGAGCGCGAGATGCTGGGGCTCTACGTCTCCGCGCACCCGCTCGACGGTGCCGAGAGGCTGCTGGCTCCGTACCAGGACACCAGCATCGCCGAGCTCGTCGGCGGCGAACGCGAGCCCAGCGGGTACGGCAGCAAGGAGCAGCAGCCCAAGATCGCCGGCATGATCTCCGGCATCCAGCGGCGGCTGAACAAGAACGGTCAGCCCTGGGCGATCGTCACGCTGGAGGACTTCGAAGCCAGCATCGAGGTGCTGTTCTTCCCGAAGTCCTACGAGATGTTCGCCGACTGCCTGGTCGAGGACAACGCGCTGGCGGTCAAGGGCCGGGTCAACGAGCGCGAGGGCGAGATCAGCGTGTTCGCCTCGGACGCCGTCCCGATCGACATCACCGCGGCCGAGACCGACCCCGGCAGCGAACCGCCCCTGGTGCTCAAGGCCGATTCCCGCAAGCTCAACGCCGAGGTGATCAGCGAGCTGAAGCAGACGTTGACCGCGCACAAGGGGACCACACCCGTGCACGTGCACCTCGGCAAGACGCGGCTGGAACTGCCGCAGTGGCCGGTCAACGTGTGCACCGAGCTGGTCTCGGAGCTCAAATCGGTGCGCGGCATCGCGGTCGAGCGCGCGGGGAGATGACCGCCGGAGGTTCTGGCCGCTCGGGACTCATCGCGTGGAATCGCCCGTCCGACGGGGACGGGCGATTCCACGCGGCGTCCTAGTCCTCGACGTAGACGAGGGCGTCGCCGACGGCTCGTTCTTCGCTGCCGCTGGGCTTGTTGGCGAGGGCGCCGTCGACCGACATGGTGGTCGAGCCGCCGCCGTCGAGGTTGACCGCGTCGGTCAGGCCCAGCGCCTGGGCGACGGCGGCGGTCTCGTCCATCGTGGTGCCGACGCTGGTTGTCTGCCTGCCGTCGATGGTGGCCAGCACGATCGTGCCGTCCGGGGTGGTTCCGGCGATGGTGCGCGGGTTGCGCGCGAAGAAGTCACCGGACCCCGGTGGCACGACCACCTCGCCGTCGGCCGTCAGCCGGTAGCGGCCGTTGACGCCGAACAGGCCCGGTCGCAGGTCGACCTGGTCGCCGTTCTCGTCGGTCAAGGTCGAGGACTTCTCGAGGCAGCCCCGCTCGGTGATCGCCAGCAGTGCTGCCGTGTCCTGCCCGGTCGCCTGCAGCGAGGTCTGGTCGGCCGCGAGCGTCGTGCCGCGAGTCGCGGAGCTGCGCACGACGCATCCGCGCTGGTCCAGCACGACTTCGGTGCCGGCCCCGGACGGGGTGGGGCCGAACTCGGGATTGAACCAGACCACGTCTCCCGGCTGGGCGCACTGCGTCTGGTCGGGCAGCTCGGCGCATTCGGACGGGACCACCGGCGGGTGGTTGAGGTGTTCCAGCGGCATGGTGGCCTCGGTCTGCCGGTTCCGCACCGACCCGGACCAGGCGGTCCGGCCCATGAGGACCTGGTCGCTGTTGCTGTCGACGATCAGATCGGCCTCGGCCTCGGCGGTGGTCGGCTCGCTGAGCAGCTTCCCGCCGTAGACGCCCAGGCCGACCGGGTCACCGGGGTACTGCGGATTCGCGGAGAAGGTGAAGAAGGAGGCGTTGACCCCGGCCACGGCGCCCGAGAGGCGCACCAGGTCGGTGGTCTTCTCGACCGGCGCGAGATCGGGACCGTAGGTCGCTTCGACGTGGCCCTGGGCCTTGGTGGGATCGATGGTGAGCACGTTGACCACCCAGGGGCCGCGGGTGGTGGTGTTGATCTGGTCCGGCGGGGCGGGCTCGGTTCCGCGGACGATCCGCGTCAGTGCGACGCCCTCGGCCAGCGCGCGCGTCGATCGCGTCTCCGCCAGATCGGGGTCGCCGAGCGGGAGCCGGTCGCTCTCGGCGTCGGCGCTGCTCGTCGGGAGGAAGGGGAGGACGGCCGCGATCGCGAGTCCCGCCGCGAGAGCGGGCGAGCGGCGCGTGCGTCGGGATGTCGGGGTCATGCGCCCAGGCTCGACGGCCCGCGGAACGTTCTCGGGTTCCTGCGGTTGGCCAGTCGGTGAAGTGTTCATGACGCGGGCGTGGCACCGCGCTCCGCCGCAGCGGATCGACGAGGGCCGGAGCCGGTGGTTGATCTGGGGCCGGTCACGAGCGGTTGACCGGGAGGTTGCGGGCGAGGACGCCGGTGAGGGCGAGTCCGGCGGCGGTGACCCAGAGGACGCCCGCCGCTCCGAGCCCGGCCGCGACCATCCCGATGGCTCCGGGGATGATGACCTGGCCCGCGCGGTTTCCGGTGAGCCGCAACGACATCGCGCGGCCGCGAGCACCCGGTGGGGCGGACTCGGCGAGCCAGGACATCGTCAGCGGCTGTCCGACGCCGAGTCCGAAACCGGCGACGGTGACCGCCAGGAGCAGCAGCCACACCGGTGCGGGGGCGGCGGTGACGCTGATGCCCGCGGCGGCGCCGAAAATGCTCAGGATCAGCAGGCGGCGGCGTCCGATCGCCTCCGAGAGCCGCCCGAGGAAGAACCGCGAGGCCATCGAGGAGGCGGCGCGCAGCACCAGCAGCGTGCCGATCAGGGATGAGGCGATCCCGCGTTCGGCTCCGAGCGCGGGCAGGTAGACCAGGGAGATGTCGACGGCGGCGAGCACCGCGCACGCCGTCAGCAGCGCTCCGGCCAGTCCCGGCAGCCGCAGCAGTTGGCGCACGCCGACGTTCTCGGTGGTGGCCGGGCCGCGTTGGGTCCGCGTGCTCTCGATGGCGAAGGTCAGGGCGACCAGCGCGATCGCGACGGCGATGCCCGCCTGGAAGATCGGTGCGGTGTCCGGAATCGCCTTCGTCCCGCCGAAGGCCACGATCATCAGCGGTCCGGCGGCCTGGCCGAGCGAGGCGGCGAAGGTGTAGTAGCCGAACGCGGAGTCCATCCGGCCCGAGGTGGTGCTGTTGGCCACCAGCGCCTGCTGCCCGACGATCGCGCCCAGGTGCGCGGTGCCGAGCACGACGCTGCCGGCGATGAGGCCGGGCACGGTGTGGCCGAGCGCGAGCAGCAACGTGCCTGCGGCGCACATCAGCAGGCTGCCGGCCAGCATCACCCGTCGTTCGCCGAGCCGGTCGACGATGTGCCCGGCCGGCAGCGCCAGCACCAGCGGGACGAGTGCGAAGCTGCCGGAGAGCACGCCGAGCCACGAGGCCGGAACGCCGAGTTCGAGCGCCCGGTAGGTGGTGGCGGGACGCAGGACGAAGGTGATGAGCTGGGTGAGGGCGGCGTGGCCGAGCAGCGCCCAGACCTGCCGGTTCGCGTTGATCATCGGTGCAGGCGGCGGCCGGCTCGGGCCGCGGGTCTGGTGTCAAGGTGCTCGCTCATCGCTGCGGTTCCCTCGGCACAACAGCCATCGAAGCCCCGCGCGGCCGCAGCGCCGTTCGGGTGGTTGACAAGCATCGCGGAGACTGGTCCTGCGATGCGCGCGAGCATCATCGCAGGAATGCTACCTCGACCACGGGGCGAGCTGTCCTCGGCGGTGCGCACGCCGTGTCGTCCGCGATACGAGAACTCAGCGCACGTCGGAACTTCCACACCCGCGGCACCGACCGACGAGGAGGGCGGTGCGAGTTCAGCCCCACACCTGAAAACTGCGGCTCCGCCGCGTTCTTCAACCACGACCAGGAGCCGGGCTGGTCGAGAAAGCCGGTGGCCGGGCGGCGAAGGCCGCCCGGCCACCCCCGGTGGCGGGGTCAGTCTCCTGTGTGGAGGTTCTTGGAGATGAGGTCCATGACGGAGGAGTCGGCGAGGGTGGAGACGTCGCCGACTTCGCGGTTTTCGGCGACGTCGCGCAGCAGGCGGCGCATGA